>DATJID010000025.1:0-16113 GCA_035493515.1 Binataceae bacterium (SeqCode) | reverse complement strand
CGCGCGGCCTGGGCCGTCGCAGCGGTCAGCATATCGGCGCAGAAGTCTGCGCCGACCACCCGCCGCGCGCCCTGGCGCGCCAGCTCCAACGCCAGATCGCCCGTGCCGGTCGCAATGTCGAGCGCGAAGGCGCCCGACGGCCCCACCATCGCGGCCGTCTCCCGGCGCCATCGCTGGTCGAGGCCCATCGTCATCAGGCGGTTGACGAGGTCGTAGCGGGGCACGATGCGCGCAAACATCGCGCGCACGAAAGCCGCTTTGCCGGAGCCGCCGGACAAGGCGGCGTCCGCTGAGAAGGAGTCGTTCGCGATAGGTGGCGGCAGGTTGGTCACAGTGGTCACGCCTCGAGCGCATCGCGTGCGGGACGCGCGCTGAAATGCGACGCGCCCCCCATCGCGATGCGCCCACCAATTATGAAGGTAGGCAATTGTCGCGTCGCACTCAACCCACGCCGCACTCAACCAACGCCGCACTGAACCCACGCCGGATGAGCCAGCGGGGGTGAAAACGCCATCTGTCAGCCTGGGACGGCACCGATCCGCGTCTGCGCGGGTCGCGCCGTGGTTGAGGCGAGGGGCGCGGCGGTCGCGGGCGGCGCGGGTTTGCCCGCACCCGCCGCGCTAAGGAGCAGAGTCTCTTCGATCGCCGTCAGGAGCGTTGCCTTGCGCACTGGCTTGGCGATGTGCGCGTTGCATCCAACGGCGAACGCGCGCCGGATATCATCGTCGAGAGTCGAGGCGGTAAGCGCCAGGATTGGCGTCGCGGGGCGCCGATGCTCGGTTTCCCAGGCGCGGATCGTTCGCACCGCCGTGTAACCGTCCATCACCGGCATCTGGATGTCCATCAGGACCAGGTCATAGCGGCCGCAGCAGAATTTTTCGACTGCCACTTTCCCGTTCTCGGCGGTTTCGACCTGGTAAGGGAGGCGCTTGAAGTACGCTGCGATCAGCAGACGATTGTCCGGTGAGTCCTCAGCGAGCAGGATACGCAAGGGCAGCGGGGCGGCCGTGGGAGCGGGTTGCGCAGGCGCGGACGCCGGCGGCGGCGCGGTCATCACCTTGCCGTCGGGCGCAGCATGGCCCTGGGCATTGGCCGCCGGTTCTGCGTTGCGAATCGAGGCCGGCGCCTCGGAGTTTTTCCGAGCTTGCGCGGCCAGCGAAATTATTTTGAGCAGATCGGAGCGGCGCACGGGTTTCAGCAGATGATGCTGGAAGCCGAGGCGGCGCACGCGCGCGAGCTTGGAATTCAGATCGTCGGTGGTCAGCAGCGGGATGATCGTCTTCGCGCCGCAGGTGCATCCGTCCCGCGCAAGACGCTCGACCTGCTCGATTCCGGGCATTTGGCAATCGCCAAACACGAGGTCGAAAGGCCGCCCCAGGCGTAGCGCCTCGACGAGCGCCGCGATCGTTTCCGCAACCGTGGACGCCTCTGCGACCGTTGCGCCGCAGCGGCCGAGCGTCTCGACGAAAATCCGCCGGCTGGTCGCATTGCGATCGGCCACCAGGGCTCGCTGGCCGTGCAGGTCGTAGTTGTAGATGGCTTCGCGGATAGGGATAGCTTCGCGCACGGTGCTGCAGACCTCCAGCGTTGCGGTGAAATGAAACGTGCTTCCTTTGCCCGGCTCGCTCGCGAGCCAGATCCGCCCGCCCATCAGCGTCACCAGCCGCGACGCGATCGCGAGGCCGAGCCCGACGCCGCCGTACTTGCGCGTGTCAGAGGAGTCGGCCTGGGTGAAACTGGAGAAGATTGCACCGAGCTCGGCCGGCTCGATACCGATGCCGGTATCGGCGATCGTGAAGCGCACCACGCCCGCTCTGGCTCCGTCTTCGGCGGCCACGGTCAGCTCGACCGCGCCCAGTTCAGTAAATTTGATCGCGTTACCGATCAGGTTCATCAACACCTGACGGAGCCTCAGCGGATCGCCCATCAGCCGCAGCGGGGTGCCGGGCGCAATCCGCGCGACCAGTTCCAGCCCCTTGCCGTGCGCGCGCACGGCAAGCGTTTCGACCACCGCTTCGATCAGGCCGCCGAGGTCGAGTTCAATTTTTTTCGCTTGTACGCGCCCGCTCTCGACCTTGGCCAGGTCGAGGATATCGTCGAGCAGGGTCATCAACATGCCGCCATTGAAACGCATGATCTCGAGATAGCGGCGCTGGTCCTGGTCGAGCCTGGTTTCCGCGAGCACTTCGGCCATGCCGAGGACCGCATTCATCGGGGTGCGAATCTCGTGCGACATGCTGGAGAGGAACTCGGACTTCGCGTGCGAGGCGATGAGCGCCTGCTCGCGCGCCGCCACCAGCGCCTCGTAAGGTTCGTTGAGACCACGGCGATAGAGCGCGGTCAGATGAGCCGCCAACTGAGCTATTACGATCGCGGTCAATAGTGCGAGCCAGCGGAAGTAGATGAGAGGATCGTGCGCTGATATCAGCGCTTCGTCGACCGTGAATGCGGCCAGTGCGTAAATGTTCAATGCCGCCTGCCAGCGTTCGCTCCAGGGAATAAGGCATCCGGTTCCGGTCGCGAACAGCAGCGTCACGGCGAACAATGGGATGTCCTCGTTGCGTATAATGTTGATCGCGGCGGTGCCGGCGATCACCGCCCAGCTCATCGCCAGAACGGTGCCGCGCCAGTAGCGCATCGACCAGCCGTTGAGGCTGATGGAAAGTGCCAGGCATGCGGCTCCGATGTTGAACAGGTGCAAGCCAGCCGTTACCGGCCGATAGCCTGAAGAGTTCAGTTCGTTCACGAAATACGCAGTCTGAAAGGCAAATATCACTGCCGCGCTGATCCGGAGGATCAACGCGCCCCAGTACTCATTGTTGATGGTAAGTAGTTCGGTGAGGCTGCTCGCTCGCGCCGCCGGCGCGTCAACCGCTTCGCCTGCCAGCAGGCCCTCGCGGGCGTGGGGCCAGTTTATTCCTGAAGCAAGTCCCATTGCGTTTGCCCTCGAGCACTGTGGCGCTCATAGATAGGAGCAAGAGCGATGCCCGAGCGGGCGCTCGTTTAGGCCAACGGTAAGCGTGCACGGGCGAGCGCATGTACAAATGAGACATCGGGCGTGTCACCAAAGTGACACAGTCTGCTAAAGCAGAGTGATTCTTCCCTCAGCCGTGCCAGGGGTTCAGGGCGCGAGCACCAGTTCCTGGCGCGCCGCGTACCCGTCGATTTCGAGCTCCAGCCCGGTGACCGGCGGCCGCGCATACTGCCATCGGATACCGCGATATGCCGCCGCGCCCAACGCCGGCAGAAGGTCGCTCGCGAACAGTGGATGCATGTCATGGACGGTGTAGAGGTTCACCCCCGACGCCTCGCTCCATCCAAGCTTCATCTCGCCGAGGAGCCCGCCGAGCGCTTCCATGATGCACGCGGTCTTGCGCCGCAATCCTTCGAGCGAGACGTCGCCGGCCGCGACCACCTCGCGCTTGCCGCCCTCGCGCGAGGCCACCTCGGGCACGCCCGCGAGCACGAAGGCCGGACGCGTGGCGCCCGCCGCCGCGACCGTGTAGTAGAAACCATACATCGACGGTTCGGCGATCGTGCTCGCGGCCGGCGCGACGTTGGTTCTCGCGACCGGATTGAGTCCGTCGACCATCACGCCCCAGGCCGTCAGCCGCTCGATATACGGGCGGTTGAATTCGTCGAAGCCAGCGGGCGTGAGCGCCGCCGGGATGCGCAACTCGATTCCACATATGGCGTTGAGCGGGCGCCCCGCCTCACGCAGGTGGCGCTCGATTAGTCCGTAGCCGTCGGTCAAGCGCGCGAGCGGCTTGAAGGTCGCGTGGACGATCTCGAAGCCGGAGTTGGCGAGCGCGCCTGAAGAAAAAGGCGCGCCATAGCCGCGCACGAATTTGTAATTTCCCTTGGGGTTGTCGAGCAGCATCGTTTGCATTCCTCCCGCGCGTTTGCGCGCGCGCGGCCCATTATCGCGCGCCCGCGGCGCTACAGTGAAGCGCAATCGCATCATTTTTCGGTCTATTCCGTTCCAATCCGGATGATCACGAGGCTGGCCACGAAACCAGCGTCTGGAAAAACCAGTGCCGACTGCGCTAAATGAGAAGATGGCTTCCGCGCACCGTGACGGCACTGAGGCCGTACCCGGTCAATCACGCACGACGGCCGACACTACTTTAGGAGAACGCCATGCACGTAGGATACGGAGCCGCTTTCCAGAATCCCAACAACGCGCATTCCGACGCCGAGGTCTATCGCAATGAATTGCGGTTTGCCGAAATGGCCGAGCCGCTCGGATTCGATTCGGTCTGGTCGGTCGAGCATCATTTCGACGACTACACGATGTGCCCCGACGTGCTGCAATTCCTGTCATACATGGCGGGCAAGACCAAACACGTCAAGCTCGGTTCGATGGTGGTCGTGCTGCCCTGGCATGATCCTATTCGGGTCGCCGAGCAGGCCTCCCTGCTCGACCATCTCTCCAACGGCCGCTTCATCCTGGGCCTCGGCCGCGGCCTGGCGCGAATCGAGTACGAGGGCTTCCGCCTCGATCAGAATGAGGGCCGCAGCCTCTTCGTCGAGTACGCGGAGCTGGTGCTCAACGCCCTGGAAAAGGGCTACATGGAAGGCGGCCGTCACACCAATCAGCCCCGGCGCGACATCCGGCCCTTTCCAGCGCGTTCATTTCGCGGCCGCAGCTATGCCGCCGCGGTCTCGCCCGAATCGATGCCGATCATGGCGAAGCTCGGGGTCGGCGTGCTGGTGATTCCGCAAAAGCCGTGGGACGCGGTCAAGAAGGATTTCGAGGTCTATCACAAGGTCTGGCGCGAGGTTAACGCGACCGAGCCGCCACCGCCGCTTTCGGGCGGGTTCATCTTCGTCGACGAGGACCGCAGCCGCGCCCAGGAGTTGGGGATGAAATACATCACCGACTACTATCACACGGCGATGAAGCACTATGAGATGACCTCGGAAAAATTCGGCCAGAACAAGAGCTACGAGTTCTACAGCGGAGTCAGCAAATATATCGCGCGCCATGGGATGGATAATGCGGCCAAAGACTTCGCCGCGCTGATGCCCTTCGGGACTCCGGCCGAGGTGCTCGAGAAGCTCAAGTTCATGCAGGAGACGATCGACAACAATGGCATCCTGGGCAACTTCAGCTATGCCGGAATGCCGTTCGACGAGGCCGAGCGCAACATCAAGTGCTTTGCCAAACACGTGATGCCCGAGCTCAAGAAATGGAAGACCGCGCCGCTGCCCGAGCCGGCGGAACTCAAGCTGCCGTCCGAGTCGGCCCGCGCCGCCTAGTCCGCGCCTCCGCAACTTACCTCCTCCCTCAAATGTCTTGGGGGGAGGAGGTGGGAGTCGAGTGAGGAAGCGTCGTTTACTTTTTTCTGCGGCGCTTCCTCCTCGGAATTACCGAAGGCGCAAGCCAATCGGTCGCGCCTCCAAAAGGCGGTACTCACAGGCATTCAGAACCGCCGATTCCCACGTTGTGTGACCCTCGCCGAGACCGTCTCCTGAAACCGTCCCCCGAAACCTTCGGGGAGAGGGAATTGCTAAGACCTGCACGCGGCCATTCTGATTTCAACAAATAGGCCGCCGCGCTTCCCCGCCCCTCGCGGGTGGCATCGCTTACCCCAAAGTGCTACGGATGCGCTGAGTTCGCACGGCGCGCCGTTACCCGCGCCGACGGATAAAATCCACGCGACGCGGAGGATTCAGGAGGATTCACGCCCCATGCCAGATGCGAAAACGATGCCGCGCAAGACGCGCTTCGGATCGCTCGCGCACTACGAAAAGGGCGGCGTCGAAGTCATTAACGACGACCCCCGCAATTACGCCTTTTCCAACATCTTCGAGGTCGCGTCAAAATCCGAGCCCTACGAAAAAGTCGCAGTCGGCAAAAACCTCAAGTACGTGCTCGAAGCTATACGGGCCGAAGGAACCTCGCCCTGGTACACCGCTGCGCACGACGAATCGGCCATCGTCATGGACGGCGAAATCGAGATTCGGTTGATCAAGCTGGAAACGCCCGCCGTGGCCGACGATCACGAGGGCACCACGATGCTCGAGGGAACGCCCAAGGGCAAACGGATGGGCCATATCGTCGCGCGGCGCGGCCACATGGCGCTCTTGCCCAAGGGCGCGGCGTACCAGTTCCACGCCGCCAAGCCCGGCGTGATCTTGCTCCAGAGCGTGCTCGGCGATCTTACGCTCGAACGGTGGCGGGACATCTGTCAGAAGTAACGGCATCGGTCAAAAGGCGGTCCGCAAAGCCCGATGCGGCGCAGGGAGAATTGAGTAATGGCAGCGACAAAAAAGACTGATGGCGCGGCCAACGATTTTGGCTATCGCACCTTCGCCCTTGGCGGATTCGAGTTCGAGCGCGACGAATATTTCGCGCACATCGCGTGGCCGGGCGGTACTCATTCGATGCCGGTGGATCTGTTCCTGCGCGCGATGATTCGCGATCTGGCCTGGAGCTTCTTTTACGGCACGGTCAATTTCGACGCCGTGTTCGGCACCACTAATCACTACGGCAACGTCGACGTCTTCGCCGGCCTGTACAACAGCGGCTATCGCAAACGGAATCGCGAACACGTCGAGAATTTCAACAGCGACGACGTAAAGGCGATGTTCGAAGCGCTGCTCGAGGATTGGACCAACGAGGGCTTCGACCCGTTCGCCGCGCCGCAAGAGACCGGCAGCGCGTTCGGCCCCAAGCACGGCAGCAACAGCAAGGCGATTACACGCAAGCGCCTGACCGCAAAACGGATGGTCGGGATGAAGGACGACATCCCGTTGCGCTCCGACGCGGGCGGCAATCCGGTCAACCGCCAACTCGCCGACGTCGCGCAAGACCAGCCCGAAGTGCATGCCGAGCCGGGCTTCGAGAACGAAGTTCACGCGTTCAATTTTTTCGGCTACGTGTCGCGCTCCGACGTCACCTGGAATCCGTCGGTCTGCGCGGCGGTCAAGGACAGCCTGATCTGCGCGACCACCGAGGAATACATGCTCCCGGTCATTCACGGAAACGACCGCGTCGAGTGGTTCGTGCAGTTGAGCGACGAGATTCAATGGGACGTGAGCGACCGCGATACCGGCGAGCCGCGGGCGCGGGTGGTGATGAAGGCGGGCGACGTCTCGGCGATGCCGGCCGACATCCGCCATCAGGGTTACTCGCCGAAGCGCTCGATCCTGCTGGTGTGGGAGAACAACGACGCGACGCTGCCCGAGTTGTACGCCAAAAAGCGCCTGAAATCGAACCCGGTGGATTTTTAATCCGTGCATCGCTTCTCCTGGGGTCATCCTGAGAGAGTTTGTCAGGATTCGAGCGCAGCGAGCCTGCCAGTGGAACGCGGGCGCCGCGCGGCTCGTGGCGAAGCTGTCCAAATGGAGGAATAGCGGAAATGGGAAATCATAACTCGGACATTCTCGCGGCTGACATCGCCACGCCCCGTGCGGTAACGGCCGCCGCCCTGCTCTCGGCACGGGTTCTTTCCGCCATCGTTGCGTTGCTGCTCGGCGCGGGCATCCTGTTCGTGGCGGGCTTTTCGTCCAACGATTTCGTTCATGCCGCGGCGCACGACGTGCGCCACGCCTCAGGCTTTCCCTGCCACTGACATCCGCCGTGCTGCGCCGGACGCTTTATTGCGCTGTGGTCGCGGGTGTCCTGGCTGGGATTATCCTGTTCGCCCTTCAGCACTGGACTACGTTGCCGCTGATCCATCAGGCGGAACGCTACGAAAAGACCGAGGCCGCGGCTCATCTCGCGATGCAGGCAAACGATGCTCCGGAAGTCGGGCGGGAAGGCGAGCAGGAAGTCGGGCAGGAAGTTGGTCAGGCTGAGGCTGTCAGCGCAGCTTACACCCGCGCAGCTTACACAGCGGTCGGCGACGTGCTGGTCGCCACCGGCTTCGGGATGCTACTTGCCGCGATGTATGCGCTCAGCGGAAAGTTTGGGCTCGTCAGGGGCATTGTTTGGGGCCTCGCCGGTTTTGCCACCTTTCATTTAGGGCCCGCCCTGGTGGTTCCGCCGTTGTTGCCGGCCCTCGACGCCGCTCCATTGCACTTGAGGCAAAGTGCCTGGCTAGTCGCAGCGCTATCGACCGGCCTCGGACTTGCGATTTTCGCCTTTGGACCGCGCGGCGCAAAGCTCGCCGGCGTCGTGGCTCTTTGCCTGCCCGTCGTGCTGTTCCGTTTCCTGTTCCCGCTTCCTGGCGCGCAAGCACCCTCGGAAGCTCTTTCTGTCCTCGAGCATCTTTTCATCGTGCGCACGCTCGGCGACAATCTAATCTTCTGGCTGGTTCTCGGCGCGATGTCTGGCGCGATATCTGGATGGACTTTTGAGCATTCAGCCGTGCCTGACCGCGGGCCGCAATGGGCAGCGGCAGACGGCCACGGACCGTGAGCCAGGCTTTACCAGCGTCGTCCGGTAAGGCGCGCCCTGCGAGTTGATGGGAGGACGGCGTTGTGAAACCGCTCGGTTTTCAATGCCCGAGTTTCATGCCTGACAGGTTTTGATCCGCCCGGGAGAACCAGCGGCGGAATCAGAATGCCGAACGGCTCGCGGCCCGAACGTGTTCGCTAGTTGAATAAGAGTCGAAGTAAGTAAAGAGTAAAATATGCAATTGCAAGACAAGCTATTCATCGGAGGCGAATTCGTCGACGCCGAGGCCCACGGCAGAATCGAAGTCTTCAATCCTCACGACAATTCCAAAATCGCCGACGTCGCCGAAGCCCGCGAGGCCGATATCGACAAGGCCGTCGCCGCCGCAACCAAGGCCTTTCCCGCCTGGCGCGGGATTGCGGCCGCCGACCGCGGGCGGCTGCTGCTGAAGCTCGCCGACGCGATCGAGGCGCGGGCCGAAGAGCTTGCGCAGGTCGAATCCATCGACACCGGCCATCCGATCCGCGACACCCGGATGCTCGACGTGCCGCGTACCGCCGCGACCTTCCGTTACTTCGGCGGAATGGCCGACAAGCTCCAGGGCCGCCTGGTGCCGGTGGACCCGGGATTTCTCAACTACGTCGAGCACGATCCGCTCGGCGTGGTGGGGCAGGTGGTGCCGTGGAATTTTCCAATCATGTTCACCAGCTGGAAGATGGGCCCGGCGCTCGCCGCGGGCAATTGCGTAGTGATGAAGCCGGCCGAGCTCACGCCGCTCAGCTCGCTCAAGGTGGCGGAGCTGATGCGCGAGGTCGGCTTTCCGCCCGGCGTGGTCAATATTCTTCCCGGCTACGGCAACGTCGCCGGCCAGTACCTCGCCGAGCATCCGCAGGTGCAGAAGATCGCGTTCACCGGATCGACCGCCACCGGGCGCCGAATCGTCCAGGCCTCGTCGGGCAATCTCAAGCGCGTGCAGCTCGAACTCGGCGGCAAGGGCGCCAATATCGTGTTCGAGGACGCAGACCTCGACGCGGCGCTCAACGGCAGCGCGTTCGCGATCTTCCACAACCAGGGGCAGGCCTGTATCGCCGGCTCGCGGCTGCTGCTGCACGAGAATATCGCGGATAAATTCCTCGACCGCTTCCTTAAACTTGCGGCATCGATCAAACTCGGTAATCCGCTCAATCCGCAGACCGAGATGGGGCCGCTGACCTCACTGGCCCATCGCGACCGCGTGCTTTCCTACTGCAAGGTCGCGCGCGAAGAGGGCGGCGAAATCCTGCTCGGCGGCAAAGCGCCTTCCGATGCGGAGCTGGCGAAAGGATGCTACGTGATGCCGACCGTGGTGCGTGCGCGGCCCAAGGATCGCGTCTGCCAGGAGGAGGTCTTCGGCCCCTTTGTGACCGTCACCACCTTCAGGCATGAAGACGAGGTCATCGCCGTCGCCAACGATACGGTCTATGGACTCGGCGGCGGGCTATGGACCACCAATCTTTCGCGGGCGCATCGCGTGGCCCGGCAAATCATCACCGGGATGGTCTGGATAAATTGCTACAAGCGCGCCAACCCGGGCTCGCCGTTCGGCGGCGTGCGCAGCTCCGGTTACGGCCGCGACCTCGGGATAGAGTCGATCGAGGAATACACCAGCCCCAAGTCGGTGTGGGTCAACGTGGACGCGAAGCTGCCGGCGTACTATCAGCGTTGACGCGGCGGCGGCGACGACGACCATGGCCCTGATTCTCGATCTGCGCGACGCGATCCGTGAATTCGTCCGCGACGGTGACACCGTTGCGATTGAAGGGTTTACCCATCTGATTCCCTCGGCCGCCGGCCACGAGATCATCCGCCAGCGCCGGCGCGACCTGACGCTGGTGCGGATGACGCCCGACCTGATTTACGACCAGCTCATTGGGATGGGATGCGCGCGGAAACTGGTTTTCTCATGGGGCGGCAATCCGGGCGTCGGCTCGCTCCATCGGTTGCGCGATGCGATCGAGCGCGAATGGCCGCGGCCGCTTGAAATCGAAGAGCACAGCCACGCCGGGATGGCGACGGCCTACGCGGCGGGCGCGTCCAATCTTCCGTTCGGCGTGCTCCGCGGCTACCTCGGGTCTGATTTGCCGAAGTACAATCCGCGCGTGAAATTCATCGAGTGCCCGTTTACCGGCGAGCGGCTCGCCGCGGTGCCCGCGATTCGCCCCGACGTCGCCGTAATTCACGCGCAGCAGGCCGATCGCAAGGGCAACGTGCTCTTGTGGGGCATCGTGGGCGTGCAGAAAGAGGTGGTGATGGCGGCGCGGCGCTCGATCGTCACGGTCGAGGAGATCGTCGACCGGCTCGAGCCGGGGGCGAATTCGGTGGTGCTGCCCGGATGGATCCTGGGTGCCGTATGCGAAGTCCCCGGCGGCGCGTTTCCGTCCTATGCGCTCGGCTACTACGCTCGCGACAATTCCTTCTATCAGCGATGGGACGAGACCGCGCGCGAGCGTCAGAGCTTTACCGATTGGATCGAACGCCACGTGATTGCGACCGCGGACTTCGCCGAGTTTCGGCGCAGTCTCGCGCGTGCGGGCGCCGAGCGGCCGCCTCAGGCGATCGATGGCTGAGCGGCAATACAGCGCCGACGAGATGATGACGGTCGCGGCCGCGCGGATGCTGCGCGACCGGGCCGTGTGCTTCGTGGGTATCGGTTTGCCGAGCGCGGCGGCTAATCTCGCTCGGCTCACCCATGCGCCCGCGGCGGTGCTGATTTACGAATCGGGCACCATCGGCGCAAAGCCCGACGTCTTGCCGCTCTCGATCGGGGACGGCGAGCTGGCCGAGACCGCGGATACGGTGGTTTCGATTACCGAGATTTTCGCCTACTGGCTGCAAGGATGCCGCGTGGACGTCGGTTTCCTGGGCGCGGCGCAGATCGATCGGTTCGCCAATCTCAACACCACCGTGGTCGGGGATTACCGCTCGCCAGAGGTGCGATTGCCCGGCGCGGGCGGTGCGGCCGAAATTGCCTGCAGCGCGCGCGAAGTGTTGATCATGCTGCGCCAGAGCAAGCGTGCCTTTGTCGCGAAACTGGACTTCGTCACCTCGGCCGGCTACCTCCAGGGTGACGACAGCCGCGAGCAGCTCGGGATGCCCGGGCGCGGCCCGAGCGCCGTCATAACCGACCTTGGAATTCTCACGCCCGATCCGCTGACCAAAGAACTTACGCTCACCAGCCTGCATCCCGGCGTCATGGTCGAACAGGCAATCGCCGCGACCGGATGGCCGCTCCGAGTTGCCGCCAACCTCGCAGAGACCGCGCCGCCGACGGCGGCCGAGCTGGCAGTGTTGCGCGATCTGAACGAACGCACCGCGCGGGCGCATGCGGCCGGCGCATGAGGACTACGCGGCCAAACGCTCGATCGCCCAAAACGCGCTATTAATAATGGGAGTGCGCGATGAAAACACTGACTGAAAACGGCCTCACAGCGGCGGCGCTGGCGCGGCTCGCGAAAACATCTGACCCCCGGATGAAGCAGATCATGACCGCTATCATCCGCCATCTGCACGGCTTCGTGCGCGAAACCGCACTCACGTCCGCCGAATGGAAGACCGCAATCGAATTCCTGACCGCCGTCGGCCGTATCACCGACGACAAGCGCCAGGAGTTCATCCTGCTCTCCGACACGCTGGGGGTGAGTGCGATGGTCGACCTGGTGCGCCATCGGCGCCTGGGGCGCGGCACCGATTCGAGTCTGCTGGGGCCGTTCTATCGCGATGGCGCGCCGGAGCAGCCGCTCGGCGCAAGCATCGCGGGCAATACTCCGGGAGAAACAATTGTGTTGCGCGGGCGGGTCGCGGACGCTCGCGGGCGGCCGCTCGCAGGCGCGTTGCTGGACGTATGGCAGGCCGCGCCCAACGGCAAGTACGACATCCAGGACGAGCACCAGGTGGGGATGAACCTGCGTGGAAGGTTTCGCACCGGCGCCGACGGCCACTACGAATTCCGCTCGGTCAAACCGAAAAGCTATCCCGTACCGGACGACGGACCGGTGGGAGTGCTGCTTCGCGCTCAAGGGCGTCATCCGTATCGTCCGGCGCATATACACTTTATAGTCACTGCGGGGGGTTACCAGCCACTGATTACCGCATTGTATATTGCGGGTGATGCCTACATCGAATCGGACGCTGTGTTTGGCGCCAAACATTCGCTGACCGTCGCCTATCACAAGGGCCGCGCGGCAAACGGCAAAGGTGAGCGGGCGCCGGACGCGATCGAATTCGACTTCACGCTCGCGGCGGCCGCGGCAGAGCGCTCTTCGCGACAGCCGCGATCGGAGCGCAAGGCGCGGCCCACCGCACGAATCAAACCTGGGAAGGGGCAGAGAGATGGCCGAAGCTTTCATCTGTGACGCGGCCCGCACGCCGATCGGACGTTACGGCGGAGCGCTGTCGGGAGTCAGAACCGACGACCTCGCGGCGATCCCGATAAAGGCGCTCGTCGATCGCAACCCTTTCGACGGGGGAGGAGTGCGAGGAGGGCTGCCCTCCTCGCCAGTCCGTCTAGCGTTTCGACGTCACTCCTGGAACATGCTGATCTCCAATTCGGCGAAGGCCTCGTCTCGCAGCGGCACTACTTTTTGATATTCGGGGTCGTTGTACCATCCCTCAGCAGCAGACTTGTCGGCGAACCGCAGCACTACGCCGACCTGATGCGTGCCGGGGCCGTGCAGCGCCCCGAGTCCGCTGCCGCGAGCGATGATTTCGCCGCGGTGCTTTGCAATAGTCGCGCGCGCTGCCTGCTGATATTGGGCCAACGCTTCCTTGCGATCGGCCCGCGGCGTCCCCTGCACTAGAACGATTACGCTCATAATTCGGCTCTCCTGAATTTAAAATACTTTGCGTCAATTCGACACTAACCAACCGTTTAGGCATTTGGCAAGAGTGTCAAACTCGCCGAATTAAAACTGACCAATCCTAAGATGGCAGGGGCATAATGGGGCGAAGCCCAGAGGAGGGCTGCACCTCTCCGCCAGTTCACGAAGTCGAACATCGCAAGGCGCGTTAAGCGCTTTGCATGATGTGCAACGAGGCGGGGCGGCAATCGTGTCGATAATCGAGCGCGCTTAAGGCGGATCAGCGCAGCGCGCTCAGCACCTTGTCGGCTAGCACGGTGTATCGAGGGGACGTTGACTGGGAGTCACTACGGTGCTCGAAAATACAGGAACGTCCACAAACAAAGGGTTTTCGCCCGCCGCGCCTCGGCCAAGTGGACCGTAAAACCCCGTCGCGGACGGTAGTACTGACACCATTATGTCACACGGCATTTCGCGCCCTTTGTGTGCGCTAAGGTTTAAGACGTGGCCGAAGAGATTCAACTGCTCACCTGCGGATACCCCGCGCGCTGCAGCGTGCGCCAGTGTCAGGTTCGTGCAACGATGCTCGCGCGGTACACCGACAATCAGGGCAGACCGCTCAAGCGGCGGGAACTATGCGAGCGGCATGCAGGGTGGTTGAAGGCGAATAAGACCAATGTGCACGATCCGAGAGGCTGATGGAGTTTTTGGTGCTGGAGTCGAAGAGCGGAAAAGCAGTTTCATCAGCTGCCTAAACCTCTTCACGTTCGCGACTTAGCCGCTTGCCGTTCGTTGGTGCAGGGCATGAAACGAATGATGACAGTCACCTTTTATGTGATCTTCGGTCTTGCGGTAGCTTGGGCCATAGTAAGCTTTTGGCCTACGCACTTCAAAATGTGAGGTCGTTGAGCTCCCTTCGCGGAGGATTATGAAATGCAGATCAGCGAAGTCCGGGATCAACCCCCCTATTGCCCACTCGCGCGTCGACGCTCGGCGGGCAAGGACGGAGCAAACGATGACCGTCAGCGACCCTCGGCGCTCGGCGCGCCGATACGCTAATGAGGGGGTGCCACCGAGCCGGCGTAGAAGACATCGCAATGCCCGCCGAAAAGGCTCTTGGCTTGTCCGAGTAGCTTGCGTGCCGGTCCGGAAAGCGATGTCAGGATGCTCGGTCTTTCCACTTCCGGTTTGCTGAATGAGCCGTGAATTTTCTGCTGCACTCTGGGGCATCCCTGCGCGTCAATCACCGCCACCATCACATTTTTGAAACGCCCGTTGACGAAATCAAGCCCTCCCTGCAGAGCGATCCTGTTCTCCTTCGTCGCCATGGCCACATCCTTCGCCTGCGCCACGCCGTGCTCGATCTTCCACTTGGATACGAGCGTCCGGATCTGGCTACTGCCACCTGAACTCTGAAAGAGGCTCGCAAAGTGGTATCCCTTCGTGACCGCCAAACCGAGGGGGCCGGCGAAGAAAAAAGCACATACATCGACGAGGTTGAAACTCTGGCTGGATTCATAGCGGGAGAGCTCCTCGTCGATGTCGCCTATTTCGAGTTTGAGATCGTGGGCGTGAAGGGAAGCCTCTCCGCCGGCCGACCGCACCATCTCATCGGTTGTCTTTCCCTTCAGCGACAGGTTTGTGGAGAAGTCCATCGGTCCATCCCCCACATTCCTTGGCGACAATGTCTTGAAGAACTCCGCGAGGTGGAACTTCGATAAGGAGTAGCGAACATGGTAATCGGGTACGGAGCCGGAAAAATCTGCCCGGAGGTTACCTGATCCCTGTCCACCGAAGAGGCGCATCGTGACCGGGTTGAGATCAAAGACCCCCTCTTCCCCGGCGATCGAAAACTTCAGTTCGGACAAGACGACATCTTTTGTTGGGATTTCCCCGCAGGCGAGCACTGCCGTGAAGGAAAGGCTCTTCAAGAGGGCCGCCCTTTTCTCCTTTGAAAGTTGCAGGTGGCGCACATCCAAATCGCAGGAGTCCGCCTCTAGGGCTTTCCCAGATTGCTGATCCGTGTAGAGAAGCGTTGCGTCCGAGAGAGATACTCTCGCGACATCGGTTGGCGGAAACCTCCGCCCCGTCCGCGTTTCGAAGTTGAACGTTCCGTCGCGCCGCCGCTCCACCGAGATTTTGACGTGCTTCAGTCCAATACTGTCTAACCGGACTTCTTTGTGCAGCAGAGGAAAGAGTTCGATCCCAAGGCTGGCCTGCGCTGCTGAGGCGATCTCAGAGCCACGGTTGCGGATCTGCACGTTCTCCATCGTAATGTGAAAGCTCGGAAAGAAGCCGATGTCCAGTCGGCCACCGACGTTGACTTCCATTTCGAGCGCGTGTGAGACGAGTGTTTGCACCTGGCGCTTGGCATTCACTTTAAGAATCAGAAGCACTACCACCGCGATGAGAATGATAGCTCCGATGAGGCCGCCGGCAGCCAAGAGGATGAGCTTCGGCGATTTTGACATCCCAGCCGTCCTTAGAATCAGGAGAAAGCAATGCGTCCGATCCGACCGGGTGCCCCCTTATGAGGCGCGGACGATGTCGTTCTCCGAAGCGGTACTTAGCGAATATCACCACGGCATCGCAACGGTTCTTTAGATGATCTTTGGCCTGCTCCCCTAACGCCCAGCAGTTTTGAGGTAGAGTCCGTCGACTGAAAGGAGACGGACAATGAAAAGCAGCCGATTCAGCGAGGAGCAGATCATCGGGGTGTTGCGCGAGCATGAGGCGGGAGCGAAGACCGAGGAGGTCTGCCGCCGCCACGGGATCTCGAGCGCGACCTTTTACATCTATGGACGGCTCCCCCGTGGCAAGAAGGTTCTGAGTTCTGGTCTGGCGGTGATCGATTGCAAACATCTATTCGGCGTCACCACTTTATGGTGCGCCCAAATGGGATATCCGCTCACACTCTCCTCGACAAGTGGT
>DATJID010000024.1:0-19983 GCA_035493515.1 Binataceae bacterium (SeqCode) | reverse complement strand
GCGCGCCTGAAGACCGGGATGGTGTGGGTCAACAGCTTTTTCCTGCGCGATCTGCGCACGCCGTTCGGCGGTTCGGGCCAAAGTGGAGTCGGCCGCCAGGGAGGACGCTTCAGCCTGGAGTTCTGGACTGAGCCCAAGCTGGTCTGCCTGACCTACCCCGAGCATCAGGCCGCGCAATGACTTGCCGCGCCAAAGGAGGTCCGCGATGGGCGAGATCGTAGCCGCGATTTTCACCACCCACGTCCCGCGCCTGATGATTCACGACCCCCAGGCGCGCCGCGCTTACATGGGTAAGAACGTGACCACCTTTTACGACGCGATGGAATCGCTCGAACGCGAGCGGCTTCGCGCGCTTGAGTTCGACACCTTCGTGCTGATCGACACGCACTGGTTCACCACGCTCGAGTACGTGCTCAATGCGCAGGAGCGCCTGCGCGGCCTCTACACGTCCGAAGAATTGCCGCAGATGATTCACGAGTACGCCTTCGACTATGCGGGCGATCCGGAACTGGCCGCCGCGATCGTGGAGGCGGCGCGCGCCGGGGGCCTCCGCGCGATCGCGTCGGGCTACCCTACCCTGCCGCTGCACTATCCGACGCTGAACGTGATGCACTATTTCAATCCCGGCGCGCAGCGGCGCGTATTGTCGATGGGCGTCTGCCAAACCGCCGGAATCTCCAACGACGTCGCGTTAGGTGTCGCGATGGGCGCCGCCATCCGCGCTTCCAAGCGGCGCGTGGTGCTGGTTGCGGCCGGCGGCATGTCGCATCGCTTCTGGGATTACGATAACGTTCTGCAACACGCTTCGGCGTCGCCCGACGACATCAGTTCGCTCGCCAACCGCCTGTATGACGAAAAGTTGATGGAGTGGTTCCGCGCCGGCCGCCATGACGAGATTCTGCGCGCCGCGCCCGAGTATCGCGCCGAATGCTCACCCGAGGGACGGTTCTCACACTACCTGATGATGGCGGGGGCGATGGGCGGTGACGGATGGAACTGGCGAGGCGAGCAGTTCGGACGCTACGAAGCGGCGCTCGGCACTGGACAGGCAATTTTCTATTTCGCCCGGCCCACCGCCGCGGCTAATCAGGGCGCGCCGGCGCCGGCGGGACGCTGAGAGCCAAGGCGAGCGATCCAACCATGCCCGAACTGCGCCGGCTCTTCGGAAGTGCGATTCGGATGTTCTACAGTGGTCAGGCGCCGAGGTACCTCATGCGATCCATGGCGAGCGCGAAGTGCTGGTTAAGTGTTGAAGGAGAGCCATCGTCTTGCGCCTGGAATGACGAGAAGTTCCCACGGAGCGAAACTTAAATGAAACTCGTGCACGGAATCCATGCGATGCTGGTGACGCCATTCACCTCGGACTACAAGCTCAACGAAGACGCGTTGCGCAAGGAAGTACGATGGGCGCTCGACCACGGCGCCGATGGGATCGTCGCCACTCCCAGTATCGGCGAGTTCCTGCATCTGAGCGAAGCCGAACGGATCCGCGCCTTCGAAGTGACGCTCGAAGAAACCCGCAAACGTCCGGGCGTGCCGGCCACCGCGATGACTTCGGGCGCGACCACGCTGGAGGCGCTGCATTTCGCCAAGGTTGCGGCAAAGATGGGCTACGACGCTCAGCAGGTGATCCCGCCATATTACTGGCGCTGCGGCGAGGCCGAAGTCGAGCGCCACTACCGGATGATCGCGGAGGCCGGCGATCTGCCGCTGGTGGTCTATCACAATCCGGCGCTGAGCAAATTCAATATTACGCCCAAATTCGCCGCACGCCTGGCGGCGATTCCCGGCGTGGTAGCGATGAAGGAAGTCCTCACCGACCTGCAGCACCTGGAGGAGCTGTACGACCAAATCGGCTCGCGCATCGAAATCTACAACACCTTTCGCGCGCTGCTGAGCGGACTGATGCTTGGCGCGTCCGGCGGCTTCATCAACATCTTCGCCGTGCCCGCCTCCGCGGCGCTGCTCAAGGCGTACCGCGGCGGCGAGATCATGCGCGCGCAGGAAATCCAGCGCCGGCTCAACCGATGCTTCCCGCGCGGCGGCGAAGAGGCGCTCGGCCATCTCGGCGTCACCAAGGTCACCGCCTCAGTCGCGACCGGGATCGATATGGGGCCGGCGCGGCCGCCCTACATGGCGCCCGAGGACGCCGCCGAGCGCCTGCGCAAAAGGCTGCCGCAATTGCAGGAGATTCTCTGATGGGTGCGCGTTCGGGCAACAATTATTTGAGCGCGATGCGCAAGCTCAAGAGCGAAGTCTGGATCGGCGGCGAGCGCGTCGCCGACCCGACCACCCATCCGGCGCTCAAGCCCGTCACGCGTTCTCTGGCCTCGCTCTACGACATGCAGATCGAACATCCCGAGGCCATGACCTATCGGATCGAGGGCGGGGAGCGTGCCGGCCTCTCCTTCATCCAGCCGCAAAGCGGCGGCGAAGTGCGCAAGCGCGGCGCGATGATGCGGCGATGGGCCGAGTACAGCGGCGGGATGCTCGGGCGCACGCCCGATTACCTCAACGCGAGCCTCGCGGCGATGGCGGCCGCGCGCGAGTTCTTCGCCGCCGCCGACCAACGCTTCGGCGACAACATCGTGGAGTACTACCGCGCCGCGCGCCGCAACGACTGGTGCGCCACCCACACCCTGCTCAACCCGCGCGCCAGCCGCGCCGCCGGATGGGCGGGGCAGACCGACGCGGAACTCGCCTTGCGCCTGGTCGAAGAGACCCGCGACGGAATCGTGGTCAACGGCGCGCGCATGCTCGCGACGCTGGGACCGGCCTCCGAGGAATTGTTGGTCTTCCCCTCCACCGTGCTCAAAGAGGACCCGAGCCAGAAACCTTTCGCGCTCGCGTTTGCCCTTCCCTGCAACGCGCCGGGACTCAAATTTATCTGCCGCGATCCGTTCGACTCCGAGCGATCGCATTTCGATCATCCACTCGCCTCGCGGTTCGAGGAGATGGATTGCGTCGTCGTCTTCGAGAACGTGACGGTGCCGTGGCAACGAGTGTTCGTATGCGGCGACATGGCGCGCTGCAACGCGCTCTATGCCGAGACCGGCGCCGTGATCAACATGATGCATCAGGTGGTGGTCAAGAACGCGGTCAAGAGCGAGTTCATGCTCGGCCTGGCCACGCGCATCGCCCAGGTGAGCGACGCGATGAGCCTGCCGCACGTGCGCGAGCGCCTGGCCGAAATGATCGTCACGACCGAGCTGATGCGATCGTGCCTGCGCGCCGCCGAGGCCGACGCGGCAGCCGACAAGTGGGGCGAGCACATGCCGGCGCGTCCGCCACTGGACGCCGCGCGCAATCTTTTCCCTAAGCTGTACCCGCGCCTCGCCGAGATCATCCAGCTCAACAGCTCCTCAAGCCTGATGGCGACGCCGTCGGAGCGTGATTTCAAAAGCCCAATCGCGCCCGAGATCGAACGCTACTTCGGCCAGGCCGACGCCGGCGCGCGCGAGCGCGTGGCCCTCTACCGGCTGGCCTGGGACGCCGCAGGCAGTTCGTTCGCCGGTCGCCAGGTGCTATACGAACGCTTCTTCTTCGGCGACCCGGTCAGGATGGCCAGTGCGCTGGTCGACAACACCGACTTGGCGCCGCTGGTGCAGCGGGTTAAGGATTTCATGGCGCGCACGGACTAGGCCGCGCGCCCCGAGGGACCTCGCCCGCACCTCTCCAATGGCACGGCTGCGCAAAGCGGCGCGCATGTGGCGCGATCCGGAAAAGCGCGCGCTCGCGACGAGCGTGCTGGTCGCCGAGGACGGTCCCTTGTACGCGATCGATCCCGAGCGACTGTTCGGCCGGCGCGCGCCGCTGGAGGTCGAGCTGGGGGCCGGGCGCGGCGATTTCATAATCGAATATGCGGCCCAGCGTCCGGAGCGCGATTTTCTCGCGGTCGAGCTGGCGGCCTCGGTTGCGCGGGTGCTGGCGCTGCGCGCCGCGCGCCGCGGACTCGGCAACCTGCGCGTAGCGCGGATGGACGCGCGCACGCTGGTCAACCTGATGCTGCCGGCCGGGAGCCTGAGCGCATGCCACGTCTATTTTCCCGATCCGTGGCTCACCCTCTCGCAACAGAAGCATCGGATGTTCTCGGCCGGTTTCGCCGAACGCATCAAGCGCGTGCTGGCGCCGGGAGCGATCGTCCACCTGGCGACGGACGTCGAGCCCTACGCGGCGGAGATGTTCGCGATGCTCGCGGGCGCGGGGTTTCGCCGGGTCGAAGCCGCGGCGCCGGGTGCGCGGGCCTCGGGGTTTGGGATGAAGTACCTGGCCCAGGGCAAGGCGGTATTTTCCGCCTCCTTCACCCTGGTTGGGGGCCTTGCCTGAGTTCGCCCTCGCGCTGTGGTCATCCGTACCGGATCGTGCTTGCCTTGGCATCGGGCAGCGTCTAACCTGACTCCCAGTTTCGTATCATGCGGCGTTTGGTTTTCGTGTTGGCGGCTGGTCTCGCGCTCTGCGCGTCGGCCTGTGCCGTGCATCAGCAGACTCCCACCGGCGAGAACTATTACTCGCTGGGACAGCAGGCCTTTGCCCAGCACGACTACAAAGGCTCGGCGATCTACTTCCAGAAGCTGATTGATCAGTATCCTTTCAGCCCATACGCCGAGGACGCCGAGCTCAAAATCGGTCTGTCCCAATACCAGGAGAAACACTACGCCGAAGCGATCGCCTCGCTGGGTGACTTCGAGAAGATGCATCCGACCAGCAAACAGATCGAGCTGGCTTCTTACTACCTGGCGATGGCGCACTACGATCAGATCGGCCGCCCCGACCAGGATCAGAGCAACACCGAACAGGCGCTCCAGCAATTCGAGATAATCGAACGGCGCTATCCCGAAACGGGATTTGCAGCGCTCGCCCATCAGCAGATCTCCGTCTGCCGCGAGATGCTCGCGCGGCATCAACTTCTGATCGGAGATTTCTATTACAAGAAGGCCAATTTCCGCGCCGCCGAATCGCGCCTTGCCGAGCTGATGCAGAAATGGCCCGACACTCCGGTTGGCGACGAGGCGCTTTACCAGCTCGGCACGACGTTGGAGAAAGAAGGCAAAAAATACTCCGCCGCCCAGGCCTTTACCGCGGTCGTGCTGCACTATCCCGGCACGAGCTACGCCAGCAAAGCCCAGCGCGAACTCAAAAAACTGCATCAGCCAGTCGATACCGAAGAAGACCCGCTGCACCTGGTGCTGACTGAAAGTGGATTCGGCGATACCGACCAGGTAAGGGTACGCCAAGGCGATGAAACGGCAGTGGCTTCGGCCGGCGACTATCCGCCGCTGCCGATTTTGAAGGCCCCGCCGGCGGCCTCCGATGCTGGCGCGCCCCCGGGCTCGACGGTTCCGGACCCAGCCCCTAATGTGCCACCGGTGCCGGCGCGCAGTTCCATATCGTCATCGCCGGGCGCAGCCGCCTCTGGCGCAGCTTCTTCCGGCACGGCCACCACGGATGCGGCGGCTCCCAGCAGCGTCGCGATGGCCGGGCGCGGATTAAGGACGCTCGCCCAGATCGGGCCCGCCACGCTCAATCGGGTCAGGCTCTCTTCGTCCGATCCGCCGCTGTCGGTAATCTTCGATTTGACCGGTCCGGTCGCGTTCGAAAACCAGCTTCAGGGCGGCTCCAGTTCGTCGACTCTGACGATCCATCTGAAGGAGACCAGGCTCGCGAAGGGTCTTCCGACTCATTTGGTGTTCGACCGCTCGATCTTTCACGACTGCGATATCCAGTCCGACGCCGGCGGGACCACGGTGACCGTGAATACGTCGCCGGTGTCGCGCTACGCGGTGGTGCCGCTCAACGCTCCGCCGCGCCTGCTGGTCACGTTTACGCCCGAGCAGCAACAGCCGGTAAACGCGAGCGAGCCGACCGATGACAGCGCAAATTCCAACTGACTGGATTCCTTAGCCGGGTTGATCTGACGCTCCGCTCCCCTCTCCCTGGACCAGCAGAGGGCGAAGGAGAACCATCTCAAGTCGCTCCGTTTACGGCCGAATTCGGACGCGTCTCTGCCGCCGTTCGCGACACTCGCGGCGGGTCTCTTACAGGTCAGGGCGCAATAAAAAGTTGCCGGGCACATAATTAGTCCAAGCTATCTTGTAACGAGAAAAGATGAGATCTAACCGGCCGGATAATTCGGAATCGGTTCGACGCTAGTTGAATACCTGGTCGAAGCGCAGGCCCAGAAAGTTCAGCACCACTTCCGCGTAGAGCCGCAAGCCCCACATAAAGCCGTCGATCGGGATGCGTTCGTCGTTGCCATGATAGAGCGCTCCATACGGAGTCCGCGGACCGATCCGCACCGGTGCGAATCCGTAGCAGGTCGCGCCGAGCTGCGTGTAGAACTTGCTGTCGGTCGCCCCCGGCAGCATCCAGGCAATCGCACGCGCCCCGGGGTCCGCCATCTCGACATGGTGCGCGATCAGGCGAAACAGTTGCGTGTCCGCGCTGCCCTCGGCCGGCGGCGCGGACTTGATCACCTCGAGGGCGGGTTCCGGTCCCACGATCTCGCGCAACTCGGCGAGCAGGCTCTCGGCCGTCTCGCCAGGCAGGGTGCGGCCATCGAGTACCACCGAAGCTTCGCCCGGAATGACGTTGTCCTTGTAGCCGCCGCGCAGCATGGTGGGTGCGACGGTGTTGGCCATCATCGCGCGAAACAACGGCGGCGCGCTTTGCGGATCGAGACCGAGCTGATCGAGCGTGCGCCGCATCAGCGGCGTCAGCCGCATCCGCATCGCAGTCCGGTTGATTCGCACGATGAGTTCCGCGAGGGCCGCGATGGCGCTATCGGAACGCGGGATCGAACCGTGACCGGGCGGCCCGTTGACGGTCATCTTCACCGTCACATAGCCCTTCTCGGCCACCTGAATCGGATAATAGCGGCGTCCGCCCAGATGCAGGGTGAAGCCGCCGGCCTCGTTGAGCACCCATCCGGCGCGCACCAGGTCCGGATGCCGCTCGACCAGGAAACGGGCGCCGAGTTCGGAGCCGGCCTCCTCGTCGGCCACCGCCGCCAGCACCAGGTCGCGGCTTAGCGCGACGCCCGCGCGGCTGAGCGCGAGCATCAGGCCCAGATCCATCGCACCCTTGGCTTTCATATCGATCGCGCCACGGCCCCATACGCAGCCGTCCGCGAGCTCGGCGCCGAACGGCGCGCGGCTCCAGCGCGCGGCCTCTACCGGCACGACGTCGGTATGCGAGGACAGCATCAGAGGCGCGCCGCCGGCGCCCCCGCCCTTCAGCCGCGCGACAAGGTTGGCGCGGGTGGGCTCCTTTTCAAGCACCACGGACGCGATACCCTCGGCGCCCAACGCGGCGGCCAGAAAATCGGTGGCGAGGCGCTCGTTGCCGGGCGGATTGGTGGTGTCGAAGCGGATGAGCGCGCGCAGGTACTCGAGCACCTCGCGCTCGAAGCTATCCCACGGTGTCCGCAACGATCGGTCTTGTGCGATAGGTCTCACGGGACTGAGAAGTCTATCCGACGCCGCCACGGCTGTGTAGCACGGGAGCGCGGGACCGACTGGCGCCACGCGGAGCGTCGGGCTTGCCAGTGCCTGGGCGGGATGCTACGAGCGAAAAAATCCGACTCAGGAGGTTTGGCCATGATCCATCGCGGCGGATGCCATTGCGGACGCAACCGGTTCGAAGTCGAGGGCGATTTGAAACAGGTGATGGAGTGCAACTGCTCGATCTGCACGATGCGCGGCTATCTGCACTGGGGCGTGCCGCGCGAAAACCTGCGGCTGGCCACGCCGGAGTCCAATCTCGCCACCTACACCTTCAAAAGCGGCACGGTGAAGCATCATTTCTGCCCCAACTGCGGATGCGCGCCGTTCATCTCGTCGCCTGACGGCCTTTACGTCAATGCCCGCTGCATCGAAGGTGTCGAACCGTCGGGGCTGAAGATCGAACCGTTCGACGGACGCAGTCTCTAAACGACCGGCATGGCCACCAGTGCTGCCTCGCCCTGCGGATGCGAGTCCGCGGCGCCGGGCCGATCGATCTCTGCGCCAACCTCCGGGCGGCGCGCGGCCGTCGCTCTGCGAATCGCCGCCAGCAGGACCGGCTTCTTGACCGGCTTGCTGACGTGCTCGTCGCAGCCGGCGGCGAGACTGCGCCTGACGTCATCTTCGAGCACCGACGCGGTGAGCGCGATTATGGGTGTCGCCGGCAGGCCCTGCGCGCTTTCCCACTGACGGATCACGCGCGTGGCGGCGAGCCCGTCGATATCTGGCATCTGCACGTCCATCAGCACCAGGTCGGGGCGCAGGGCTTTAAACTTGTCGATCGCGATGCGCCCGTTTTCCGCGATATCGATCTGGTAGGGCAGTTTCTTCAAGTAAGCCTGGATGAGAAAGCGATTGTCCGGAGCATCCTCGGCCAGCAGGATGCGCAGGGGCCGTGTGTCGGCGGCAGCCGCTGGCGTAGCGGCAGGCCCGGGGAGCGATTTTCCGCCGCCGCCGTTTAGCAGGAGGCGCATCTTCTCGAGCAACTCGACGCGCTTGACCGGCTTGATCAAATAGGTGTGCAAGCCTGCCTCACGCATTTGGGCGCGCCTGAAATTCAGCTCTTCAGAGGTCAGCATCAGAATTATGCTCTCCCGGCCCCCGGGAGAAGCCGGCGCGAAACCCTCTTCGATCGCTTTGCGCGCTACCTCCACCCCATCCATGTCGGGCATATCGCAATCGAGCAGCATCAGCTGATACGGAAGGCGGGCCGCGCGGGCGCTCGCGAGTACAGCCAGCGCCGCCGGGCCGCTTGCGGCTTGAGCCACCTCGGCGCGATTGCGCACGAGCATCTCGCGCAGAATCAGGCGGCTGGTCTCATGGTCATCGACGACCAGCACCCGAAGACCGTGCAGGTCCAGGTTTGCGCCGCGCGTCCGAGCCACCGCGGGCCGGGTATCGACCCCAAAGGCAACGGTGACCCGGAATATCGAACCGCGGCCGGCTTCGCTCTCGACCTCGACCTTCCCGCCCATCATCTCGCTCAGGCGCCGCACAATCGTGAGGCCGAGCCCGGAGCCGCCGAAGCGGCGCGTGATCGATGTGTCGGCCTGGGTGAAGCTGGAGAAAATCGCGCCGAGCTGGCCGGCGGCGATTCCGATGCCGGTGTCCGAGACTGAGAAGCGCAGCCAGGCGGCCGGGGCACGCGCTTTGGCCGCCTCGCCTTCGGGGAAGTCATGGGTAAAACCAAAACGCAAGGCCTCGGCCGGTGAGAGGCTTTCGACTGTGAGCGCGACCGCTCCCTGCTCGGTAAACTTGATCGCGTTGGCGGCCAGATTGATCAGAATCTGGCGCAGCCGCAACGGATCGCCGATGAGATTCGGCGGCACGTGGGGCAGGATGCGTACGGTCAGTTCGAGGCCCTTGGCATGAGCGCGCAAGCTGATCGTGTCGATCGCCTTGCTGACGACGTCTTCAAGGTCGAAGCTCACGGACTCCAGGCTTAGGCGGCCGCTTTCGATCTTGGCGAGGTCGAGAATGTCGTCGATCAGACCCATCAGGGCATTGCCGTTGGAGCGCATGGTGTCGACGCAGCGCCGCTGCTCGGGGTCGAGCGCGCCGCCGTCGCTCAGCAGGTCGGCCATGCCCAGGATGGCGTTCATCGGGGTGCGGATCTCGTGGGACATGCTGGAGAGAAACTCGGATTTGGCGCGCGACGCGTGGAGCGCTTTTTCGCGGGCCGCGATTAGTTCCTGCTCCATCTGAATGCGCGCGGAAATGTCGCGCGAGACGCCAAAGGTGATCGGGCCTTCTTCGGTTTCGATCACCGCGCCCGAAACAAGATGCCGCACGGTAACGCCTTTGAGGATGAAGTCGGTCTCGAAATTCGTGATTATGCCGTCGGCCCTGACCCGGCGCAGGAATTCCGCGCGGTCTTCGCGACGGAGGAAGATGGGAAAGTCGTTGATCGAGCCTGCCAGCGCCTGCGCGCGCGAGATGCCGGTGCGTTTTACGAACTCCTCGTTGACGTCGATGATCGCATCGTTGAGCCGCGTAATGACGATGTCGGGAATGGCGTCGAACATCCTGCGCAGTATCGCCTCGCTCTTGGCCACGCGCGCTTGCGCCTGACGGCGGTCGGCCACTTCGTCGCGCAAGCGTTCTTCGGTCGCGGTCAATTCCTCGACTTGCGCGTGCAGAAGCTCCTGGGCCTCGCGCAACGCGCGTTGATTTTCCCTGATACTGGTGGCATCGCGGGCGATGTTGAGCGCATAGAGGTCGCCCTCAATTTCAACCACCACCGAGGAGAGCAGGTACGGCGCAAGCACTCCCTGAAATCGGAATTCGCTCTCGTAATTCCTTGTGTGCCCCTCGGCCTTCAGCCGCTCGATATACGCGGCCCGCACTTGCAAGCTGCTCCAGGCCGCGACTTCAAGGGTCGAGGTCGAAAGCGCCTGCTCGCGGCTGAGCCCGGAGCGTCGAAGAAATTCTTCGTTGACCTCGAACAGCTTGCCGTCGCTGAAACGGGTCAGGGTCACGATATCCGGAACCGCGTCGAAGAGCTTGCGCAACATCGTTTCGCTTCCGGCCAGGCGCTTTTCCTTGTCCAGCAAGGTTTCGATCAGGATGGCCTGGGCACGATAGTAATCCTTCAGCGCTGTAAAACTCAGAGCGAATGCCGCGACCGCGGCCAGCAAGATCCATCGGTGAAGGTCGGCCGACTGGACCACACCGCCCACCGCGGCAACCGCGAAAGCAAGCATTCCTGTAAGAGTAATCAGACCCTGCCAGCGCGCGCTCCACGGCACCAGCACCGCGGTCCCAAGTGCGAGGACAAAGAGCGCGAGCAGCAATGTCTCGTCCTGCCCAATGACGAGTGCCGACAGCGTCCGGCTGGAAACCAGGATCACGCAGAGGACCATCGTCACGCTACGCCAGCTTGCCCCGAACCACTTGAAGTAGGTCAGGCGGAATCCTGCGCCCACCAGAGCGAGGTCGAAAATGAAAAACGGCTCTGTCGTATAACGGATCGCGGGATCGAAGCGCACGATCTCCAGCCAGGTGGCGACCTCAAAGAGAAACACCACGCCGAGGCCGGTCCGCAGCAGCACGTTGAGTTGCCGCAACTTGGACTCCGATGCGCAGGCCAACGCAGCCATGAAACGCTCGTGCCAGTGCGACCGCCCATCGGCAAGTGCGCCCGGCAGTTTCAGCCGCTCGCTGTTCGAGGGCCCATTCATCTGTTGGTCATGCGGCGGCTGCCTTTCCGAAAAAAGGGCGTGTTCATCCGTCTCCTACAGAGCAAGAGCGATGCCCCTAGGAGCGACACCGGGTGACGCGTCGGGAGGCCAATCTGGGAGCACCAACGGTAACGGATCGGTTTGAAGCCGCTGCGTAGATCGAACGGACAGAAGGTGTGGCTGAGAGACAGGTGATCAAATCCCAGCACTACCTCGGTCGAACTCTAATGCTCACCTATATTCGCTTATTAACAGCTTTATTGGCTTTCGAATCTCTGCATGATATTTTTACTCGCCGGTACCTCGATCGGAAATTTGGGTGGCGACCAATCTTTATGAAGTCCAGCCGACTACGCCGGCCAGCCAACATTTATCGGCGCCGGGGCGGATCTTTTCTTGCGGCGCTTCGCGCAACGGTCGGCGAGAGATTCGGTCGGCGCAGCGATCTTGGTTCCGTTCCGGGCCCGCGGACCGCGCGCCGCCAGATACGTCGATGGCTAAGCACTAACGGCCTGACGCTTCTGGTGGTGTCCGCGATGATGGCCATCGCGTGGCTGGTTGCCGAACGCTGATCCTCCTGCGTCCTGACACCGAGCATCCAACCGACCGCCAGCTGCCGCCCTCCCAACCGCAGAGGAACGCGGATTGCTTCAGCGCTGCCATCGCATCGCGACCGGCCTGACTGCTCGATACAAAACAGCCGGCTGCCGAAGTGTAGACATTTTCCGCTCCTTGGTGGCAATTCTCCCGGCTTTTGCTCTGATGAGATCGGCTTAGGCGCCGCCGACAGCCGAATTTCCAGCCTGCTATAGTGAAAAGTCCGTAAAAGCCTGGAAATACCCGGCTGGCCGCTGGTTTGCACAAAGGCGAAGGAGGGCGCCGGGCGGATACGCGCTAGACCAAGGGATGTCGCTATAATGAAGGCCGTGAAAGTCGGCACGCGTCTTACTCTCGTGCTGCTGCTGGCGCTCACGCCCGTGGTGGCTTTGTATACGTACTGGAGCGTCGCCCGCTCGACCCGGACCTACATCGACGACCTCAAGCGCGAGACCCGGGCGAGTACGCGTGCGCTCGTGCCGGCGGTGGAAAACGATCTTCTCGAGAATGAATGGGATCAAATCCACGACGTGCTCAAGCGGATGAGCCGAGACCGAACGACCCTAAGCGCCTTGTTCGATACCCAAGGCAGGCTGTGGAACAATCAATCCGGCTTCCCGCCTGAGCTCGCGCCCGGCCCCGCGGAGTTCAGCCTGCTGAAGTCGCATAGCTCTGCCGAATTCGAGCGCTCGGCTGGCGGACGGCGATGGTTCTGCCGGCTGGTCCCCATAACCCTCGCGGGCCAGCGCAAGGGCTACCTGCTGGTCGCTCAGGACTGGACCGATATCAGCGAAGATTTGGAGGCTCGCACCGTGGGTTCGGTCGCGGCCGCAATACTGGTGATGGCGCTCATCGCGACGATCATCCCGCTCGTGGTCCGGCGCTACGTTTCCAGTCCTTTGAGCGAACTATCGCGCCGCGTCACCCGCCTGTCGGATCAGGACGACTCGGAACGCGGCCCGGCCGGCGACGAAGTCGAACTGCTGACCGAGGAGTTTCGCCGCCTCGACCAGCAACTGACCCGGGCCGGCTCCGACCTGCTCGAGCGGCATCGGCGCGAACTCGAACTCGAGCGCAGGCTGCAACACGCCGACCGCCTCGCCACCATCGGCACGCTTGCCTCGGGGCTCGCCCACGAGATCGGCACCCCGATGGGCGTCATTCGCGCACGAGCCGAGTATCTGCTGCACAGCCGCCCCGCCTCGCCCAAGCTCGAAGAGGGCCTCGAAATCATTATCAAGCAGATCGATCGAATCTCCGGGATCGTGCGGATGCTGCTCAACTATGCGCGCGAGCGTGAACCAATCCGCACCGCCTGCGACCTGCGCCGGATCGTCGAGCACGCGATGAGTTTAATCGAAACTGAGGCCGCCCGCCGACAGGTGCATCTGTCCACCGAGCTCGGCGAGCGTCCGCTCACGGCCGAGTGCGACGCCGACCAGCTTCAGCAGGTGTTCATTAATCTCGCCGTCAACGCGCTCGACGCGATGAACCCCGACGGCGGGACGCTGCGGGTCGTCGCCGAAGTCAGCGGTATCGAGCACGAGCGCCGCGCCCGTATCACCTTCGCCGATACCGGCCCAGGCGTGCCGCCGCAGGTCCGCTCGCGCGTGTTCGACCCGTTCTTCACCACCAAGGAACCGGGCAAGGGCAGCGGGATGGGCCTCGCGGTCAGCCATTCGATCATGCGCGATCACGGCGGTGAGTTGAGTTTTGAGTCCGGCCCCGACGGCGCGCGCTTTTTTGTCACCATACCGATTGCGCGGGCCGAAGCGGGCGCCCAAGCGCACAATGGCCACAACGCCGCGGCCCCGCGATGAGCAGCGAGCAACACGCTTCGATCCTGGTCGTGGACGATGACCATGAGATGGCCGCCGTCGTATGTGACGTGCTGCGCGAGGCGGGCTACGACGCTGCCGGCGCGAGTCAGGGCGCCGAGGCGCTCGCGCTGGTCAAGCGCGAATGTCCTGACGTGGTGATCTCGGATCTGCGGATGAGCGGGCTCAGCGGCCATCAGCTCCAACTCGAGCTCAAACGGGTGGCCCCCAATCTGCCGGTAATCATCATCACGGCCTTCGGATCGATCCAGACCGCAGTCGAATCGATGAAGCTCGGCGCCTTCGATTACATCACTAAACCCTTCAGCAACGATGAGTTGCTACTGGTGGTGGCGCGCGCGCTGGAGAGCCGCAGCCTGCGCCAGGAAGTGCGGCGGCTGCGCGGCGAACTCGCGCGCAGTTATGGTCTCCCCAACATCATCGCGACCAATCCACGGATGGTCGCGATGCTGGAAATGCTCAAGCAGATCGCCGACAGCCCCGCCAGCGTGCTGCTGACCGGCGAGAGCGGCACCGGCAAGGACCTGCTCGCCCGCGCGCTGCATTTCGAAAGCTCGCGCCGCGACGGCCCCTTCGTACCGGTCAACTGCGCAGCGCTTCCCGAGGCGCTGATCGAAAGCGAACTCTTCGGCCACGTTCGCGGCGCTTTCACCGACGCGCGTCAGTCGCGGACCGGACTTTTCGCGGCCGCCCGCGCCGGCACCCTGTTCCTCGACGAGATCGGCGAAATGCCGATGGGCCTGCAGGCCAAGCTGCTGCGCGTCATCGAAGACAAGCAGGTCCGCCAGATCGGCGCGACCGAGGAAACCCCGGTCGACGTGCGCGTCGTCGCTGCCACCAACGCCGACCTCGAGCGTCTGATGGAGCAAGGACGCTTCAGGTCCGACCTCTACTACCGCCTCGCCGCGATGACCCTGGCGGTACCGCCGCTGCGCGATCGCCCCGAGGATCTCCCCCTACTACTGAAGCACTTTCTCTCCCGCGCTAGCGCCGAGGCCGGCAAGCCCATACCCGAGATCGAAGCCGAAGCGCGGACCTGCCTGATGCGCTATCGATGGCCCGGCAACGTGCGCGAATTGCACAACGTTATACAAACCGCGGTCCTCATCTGCGGCGACGGCAAACTCAAGGTTAAAGATTTGCCGCCCCGAATTGCCGGTACCACCGCTTCGCCCAGGCTGACAATCGCGGAGGCCGTCGATCGGCGCCTCAGCCTCGACCGTCTCGAACGTGAGTATGTGCGGGCCATTCTCGGGTCGGTCAACGGTAACAAGCGCGAGGCCGCCGCCATCCTTCAAATCGATCGCAAGACGCTCTATCGCAAACTCGAAGAACCCGAGCTCGAAGATTCCGCGTCCGCGCCGGCGGACAGAGCCGAGCAGGACGACAAAGCCAGTTAGGCCGAGCCCGAGTGAGTATTCGTGAGCGTAGCGGGATTCACCGCCGCGCTGCCTACCAACCCTCACTGCAATCCTCAGGCGGACGGTTAACCGGACAACCGTCTATTTGGTGAGTTCTCCAAACGCTTGCATGAAATTGGGCGCGTCCTTGGCAAAATCGATCGATTCGGTTCCCATGTAAGGATCCGGAAATTTCGCGACCTCCTCAGGCAGGCCGTCGCAGTAAACCTCCAACAGATGTCCGTCCGGGTCGCGGAAATAGATACTCTTGGTGACCCCATGATCGACCGCCGAGACGATCTTGACCCCGTGCTTCTTGAGATCGGCGTAGGCGGCCTGCAGATGCGCCTGGTCGCGAAGGCGAAACGCGACGTGCGACAGTCCAACCGCGCCAGCCGCGGAATCGGGAGCCGTCGGTTCGACCTCGATCGCGGCAATCTCATGATGATCACGGCCATTGCTCGCGAAAAAAGCCATCTTGATTGCGGGCTCGAACTGCATGATCTGCAAGCCCATCACTTCGGAGTAAAATTTCTTGGAGCGCTCAACGTCACGCACTTTGAGTACCACATGGCCGATTCTGTCGGGGCATATCATGTTCGTTCTCTCCCTCGGGTTTCCCCTGGCGTTGCCGAATCTCCCACACGTCAACTTGGCCATGGACCGGTATGTAACCCCCGAATACCTATCGACCGGGATTTCGGGTCTTGAATCCCAGCTTAGACATCCCATCAACACCATTCGGTTGCAAGCGCAAAGCGCACCCGCCCGGAAGCCCTCACGCGCCGTCTCAGGCCCATATCGCCGGGCAAACCGCCACTGACGGTCGCGGCGCGGGCTCGTCGCAGCGCGGGCTCGCCGATTCCTCACGCAGCGCAAAGCCGCGTCGAAGCGCGAACGCCGGATACCTTTTTGCAGCGGCGGCAAGCGACGATAACATTGTACCTGCGCCGGCGAGCCCAAGGCTGCTTCGCCCGCTCTGTGCTTCTGTGAGACTGTTATACGCTGAGGCCCATAGCGGTCATAGGCAAATTTGCCGCTGCCAGAGCGTGCTGGCTCGCACTGCTCGCGCCGCCTGCTCCTGAAACGTACAAATAGCCGACCGCGATCAGGCCAAACGTCCCCGCCGTGGCAAACTGCACGCCGCTCTCCTGTCAGTGCTCGATCCGCGCGGTTGCCAGTTTGGCGATGAGCGCGTAATTATTTAACCCCCGGGCCGTCATTGAGGCTGCGGAGAGGTGGCCGAGTGGTCGAAGGCACCAGATTGCTAATCTGGCGTACTGGGTAACCGGTACCGAGGGTTCGAATCCCTCCCTCTCCGCCAACGAGTCTCTCTCCGTCTACAATTCGTCCGGAGATGCTCGAAATACGCGCCCCTGCGACTTGTTTCGCGCGGCCCGTGGCAGCGCAGAGCGCGACAATCTGGCAAATCGCCCGTCTCGCCCCATTTTATCTCTGTTCTGAAGAGATTCGGTGCCACGAGCGGGTTAATACTTTCCCGGTAGATTTTCGCACAGCCATGGACACTAAGATGCGTCAGCTGAAGGCCAGGACATTTAGCCACTTTGGCCACAGAAGCGGCAGATCGATCCAGTTGAACAGTGTCTCGGCACTTAGAGTTGATGGCCCGATGCGGGCGCTTTGAATGCCGGGGGAGAGAGAGACCAGGTAAGGCCTTAGCCCAATATCCCAGACAGAGGCGATAGCCCCCCCACGTCGGCGAAGCGTTTCAAACGGGCTAGAGGTGACCTTCAAAACGCTCGCCATGCCCGCAAGTTGTGCCGATTGGCGCGGTTCAGGGAGACCGCGTATTAAGGAAGTTTGGCGGAGGTTTTAACAGCGACCGTATCCGCGGAAAACTGTCAAATTCAGCCATATAATTTGCGAGCGCTTCGGCTTGCAGTGATCGGCTCGTTAGGCTTGAGCACGCAGATGGGTATTGACAGTTCGGCAGCCGTACCCGTATCTCGATTACAATCAGTTCGCAAGAAGGACAACGAAAATGAAATACGCCTGCCTGTTCCTGGTCAGCATCATTTTGTTTGTTTCCTCCGCTCCCGCCTCAGCCGTCGCGGCCAACCCCGACGTCAAGACAATCGTCAAGGCGATGAAGCGGGGCCTGCAGGGTCCTGACGACGCGGTTCGGATCATGAACCTCAGGGTCATCAGCGATGGCCGCACCGTAACTGAGTGGAAGATAGTTCAGGCGAACGGAGATGCGACCGACGCCCACTGGATACTGACCGCGGTGCTGGCACCCCCGGGTGCGAGAGGAATAGCGTTTCTGGACAAAGAGGAGACGAAAACCACCTCGACCATCAAGTACGCGTACCTCCCTGCGACCAAACGTGTGCTCGAGTTCAGTCCGGTGCAGGGCTACGATCCGTTTTTCGCCACCGACTTCAGCTATCAGGACCTGGGATTTGTACTCCTTGGTGGCGGGGGCGAGAAGCTCACGGGCGTTGAAACCCGCGACGGAAAAAAAGTCTATAAACTCGAAGACCACCCCATCAACAATCCTTATTACTCCAAGGTGATAAGTTACGTCGCGACAGATTCGTTGTTGCCCATCGAACGGGACTTCTATGACCGCGCCGGCCGCGCCTTCAAGATAGAGCGCTGCACAATTGAGGCGATGGATGGCGTTCCCACGATCACGAAAATCGTGATGAACAACGTCAACTCGGGCGGAAGTTCCGAAATCGACGTGACGAAAGTGATACGGAACAAGCCGACGCCTGCGGACATCTTCGATCCTAAGCGCCTGCCCGAGGTGGTGGACCATCCTTTCTGGAAGACAGTGACGCAATCCCCATAGTACCGCTAACGGCAACTCCTGGCTCAGGCCACACTCCGCAGGCGTGATGCGCTGAATTTCAGTTTCGGACCTTAGGGCACATTGGCTTGACAGTACCCCGACGGCTTGGATACTAGGTGCGACGTCTGAATCAGGTGAAGGTACAGGTTCTGAGAAAAGTCCCAGGACCTCCAAGCTAAGAGGGATAGTGCATGTCCCTATGGCCCGAAGGTGTGCGCTGTTGCGCCGTCTTGAGTTTCGACCTCGACGCTGATCTCTTCTGGAGCGTGTGGCTCAATGGGAAGCCGACCCTGTTAGACCGCTCGCAGGGCGAGTATGGACCCAGAGTCGGCCTGCCGCGCATCCTTGCCATGCTCGCCCGCCATAATCTTGAGGCTACCTTCTTCGTGCCGGGGCGTATCGCCGAGCGATACCCGGACGCCATTTCGACCATCGCCAAAGCCGGTCATGAGATTGCGCATCATGGGCACAATCATGAGGACTTCTCGAAGCTCTCGGCTGCTGAGCAGCGTGAAGTTCTCGCCCGGGGCTCACGGGCCCTGGAGGCTGTGACCGGCCGCGTGCCGCGGGGCACGCGTTTGATACCCGGTGAGGACACCGCTGCCATTCTTCATGAAGCCGGCTACCTATACGCGAGTATTATGATGGACGCGGAAATGCCTTACCGTCACGTGATCGACGGTAAAACGAGCGACCTTATCGAGCTGCCAACCACATTCGCCTTGAATGACTCTTCGTGTTTCGCCTACAGCTTCGGTCTGGCGAAGCCGCTTCTCACTCCGGGAATCGTGGAGGCCATGTATCTGGAGGAGTTCGAAGCCGAGTACGAGGAAAGTGGTTTTTGCATGTTCATGTTGCATCCACAGCTTATTGGGCGTCCCGGACGGCTGCGTATGCTGGAGCGGGTGGTTATTCACATGAAGTCGCGCGGAGATGTGCTTTTCACCACGGCAGAAAAGGTAGCCGAGCGATGCCGACAGGTACTGCCTCGAAATTTTGTGAAATAACCGACTGCGGAATTATAGCGCGCGCTTCTAGGCCATAGCGCCGAAAAAAAGCAGCCCGGTTCGAACTGTGGGCAACCTAGCCCTTCGACCCGACGGCCAAAGGGTTGGGCTCCCAATCTGTTACCCGGGAGTAATCAGGTCGCCTTCATTGCTGATGGAATGGAGCTGTGGCCTCCTCCGTGTCAGTAAGCCCCCGCGCTAATTACGATGCTCAACGTGAGCGCTTCAAGTCCGGACGCGTGTTTGTTGCCGACACTCTTTAAATCCAGAACTCCTTCGCGCGGTGATCACAATGACCCCGGTTATATTCAACAATTTCGCAAATATTACGAAAGCGGGGGGCCGCAGTTGACACGATTGAATCGAAAGCCGCGTTAATCCGGCAATCTAGTGACGGCATGGCAGTTGCTGTCTGCGATGATTCGCATGCGAACTGCCACCGCAAAGGACTCCGTCGATTTTCGTTGTAAATTTGAGCGCAGTCGGCATCAAGCTCTCCGGCTGCTGAGGAGAGTCGAAAACGTCCGCGGTTCCTGGTTCGCGTCCCGACCGATGTCAGACTTTGACGTCATCGCTCGAGTCCTCGTTCGGCTGAAGGCAGCAGGTGTCGGAGTGTGAATTGACTCGTGGGCGAAATAAACAGTGAAACACCGCATTTTGCCTTGTTGCAATGTTACTAGAAACCAATAAACGGAAAGATACGCTGAGAACGCTGTCGCTGCTTGAGAGATTGCCTGCAAACGAAAACCTTCTGTCGAAGCGGCAAGAGCATACAGAAAGTTGGTGATGGCTTGGCAAATGTCCTTCGAATATTACATGTCACCAGAAGACAAAGGCGTCGTTCCAATAAACGAACAGCGGTAATAAAGGTCCCCCAAACGATGGGGCACTAGATCGTGGCAAAGGATGCACATGGAGACCGAAACCATACCCAACAAGCGATTTCAGCTTTACGACATGGACGTGGAGCGTCATCAGTATGCCTTTGCGCGGGACGTGGCCTTTGGCTTGACCGCTCCACAAAAGTGGCTGCCGCCGAAGTACTTTTACGACGAGCGCGGCTCCCGACTCTACGAGCAGATCTGCGGCTTGCGCGAGTACTATCCCTACCGGGCAGAATTGGAGATTCTCAGTACCTATGCCA
>DATJID010000023.1:0-5068 GCA_035493515.1 Binataceae bacterium (SeqCode) | reverse complement strand
CGCCGTCGGTGAGCAGGATCACCTGATGGACGGGGATGCCGCTGCCGAGAATCTCGCGCTCGGCGATTTCCAGCGATTCCTTGAAGTCGGTTCCGCCGCCGGGTTCCAGCCGTTCGATCCGGCGCGTGAGTTCCGCGCGGTCCTCGCCGACCGGGCGCAGATGCGAGAGGACGTAGGGTTCCGAGTCGAAGGCAATCACGCCCGCGTAGTCGGTGTCGTCAAGCTGGTTGATCAGGGCGACCGCGGCCTCCTTGGCGTATTTGATTCGTTCGCCGTCGCGCACGGCCGGATAGCGCGAGTTGTAGCTCATCGAGTTGGACCGGTCGATCAACAGGTAGACCGCGATCGGCTCGCGCGAGGGCGGCGGCGGCTGCGGAATGAAGGTTATCGGCAAGGCTTTTTCCAGTTCGCCCTGGTGGAACTTTTCATCGCGCAGGGCGTCGCCGGTGACGATCAGCCCGCCGCCGTAGTCGCCCACGTAATGCGCCAGCGCCGCCTGCACCTCCGGCGTCAGCGCCGCTGCGGTTACGTCGATGAGGATCACCGCCTGGTAGGCGAGATACGACCCCGGGTCGCTCGGGAGTCCGTGCGGCGGCGTCTGTTGGACCTCGTACTGGCGCAGCCTGAGCGCGCTCAGCAAGCTATCGGGCGGATTGGTCGAAACTACCAGTACGCGCGGCGGCCCGATGACGGAGACCGCGGCTTCCGCATCGGGATTGACGACGACCAGCGGTGAGTCGACGTCGATCCGCGCGTTGAGCAGGTAGGCGCCGTAACGATCCAACTGGTAGGGCAGGGCGAAGCGGTTGAGCCCCGGCTGGAGCACGACCGAACGGTGCCCGAGGTCCGCGCCGTCGCTGGTCAGCCGTACCCGCGCCATGGCCGGCGCGCGCGCCTCGCTCGCGACGTCGAGTCTGAGCGCGAAGCTGGCATGGGCGCGCACCGGAGTAGGCGCCTGAAAATCGACAATCGCGACCCGGCCCGCGGCCGATGACGGCGGCGTCGCGGCATACAGCCGCGCGCCCTGCTCGACCAGCGCAGGTAGTTCGGCGTTTGCGCTGCCATCGGTTTCGTTGCCGTCGGTCAGCAGCACGATCCGTTTTTCGTCCTGCGGCGGCATCAGGCTGAGCGCCGCAGTGAGGCTGCCCGCGATATCGGTGCCGCCAGGATCGGCGCCGGCGCGCACCGGGTCGACGCGCACCAGGCGCGGATCTCCCAACGGCGCCAGCAGGCGCGTGCTGCGGCCGAACTCCAGCACCGCCAGGCGGTCACGCGGACTCATCGCCGCGCGAAGGCCCTCAAGCTGCTGGCGCATCCATTGGAACTGATCGGGCGCGATCGAATGCGAGGCGTCCAGGGCTACGACCACCGACATCCGCTGTGCCGGGGTCCTGAGCGGCAAGCGCAGGCCGGCGATCAGGGCGACCAGGATAACCAACAGGCTTCCGCGCAGCGCCGCGGCTCCCGCGCCGGCCCAGCGGCGCCCCGCGCGCGCGGCCATCAGGCCCGGGGCCACGGCCAGCGGCACCGCAAGCAGCAACCACAGCAGTTCAGGCCGCTCAAACATCGCGCGCCCTCCAGCGCATCGCCTTGCGCGTCAGCAGCGCCGACTCGAACAGCATCGCAAGGAGCGCAAGCGCGACCAGCCAGATAGCAATCGGTTTCACCCGGGCTACAGCGGGCGTCCCCGATGCTGATGCGGTCGGGGGTGCGGCGGGCGTGGAGGATTCCGGCGCGGCCGGCGCGGAAAGATCCGACTCGCCAGCGTCATAATAGTTGGCATAGATCAGCGCTTTGATGCCCGCCGAACTTATCTGATATCGCCCGGCCTCTATCGGACGTACGTGCACCCGGCCCATCTCGTCCGCTCGGACCTCTCTCACCGAGCCGTCGGGTGCGGTAATTTTGGTTACCCCGATGGCCGGCACGCTGACTGAACCGCCGGTCGAGACGACCTGCAGGTCCTGCGGCGCCAGCAGACGCTTGACCATCTCCACGGTCAGCACCAGTGCCTCCAGCTTGTCGGGATCGAGCAGCATGTGGTCGTTCATGCTGAACGCGATCATCCCGACCGCGCCGCGCGAGTCGTAGCCGGAAGCCGCCAGTGGAAAGGATCCGCTGGTCCCCGCGCCGGTGCCGTGTGCCAGCACGTCCATCCATTGCGGCAAGTTCAGGATGCGCGCCGGGCTGAGCGCGAGCGGCTGGCCGAGTTGCTCGCCGTCCGCCCGCTCCTGCATCTCGGCTGTGGCCACGGTGCCCGCCACCGGGAACTGCCAGGACGGCGGGGCCGAGTGCTCCAGCCACGGCGGCGGATAAATAATCAGCCGCGCGTCGGCCTTGAGGCCGGGGTCGTAGGCGTCCTCGAGCACGGCCAGGCGATAGCGCGGAGCGCTTTTGAGATCGAATTTGACGGGGTCGATCGCGGTCACGATCAGACCCTGGTTGACCGCCAGCAGCACCCGCGCGAGATCGTCGCGCGCTTCGGGGCTGGGCGACATTACCAGCGCTTTATCGGGCTTGTCGGCAGGCGCGAGGGTCCAGCGATTGTTGTCGGCGGCCAGCGCGTCGTCGGTGGCGATGCGCGCCCGGACCAGTCCGCCCTGTTTGAGCGGGCCGAATGGAATCACGGTTTGTCCGCGCGGCTCGAGCACGATCGTCGTGCTCATCAGGGGTTTCGCGTCGAGATCGACAGCAAGCTCGCAGATCTGCGGGCGGTCGGAAAAATTACGCACCACCACGCGGCCCGGCGAGGCGTTAACCGTCCCGGACTCGAGCGCCACGATTGCCAGATTAGCCGCCGGGGCGCCGATCTGATGCAGATGCACGTGCACTCCGGCGCTGGAGGAATTCAGCAGGTCCGCGGAAGGCGCGCGGTCGGCGAAGAGGTCGATTTCGGCGGTGTCGCGCGCGCGCATCAGCGCCGCTTGCATCGCGGCCGCCCGCGCCGGCAAGGCCGTGGGCTTGAGATCTTCGAGGGCCTCGCGAACCTCGGCGAGGTGCGAGGTCGGGACGCGATATACCGTGGCCTCCGAGGCGTAACCGATTACGCTGAAGTTATCGCCGGGCCTGGCCTCGCCGACAATTTCGAGCGCCTGGCGCCGCGCTTCGTCCAGCCGCGTCCAGTTGCGCTCGCGTGCGCCCATGCCCGCGCCAAGGTCGAAGATCAGCGCGCGCGACTGGTGATGTGCCGCCGCCTTTTCCGTGGTGCGCAGGTACAGTCCCGCCAGCGCCATCGAGACCGCGCCCAGGGCCGCCATCTCGAGCCAGAACATCAGGTCCGTGCGCAACACGCGCGAGCTCGCCACGGGCGCGGCGATCTCATCGAACAGCATCAGGCTGGAAACCTCGAGCGTGGGCTTGGCGCGGGCGCGCAGGTAAATCGCGACCAGCACGGCGAGACTCGCCAAGTAGACCAGGTTGCGCGGATTAAGCAGGCCCATCGCGCGCTACCGCACAATGCCCAAGCGGGGAAATTCGCGCATCACGATGTCGTCGAAATGGCTCGCGCCAAAGGCCGGCGCATAGGAAATTGCGTTGGCCGCGCAAAACTCCGCCACCTCGGACGACAGCCGCTCGACGCGGCGCCGGCAGTTTTCGGCCGCGGCGGCGCCGAGGGTGACTTCGCATAGCTCGCCGGTTTCCGCATCGCGTACCCGGTAGTGGCCCGGCGGATAGTCGCCGCTGCGTTCGCGGTCGCCCAGTACGTGGATGACCTTGACCACATGGCGCGCGCGGAGCAGGCCGCGCAGCGCCTGTTCGTATTGGCTGGCGGAGACCAGGAAGTCGGAGATCAGGATCACCGTGCCGGCGGGCCGTCGCTCCAGCAGCAGGCGTCCGACCGCCTCGGACATTTGCGTGGCGCCGCCCGCGCGCACCGCGCTGACGAAGGTTCGGAAGGCGGGGTAGGTCTCGCGCCGGCGATGCAGCGCCGAGGTTTCCAGCCGCACCGCGCCGCCGCGTGCGGCGGTGAACGCGCCGATACGCACCGCATCGTTGCTCGCCATCGCGACGTACGCGAGCGAAGCCGCCAGGCCCAGCGCGAAGCCGAGCTTGTCGTCCTCGCGCGGCAGGCCCATCGAGGCGCTGGCGTCGACCAGGATGGTGACTTCGATTTCGCGCTCGGCGCGAAACGTGCGGATCGTCAGATCGTCAAGCCGCGCGAACGCGTTCCAGTCGAGAAAGCGCAGGTCGTCGCCCTCCGTGTACTCCTTGAAGCTTTCCGGTTCGATGCCGAGGCCCTGCACCCGCCCGAGCATCCGCCGGCCTTCGCGCACAGTGCGCGAGCGCTGAACGCCGAGCACCAGGCCGTCCAGCCGGCGGAGAAAGCCGGGCTCGAATGCGCGCGCTTCGAGCATCCAGGTCAATCCCGCTCAGGCGCGGGTCGGGCGTACCGCCTGGATGACGCGATCGACGATATGAACCGCGTCGATGCCGTCGGAGTGGGCTGCGTAATTGAGCATCACGCGATGCTGGAGCGCGGCGGGCGCCACCTGGTCGATATCGTCGTAGGCCACGTTGGCGCGGCCGTCGAGTAGCGCCCGCACCTTGGCCCCCATGATGAGCGCCTGCGCGCCGCGCGGGCTCGCGCCGAAGCTGACGTAGCGGTCGACCGCGTCAACCCGCAAACCGTTGGCTTGCTGCCCGATGTAACGCGAGCTGCTGGGCTGGGTGGCACGCACCATCCGCGCGGCGTAGTGTTCGATCGATTGCGCCACCATCACCTCCCGCACCAGGCGCTTGAGCGCTTCAATCCGCTCGGCTGCTTCGACCGCGGTGAACACCGGTTCGACGCCCGCGTCCTCGGGACCGGTGGTGTTGGTCACGATTCGCACCATTTCGCTCTCGTCGGGGTACTCCAGGCGCACCTTGAACAGGAACCGGTCGAGTTGCGCCTCGGGAAGGGGATACGTGCCTTCCATCTCGATCGGATTGAGCGTCGCCATCACGAAGTAGGGCGGCTTCAGCAGGTGGGTGATGCCGGAGACGGTCACCTGCAACTCGGCCATGCATTCGAGCAGCGCGGATTGAGTCTTGGGAGTGGCGCGGTTGATCTCGTCGCCGAGCAGGA
>DATJID010000022.1:0-3917 GCA_035493515.1 Binataceae bacterium (SeqCode) | reverse complement strand
ATTACGATTCTCTGTTCCCCCAGGACCGGCCGAAACACTGGCATATGACGCTGCACGGCCGGAATTTTCTGGGCGTATGGGAGCCAAAAGTTCTCAACGGTTATGGCTATACGCTCGGAGCGAGTTCGGGCAAGAGCAATGGCGATCCCGCGACCGTGGGGATCCCGGCGATAATCGATCTGACCCTCGCCGATCTGAACATGCCCAAGATCGCGCCGGCCAATCCTTTCTATACTCGAGTAGGTATTTGCTATAGCAACAAGGACGGGAGCCATCCGCCGAAAGATTTCAAAATCGTGCGCGGTTATAAATCCTTCGGAGCGGGAAACGTCAGCCCCAAGGACACCGAGCTGAAAAAGTACTGGAACAAGCTGCCCTGCGATCAGCTCGACAGCCAGCATCCGCCAAACGCCACCACCTGCCCGAGCAAGGGCGCAGTGGTGGACGGCGCTTGCCCGGACGGACAGCTGCCGGACGCCGACGGGACCTGTCCAAAGAAAATGCTGGATGATGTCGGCATCACCAAGGTCGACGACCTGCTGGATCCAAATACGCACTTGCCGGTGCCTGACAAGTTTTTCTATGACAAGAAAGCGGGGCTGCTGTTTTTCTACATGATGCAGACGGCGCCGAACGCGGTAGGTCCGTCACCGCTCGGAAGCTGCGGCGCGAACGCGCAACTGCCGTTGCCGCCCGAATGCCCGAAGGCGCCGGAAACTTACTATACCTGCCCGGCCGGAGGATGCACTTCGTACCGGGTCAGAATGCTCGACGGGTCATACGTTCCCGGACCATCAACCTGCAGACCCTATCCGCCCAATAACGACAACCACGACTATACGCAGGACCCCCCGGCGAACCAGAATACTCTGGCATACGTGGTGCCGAGTCCCGCGCCCAGCCCGGCGCCGCCTTTCAACACCGGAGACCCGGTGAGCGTGACGATCGCCGGCAATCAGACTTATCCGCACGCGGTGGCGACCAAGCCTCCGTTTTGCCAGGTCGCCGCGGGGAGCAATACGGACCCGGGACCGCCATGGTCTTCGGGGTCTGAATACGGCTATTACCAAATCGGAGTTCAGACTGGCACGGTAATAACTATCGACAACGTTTCGCTGGCGAAGCGGTCGGCCAACCAGTACATCGCGCCGCTGCAGATCGGCCAGACCTATACGCTGACGGCAAAGCACGAGGCCTCGATGTGCAGTTCCAGCTTCACGACCAATGGCACGCCGGATAACCCCGGAGCCAAGGTCGGCACGCCGGACGGCTGTCGTCTGAGTCCGAACGGAAGAATCTTCGGTCTGCCGCCGCCGTTTTAGGAGTCGCTGCGGCGGGGGAAGCATGACACGCATAGCGCTGAAGCCGCGTCACTTTCCTTGGTACGAGTATTCGCGGTACACGTTCTCGCTCGGCCTCAGCGTCGGCGCGCGCACGATGCTCTCGGGCCATTCGGCCTCCGAGTACGATAGCGGCGCGCGCGAGATGGCAGTCAGGGGCGGGATGCGCGAGCAGGCGCGCACGGCGTGGGCGAAGATCGCGGCGATCCTCGAAGCGGGCGGGCAGAGCCTGGCCGACGTCGTGCACGTCGTCGAGTACGTCACCCCGCAGGGAATCGAGCGCTATGCCGAGGCCGCGGCGGTGCGCGGCGAGTTGTTCGGGGCGAACCGGCCGGCACTCGGCACGGTGGTGGTGAATCGCCTGTTGCGTGGGCAGGCGCTTATCGAAATCGAAGTCGAGGCGGAACGCGCCCCAGCGCCGCCGCCGCGCGAGGAGCGCGGATGGCCTCCCGCGTGGGCGCCGGCGCGAGTGGCCGACGGGTTGGTCTATCTTTCTTCGATCCTGCCGCTCGACGACGCGGGTGCGGTGACAGCGCCGGGCGATCCGGTCGCGCAGACGCGCACCATATACAAACGCGCCGCGAGCGTGCTGGACGGGCTTGGTCTAGGGATGGATCGCGTGGTCAAGACCGTCGATTATCTGACCCCGGAGGCGTTGCCGCATTACCGACTTACGGGCGGCGTGCGCCGCGAATTTCTCGGACCGGTTTTTCCCGCCGCGACCGGAATAATAATGAAGCGCGTGGCCCATCGCGACGCGCTGATTCAGGTCGATTTCATCGCGTCGCGCCATCAACCGGCGGCGGTGAATCCCGGATGGGCGCGCTATGCGGACCTGACCTACAGTCCGGCGGTGCGCGCCGGAGAGATGCTGTTTATCGCCGGGCACACGGCGCTCGATCAAAATAGCGCCACGCCGGTACATCCGGGCGATGTCGCCGCACAGGCCGCTTACGTTTACGACAACATCCTGCGCGTGGTCGGGGCCGCGGGCGGTGGCCCCGAGCATCTGGCGAAGACTGTCGAATACATCACGCCCGCCGCGCTTGAGCGCTATCGCGAGGTGGCGGGCGTGCGATCGCGAATCCTGCGTGAGCCATTTCCGGCCTCCACCGGATGCGTGTGCGAGAGGCTGCTGCGCCCAGAGTATCTGATCGAAGCCGACGCGCTGGCGATAATACCGGTGGGCTCGAGTTCAACGGAGTGACGGCCAATCGACGCGCTGCTGACAGAGGAGCTGCGGGGATGGATCGGGCGCGAGGTCAGCTACGCGGCGCCCGAGGAGATCGGGCGCGCCTCGATCCGCTACTTCGCGCTGGCGGTGGGCGACGACAATCCGCTCTACGTTGACGACGCTTTCGCGCGCGCGGCCGGCTATCGATCGATAATCGCGCCGCCGACCTTCGTCTGTGAGACCTCGCAGTACGCGCATCGGCCGCCAGACCACGACGGCTACCTCGGGCACACCTGGGAGCTGCCGATCGAAGGCTGCCGGATGATCCGCGGCGGTCACGACTACGAATTCTTTCGTCCGCTGCTGCCGGAGGATCGCGTCAACGTGACCTGGCGGCTCGAGGATATCGCGGAGCACCGCTCCTCGCGCGGGGGATCGATGCTGATCGTGATCTCGGCCGCCACCTACAGCAACCAGCGCGGCGAACTGCTGGCGCGCAATCGCGAGACGCTGATCTTCCAGCCCCTGAAGGAGGCCGCGCGATGAGCCCGCGAGGGCCCGACGCAATCGCGCTCGAAATCGGCGCGCCCATCCCGCCGCTGGAACGCGTGCTCACCCAGATGCGGCTGGTCGCATATGGCGCCGCCACCTGGGACTGGCATCGTTTGCACTACGAGCGGGAGTACGCCGCCGCGCGCAATATTCCGGGGCCGATCGTGGATGGGCAGATGTTTGGCGCGCTGCTCGCAGAAGCGCTCATCGATTGGCTCGGGCCGCGTGCGTTCATCCGGCGGATGAGCTTTCGCTTGCGTGCGATGGTCTTTGCGGGCGAGACGGTGCGCTGCGAGGGCGAAGTCGCGTCGATTCTCGCAGAGGCGGATTGCGAGGTCGTGCGGGTGACCCAGCGGGTGCGCGTGGGCGAACGAATCGCGGTCGAGCCGGCGAGCGCGGAAATAGTGCTCGCCAGGTAGTCAGGCGGAAGTTACGACTTCGGCTCCGGGGGCGGGGGAAAGCACGGCAGCTTATGCACGAGCGCGTAGCGGAAGGAGCGCTCGTTCCAGGTGAAAGTCCCATTTGCGGCGGCGCCGAAACCGATCTCGAGGGCGTTCAACTGATCCTGTTCGGTCACGTCGTGCGCGTCGGCCGGCGCATAGGCCACGAAAGAGATCGAATCGGCGGTGAGCTCGCTCTGAATCGGAGGTTGAAAATTCATCTTGGTGAAGTTGCTGGCGACCTTCCATCCGCCGTCCTTCATATTCTGGTTCGGCATTGCCGCCCATTCCGGGTCGAGGTCGGAGCCGACGAGACTCAAGTCGCGATAGCGCGTGGTGCCGGACTTGTCGGTCTTAAGCTCGACCAGCATCGGGACCTCTTGCGACAACTCGTCGCAGACCTCGCTGTCC
>DATJID010000021.1:0-40342 GCA_035493515.1 Binataceae bacterium (SeqCode) | reverse complement strand
CTACGCCGACCCGCATCGCGAAGACGACGGCTGGGCCTACATTCCCAACCTGCGGCGCGTGCGCCGTATTTCGGCCGAGGTCAAGTCGGACTCGCTGCTGGGCACCGACCATACGCTGGAGGACTTCTACAGCTTCTCCGGCCGTGAGCTCGAGTGGCACTGGCGCTTCCTCGGATGGAAGGATCAGCTCGCGGTCGTCGATTCCGTGCACGCCTACACCTATCTGTATGGCCCCAACGGGATCATCCCGAACGACACGTGGACGATGCGCCGCTTTGCAATCATGGAACGCACCCCGCTCAGCGAGCGCCATCCGTACAAGAGCGTCGTCGAGGACTGGGATTCGCAAAATTACGACGCCTGGCTGATGGAAGCGTTCGATCACAAGGACAAGCTGTGGAAGGTGTGGGAGTTCCAGAAGAAGTGGAGCGAAAGCTTCGACAAGGGCGATTGGATGGAGCCGATCAACAAGGGCGCCTTCACGACCGAGTTCCAGTCGGTCCAGGTGCTCGACGTGCAGAACGATCGCGGCACCATCTGGATCGTCCCGGGCGGATTCCCGAACCTGAAGGGACCGGAAGCGGAGAAGCTCTACGACATCAACAAGCTCGAAGAGATCCACCGCTAGGCGTGAATTCAACCCTGCCGGGCCGCGCGCGGCCCGGCAGGGTTTCGACCCCTCTGCTACTCGCCCTTGTCCGAGGTCAGCGAAAACCCGCTGAAGAACTGCCACATCTCATCGTTGGCGTTGACGACTTGCGTGCCGTGCCCAAGAAAAAACACGCTGCGCGTCGCGCCCGGCCATACGTGACCCGAGCCCGAGAGCTTCCACAGCACGACGCTGCTGCCGTCGCCGCACGGTCTCCATTCATACCTGGTCGCGGAAGTGCCCGCGTCCGCCGAACCGGCAGCGCCCTTCAGCTCCGGCCCGACCCGCGGCGTCGCCGGGCAGCCGTCGAATTTGCACCATCGCGCCACCTCTTCGTCAACCGGCGGATACGGCGTCACGTGACTGATGCGTCCGAGCCGTCCGAAGCGCCCAGCGTACGGAACGTAGCGATCGTCGACGCTGTTGAAGAGCATCAGGGGCATCGGGCGCGCGGGCCCGGAAGTCTCGACCATCAGGGCGCCTTCGACCGGCGCGATCGCGGCGATGCGATCCGCGGCTTCGGCGCCGAGTCGGTAGGCCATCATGCCGCCATTCGAGATGCCGGTCGCATAGACTCGTTCGCGATCGAAGGGAATGCGCCGCGCCAGGTCGTCGAGCAGGGCCCTGGTGAAACCCACGTCGTCAATCTTGTGGCGCTCGGCATAGGCGCAGCATCCGCCCGCATTCCAGGTGAGCGCGCGCGTTCCACGCCCCGTTCCGTTCGGATAGACGGCGGTAAAACCGTCGCGGTCCGCCGTCGCGTCCATCCCGGAGTATCGCTCCTGCTGCTCCGCGTTGCTGCCGCCGCCGTGAAAGTTCAGGATCACCGGCAACGGCTTACCGCTGGAAGCCTGGGGCGGAACGTGAACGATATAACTGCGGCCAAGCCGGCCGTACCGGATCTCTACCTGATGGCTGCCCGCGCCGAGCGTTTCGGCACTTGCATCGGCGCGAGCGATCGCGAAAGTCACCAACGCGGTCAGCGAGAGAAATGCGTGCGCCAGCCGCACCCGCCGGCACCGGGCGCAGGGGCTCAGATAAGCCCCTCTTTCATCGCATCTTCCAGGGCTCCGATATTGATGTGATGGCCCTTGGCCATCACCGTCAGAAAGGCGCGCAGCCCGGGGTCCTCGATAGTCGCGAGGTTCTCTTCGATTTTGCGGATTACCCAGCGCTGGCCGCGGTTGAGCAAATCCAGCTTGCCGCGAAAGTCGCTCACCACGCGCACCTTCTCGACGAAGTCGCCGGTCTTGTTCGAGGGGACGCCGCCCAGGCGGCGGACGTGGGCGGAAAGCTCACCCGCATAGTAGCCCTCGTCATGGCCGGCCTTCTTGAGCAGTTCGCGAAGCTCGAGCGAGAGCGCCTCGCCGGTTAGTTCGTGCAGGACGCGGCCGCCGGCTCGCTCAGCCTCGCCCAGGATGTTGAGAAATTCTTCCAGCTTCGAGTCCATCTTAATCTCTCCGTGAGTTCTCCCGGAATTTCTCTCAAGGCTGCTCACTCGTGATTTCTTTCTACCGCATGAATTTCCGCCGCGCCTTAGACCGCCGGCGCCACCGGACACAACACCGCGCGAAGCCATCCCCCGCGCGTCCCGCCGGCCGCGTCGAACATCCAGAGCAACGCGCGCAGTTGCGCCGAAACGCCGGTTCCAAGCGTGCCGTCGGCGCCCAGCCGGCCCTTCATCAGGCTGGTCAGCAGGCCTGGCGGCGCCGGCAATTCGAGCAGTCCGAGTTTTGTATCGTCGGGCACCTTGGCCAGCTTGCGGGCGGCCTTGATCGCCTCGTCGAGCCCGCCCATCGAATCGACCAGCTTCAGTTTTAGAGCGTCGGCTCCGGTCCATACCCGGCCCTGGGCAATCTGGTCGACGCGCGCGGGGGCCAGCCCGCGCCGTTTCGCCACCAGGTTCACAAAATGCTGGTAGGTTTCGCCCAGGATTTGATCGCGAAATTGCTGCTGCTGCGCGGGCGTGAAATCGTCGAATGAGTCGAACATGGTGGCGTTGGCCCCGTGCGAGATGGCGGCGCTGTTGACTCCGATCGAGGTCATCAATGGCGCGATATTGAACTTGCCGCCGAGGACGCCGATCGATCCCGTGATGGTTGCGGGTTCGGCGAAAATTTTCGCCGCCGGCATCGCGATCCAGTAGCCGCCCGAAGCCGCGTAGCCGGACATGCTGACGACCAGCGGTTTCTCCCTGGCCAGCAGTTCGGCCGCGCGCCGGATTAGCTCCGAAGCGATCACCGAACCGCCCGGTGAGTTGATCCGCAGAATCACGGCGCGCACCGAATCGTCGTCGCGCGCCTGGTTCAGCGCGTCAACCATGTCGTCCGATCCCATCCCATTGCCGCCGGGTGAGAGCACCGGGTCATAGCCACCCTTGCCCTGCTGAATCGCGCCGTCGGCGTAGATCACCGCGAGGCGGTCGCGATGACCAAGGTGCGGCAGCAGCGATACCTGCTTGTAGTCGCTGTACTTGATGATCGCATGATGGTGACCACGGTAATCCTTGACGCGGTCGGTGAACTCGTCGCCGAACTCGATTCGATCTATCAGGTGAGCTTTGAGTCCGTCCTTGGCGCTGAGCGGCGCCTGGTCGATAAGTTCGCGCAGCTGCGCGCTGTCAATATGACGCTCGCTTGAGGCGGTAGCGACCAACTGGTTGAACAGGCCGCCAGCCAGCGCTTCGTCTTCTTCGCGCTGCGAGGGCGTGTAGTTCTTTTCGGTAAAGATGTTGGCGGCGCTCTTGTATTTGCCGATTGCGGCGAAGTTGGGCTTAATCCCAATCTTGTCGAGCAGCCCGCGCGCGAACAGCTCTTGCAACCTCACGCCCATCAGGTTGATCTCGCCCTCCGGCATCATCGAAACCTCGCCCGCCGCGGCCGCGACCAGGTAGGGCAGATTGCCCGATCCGAAGTCGCCCGCGCTTTCGAGGTACGCGGTGGTCCATTTTTGATGGGCTGCGAAGTCGTGGATGAGCGCGCTCAGTTCCTGGGCTTGCGCGAACTCCATTTGCGGGTCGGTTATGCGGAGCGCCAGGCCAACGACTCGAGGATCCTCAGCCGCCTGGCGCAGTGCGCTACGAGCCACGTTGAGCGGGGTCTGGTTGTCGTCGACCAATCCGCGCAAGCCGTCGGTGCCGCGTTCGATTACCGGACCCTTGAGCTCAAGCTCGATGACCGAGCCAGGCGCAATGCGATGCGACCACCATTGGACGATGTGGGTGCCGACGCCGATCACGATCAGGATGAAGATCGTCCGCAACAGCCATCGCAAGCTCCGTTTGATCATTCCGTGCCTCCTCATCTGGCGGCGAGCCCCCGGGCGCCCCCGAAGGTGGCGTGGTCTCTTGAAAACCGGCGAGTCAAACCCCGATGATAGCCAACCACAACCTGGCAACCGGGACCAGTAGGCGGCGTCAGCACTAGCGGTGAGATCGGCATGAGAAGACCAGCGATGCGGAGGGATATCGAAAGCGCCAGCGCATGTCCCGGCACCAGGAGCCGCAATGAGCCAAGCTGGCCTCGACTCTAGCACCGCCACGGCCCCCGACCCGGCGCGGCTGCTCAGCGAGCAGCCGATGGGGCGCGCGCACTATCGGATCGTCGCGCTTTGCTTCCTGGCCTGGATTTTCGACTTCTACGACCTCATCCTCTACTCCTTCCTGATGGTGCCGATGGCGCACGACCTGCACCTGGGCAGGCTCGAGGCGTCGTTCGCGATGGGCCTGTCGCTCCTGATGACAGCCCTCGGCGGCCTTTTGTTCGGCTTCCTCGGCGACCGTTATGGACGGCGTCCCACGATCATAGCAACCGTGCTCATCTATGGGTTCGGCACGTTGCTCTGCGCGGCGAGTCTCAACCTGACGCACCTCCTGATCTTCCGATCGCTCACCGGAATCGGGATCGGCGGCGAGTGGGCAGCGGGCCAGAGCCTGGTGGCAGAGACCGTGCCGCCCGGTCGGCGCGCGCGCTACGCGGCATACGTGCAGGTGGGAGCGCCGCTTGGAGTATTCATTGCCGCGTTCCTGGCGGGCTACGTCACGCCGGCTATCGGATGGCGCGCGACATTCGCGCTCTCTTCAGTGCCAGCGCTGATGGTGGCGGTCGCGGTCTGGCGATGGCTTCCGGAGAGCGACGTCTGGCAGCGCCGGATGGGCGGTGGCCGCGAGTGGCTGACGCGCGAGGAATTTCGCGCGCTCAGGCCGTACGCCGGCATCATGCTGCTGCTCTTCCTGGTCATCTGGGTGAACTCGGAGGCTTACTGGTTCACCTACAGCTGGATGCCTGGTTATCTGAAACTGACGCGCAACCTGGGCGACCGCGCGGCGAGCCGCCTGATGATGGGGATGCAAATCGGCGCGGTCGCGGGCTACGCGAGCTTCGGGCTGCTCGCTGATCGCTTCGGGCGACGTCCGGTGTACTCGGCCTACGCCGCAATGATGGCGATCGGGCTCCTGCCACCGACGATACTGTGGCCGTGGGCGGCCGGCGTGCCGGGGCTGATCGCGGCTGCGATGGCTCTGGCCGGATTCGGCACCGGCATCTGGTCGGGCACCGGGCCGATCGTCTCGGAACTGCTGCCGACCAAGGTGCGCAACTCGGCGCTCGGCCTGCTGCTCAACGTGACGCGCGGCCTGCAGTTCTTCACTCCGATGGCGATTGCGGTGTTGAGTCGGTCGATCGGCTTCGGCGCGGCGCTGTCGATCGGAGCGGCGTTCTCCGCGGTGGGTTCGATGCTGATCTGGCTGATTCCGGAAACTCGCGGGCGCGTGCTCACGCGGCTCGACGAAGATTTGGTCGCGCAAACCGCCGAGCCGTCACGCGTCACTTAGCGTTCGTAAGCATCGTCACTTACTGATCTGCCGGTACTCCGCGCCGTCGAGATAGGACCATCGGCGCGGCCCGGCGCTCAGCACTGAAAAATCCAGCGTGGTCGAGATGGTGGTGGCCGCGGCCGTCGGGAGCGTGCGGCTGACGGTGACCCGAGCCGCACTCGTTGAGGCTCTGACATTGGTCGTGGTTTTGAGCTGATGACCCGCGGCCAGGGCTTCCTCGAGCGGACGGCCCGCGGAAGGGGCCTTGTCAGCGGACGGCAATGCCATCGCACGCGCGATCGTCGTCCGCAAATCGAGATTGCCGCTCGGATACTGGTCGACGAAGTGGCGGCGGAAGTCCGGGCCGACCGCCGCGCAGAAGTTGTGAAGCTCGCGCACGCCCGCCGCCGCATGCATTCCGAGTCCCGTGGTGTAGCTGCGCGATGCGCCGGTGTCGGCATACATCACGCCCTTTACCGGTGCGACCAGGGCGGCGGAACGATTCTCCGCGCCGCCGCTTGGCTCACGATGCTCGCCGCGGTCCCCACTTTCATCGACCACGTAGACCGGGGCATCGGGGCCGGTAAGCCCGCGATTGTCCGCCTCTGGCAACTCGCGAAATGAAACCACCAGGTCGGGCGCGTCGAAATAGTTGTTGCGGCCGATCAGCCCAACGATATCGAGGCTGAACGTCCCTTCGATCCATCCAGAATTTCCGTCAGTAAGCTTCTCGACCTTCGCATCCGAGCCGTCGAGCGCACGCTCCTCGTCCGCGGTGCGCGTAAATAGCGGCCCCGACCAGGGTTGCGATTCGATGAAATCAGTTATTTTCTGCAGAATCGCGCGCCGCGCCTCGGTCGTCGGGAACGCCACGCGCGAAAGATCGACCAGGTCACTGCCTCCGTTGGGCACTATCGTAACGTCGTCGCTGGTGGCGGATTTCTTAAGCGCCTTGGCAACCAGCAGTTGCGCGAGCGGCACGATCGCGCGAATCGTGGCGAAACCGTGATCCGAAACCACCATCAGGTCGGTGCGATCCGCGATCCCAAGCTTCGCGATCGCGGAGCGGACGCTGGCGAGGTTGGCGTCGCTAGTCTTGAGGGCGTCGAGGTTAGCCTGCGTGCCGAGGCCCCGATGATGCTGCGTGATGTCCGGATTGTGCTGCCAGAAAACGACCAGCGCGGGATGGCCGCCGAGTGCCGCGGCCTTGGCCTCGGGCAGCGCCCTCCCGGTCACGATTCGCGCGAAGTAAATGTCCCGCATCCCGTATGTTACGCTCTCGTGCGCCGAGCGGGCCGGCGCGGGCTGGAGCTCGCTTTTCACTGAAGGCGGTGCGACGAGATCGTCGCTGACGAAAATGAAGTTGCTGCCCGCGATCGGCGCGCCCATTGCCGGGTCGCCGGTCACGCTGTCATCGAAGGTGAAAGTCGGCCCCTGCTTGCCGACTATCGCGACATAGCCACCCGCGCGACGGACCTGCTGCCCGATCGATTCGGAACCGAGCAGTGCGCCGTTGAAGAAGTTCGGCCCATTAAGCGCCGCGAGCAGAGCCGAGTTTTCCAGGTTGACCGGCTGATTGGCCCATGAATCGCCGGGTGCCGGAGTGATCTTGTGCGCACGCAGGCGCCGCACCAGCGACACCTCGTCGCCAAGGATCGTTGTACCGCCCGGTGGCTCACCAGTCGCGATAGTCGCCGCATCAACCATCGTGATCGTGGGATAGACGGCATGATGCCGCGCGAAGCGCACGCCCTCGTTCGCCATCTCGAACAAATTCGGCGTCCGCTCGGCGGTTACGAAATCGGGCCGCAGCCCGTCCCACACCATCAGGACGAAAATCCGCGCCGGATGAATCGGCGCGTGCGCGCGCGCCGGATCGGCCCCCGCAATCACCAATCCCAGCGAAACGGCCAACACGTATCCGATCAACCGCGGCCTCGCGAGCGCCGCGCGCCAGGGGCCATCCGCGCACACAACTCTGCTGACCTCCGCGCCCTCTTGTCTTGGAGGAGGAATGAGGGGAGAGGGATTTTTTAAATCTGAGCCTGGAGTCGAGGCCGGCACTCGAGCGAACACGGTGCACTTCATCGTAAGGGCAACTAAACTGGCGGAGGCCGCCGCTGTCAATTGGTCTCAGCAGTTGCCGGCGCGGCTTGGATCGCGAAAGGGAGGAACCAGCGCGATGGCGTCGGCGCTCGACCAGATTGAACACATCTTCATCCTGATGATGGAGAACCGTTCGTTCGACCACATGCTCGGTTATCTCGACGCGGCCAATCCGAAGATCGTGGGAATCGCGAATGCGGCGGCGGCCGGCTACGCGAACGTGTTCAACGCAGCGCCTTATGCTCCGGCTCCGCGCACCGACCCCGCTTTACGGGTCGATCCGCTGCACGAACGCGAAGACATCCGCATCCAGATGCGATTCAATCCGGGCGACCAACTGATGACCGGTTTCGTTGCCGACTACGCCACCGTCAGTGCCGCCGATCCATATCCGGTGGGCCAATACTATGGCGCGGCGCAAGTGCCGATTACGGATTTTCTCGCCCGCCAGTTCTGTGTCTGCGATCACTGGTTCGCCTGCCTGCCGGCCAGCACGCAACCCAACCGACTGATGGCGACGAGCGGCTACACGATGCGCGATCACACGATCAGCCAGCTATTTGACGACCAGGACGTGGTCTACGACTGGCTCGACGCGCGCGGCGTGAGCTGGCGGGTCTACTCGGAGGGATTTCCGTTCTTCGCGCTAATGCCAAAGGTTCAACAGCGCATCGTCGCCGACATATGGGATAATCATTTCCGCGGCCTGGTGGCGCTCGACACCGACTGCCGCTCGCCCGACACGCTGCCCCAGGTTATTTTCATCGAACCGCAATACACCGACGGCCCCGAGCCCGACAAGGCTGACGACGATCATCCGACGACCCCGATAACCCGCGGGCAAGCTCTGATACGCCGCGTCTATGCCGCGGTCACGGCCAATTCGCAACTCTGGAGCAAGTCGGTGTTGATCATCACTTACGACGAGCACGGCGGGTTTTTCGATCACGTCGAGCCACTGGCGCTGGTAACTCCGCAGAATCACGGCGAGAGCTACACGCTGTTCACCACCACCGGCGTGCGTGTTCCCGCGATCGTCGTTTCACCGTTCGTGGACGCCGGAACGTGCTTCAGCCAGCCCCTGGACCATACTTCGATCCTGCGGATGCTCGCCGACAAGTTCACGGCCGGAACCCCTTACTCGGCCGACGTCGCGGCGCGCACGCCTATTCACAGCGCGGCGGAAGTATTGACGCTTGCGGCAGCGCGGCCGGGCGCGGCTCCGGCGGCGCCGCCGCTGCCTCCTCCGGTGCTCGCCGCCTCCGTGCCGGCCGTGGCGCGACGGATACCGCCGCCCAATGCGATCGCTTATCTGAACGCGATCGAGGCGATGCGCCGGCTGGACCCGGAAGCGATGGCGCACAAGTACCCGGCGTGGAAGGACTACTTCTTAAAGGGCCGCTGACGGATGCTACGCTGGTCGGTCATCCTGTGGCGCTGTTGAATTTTTGAGCTAAATCTTCTTCCGTCATTCTGCGCGAGTGTTGCGCGAGTCGAAGGACCCCGATCTTTTCTAAGCGACCATCGCGAGTGTCGCCTGACAGAAAAGGATCCGGGGTCTCCCGACCTCTGCAGCCTTCGCCGAGGATTACAAGAGCAGAATGAAGCCCGTGCGGTTCAGCGCATCAGATGCGTCACGAACCAATCGCGCGCCGGATTCGCCGCCTTGTCGAAATCGGCGATGTAAGCGTCGAAGTGGCCGCCCTCGAGCAGCACCAGCCGCTTGGGTTCCAGCGCGTCGTTGTAAGCCGCGATTGCCATGTCGGCGGCCGCCAACGTGTCGCCCACGGCGACGACCATCATCAGCGGCGTCGGACTTATCTTGGCTATATAGCTGCCGGGCTCGTACTCCATCAGCATTTCGAGCGTGCGCAGCGTGACCTCGTTGCGCCAGGATTTCGCCCGCTCGCGGCCGGTCTCGGTGAACCACTGATACGAGTCGGGAGTCGGCAGGGCCGAGGGCGCCTGTGGGTCGGCGGCGACCACTGGGATCATCGCGGGCTTTTCGCCGCGAAAGCGCGCTTCGCGGTCGGCGTCCAGCTGGGCGCGCAGCGGGCCGAGAAAGTCGGGCCGCACCAGGCGCTGGACGTTGCGAAAGCCGCTGATCAGCGGCACCTGCGAGACCACGCATTTGACCCGCCGATCGATCGCGCCGACCACCAGGGCGTGACCGCCGGAGTAGCTCGAACCCCATACGCCGATGCGCTCGGAATTGACCTCGCGCTGCGCCCGGGTCCAGGTTATCGCGTGCCGATAGTCGCGCACCTGGGCCCACGGATCGATTTCCTGGCGCACCTCGCCGTCGCTCGCGCCGAAGTTGCGGTTGTCGAACACCACGGCCGCCAATCCGGCCGCGCAGAAATGCTCGGCGAAGCGGTCGAGGTACATTTCCTTGACCGCGGAGAAGCCGTGCGCCATCACGATCGCCGGCGCTTTGCCGCTTTGCCGATCCGGGGTATAGAACCATCCGCGAAGAGTCGTGCCCTCGGCGTTGATCTCGATGTCTTTACGCATCACGTTCTCCTGTGAGTTTTTTTGCGGTCCGGATCAACCGGCCGCCAGCTAGTCGCGATTGAAGTTAGGCTTGCGCTTCTCGACGAAGGCGCGGGCGGCCTCGCGATGGTCCTCGGTAGTGAAGGTCACCATCTCGTAGGCGAGCGAGGCGTCGAGAATTAGATTGGTCTGCTGCTTGAGCCATTTGTTAACCGCGAGTTTGCTCCAGCGGATCGCATAGGTCGGCCCGTCGGCCAGCTCCTGCGCGAGCTCGCGCGCCTTCACCATCACCTGCTCCGGTGCGACCGCGTAATTCACCATCCCCATCTTGAAGGCGTCGGCACCGTTGACGAAATGCCCACGCATCAGGAATTCCTTGGCCCGCGCGGGTCCGATGAGCAGCGGCCAGATTACGGCGCCGCCGTCGCCCGCCACCACTCCGACCTTGACGTGAGTGTCGGCAAAACGGGCCTTCTCGGAGGCCACAATGATGTCGCATAAAAGCGCGAGCGTCGCGCCGAGGCCCACCGCGTCGCCATTGATCGCGCCGATGATCGGCTGCTCGACGTCGAGCATGTTCTGCACGATCCGCCGTCCCTCGGCGGCGGTGATTCGCTCCGCCGTGCCTCCACTGGCGCTGGCGAGCGTTCCCGAGGCCATCCCCTTGACGTCGCCACCGGCGCAAAAGGCGCGGCCCGCGCCAGTCAGAATGATCGCGTTGACCTCGCGGTCCTCGGCAAGGTCGTTCCAAATCGTCATCAACTCGTGATGCAGTCCCGGGTTGACGGCGTTGAGCCGGTCGGGACGGTTGAGCGTGACGGTGGCGACGCGCTCAGCCTTCTCGACCTTGATGAATTCGTAGCGGCTGTAATCTGGCATCGCGGTCCCTCCCGCCGGTAACGACTTTTGCGCCTCACCTATACAACGGGAACGCGCGCGCATGCCAACCCGCAAACGCTGTGGACGGAAGCGCCGGATGAGTTAGCGCCAGGGCGTGCCACTGGATGATCTATTTGGTAGCGTGGCTTCAGTGCCGAACATCGCAGCGGAGGTTTAACGGTGCGCATCGCGCTCATCGGACAGGCGGCGTTTGCCGAGCGCGCCCTGGAGGCGCTCCATTCGCGTGGCGAAGAGATAGTCCACGTCTTTGCGCCGCCGGACCCGCCCGGCGGCCGCGCCGACCCGCTGAAGACCAAGGCGCTCTCGCTCGGCGTGCCGCTCAGCCAGCCGGCGACCTTCAAGAGCGAAGAGGCTTTCGCACAGTTCCGCGCAATCGAGGCGGAATTGCTGGTGATGGCGTTCGTGACGCTGATCGTGCCCGAGCGCATCCTCTACGCGCCGCGGCACAAGTCTATCTGTTTTCATCCCTCGCTCCTGCCGCGCCATCGCGGCGCCAGCGCGATCAACTGGACTCTCATCATGGGCGACGCGCACGCCGGGGTGACCTGGTTCTGGCCCGACAAGGGTATCGACACCGGACCGATTCTCTTACAGCGGAGCGAACCGATTCGCGACGAAGACACCGTCGGATCGTTGTACTTCAACCGCCTCTTCCCGCTCGGCATCGAGACCATGGGCGACGCGATCGACCTCATCAAGGCGGGGAGCGCGCCGGCCATAGCGCAGGACGAGAGCCGCGCGACCTACGAACCGCCATGCCGCGACGAGCACGCCAGGATCGACTTCACGCGAAGCGCGCGCGAGGTCTTCAACCTGGTGCGCGGATGCGATCCGCAGCCCGGCGCGTATGCGGCGGCGGGCGGCGAGCGGCTGCGGCTTTACGAGCCGATACTGGAAAACCGGCGCAGTGAGAGTCCGGCGGGCACGGTGGTCTCGATCGACACGGGCGGGATGCGGGTGGCGCTGGAGGGCGCAACGATGCTGGTGCGGCGGGTGCGTTTCGATTCGAGCCCGAAAAAAGTCGCCCCGCAGGAATTGGCTGCGGGCGGCCGGCTGCGCACCTCGATACTTCTCACCTAATTAAAGATAAAGGATGACAAACGCCAGGAGCGTCACTGATGCTTTCGACGCTGCCGCGCCGTAGGATTGAGAGCCGCGGAGCGCGCGAAAGTTCGCGGTTAGCAAGAGGTAGAGGGGGCGAGGATGAAACTCTGCATAGGCACGTCGAAGGGGATCGTGGTCCTTGATGCCGAGCGCAAGGGCAAGCCGCTGATGGTGCTCGCGGATCCGCCGTCGGTGTGGTGCATGGCGCAGGACTGCCGCGACCCAGGAACGATTTACGCCGGTTCCGTTGACCACACGCACATGGGCAGTGCGCGGGGCCGCGTGGCGCTCGCGCGATCGAACGACGGCGGCCGCACCTGGTCCGATATCACGCCCGGCATCGCGCGCAACGAAGACGTATGGGCCATAGCGGCGCCGCCGGACGGGCCCGGCGAGATCTTTATCGGGACCTCGCACGCGCGGCTGCTGCACAGCCTCGATCACGGGCGCACGTTTCGCGAGTGCGCCGCCTTTCTCAAGCTGCCGGGCCGCGACCGCTGGAGTTTTCCCCCGCCGCCGCATATTCCGCACGTCCGCTCGATAGCCTTCGATCCGCACGACCCCATGACCATGTACGTCGGTGTGGAAGAGGGCGGCGTCGCGCGCTCGCTCGACCGCGGCCAGAGCTTTGAGCTGCTCAACAAGGGGCTCTACGAAGACGTGCACTGTGTCGCCGTCGATCCGCAAAACCCCAGGCGCCTCTATGCGACCACCGGCGCGGGATTCTACGTCTCCGAAAATCGCGGCAGCTCCTGGAGCAAAATCAAGCGAGGCTTCTGCCGCAGCTACACGGTGCCCCTGTTCGTCGCGGCCGGAGAGACGAGCCGGGTGTTTACCGCCGCGGCGGCAGGTCCACCGCCGTTTTGGTCAACCGGGCCGTCGGGCGCCGACGCTGTCATGTTTCGCAGCCTCGATGCCGGCGAGAGCTTCCAGGCGCTGGGCGACGCCGCGTTGCCCGAGCGCGGGATGGTGATGCGCTTTAGGGCCGACCCGGAAAACGAGGGTGATTTCTTCGCGGTCACGACGGAAGGCTCAGTGATTCGCACGCACGAGATGGCCGCGAGTGCGATGCTGATAGGCGAGCGCCTGCCGCCCGCCTACGACCTGGTCGCGCTGCCTTAGCCCAGACGAACCGGTTGCGCGACATCGGCCGAAAGATAGCAGTTTAATTGGGATAATACGTCCAGCGTTTACTTTAGTATCATTGAAACATGTTTAATCGTGTGGGAAAATAGAACTAGTCAGCCTGTACGTTGGCTGGCGACGAGGCTCGCAGGTTGAGCTAAATTCCCTGCGGGCCTCACTATTTTTGTGACTGACCCCTTTTCAGTCCGTCAGACTTGACTCGATAGCGAATAAACAGCGAAACTGATGCGATGAAGTACGCATCAGCCGCGCTTTTCAACGACTCCATCTACGACGCGACGCCCCTTGCCGCCACCCGCGACCTCGAATTCATCGAGCTGTCCGCGCGCACCATCCTCAACCGCTGCGAGAACCCGCGGATGCCGTTTCGATGGACGATCAATCCGTACCGCGGATGCGAGTTCGGATGCGTCTATTGCTACGCGCGCTATACCCACGAGTTCCTGGAACTGCGCGACCCGATGGACTTCGAGCGGCGTATATTCGTCAAAAGGATGGCCGCGCAGGTGCTCTCGCACACGCTCTCGCGCACGCCCCTGGGCTCGGACCCGATTGCGATCGGCACCGCGACCGACCCCTACCAGCCGGCCGAGCGCAAGTACGGGCTGACGCGCTCGATGCTCGAAGTGTTCGCGCAACTGGGCGGGCTCGATCTTTCGATCACCACCAAGTCGGCGCTGGTAGTACGCGACCTCGACCTGCTTTGCGCGATCAATTCGCGCTCGAAGATAAGCGTCAACTTCTCGCTGATGACGCTCAACCGACGCCTTCAGCGCACATTGGAGCCGCGCGCGCCGCGGCCGCAGCTGCGCCTGCGCGCGCTCGCCGAGTTGAGCCGCGCGGGTATCCGCTGCAATCTGCTGATGATGCCGGTGATTCCGGGGCTGACCGACGCGCCGGCGGCGATCGAAAGCGTGGTGCGCGCGGCGCGGCGCGCCGGAGCGAGCGCGGTGTGGTGGCGTTCGCTCTTTCTGAAGCCCTCGGCGGCCCGCCGTTTCATCCCGTTCATCAGGGAGCACTTTCCCGAAGTGGCGGGACGAATCGATGAGTTCTACGCCCGCGCGGTCTATGCGCCGCGCGGTTACGACGAGCGGATCGGCGCCATTTTCGATCGAATGCGCGCGAAGTACGGTTTTACCGTGAATCATCGGGACCGCCGCGAGCCGGCTCGCGCCACCGCGTCCGCGATCGCGCCGGGCACGCAGCTCGCGCTCGGCGTGCGCTAGAAGCTGACGCGCCGCCCGGGAACTTTGGATAACGACTCGGAGGGTTTGGCTAACCAGCCAAGCTGATCAGAAACTGGTGCGCGGAGCGGGACTTGAACCCGCACGGTATTTCTACCACGAGCCCCTCAAACTCGCGTGTCTGCCATTCCACCACCCGCGCACTCATTGGCCGCGCCTCACGCGCGGCTCTCAAACGACGAACTAATTATAACTCCGCGCGCTGCTTCGCCTAGGGTCTCGGCGCAACCGGCCTGGCGTGGTTGGCCGGAGCGGCCGGGGCCACCGGTGCGGACATCGGAACCGGAGCTCCCGCAGCCGGTGCAGCGGGAGCATGGCCTGCCGGTGCCGCTGGAACCACCGGAACTGGCGGCACGCCCGGCTTGGCCGGGAAAACGACTCTCCGATTCGTCCCACTCCCGGACCCGAAGATACTGCCGGTGAAGCGCCGCGTCGAGGCGTAAGCGAGGAAAATCGAGGTCGCGAAAAACATCGCGGCCATCGCCCACGTGGCCTTGGTCAGTACATTGCCCGCGCCGGTCGCGCCGAACACGGTCTGGCTCGAGCCGCCGAACACCGCACCGATCTCCGCGCCCTTGCCCTGCTGGAGCAGGATCACAATGATCAGCGCGAGGCAGATCACGACATGAATCCCGACAACGATCGTAACCATCTTGATAGTCTAGCCTTGTAGCTTCAGCCGACTCGCGCCCGCACGATGCGCGCGAACGAGTCAGCCTTCAAGCTTGCCCCTCCGACCAAAGCTCCGTCAATATCATGGGTGTTGACGAGTCCATCGACATTTTCCGCCGTGACGCTGCCGCCATAGAGGATTCGTACCGCGGCGGCGCACTCCGGGCCAAAGTTGTCCCCAATCGCTTCGCGAATCACGCTGTGGGCGAGCGCGGCCTGAGCGGGGGTCGCGGTGCGGCCGGTGCCAATCGCCCATACCGGCTCGTAGGCGATAATCGCGCGCGCCACCTCGCGCCCGTCTAGCCCCGTCAGCCCGTCTTGCGTCTGGCGCAGGACGACCGCGGTGGTATGGCCGCCGTCATGCTGCTGCTGGGTTTCGCCGACGCACAGGATCGGCACCAGCCGATGCTTGACCGCAGCGAGAACCTTGCGATTTATCAGCTCGTCCGTTTCGCCGAAGACGTGGCGGCGTTCGGAGTGTCCCAGTATGACGTGGGTGACGCCGAGCGCCTTGAGCATCGGCGCCGACACCTCGCCGGTGAACGCGCCCTTGTCCTCGTAGTGCATGTTCTGCGCGGCGAGCGCGATGCTCGATCCGGCGAGTTCCTGCGCGGCCGCCGCGAGCGCGACCGCCGCCGGCGCTACCAGCACGTCACGGTCGCGCGCGAGCGCCGCCGCTTCGGGGTCGATTTCCGCCCGGAGCGCGCGGATCAGCTGGCGTGCCTCGTTCGGCGTGAGATTCATCTTCCAGTTTCCGGCGAGCATCTTCCTGCGCATCGCGCTCTCTCCGCGAGTTAAATAGTTTTCCGGTTCCGATTTCGCAGCGGTGCGGCCGCTTTCGCTTCGCTCAGCCCTGGCTCTCGAGCGCCTTGACCCCCGGCAACTCGATACCTTCGAGATATTCCAGCGTCGCGCCGCCGCCGGTCGAGATATGGCTGAAGCGCTCGGACCACGGCTGATTGGCGAGTGCCGCGGCCGTGTCGCCGCCGCCGATTACGCTGAAGACACCCGCCATATTCGCCAGCGCCTCGCCCACCTTGAGCGTACCGCGGGCAAACGCCTCCAGCTCAAAGTAGCCGAGCGGCCCGTTCCATACCACGGTCTTCGCGTCCTGAAGCCTCGCGATGAATTCCTCGGCCGTGCGCGGCCCGATATCGAGGCCCATCCGGTCGTACGAAATGGTCTCCACCGTTTCAGCCGTGCCGGCGTCGGGCGCGGCTGCGACCACGTGGTCGATCGGCAGCATCAGTGCGACGCCGCGGTGCGCGGCCTCGGCCATCAGCTGGCCCGCGAGCTCGAGCTTGTCCGCTTCGACCCGCGAGCGGCCGACCTCAACTCCGCGAGCACGCAGAAACGTGTAGGCCATCGCGCCGCCGATCAAAATCGCGTCCACCTTGGCCATCAGATTGCGGATCACTCCAATCTTGTCGGACACCTTGGCGCCACCGAGAATCGCGACATATGGGTGCGCCGGATCGTGAATAAGCGCGCTCAGCGCCTTGAGCTCGCGCATCATCAGGAAACCCGCGGCGCGCTCCGCGAGAAAGCGCGTCACCCCGACGGTCGAGGCGTGCGCGCGATGCGCCGAGCCGAACGCGTCATTGACGTAGAGGTCCTTGCCGCGCGCGAGTTCGTGGGAAAAATCGCGATCGTTGGCTTCTTCTTCAGGATGGAAGCGCAGATTCTCGAGCAGCAGCGCGCCGCCCGGCTTAAGCGCCGCAACCAGTCCCAGCGTGACCTCGCCGATGCAGTCGGGGGCGAGCGCGACCTTGCGCCCCAAGGCGGTGCTCAAATGCTCCGCGACCGGCTTCAAGCTCAGCCCGGGCGTGCGTTCCTTGGGCCGTCCCAGGTGCGAGCAGAGCACCGCCGCGCCGCCGTGGTCGAGGATGTAGCGGATGGTGTCGAGGCTCGCGTCGATACGCGCGGGGTCGGCAATCCGTCCCTCGTGCAGCGGCACATTGAAATCGCAGCGCACCAGCGCCTTGCGGCCGTCAAGCTGAAGCTGCGTGACCTCGAGCGCGGGCATCGCGGTGCCTTGGCCCGCTCAGATCTTGCTTGCGACGAAAGCGGTCACGTCGGCCAGGCGGTTGGAGTAACCCCATTCGTTGTCGTACCAGGAAAAAATCTTGACCAGGCGTTTGCCCAGCACCTTGGTGAGCGGCGCGTCGAAGATCGAGGAGTGGGCGTTGCCGTTAAAGTCTATCGAGACCAGGGGCTCGTCGCTGTAGGCGAGGATACCGCGCAATTCGCCCTCGGATGCCTTCTTCATCGCCGCGTTGACCGAGCTTTCCTCCGCGTCGCGTTCGACCACCGCCGTAAGATCGACCACCGAGACGTTGGGCGTCGGCACGCGAATCGCTATGCCGTCGAGTTTGCCCTTGAGCATTGGCAGCACCAGCCCGATGGCCTTGGCCGCCCCGGTCGACGTCGGCACCATCGAGAGCCCGGCGGCGCGCGCCCGGCGCAGGTCCTTATGCGGCCCGTCCTGGAGCATCTGGTCGGAGGTATACGCATGCACCGTGGTCATCAGTCCGTGCACGATGCCGAAATTTTCGTGCAGCACCTTGGCAACCGGCGCAAGGCAATTGGTGGTGCACGAAGCGTTGGAAATGACGTCGTGTTTGGACGGATCGTAGGCCTGCTGATTGACGCCCATGCACAGCGTCACGTCGACGCCGTCGGCCGGCGCGCTGATCACGACCTTGCGCGCGCCTGCGCTGAGATGAAGCGCGGCTTTTTCGCGCGCGGTGAACAGGCCGGTCGATTCGATTACGACGTCGACCTTGAGTTCCTTCCACGGCAGTTTGGCCGGGTCGCGCTCGGCGATAACGCGAAAGGCGTGACCGTCGAGCATGATCTGATTGCCCTCGGCCTTGACCTGATGCTTAAGCGAGCCGTGTACCGAGTCATGCTTGAGCAGATGAGCCAGCGTCGGGGCGTCGGTGATGTCGTTGACCGCGACGACCTCGACCTCTTTTTTGTTCAGCATCGCCCGAAAGGCCATCCGGCCGATTCGCCCGAAACCGTTGATTCCGATCCTGATCGCCACAGCGAAATCCTCCCTAGGGTCTCAGCCGGAAGTACCCGCACTGGGTCGCGATTTGACAAGTCCCCGTCATTTGAACGCCGGCACTTCTAAACGCGGCACTTCACAGGCCAGGTTGCTCCGAATAAATCTATCACAATTTCCGCCTGCAGGTAGGGTTTATCTGTGCATGGTGCCGTTGCCGCGCCTCGTTGCTTTCGCCCGCACGACGAATCGTTGGAGCAAGTCCATACAGCGAGGCGCCGCATCTTCAAAGCCTCAGCGAAACACCGCGGGCGCAAAGGCGATTTGCCCCCGCCTCAGTCACCACGTAAATTGATTGCAACGAAATCCGTGTGGTTACGTTCTAACAGGCGGGTGGAGCGGATGCGGTATGCCCCATGAGTTAGGCGGCCCCGGCACGATGGGGGTGACTGACCTGCTGCTGGGAACGGGCCCGGTAGTGCAGGTGGTGTTGTGGACGCTGGTCCTCTTCTCGGTGGTGAGTTGGGGGATCATCGTCTACAAGCTCAACCAGATTTCCCACGCCCGGCGCGAATCCGAGAGGTTTATCTCGCTCTTCTGGGAATCCAAAAACCTGGCCGCGATTCATAGCGGCAGCGTCGGCCTCACCCGCAGTCCCGTGGCCCAAGTGTTTCGCGCCGGCTACCAGGAACTGCTTCAACTCACGCGCGCCAAGCGCCAGGCGGTGGGCGCCGAGAGCGGTTTTTCGACCGATCTGGGTGGAGTCGAGAACGTCACGCGCGCGATGCGACGGCAGGCTAACGTCGAAACCACCAAGCTCGAAAAGGGCATCACGTTTCTCGCCACCACCGGTTCGACTTGCCCGTTCATCGGGTTGTTCGGCACGGTGTGGGGAATCATGACGGCGTTCATCGGCCTTTCCGCGGCCCACTCCTCGAACATCCAGGCCGTCGCCCCAGGCATCGCCGAAGCGCTCATCACCACCGCGATCGGCCTGGTCGCCGCGATTCCGGCGCAGATGCTCTACAATTATTTCATCGCCCGGGTGCGTGAACTTTCGATCGAGATGGAAAATTTCACCTCCGAGTTTCTCAACATCGCCGAGCGGCATTTTTTGTCCTAAGGCACGCCGGGCCCAAGGGGCGCAACACGGATGGCTTTCGATTCGGGACAGCGCGGGCAGTTGGCCTCGCAGATCAATGTGACGCCGCTCGTCGACGTGATGCTGGTGCTGCTGGTCATCTTCATGGTCACCGCGCCGATGATTCAGCAGGGCGTCGAGGTCAGCGTGCCTCGGGTCCGAGCTTCCGCGCTGCCAGGCAAGGAAGAGCAGTTCGTGGTCTCGATCACCCGCAACGACGAAGTTTACCTTAATGACACGAAGCTCGGGCTCGACCAGCTGACCGAGAAGCTCCAGGCGATCGCGGTTGCGCGGCCTGACCGCGAAGTCTTCGTGCGCGCCGATGAGCAAGTGTCCTATGGCGCGGTGATCAAGACGATGGCGGCGATCAAGGCGGCGGGAATCGAAAACGTCGGAATGGTGACCGAGATGCCGCAGGCGGGCGCGGACGCGGCGGCGGGCGGATCGCTCAGTGGCAGCGCCAAGCCTTGATGGCCGTGATCGGTCCTCGCGTCTGGGCTACGCCGGGGCGATCATCCTGTCCGCGGTCGGCCATGCGGTGTTCTTCGCCCTGGTCCTGGTCATCCTGCCGGCATATTTTCACCATCCCGACACGACCCCGCCCGGCTACACGGTGAAGATCGTCGACAACATCCCGGCTGGCGATCTCGGCACGCATCTGCCGCGTCTGTCTCAGGATCGGTCCCATCCCGAGCATCGTACGGAACCGCCCAAGCCGGCCGTCGAGCAACACAAGCCGCCGCCACCGCCCAACGCGCCCGACAACGATAAGACGGTGATCGCGCTCAACATGGGCTATACCGCAACCCCGACGCCCGAGCCGACGCCGCCACCGACGCCCGAGCCCACCGTTGAGCCAACGCCAGAGCCAACAAAAGAGCCGACACCGGAGCCCACGCCGGAACCTACTCGCGCGCCCACACCAAAACCGACTCCCCGGCCCCGGCCAACGCATAAACGTACTCCGCGGCCGACGCCCACCCCGCACCATCGCCAGCCGTTGCCAACGCCGACACCCGTGCCAAGACACGGCGCACACTCGCGGCCCAAGCCCAATGAAGTCGTGATCGCGCGCGCCGAGCCGACGCCCGGGGTCAAGGAGCAACTCGCCGCCTTGCGGCAGAACCTGCTCAAGGAGCACCTGGCGGAGGAGCGAGCGGCGGCGGAAAAAATGCGCGCGCGCGGTCCGGCGGGCGGCGGTCCCGTGGTCGCCAACGTCGCGCATGAGGGCGAGGGCTATGGCGTCGGGAGCGGAAAGGGCAGTATGGGGATTCAACAGGACCCGCAATTTCTGCTCTACTATCAGACGGTACAGGATAGGATTAAGAAAGCGTGGAATTACGTCGGTGGGAGCGGAGACCTGACCACCAGCGTGCATTTTGCGATTGGCTCCGACGGTAATCTGACCGGCGTCAAACTGACGCAGAGCTCGCGCGACCCGGCGTTCGATGATTCGGTGATTCGCGCAATCCGGCGCGCCGCGCCGTTTCCGCCGCCGCCGGAAAAATACCGCCCCGAGTTCGGTGAAGGCGTAGAGGCGGAGTTCAAGCTGGGTGAGTTGAAATCGTAGGGGGACGGAGAGGCGGCGGACGGGTGGCGCGACGCGCGCGCGGCAGGCCCGAATGCCTTGACGGAATAATAATGATCAGGCGGTTCATCTCGACCTTGACGACACTCGTGCTGCTGTCGCTCGCTGGCGCCCGCGCCGTGCGGGCACAGCCGATACACATGACGATCAGCGGCCCCGGCGCGACCGTCGCACCGATCGCGGTCTCGGAGTTCAAGAACCTGGGCGGCGACGATCAAGGCACGACCTCGCATGGCTTCGTGAGGATCCTGCGCCGCGACCTCGAACTGAGCGGCTTCTTCTCCATCATCTCGCCCAAGTCGTATATCGAGGACCCGCAGAACTCGGGTTATGACCTGGGCAAGTTCAATTTCGGTGACTGGAGCTCACTCAACGCCGACTTCCTGGTCAAGGGCGCGGTAACGGTCAGCGGCGGCCAGGTGTCAATCGAGGCCCTGATGTTCGACGTCGCCCAGCAGCGCCGGATGTTCGGCACGCGCTTTTCCGGCGGACCCGGCGACGTGGAGGAGATGGCGCGTCGCTTTGCCGACTCGGTGCTCAAGGCAGTGACCGGCATCCAGGGGCCGTTCGATACGCGAATTGCTTTCGTCTCGACGCGCGGCGGCCGCTTCAAGGAAATCTATCTGGCCGCGCCCGACGGCGGCGGCCTGTTCCGTGTCACCGACAACCCGACCATCAATCTGTTTCCGAAATTAGCGCGCAGCGCAGCGAGCGTGCTCTACCTTTCTTACAAGACCGGCGCGCCGGCGCTTTTCCTGTTCGACGTGGCCGGCCGCACCGAAGTCAGAGTCGGAAGCCCGCATGGCAATGTGATCGGCGGCGCGCTCTCGCCCGACGGCAGCCGGATAGTTGCGGCGGTCGAGAACGGCGGCCATACCAATCTGTTTCTGCTCGATCGCAGCGGCGAGGAAATCCGCCAGCTCACCGAAGGAGGCGCGATCAACGTCAATCCGGCGTTCTCAGCCGACGGCCGACAGCTCGCCTTCACCTCCGATCGCTCGGGCACGCCGCAGATTTACGTGATGAGCTTAGGCGGCGGCGCCGCCCGGCGCGTCACCTTCCAAGGCGACTACAACACCTCGCCCTCGTTCTCGCCTGACGGCAAATGGCTGGCCTACCAGAGCCGCTCGGGCGGGTTTAACATATTCATTGTTCCGGCCGCTGGCGGCCGGCCGACGCAGTTGACCCAGGATGCGCGCTCCAATCAGTCGCCGTGCTGGTCACCCGACGGGCGCTACCTGATTTTCAGCTCGAGCCGCGGCGGTCACGAACGGCTTTACCTGATGCAGGTCAATACGCAATCGCAAACCGGCAAAGTTATTTCTGCCTTGATGGAGGATGAGGGCAATGACACTTCTCCCACGTGGTCGTGGTGGCTTGGTGGATAACGGACGGCGCTGCGGACGACTCACCGCGATGGTCGCGGCGGCGATGATGCTGGCGATGGTCGCCGGATGCTCGTCGAAGCAAAACGGCGCCGGCGCAGGCGCCGGAGGACCGGGCGGCGCCGGCGGGATCGGCGAGAACGGGTTGGGCCCCAATGGCAGCAGCTCGCTCAACCGGTTTCAAAAGGGCACGCTGGATGCCAACGGGCAAGGGCCGCTCAGCGATATCCATTTCGACTACAATGACTATTCGGTTCGCGCGCAAGACGGCGAGATCCTGAAATCCAACGCCGACTGGATAACCAAGAATTCAGGCACGCGCGTCCAAATCGAAGGCCATTGCGACGATCGCGGCTCCGAGGAGTACAATATCGCGCTCGGTGCCAAGCGCGCCCAGGCGGCCAAGGATTACCTCGAAACCCTGGGGATCGCGGCCGACCGCATGTCAACCATCAGCTATGGCAAGGAACTGCCGGTATGCACCGAGGAAACCGACGAATGCTGGGCACAAAACCGACGCGATCACTTCGTGGTTCAGCAGTAGCACGGACGGCGGCGCGCGTGCTCGATAACCGGATGCTCGGATTGGCGCCCCTCGTGGGGTTGCTCGCGATGGCGCTCGGCGCCGGCGGATGCGCCGCGCGCTCGGACATCGATCAGGTGTCGCAGAACGAGCAAGGCATGCGCGAGATGATCGCCAACGATCAGCAGCAGATGGCCGCCATGCACGACCAGATCGCGCGACTCAACGACCGCATCACTGAGTTGCAGCACAACGGCGCCGACAGCAATTCGAGCCAGACCGCCGCGCTCAAGGACCGCATCGCTAAACTCGAATCCCAAGTCAACGCCACTGCCGCCGGCAATCCGCCCATCCCGGGTGCGCCGGGCGTCGCGGGCGGCCCACCTGTGCCGGGCGCGCCGGGCGCTCCCGGAATGCCAAGCGCCCCCGGTGCTCCGGGCGCCGCGCCAGGTGCTCCAGGCGCCGCGCCCGCTGGCGGCCCCGGGGCGGCGCAAAGCGCCTCGGTGCCTCCAAATGAAGGCGAAGCTCCGGCCGAGGGCGAAAATGAGGGCGAGGAACCGGCGGCGGCAGCGCCGATGCCAGCGGTGACCGGATGGCAGTCTGCGCTCGACCAGGAACTGGCGACCGCGGGCAACAGCACGGAGCCGGGCTCGCGTATCTATCGCGACGGCCTGGTCGATATGAAAGCCGGCAAGTATCCCAATGCGGTCGCTAAATTCCAGGCTTTCCAGCGCGCGCATCCCAAGTCGCCGCTGGCCGAGCCGGCGGAGTATTTCTCGGCCAACGCGTTGTTCGAGTTGGGCGCGCGCGACCCATCGAATTACAATCAGTCAATTCTGCAGTTCAACGACCTTGCGATGCGCTATCCGCGAGGCCGCTTCGCCGCCAGCGCACAGTTGCGCGAGGCGCAGGCGTTCCTGCGCACCAACGACTCGCTCGATGCGCGCCTTACGCTGCAGAAGCTGGTCCGCGACCATCCGGGCACGCCCGAGGCCGCGGCCGCCGACGCGATGATAAAAAGCATGGCGAGCAACTGACCGCGAGCAAGTCGGGTCTGTGCATTAGATGATGGTGCGCCGCGCCCCCGCCCACCCAAGCGGAGACGCGCGGCCAGACACGCTTTGACCGATGGAGATAATTCGCAATATTGACCAGCTTCCGCTGCATCCGCATCCCGTGGTGGCGCTCGGCAACTTCGACGGCGTCCACCTCGGCCATCGCGTCATCTTGAAGACCGCGATCGATCGCGCGCGCGCCTCCTCCGGCACCGCTTTCGCCCTGACCTTCGATCCGCTGCCGGCCAAGCTGCTTGCGCCCGCGCGTGCGCCGCGGCTCATCCTCGCGCCGGAAGACAAACTCGAACTACTGCGCGCCTCGGGAATCGACGGGGTGATCGTCATTGCGTTTACCGCCGCGCTAAGCCAGCTCACGCCCGCCGCGTTCGTGCGCGACTACCTGTTGGGCAAAATCGGCGCGCGCGAGGTGGTGGTCGGACACAGCGTTAGTTTCGGCCACGCCCGCGCCGGCAACGCCGAGGTGATGGCCGAACTGGGACGGCGGATGGGGTTCGAGACCGTCGTGGTCGGTCCGGTGACGGTCGAGGGCGCGGTCGTGAGCTCGACGCGGATGCGCGAGCTGATCGCGGCGGGCGAGATGCGCATGGTGGCGCGGCTGCTCGGCCGCAACCATTTCCTGAGCGGCACGGTCGTCCATGGACGCGAACGCGGCCGCACCATCGGCTTTCCCACCGCCAATCTTAACTCTCTAACCGAATGTCTGCCGCCCGACGGGGTCTACGCGACACGGGTGATCCTGTCCGACGGCGCGTTTTCGTCGATAACCAATATCGGGATGCGGCCGACGTTCGCCGAGCCAGCGCGCACGATCGAGGCGCATATTTTCGACTTCGAGCGCGACATCTACGGCGCGAAAGTGCGCCTCGAGATCGTCGAGCGGATCCGCGGCGAGCGCAAGTTCGAATCGGGACAGGCGCTGGCCGCGCAGATTGCCGAGGACCTCAAGCGTGCCAAAGAGATCCTCGCGGCCGCGTGAGCGCTCGACTTTGCGGAAACCGTTGACGCGCCGATACGTATCAACGGAGCATCGCGGGACGCGATACGAGTCCGAATCGGCAAAATGAGCGCCCCGATGGCGGTCAATGCGGTAGCTAATCAGTTAGTTCGATAGCTCGATATGAAACGTGCGCCGGAATATAGCGCGGCGCGTACAGGCGCGGCGCGATCTGCACATGTCGATTATAGCCGGCACCCTGGCCAGCATCCTGATGCTACTCGCTACGGCGGCGACGCCCCCATCGGCGATGTCCGCAGCCGCGACGCCAGCGGCGCAAGTCACGCCCGCCGCTGCGGTATTGCGCGTGCGCGCGGTTAATCTCCGCAATTCGACCGGCCAGGTGATTTGCACGCTGTTCGATACGCCCAGCGCCTTTCCTTCCGATTCGAGCAGAGCCCTCAGGCAGGTCGCGGTGCCGATCAAAGACCAGGCTGCGGTATGCGAATTCGCGGGAATCCCGCCGGGAACCTACGCACTCGTCATGTTTCACGACGAAAACAGCAATGGCAAGTTCGACCGCAACTGGTTCGGGCTGCCCAAAGAGGGCTACGCGTTCTCGAACAACGTCAGGCCGGTGTTCGCGCCGCCGTCCTTCAAGGCCGCGGCCTTCTACTATCCGGGCGGCGACGTCTGGCTGACGGTCGTGATGCGTTACTAGCGTTTTTCTCTTCGGCAGTCTGACCGAAATGCGCCAGTCGAAGGATTCCGACTTTCCGGGCGAGTATATAGGTAACGCTTGGGCTCGAATGGGATGACAGCCCGGAAGAGCCGAAACGACAAAGCGAAAGCCCGCGACAGGCTCGGCTGCCGCGGACTTTCGCACTTATGGACCTTCTTTGATTTTTCTTTGATCCTGCGCTATGCGGACGCGCGCAGCGGCTCGAAGCTGTCCTCGCCCCAGCGCTTGACCTCGGGCAGGACCTCCTTGGCGAGCAGCCGCAGGCTCGATTCGACGTCCTTGAAGGGCATCCCGGCGAAGCTGGCGCAGACATTCCATTCGAAATCGCCGAGCTTGGCGCGGCGCCGCTCGAGCTTCTCCAGCACCTGCTGCGGCGTCCCGAACGCCTGCTCCATCGCGTAAGCCTCGGCCGCCTTGTCCAGCCCGGTCTCGCGCAGCATCCGGCTCGCGTCGGCGTAATTTTCGTAGCCCTTGAGCTTGGCGTGATAGTCGTCGTTGAACTCGTAATGCTTGATCACGGAGAGGTAGTAGCCCGCGGCATAGCGACGCGCGAGTTCCTCAGCGCGCCCGGCGTCGCGGTCGCAGAAAGTGAAATCGATCGCGAGCGGCGGCGGCGCCGCGCGATGCTGATACTTCTGGAAAGCTTCGCGATAGATTTCCACACTCGGCAGATGCTGATCGATTGAGAACTGGACGAAGAACATCATCCGTCCGCCGAGCTCGCCGACCACCGGCGCCGTATCCGGCGACATCGCGACCCCGTAGAGGCGTCCTTCGAAGGACCGCTCGGGACGCGGTTTAATCTCGGCGCGGACCTGCTTGTAGTACGGCCCCTTGCCTTCCATGTAGCCCGTGCGCAGCGCCTCGAGGATCATTTTCGCCGACTCGTTGAAGCGCTCGCGCGACTCATTCATGTCGATGTTGAAAATCCGGTACTCCATTCGCGCAAGGCCGCGGCCCAGCCCCAGGATGAATCGCCCGTTGGACAGCGCGTCGATCATCGAGACCTTTTCAGCCACCCGCAGAGGATCGTTCCACGGCAGGATGACCGCGGCCGTGCCAAGATGAATCTTGCTGGTGCGTCCGGCCAGGTACGTGAGTACCTGGAAGTTGTCGGGCAGCATCGAGTAGGAGTCGAAATGATGCTCGGCGCTCCAGATGGTATCGAAGCCCAGCGGCTCCGCGAGTTCGGCGATACGCATCTCGTTGCGCACCATCTCGGCGTCCGACATTCCCTGGTGGGCGTTCTGGAACAGCAGCATGTAGCCAGTTCTCATAATGTGACCTCGTCTTTCATAGCTTAACCATTCATATATCGCGTTGCGCGGGAGAAATCTGCCCCCGAAAAAATTGCCGCGCTCAGTGCGGCAGTCCCGCGCCGACGCCGCGGGCGCCTCGCGGCTTCACGAATTTCAGCACGAAACGGTCCTGTTCGCCGCGATGCTTCATCACGAACCAGGTGCGATCATCTTTGGGGTTGCGCAGCACCGGGGAAACCGCCACCAGCCTGAAGCCGGCCTGCTTTATCTCGTTCGTCTCGAACACCTCGTCGATACGATGCAGCGTGTTGACGTCGCGTGCGCCCGAGCCGGGCGCTGCGCTGTTGTCGATCACTCCGTAGACCCCGCCCGGTTTGAGCGCCTTGAACACGGCCTCGTTGATTTTACTGCGGTCGTAACCGCGGCCCACGAGGTCGTGGTAGTTCATGTTGATGATGACTGCGTCGAGCGATTCGGACGGGACCGGCAGGATGTCATCAGGATGTTCGAACGGCTTTTGCAGCTCGACCACGTTGCTCATACCGGGCTCTTTGAGCCGCGCCTTCCAGGCCTCCTCGCCTTTCTTGGAAGAGAAAGTGCCGTTTTGCGAATAGACCTTGCCGCTCGGCCCGACTGTCCGTGCCAGTAACTCGGTCGTATAGCCGCCGCCGGCCCACAGGTCGGCGACCTTCATCCCGGGCGCGATTCCGAAAAACGCCAGCAGCTGAGCGGGATGGCGCGACGCATCCAACTCTTTATCGGCCGCCGGGCGGTCCGGCGAGTTGACCGCGCTCTCGATAGCTTGGGAAACCGCCGCTCGCGCTTCGGGCTGGGACGGCGAGCCGGTATCGGCGGCCGCCGCGGTGGTCGCACTCGCCGCGAACGCGCCTGACGCCGCGAGCGCCATTGCTGCCGGAAAAAATATCGCCAGAGCCAAAGGCCGCCTGCTCATCTTGAGTACCTTGTCGATCCTCAGCTGCGCGCCTGGGAGCGGCCGCGCTCGACCACCGCCGCGCGACGGTCCGCCACGTCCTTGAAATTGCGGCTCAAGTTGAAGGCGCGGAAGAAGTCTTGCTCGATGCGCAAGCCGTCGCCGAGCGGCGCCTCGGTCGCCAGGTTGATCAGCCGTTTCATCTGGCGCACCACGCGCTGGTCCGCGCCTTGTATCTGGCGCGCCAGCTCGACCGCCGCAGGCATCAATTGATCCGCCGCCACTACGCGGTTGACCAGCCCGAGCCGCTCAGCGTCCCGCGCGTTCAGATAATTCCCGGTAAGCGAAAGCTCTTTGGCCTTGCGCATGCCGACCGCGCGCGGCAGCCGCGCCGACATCCCGCCCCCGGGCATCACGCCCACTCGCGCGTGCGTGTCCGCGAATTGCGCGGTCTCGGCCGCGATAATGATGTCGCAGGCGAGTGCGAGCTCGAAACCGCCGGTGACCGCATAGCCATTGACTGCCGCGACGACCGGCGCCTCCATCCGCTCGACCACAGAAATGAAGGTCGCGCCACCGGTTTCGCGAATCCCTTCGGCGCCCAGCTCATTGAGGTCGAGCCCGGCCGAGAAAGCGCGTCCGGCGCCGGTAATAATGACGACCGCGATCGAGGGATCGGCGCCCAGCGCCTGCATGGCGTGGCAGAACGTCCCGCGCATCTCGCGGTTGAGCGCGTTGAGCTTCTCGGGACGGTTGAGCGTGACCGTCGCGATCCCGGCTTCCTTGGTGGTCGTAACCAGTTGCTGGCTCATCGAAGCGGCGTACCTCTGCCGCCAGAGCTAACACAGCCGGTGCGAGGCGTAAAACGGAGCGCCGCGGGCGCTCCGGTCACGTTCTCGGCGCGCAAGAGCGACAGTCTAGCCGCGGCCGCGCTTAGCCAATGGCGGCGAGGTCGGCGCACTGTCGGCGAAACGCCAGGCCTTGCGGAACTGCTCGCGCGTGCGTGCGGCCTCGGCGGTGTTGCCCTCGGCGCTCAGGCACTGCGCGAGCCCATACAGCGAGCGCGGATTGCCCGGGTTGATTTTCAGATCTTCGCGATAGACCGCTTCGGCCTCCTGCGTGTGGCCCATCGCCAGCAGTTGGGCGGCGAGCGATTCGCGCACCGGGTAGTACCAGATCGGCGGTTCCTCGTAGATCAGCGCGTCCTGCATCCGCACCGCGTCGTTCAGCTTGGCCGCCGCGCCCTTATGATCGCCGTGGGCCGCTATCAACTCGCCGGCAACCACCACCACCGCGACTTGCGCTACGTCCTTTGCACGATTGCTGGTGCCCAACGTGCGGTCGGGCGATATCGCAGCCGTTATCTCTTCGAGCTGCCTTTGCTCGTTCGCGGCCTGCGCGCGATTTCCCTTGGCGCTGAACGCGAGAGCGCGCGCGTAATGCCACATCGCACTGGTGAACGGCAAATCCGCGGGAGGCTTGGGCTCCTTGAGAACTTCATCCCACATGCTGAAACGGACTTCGACGAAATACGGCATCGGAACCAGGAACTCGGCCATCGGCATCGCGCGCACCGCGTCCAGTGGCACCTTGGTCTCGAGCAAACGGGCGCTGGCGAGCGCGTCGCGCTTGCGTCCCTCGATCATCTCCGAGTAGCAGAGAAAATGGATGTTGTGGGTGTAGTACATCAGCGGATAGACGCCGCCCTCCTTGGTCTTGGCGAAGAAGGCGTTGTCCGCCTTGATTGCGCTCGCGTTGACCTCGGCCGCGTCGTGGAAGCGGCCGGTGCGGACGTAGATGTGCGAGGGCATGTGCACCAGATGGCCGGCGCCGGGCGCCAGCTTGCCGAGGCGGTCGGCGCTTGCCATCGCACGCGACGGATCGGGCGAAGCCTCGACCGCGTGGATATAGTAATGGTTGGCGCCGATGTGGTTGGGGTCTTTCTTGAGCACGGTCTCGAGCGTGGTCACGGTTTCGATCGTGTCGGGTCCGGGCTTGCCATCGATGCTCCACAGGCGCCACGGATGAAGGTCCATCAGCGATTCCGCGAACAGCGTCTGCACGTCAAGGTCGTTGGGATACTTGTGCGCGACCGTGCGCATCGCGTTCGCATACGCCTGGTCCTCGGCGGTTGAACCCGCGCCATTGGCGCCGTAGCGCTGGCCCAACGCGTCGATCAGGTCGCGCTCTTCCGGCGAAGCGCCGGGCTTGAGCGCCCGCGCCCGTGCGACTGCGTCATAGGCTTTCTTGCCGCGCGCCGGGTCTCCCGGCAGGTTGTAATTCGGGCCCAACACCAGCGCGATTCCCCAATCCGCCATCGCCATGTTCGGATCAATCTGCGCCGCCTGCTCGAACGAGCGTTCCGCTTCGTCATGATTGAAGCCGTAAGTGAAGGCGAGCCCCTGATCGAAATATTTCTGCGCGAGCGGTGAAGATGTGGTGACCGGATGATGCACCGGGCCGAGCCCCGCATAGAGCGGCATCCTGGACACAGCTGGTTTTGGCGCCACCACGGGCGACGAGGGCGCTGTCGAATCGCCGCGCGACGGTACGGCCCGCATCACCGCGGCCAGCGCCGCCGTTACGATTATCGCCCCGGCCGCCAGGGCGTAAGTTCTCTGCTTCATTTGTTGACCCCCGAATAAATGTGCCCAAAAACGCGCCATTGCGGCGCGCCTGCAGTCCGGTCCCCCGCGAACCCTATAGCAACCGCGCGTGCGCGAGGAAAGCCGGGCTCCATCCGCATGGACTTGGCCGCTCTTCGCGCGCCAAGATAAACGCGTGATGGAATTGAAGGGGTCGAGAACTGTTTCCAAATGACTCGTCGAAACGAAGACCGCGTCCACGTCAGCGCGCCGTTTCGCGACCATCCGATCATGCTCGCGTGCCAACGCGAGGCCGGGCCCTATACGCCGGTGTGGCTGATGCGCCAGGCGGGCCGTTACATGCCCGAATATCGCCGCGTTCGCGCGCGGCACGATTTCCTCGAGATGTGCCGGCGACCCGAAATCGCTGCCGAGGTGACCGTCACCGCGGTCGAGCGCCTTGGCGTCGACGCCGCGATTATCTTCGCCGATATACTGCTGCCGCTCATCCCGATGGAAGTCGGGTTGCGTTACGAGAAGGAAGGCGGCCCGACTATCGAGCGGCCGGTGCGCTCGGCAGCCGACCTCGAACGGATTCCGCCGATCGACGTCGCGGGCGCGCTGGGCTTTGTGGGTGACGCGATCCGTATGACGCGCCGCGCACTGGGCGGCCGCACTCCGCTTATCGGATTCGCCGGCGCGCCCTTCACGCTTGCCTCTTATCTCATCGAGGGCGGCGGTTCGCGCCAGTACCAGGCGACCAAGACCATGATGTATACCGAGCCCGCGACGTGGCGTCGTCTGATGGAAACGCTCGCGCGCACGACCTCCGATTATCTCAACATGCAAATCGCGGCCGGCGCCGACCTCGTGCAGCTATTCGACAGTTGGGTCGGCACACTCGGGCCCGACGACTATCGGAGCTTCGTTTTGCCGCATACGGCCGCCGTGATTTCCGCATTGAGCCCGCGCGTGCCGATCATTCATTTCGGCACTGCCACCGGCAGTCTGCTTGAATTGATGCGCGAAGCGGGCGGCGACATTATCGGACTGGATTGGCGCGTCGAGCTTGACGCGGCGTGGGCGCGTCTCGGTTACAACGTCGGCGTGCAGGGCAATCTTGATCCGGTCGTGCTCTTCGCCGGCCTCCCTGAGATTCGCCGGCGCGTCCGCGCGATTCTCGACCAGGCCGCGGCCCGCCCCGGCCACATCTTCAACCTCGGCCACGGCATTCTGCCCGAGACGCCGGTGGACCATGTGCGGGCGCTGATCGACTCGGTGCACGAGATGAGCCGAAAATGAGGGCGGACGCGCAATACGGCGCGGTCATCCTGATTGGCTTCGGCGGACCAGCCAGTACCGGTGAGATTCGCCCGTTCCTCGACCGTGTGACCGCCGGGCGGCCGATTCCGCGCGAGCGCTATGAGAACGTCGTGCATCATTACGAAGCGATCGGCGGACGCTCGCCGTTCAACGAGATAACCGGGCGTCAGGCAGCCGCGCTCGGCGCGCGGCTGGTGCGTCTGGGAGTTAAGCTTCCGGTGGTGCTCGGGATGCGCAATACGCCGCCCTGGCTGGAAGACACGCTTCGCGAACTTGGGCAAAGCGGCATGCGCCGCGCGCTGGGCTTCGTGCTCGCGGCCCATCGATGTGAAGCCAGTTGGGATCGCTATCTGCTCAACGTCGAAGAGGCGCGCCAACGGATCGGCCCCGCCGCGCCCGTGGTTGAGTACCTCGGCGAGTGGCACGCGCATCCGCTATTCATTGAGGCCGCGGCCGACCGCGTCGCCGACGCGCTGACGCGCCTCGAACCCATCGCTCGCGATCACGCGCAACTGATCTTCACCGCCCACAGCATCCCGGCCGCGATGGCGGCGGCGAGCCCGTACGTCAAGCAGTTGCGCGAGTCCGCGCGCCTGATCGCGGATCGCCTTCAACCGCGCGAATGGACGCTCGCCTTCCAGAGCCGCAGCGGCAGCCCGCGCGATCCGTGGCTGGAGCCCGACGTGTGCGACGTATTGCGAAGTCTCAGGAGCCAGGCGGCGGTGGTGGCGCCGATCGGCTTCATCTGCGACCACGTCGAAGTGCTGTACGATCTTGACGTCGAGGCGGCGCGCGTGGCGCGCGAAGCGAAGGTGGCGATGGTGCGGGCGGGGACCGTCGGCGAGCATCCGCGCTTCATCGAGATGATGGCGGCGCTGATTCGCGAGCGATTGCTCGGCTGATCCTGCGGCGTTCGGGAGCGAGGCGATGGCTGACGGCGGCGCACCTCGAATCGTAATTCTCGGCGGCGGAATCGCCGGACTCAGCGCCGCGTTCCGACTCAAGGAACTGTCGGCCAAGCATGACGCGCCGCTCGAGGTGACGCTGATGGAACGCGGTCCGCGTCTGGGCGGCGCGCTCTGCACGGTCCGTGAGCAGGGCTTCATCGCCGAAGCGGGCGCCGATTCGTTCCTCACAGAAAAGCCGTGGGCGCTCGACCTGGTGCGCCGTCTCGGCCTCGACGGTGAGCTAATCGCCACGCGCGCCGAGTTCCGCCGGACCTATGTGGTGCGCAACGGAGCGTTGGCCGAAATCCCTGAGGGCTTCTCTCTGCTCGCGCCCACGCGGATACTCCCGATGCTGCGCAGTCCGCTGCTTTCTCCGCTCGGCAAGCTCCGCGTGATGGTCGAACCATTGATTCCGCGCCGCCGCGGCCATCGCGACGAAAGCCTCGCATCGTTCGTGACGCGCCGCCTGGGGCGCGAAGTGCTCGAACGAATCGCCCAACCGCTCGCCGGCGGAATCTACACCGCCGACCCCGAGCATCTCAGCCTGCACGCCACCCTGCCGCGCTTTGCCGAGATGGAAGCTCGCTACGGCAGCGTGATCCGCGGCCTGCGAGCGGCCGCGCGCAAGCAGGGCGCCGAATCCGGCAAGTCCGGCAAAACGGGCGGCGCCAGCGGCGCGCGATGGAGCCTGTTCGCGAGCCTCCGCGGCGGGGTCAGCAGCTTAGTCGACGCGCTCGCGCAAAGGCTCGGCGAGTCCGTGCGGCGCAACGTCGAGGTGGCGGCGCTCGAGCGTGTCGATGCGGCCGGCGCGGTCGATCGCCGGCCGCGATGGCGCGTGGTGACCGCAAGCGGCGCCGCTGTGGAAGCCGACGCGGTGATTTGCGCGCTGCCGGCTTATCGCGCAGCGCCGCTATTCGAAACGTCTTCGTCGCCGCTTGCCCGCGCGCTCGCGACGATCGGCTATGCGTCGGCGGCGGTGGTCAACCTGGCCTATCGCGAAAGCGATTTTCCGCGCGCACCGCGAAGCTTCGGCTTCGTCGTTCCCGTGTTCGAGCGCCGCAGAATCATCGCCGGCAGCTTCACCAGCCTGAAGTTCGCCGGCCGCGCGCCGGCCGGAACGATCCTGGTGCGCGCGTTCGTCGGCGGCGCGATGCAAAGCGAATTGATGGGCCTTGAGGACGCCGCGATGATTGAAGTCGTGCGCGAGGAGTTCCGCGCCCTGCTGGGCGCAGAGGCCGCGCCGCTTTGGTCGCAGGTCAACCGATGGCCCGATTCGATGCCGCAGTACGCCGTGGGACATCATCAGCGCGTGGTCGAAATCGAGCGCGCGGCTGGCGCGCTGCCGGGGCTCGAGCTTGCGGGCGCGGCGCTTCACGGCGTCGGAATTCCCGACTGCGTGCTTGGAGGCGAGCGCGCTGCGCAAGGGGTCTTTTCCGAACTCGGACTCTCGGGTGCGTCAAGATGACTCCGGACAGTGGCTCTTTTGGATGGCCGCGCGTCATCGCGCACGCCGACATGGACGCCTTTTACGCCTCGGTCGAGCAACTCGACAATCCGGCGCTCCGCGGCCTGCCGGTGATCGTCGGCGGACGCAGCCGGCGCGGTGTGGTGACCTCGGCCTCCTACGAGGCGCGCCGCTTCGGAGTGCGATCGGCGATGCCCGCGCACGAGGCGCATCGGCTTTGTCCCGAGGGCGTCTTCGTGCCGGGACGGATGGGGCGTTACGCGGAAGTCTCACGCGCGGTACGCGCGGCCTTCGACGAGTTCAGCCCCATCGTCGAGCCGCTCTCGCTCGACGAAGCCTTTATCGATCTCACCGGGACGCATCGCCTGTTCCGTTCGCCGCTTGAAGCCGGCCGTGCACTGAAGCATCGCGTGCGCGAAACGACCGGCCTGGTGGTGTCGGTCGGAATCGCGCCGACCAAGATGGCGGCGAAAATATTGAGCGACCTCTCCAAGCCCGACGGTCTCCGAATGGTCGAGCCCGACGGCCTGATGGATCTTCTGACGCCGCTTCCGGTCGAGCGGCTATGGGGCGTCGGCCGGGTCACGCTCGAGCGGATGCATCAGGTGGGAATAGCGACGGTCGGTGACCTCGCGCGCGCCGACGTCGCACGTCTGCATGCGATGTTCGGCACGATGGGGCCGCATCTGCACGAGCTGGCGCTGGGCCATGACCCGCGGCCGGTCGTCGGCGACTACGAGCGCAAATCCTACGGCGAAGAGAACACGTTCGAGCAAGACCTCGCGCTCGACTCGCTGGAACTGGCGCGCGTGCTGGTCGCCCATTCCGACGCGATCGGGAGGCGGCTCCGCGCCGACCGTGTGCGCGCGCGCACGGTGACGCTGAAACTCAAGCTTGCGCGGCCACTGGGTCAGGGCCGCTATCCGATCATCACTCGCAGCCAGTCGCTGGAGGCGCCGACCGACGACGGCGCCGAGGTCTCGCGCGTCGCCCGGGCGCTCCTTGGGCGCGTCCGCGAACGCGAGCGCGTGCGTCTCGCCGGCGTGCAGGTGCATAACCTGGCGCGCGAGGCCGAGGTCGCGGCGGCGCAGTTGGCGCTGTTCGGCGCGGCGACGGCGCACGATGCCCGGCGCGACCGCTTAAACCGCGCGCTCGACAAGGTTGCCGCGCGCTTCGGCGAGGAAGCCGTGACGCGGGGGCTTGCCCATGCGGAACGCGCCGCGCCGAGCCGCCGAATAAAATGACCCGCTCCTAGGCCGGACAGGCCTCGAGTTGCTCCAGGAACAACGCGTAGCAATCGCGATTGGCCGTCGCGCCCATGAAGTTGTCGATATGGCCGTACCCCGGCGTGACGTGGCGGCGATAGAGCGCCGGGTCGTTGACGCTTTGCAGCCACTGGAAAGTGCGCTCGGTGGAAACCGGCAGATAACACTGGTTGAGTTCGCCCGAGATGAACGTGATCGGGATGCGCAAGTGCTCGGGGCGAACGTAACTCGGCGGCTCGGCGGCTCCATAGCGTCGCAGGTTTTCCGTCGCGCCGTAGTCGAACCTGGCCGCGGTGCCGCGTTTGACCATCTGCGCCAGATGGCGAAAGGCGGTCATGTTGCAGGCCCCGAACTGCTCGCTCAGCCGATCGTGAGTCGCGGTGTTGAGCCGCTCGTGGCGGTAGAGATGGCCGTACATGAAAGTGATGCGATGGCATACGGTGCTGTCGCATTCATGATTGGTCAGGTCGACGACCGCGCCGAACATCCGCTGGAATAGCGGATGGTGCGGGTCCTCGGTGGCCGACAGGTAGTCCACGCCAAGGTTGGCGAACACGTCGCCCAGGTTGAGCATGCACTTTATCTCGGTTGCCGGTGGCGCCGCGTAGTGTAGCGCGATTTGCGAGCACGAAACGCATCGCACATCGGGTAGATATCCCGCCGCCAGCGCCATGAAGAATGCGCTCGCGCCCGCGCAATGGACCACGGCCTGCACCGAATCTGCGCCCGTGCGCTCCCGGATGAACGCGGTCGCGGTTGGAAAATCGTTCTCCGCGGCCTGGTCGAGGGTGAATTGGCTGAGCGGCAACTGGATGCTCGCGCGCCAATCCAGCAGCCACGCGTCGTAGCCGTTGTTCACCAGGTATTGGAGAAAAGGCTCCTCGACCGTCGGCAGCGTGAACATCCCGCTCCACACGCCCGCGCCATGCACGACGATCACCGGACCCTTGTTGCCACCGCGATAGCGCGCAAGCCCAAGCGCGACGCCGTCGGGAGCCGTGGTGGTGTAATGCTCAACTGCCGGCAAAGCCATCGTGCTTACCTCCGTTCGTGGTTGCGCAACGATAAGTTCGCGCGCGTCCATCGCAACTACGGCGACAGCCGCGAACGCACGAACACGTCCCACAGCGTGCCCATGAACATATGACCAAACTGCGCGAGAGCGGTCGCCTTGCGCGCCGGATCGTCGGTGCCGGAGATCGCGAAGGTGCCGAGTTGCTGCATGAAATCGGTGACCAGGATGTGCAGGATCCCGCACGCCATCACTGCGCCTGCGCGGTCGTGCCCGGCGCGGATCACCGTGTACAACGTCGAGGTCGCGGCCCACACGTCGAAGCGCCCGTCGTCGTGCACCTGCTTGAAGCCGTCGAGCAGGTAGGGCTGGCCGTCGTCGCCGATGAACGGCAGCGAGTAAAGCATGCGGCGATCGTACGCGCGGCCGGTTTCGACAAAGAGATTGAACAGTCCATTGCTGACCGCCGCGCCCGCGGGGCCCGTGAAACCATCCACGCGCACGGTGCCGTTGGCAATTCCCGGATGCTCGGCGTCAGCCAGGAACTGGTCGAGGTTCGCCATCGCGATCGTCAGCGTGAATTCCATGTAGCTGTTGAGCTGCTGGCCGGCTCGCTCGGCCGCCACGTAGGCGGCGATGTCCTCCTGTGCGGCGGGCGCGGCGCCCTTTTTCAGAAAGCCCTTCATGGTCTCGGTGAAGCTCAGTCCCACGGGCGCGGTTTGCGGCACCATTACTCCTCCTGCTGGGAAATCAAATTCCGGTCAACGGATCTTTTATCGGATGTGCGCTCGCGGTTTCGGGAGCGCGCCAGATGGCGTCGCCGGTCAGCTTGCGAATTGCGGCCTCGACGTTGCGCTCGGCCACCGCGGCGATGGTATGCGAGGGATTGACGCCGGTTGCCGCCGGCAGCGCGCCGCCGTCCAGCACGTAGAGTCCCGGGTAGCCGAAGACCTCGCCGCTCGCATCGGTCACGCCGTCGCCAGCGTCGTCCGCCATCACACAGCCGCCGAGGTTGTGCACCGATACCGGATGACGAAGCCGCTGCCACAGCGGGTTAAACGCGACCGCGCCGCCCATCGCGTTGGCCACGTCGGTGCTGAATTGTTCCTCGGCGGCATAGAGCGCCATGTTCGAGGCGCTATCCCAGCTCACGCTGAGCTTGCCCGTGCCGCGGTCGAGCGTCAGCACGCCGTTGCCGCGGTCGCGGCCCATCGCGAGAAACACGGCCGTGTCGTCGTGGGTCGGCGCGCCAGAGCCGAGACGGCCGCGCGCGGCGGCGTGAATCTCCGAGGTCAATAGGTCGCGGGACAAACCGATGACGCCCTTGAGCCATCCGCCCTTGGGGTTGAGCACTTGAATCAGACCCCTGATCTCTTTCGGATAGCCGCCCTCCTCGAAGATGAACCATGCGCGCTCCGCGCCGGCGCCGCGGTCATAAACGATGCCGGTGGTGATGGTGGGGCCATTGGACGGCACAAACGGGGTCGAGGTGTCGAAAGCGAACGCAAGAAAATCGCCATTGCCCGAGTAGCGCTCGCCCAGGCGCGCGCTCAGCGCGGGCAGCGTGCCGAACTCGTCGCGGCATCGAAGCAGGAGCTCGGTCGAGTTGACCGCGCCGGCGCATAGAAAAACCGCGCGCGCCGAAATCGCGGTTTCGACGCCGCCGGCCGCGTGATTTTTGAACGTGACCTTATATCCAGCGCCGGCACGCTCGATCCGAAGGGCCTCGCTGAGCGGGGCGACATCGGCGCCGCGCTGTTCGGCAATCGCGAGGTAATTGAGATCGAGCGTGTTCTTGGCCAGCACGTTGCAGCCGATGTCGCACTCGCCGCAGTAGGTGCATCCGCTCTGCTCGACCCCGAATTTGTTTTGATGCTTGATGCCAGGCGCGGAAAAATCGACCGCGATGTTCGGGTAACAGAACTGAGCTTCGCGCCCCAGCTTGGCGGCGACTTGTTTCATCCAGGCGGCCTTGGGCGGGATGCCGAGATGGCTCGACGCGGTGATGGGTGCGATGTCGAGCATGTACGCGACGAGATCGTAGTACGGGTCGAGCGCTGCGCGGCTATAGCCGGACGGCCAACCGCTCTGAAAAAGATCCGCAGGCGGGCGCAAGTGAACGTTGGCATAGATGAGCGAACCACCGCCCCATCCGGCACCCTGCACGATCGTCATCTCGCCGAAGGGACGGACGTCAAAAAGGCCCTGGGCGTCCTGCCATAGCCACCCTTTTGCCGGGTTGTCCCAGTCGCGCGGGAACTCGCCACGGCGATAGCGCCGGCCGCGCTCCAGAATCGCAACGCTGAGTTTGGCTTGCGCCAGACGGCATCCCGCGACCGCGCCGCCGAAGCCGCTGCCGATAACGACCGCGTCGTAACTCGATCGCATCGTTCCCCCTTTGATTTTGCCGAACCGAAAGCGCGCGAGCGCGAGCCATCGCGCGCGCCATATTTTGCGCCGAGGCTATTTTGCCATGATGCAGGATAATGAAGCACGCGATCGGACGAAACGCACGCGATCAAAGGTCCGGGGCAGGCGCTTTTGGACCACGCGGACATATTTGACGGCGCGCCGCACGGCGGCATAATGCTAGGTTCAGCTTTATCTGAATGAGAGGCTAGTTCCCGTCATGGCGGCTGAGACGCTTTTCGAAAAAATCTGGCAGAGCCACGTGGTTCGCGAGCAACCCGGCGAGCCCGCCCTGCTCTATATCGATTTGCACCTGGTGCACGAGGTCACGTCGCCGCAGGCGTTCGAGGCGCTGCGCAGCAGCGGGCGCAAAGTCCGCGCGCTCGACCGCACCTTCGGCACCCAGGACCATAATGTTCCGACCACCGACCGCACCAAGCCGATCGCCGATCCAGACTCTAGGGCGCAGATCGAAATGATGCGCAGCAACTGCCGCGAGTTCGGCGTGCGCCTTTTCGACCTTGGCGCGCCCGAACAGGGCATCGTGCACGTCATCGGTCCCGAGCTGGGGCTCACCCAACCGGGGATGACTATCGTATGCGGCGACAGCCATACCGCCACTCACGGGGCGTTCGGCTCGCTCGCGTTCGGCGTCGGCACCAGCGAGGTCGAGCACGTGCTCGCCACGCAGTGCCTGTGGCAGGCCAAGCCGAAGACGCTGGAGATTCGCGTTGACGGACGGCTGAAGCCCGGTGTGACCGCGAAGGATCTGATCCTCGGAATTATTGGACGCATCACCACCGACGGCGGCACCGGCTATGTCATCGAGTACCGCGGCGAGGCGATCGAAGCGCTCTCGATGGAAGAGCGGATGACCGTGAGCAACATGTCGATTGAGGCGGGGGCGCGCGCCGGGATGATCGCGGCGGACGCCAAGACCGTCGAGTATCTGCGCGGGCGGCGCTTCGTTGCGACCGGCGCGGACTTCGATCGGGCGGCCGAGCGCTGGCTCAAATTTCGCACCGACAATGGCGCACGCTTCGACAAGAGCGTCACGTTCGACGCGGCGGCGTTCGCGCCTCAGGTTACCTGGGGAACAAATCCCGGCATGGTTGCCGAAGTCACCGGCAAGGTGCCCGACCCGGCGAACCTCAAGAGCGCGGCGGAGCGTCAGGCGGTCGAGCGCGCGCTCGAATACATGGGACTGCAACCGGGCATGGCGATCCAGGATATCCGCGTCGACCGCGTTTTTATCGGATCGTGCACCAACTCGCGTATCGGCGATTTGCGCGCGGCGGCCGACATAGTGCGCGGACACAAGGTTGCTAAGGGCGTGAACGCGATGGTGGTGCCGGGATCGCAGCAGGTCAAGGCCGAAGCCGAAAAGCTGGGCCTGGACCGTGTTTTCGTCGATGCCGGTTTCGAGTGGCGCGAATCGGGATGCAGTATGTGCCTGGGGATGAACCCGGATATCCTGCAGCCTGGCGAGCGCTGCGCGAGTACTTCTAATCGCAACTTCGAGGGACGCCAGGGCAAGGGCGGTCGAACCCATCTGGTGAGTCCGCCAAAGGCGGCGGCAGCGGCGATCGCCGGACACTTCGTCGACAGTCGAGATTGGAA
>DATJID010000020.1:0-15735 GCA_035493515.1 Binataceae bacterium (SeqCode) | reverse complement strand
CACCTCGAAGGCGCATGGCCAGGCGCTCGGCGTCGAGGAGGTCAAACTGACCAAGCGCTTCTATGGATGGCCCGAGGAGCCGGCGTTTTACGTCCCTGACGAGGCGCTCAAGCGCTTTCGCGACTGTGGCGCGCGCGGCCGCGAACTCGAAGCGGAATGGAATGGCCGCCTGGAGAGCTACGCCAAGGCGCACGCGAGCGAGGCCGCGGAGCTCAAGTCGATGCTGGCGGGAGAGCTGCCGAAAGGATGGGACGCCGAGCTGCCGCAGTTCTCGCCCAAGGATACGCTGGCCACCCGGGAGTCGGGCTCGCGGGCCGAACAGGCGATCGCGAAGAAAGTCTGGAACCTGTTCGGCGGCGCGGCCGACCTGAACGAATCGACGTTCGTCGACGTGGCCGACGGCGGCGATTTCGAGCGCCACGATTACCTGGGACGCAACCTGCACTTCGGCATCCGCGAGCACGGGATGTGCGCGATCTTGAACGGCGTCGCACTGCACGGCGGCTTCATCCCCTACGGCTCGAGCTTCCTCATCTTCACCGACTATTGCCGGCCCTCGCTCAGGCTGGCGGCGCTGATGGGCGTCCACGTGATTTACATCTTCACCCACGATTCGATTGGCCTGGGCGAAGATGGCCCGACTCATCAGGCGGTCGAACAGCTCTCGGGGCTGCGCGCCATTCCCAATTTCACGGTGATTCGGCCGGGCGACGCCAACGAGGCGGCCGAGGCGTGGCGCGCCGCAATGATGCATCGGGGCGGCCCAGTGCTGCTGGCGCTGAGCCGCCAGAAACTCCCGACGCTCGACCGCGACGCGATGGCGCCGGCCCGCGAGTTGGCTCGTGGAGGCTACGTGCTCAGCGAAACCAAGGGGCGCAGCGCGGAGATAATTCTGCTGGCGAGCGGCTCCGAACTGCAGCTCGCCGTGGGCGCCAAAAAAGAACTCGAAAAGCGCGGCCACGCGGTTCGCGTCGTCAGCATGCCGAGCATGGAAATCTTCGAAAAGCAGGACGCGCCATATCGCGATTCGGTTCTGCCGCCTGCGATTCGTCGCCGACTCGCGATCGAAGCGGCCTCGCCAATGTCGTGGTATCGATGGGTCGGCCTTGAGGGCGACGTGCTTGGAATGACGACCTTCGGCGCCTCGGGCCCGTACCAGGACGTGCTCAAGCACTTCGGCTTCACGGTGGAGAACACCGTGGACCGCGCGCTCAAGCTGTTTGCGCGATGAAACAGCGGTGTCGCGCCAGACACGAGCAGCTGCGGCAATAGAAAGAACGGCTGGCTCACCGGTGAGACGCGGCGCTGGCGCGGGCGGCGCGCTTTCGGATAATTTGCTCGCAATGCCACTTTAGTGGATTTGTCATGGCCGAACCGAAGCTCATCATTCTGGACGACGCGCATTCGCTCAACGTGCACGCGGCGGAGGAGATCGCGCACTTCGCGGGCGAAGCGATTTGTATGCACGCCGAGTTCATGCTCTGTCTCACCGGTGGATCGACGCCGGCGGCGACTTACCAACTGTTGGCCGAGCGCTTCCGCCTGAGCGTGGATTGGAAAGAGGTGCAATTCTTCTGGGGCGATGAGCGATGCGTGCCGCCGGATGATCCGGCGAGCAATTTCGGGATGGCCAATCGCACCATGCTGAGCCGCCTCGATCTGCGGCCGAGCCAGATCCATCGGATACGCGGCGAAGACCCGCCCGAGCAGGCCGCGCTCGCCTACGAGGAAGAGTTGCGAACGGCCTTCGGAATCGAGGAAGGCGAATTTCCGCGCTTCAACCTGACGCTCGTCGGGCTTGGCGATAACGTTCACGTGGAGTCGCTGTTTCCGGGCATCCCGGCGCTTCACGAACGCGAGCGCATCGCAGTCGCGGTCGAGGTCGATGCCCCCCAGCGTCATCGCGTGACGATCACCCCGCCGGTGGTCAATAACTCGGCCCGGGTGATGTTCCTGGTCGAGGGCAAAGGCAAAGCCGCGGCGGTAAAGAGCGCCCTGGAGGGTCCGCGCGATCCCGATCGCTTTCCCGCGCAAATCATCGATCCGCCCAATGGCGAAGTCATCTGGCTGCTCGACCGCGCCGCCGCGTCGTTGCTCTCGCATACCTGACCCACCATTGCTCCTGGACCGACGCGCCGCTCACCACTACGCCTCGATCCGATAGCGTGCAGGCCGGATAGCGTGCCGGGGTTGTCTCGACAGTCCCGCGCGCCTCGCGCACAATGACCGGTATGAATTTCATCTCGCGCCACGCGATCGGGGTCCTGGTCGTCCTGGTCATCGCCGGCTGGGCGCTTTTCTACGTTCCCACCACGCCGTCCTACGCCATCTACCAGCTCAAGCAGGCGATCGACGAGCGTGACGGCGCGACCGCCGCGACCTTCGTCGACTTTCCGAGCGTGGTCAAAAATGCCGGCTACGATATGCTGCAGCACAACTCGCAAGCCAACGACGTCATCACCGCGCTCGTCGGCAAGGGCGCGGTCGACATGCTGAGCGCGCCGCTGGCCGCAGGGGTCCAGCAATGGGCGACGCAGCAGGTGAACAGCGGCGCGCGGCAGGTTCAAATGCCGGCCGCGGCCGTGCTCGGCGCGCTCGTCGTGCTCCATCATTCCGGCGACAGGGCATGGACCGACTTTCGCGACGACAAGGGCGTGCAATGGAACATCCGCATGGCGCGCGAGAACGGCCGCTGGCGAATCACCGAGGTCAAGAACGTCCAGCAACTCCTGCAGCACTTCGAGCAGCAAAAGGGGCTCGGCGGTCCGCCCGAGGGGGCGCCGCCGGACATGGGCGCTCCGGACATGGGCGCTCCGGGCACGGGCGCTCCGGGGGCGCCGCCATCCAACACGGTTCCTGACGCCGGCCTTCCGGGTGGAGGTCCACCGTCGTCTCCGTCGTCTCCCTAGTCTCGGCTAGTTGGCGCTCGCACGCACTCGCAATGCCTGGTCACGGGCAATGCCTTGTCACCCCGGACGCGACCGATAACGCGTCGCTAACAGTCTTAACCGGAGGATACGCAAGGGCGCGTTTACAGCGCGGTCCGCGGCAGGTACACTAACGCGTGGCGCGGCCGCTTCGGTCGCGCCGTTTAATATCAGTCTCCATAATGCGACGACAAGATATCCGCAACATCGCCATCGTGGCCCACGTCGACCACGGTAAAACCACTCTGGTCGACGCGCTACTGCGCCAGTCCGGCACTTTCCGCGCCAACGAACACGTGGCCGAGCGCGTGATGGACTCGTTCGCGCTCGAACGCGAACGCGGCATCACCATCATGGCCAAGAACACGTCGATCGCCTGGCACGACGTGCGCATCAATATTGTGGATACGCCCGGCCACTCTGATTTCGGCGGCGAGGTCGAACGCACGCTCGCGATGGTCGACGGCATCTTGTTGCTGGTCGACGCGTCCGAAGGGCCGCTGCCGCAGACCCGCTTCGTGCTGCGCAAGGCGCTCGAGGCCGGGCTCTCGACGGTGCTCTGCATCAACAAGATCGACCGCGCCGACGCGCGCACGGCCGAAGTGCTCGACGAGGTTTACGACCTGTTCATCGACCTGGGCGCGAACGAGGATCAGCTCGACTTCCCGATTCTCTATACCAACGCGCGCGCGGGCATCGCGCTCACACGGCCCGACGGTACGGGCCAGGACCTTGCGCCGCTATTCGAAGCCATCATCAGTCATCTGCCGGGGCCGGAGGTCGACCCCGAAGCGCCGCTGCAGTTCCAGGCCAACAATATCGACTACGACGAATACGTGGGCCGCCTGGCGATCGGACGGGTGGTCGCGGGCACAATCAAGGCCGGGGGGTCGTACGCGCTGTACCGGGCCGACGGTTCGCGCGAGTCGTGCAAGGTCGCGCATCTTTACGGATGGCGCGGGCTGAAGCGGGCCGAGCTGACCTCGGCGGACGCGGGCGACGTGGTGATGGTGGCGGGGCTCGAAGACATCGAGATCGGCGAGACCATCACCGACCCCGAAAATCCGCGTCCACTGCCTGGTATCCGGATCGACGAACCGACCGTGGCCATGACCTTCTCGGTCAACAACGCGCCGTGGGCCGGCCGCGAGGGCCAGTTCGTGACCTCGCGCAAACTGGGCGCGCGAATCGAACTGGAGACACGCCGCAACGTCAGCATTCGCGTCGAGCCTTCGGGGGCGGATTCATGGCGCGTGCTCGGGCGTGGCGAACTGGCGCTGGCGGTGATCGTCGAAACGATGCGCCGCGAGGGTTACGAGCTGCAGGTCTCCAAGCCGACCGTGGTGACGCGCAGTTCCGGCGGCGAGCTGCTCGAGCCGATGGAATTCCTGGTCATCGACATTCCCGAGGAGCATATCGGACTGGTCACCCAACTGCTCTCCGCGCGCAAGGGCCGGATGCGCACCATGACGACGCATCAAAGCGGCCGCGTACGGCTGGAGTACGACGTTCCGGCGCGGGGGCTTATCGGCTTTCGCGGCCGCTTCCTCGCCGACACGCGCGGGACCGGAGTAATGCACTCGGTGTTCAACGGCTATGCGCCGTGGTGCGGCGCGATTCGCTCGCGCCAGAACGGCGCGATGATCTCGGATCGCGATGGAATCGCGACGCCGTACGCAATTTTCCATCTCCAGGAGCGCGGGATCTTCTTCATTCCGGCCGGCGAGCCGGTCTACGAGGGCATGATCCTCGGCGAATACGCGCGCGAGACCAACCTGCCGGTTAACGTCTGTCGCGAAAAAAAGCTCACTAACATCCGTGCCGCCGGACACGACGAGGCCGTGCGGCTGAGCCCGCCGCGTCTGATGACGCTCGACACCGCGCTGGAATGGATCGACGAGGAAGAGTTGGTCGAGCTTACGCCGCGCTCGGTGCGGCTGCGCAATCGCGTGCTGAAGACCGGGTTGCGGGGCAAGCATCGCGCCGGATGGATGGAGTCCGCCGGAGCCGGCGCGGCCGTGGCAGCCGAGAGCGAGTGATTCGCGCGCGCTCCGCCGCCGATTCCGGGTTGCCGCGGCGGCTGCAAAAATTCTAGACATATCCGTGGATTCAGGACCTGGCTCCGGATGAGACTCGTGCGCGCCGCCGTGATCGCCCTGCTCTCCCTTGCTGTGCTGCTTTCGGTTGCGGCGGTGATCGCGATGCACTACCAGGCGCGCCTGATAAGCCTAGTCCTCCAGCACCTCGAGGAACGCAGCGGTTATCAGGTTGTCGCCAGTGGCAAGCGGCTGCACATCGGCACGCATCTGGAAGTCGTACTCGAGCGCCCGATCATCCTGCACGAGGGACGCGAGCTGATACGCTCCAAGCGCGTCCGCGTCTACCTGAGCTATCACGCGCTGATCTGGAGCAGCGGGCTCCCGTTGCGGGGGGTCGTAATTGTGGGTCCGGAGCTGGGGATTCCCGCCACCGCGGCCAGCGTCGGTCCACATTTGCTGCCGCGCCCCGACGGCCCTGCGATTCAAGCCGTGGCGCAAGAGTTTCGCGAGTTCTCCGGCCTCGTCGAGCGCGTCACGATCGCCAACGCGCGGGTCGACGACGCCACTGGCCGGCCGCTGCTCGAGGATTTCTCGCTGACGGCGGCGCCGCGCCGCAGGCACGCCAAGATCTGGAACGTCGGCTTCATCGCCCCGCATATTCATACCGCGCTCAAGGGGCTCGAACTTAGCGGCCGAATGAGCATCGATAGCAGGCCGCACGCCACCGGCCAGATCATCTCGAACGGAGAGTTGTGGTTCTGGAATGGCCGGCTGCTGCAGAACGTCGGCGCTGGCGTAACCGTGAATGGAATTGCGCACGGCGACGCAACCTTGCAGGTGCACGACAATGGCGAGCTTGACGGCCGCGGCGAGATTGCGGTCGATCAGTTTGGAGCCTCGGGGACACGCCTGAGCAAGCCGCTGGAGTTGGGCGACTGCTCGTTAAGCACGATTTACTCGGTTTCCACCAAACGGATACTGCTGACGGGCGTGCAAGCGCGCATGGCGGCGGCGACGGTCGCCTCGGGCGACCTCACGCTCAGCGACCCGTTCACGGGTAGCGCCGCGCTGGTCGCGCATCTGAGCGGAGCGCAAATCGATCTTGCTGCGCTCAAAGTACGGCTCGAGACCGCGCGCGCGATGAGCAAACCGTTGGCCTGGCTTGCGGCAGCGCTGGTCTCGGGCGGCATAACGATCGAGGGCGCGACTTATCAGAGCGCGTTGCAGGATGCGGGATGGAGCGCAACAGCGCTCGCGAGCGCCTTGCAGTTCTCGGCGCGGCTTGCGGCCGTGAGCCTCAAGCCGCCCAACGCGCCGGCATTGCCGGCGCTCTCGCATGCTAATGCGCAAATATCCTACGCGAAGGGGCGCGTGACGCTTTCGCAGGGATCGGCGGCCTTCGGCCGTTCGTCATTTCAGGAATTGAGCGGCGACGCCGATTTCGGTTCGGGCGCGCGCCATGTTCGCTACCGGCTCAAGGGCGCCGGGACGCTCGACATCGATGAACTCTACTCAGCCGCGCTGAAGCTTTCTCCGGACCTTGCCGCCAGGACCGCCAAACATATCGATCGACTGTCCGGCACCGCGGCGGTGCGGATTACCGCGTCGGGATCATTCGACACCGCGGCGCCCGCGCCGCCCGCAAAATATCTGGCGAAAATCGACACCAGCGCCCTGACCCTGTCCGCCAAGGACTTGCCGCAACCGATCGCGTTGGTCGGCGGCAGCGTGACGTTCACACCGGGCAATATCGAGCTGAGCCGCGTCATGGCCGCGGTCGCCAGGCCTCAAGTGCCGGGAGACTTGATGGCGAATGGAAACCTGGCGTTGGACGCCGGCAAACTCAGGCTGCGCCAGATCGCGGTCGAGATGCATCAGATCGATATACATCAGTGGCTGCCGCTAATCGTCGATCCGAACGATATCGCGGCGCGCGGACCGCTCGGTGGCAAGCTCACGATCGTGCGCGAGCCCGCCCGCGCTCAGGGCATTCGCGCCAACGGCCGTCTGACGATGGGCGCGGGTGAGATTCAACTGGGCTTCCTGCGCGCGCCAATCGTGGCCCAATCGGCGACCCTCAGCTTCGACGGCCGCGGACTGCTACTCGCGATCGTCGGAGCGAAACTGCAGGGCGCACCGTTCGACTTCTCGCTCGGCGTCGCGGACCTCGACAAACCCGTGCTCAGGATCGTCGCGAACGCCGGGCATCTCGACCTCGAGGTGATGAAGTTTATCCGCTTGCCATGGGCTCCGAGTCCTCCGGCGCATTTTTTTCCAGTGCCGGTGGTCGGCCATATCGAGGCGGCTCATGCGAATCTTGAGCGTCTGACGATGTCGCAGGCGAAATGCGACTTCCACCGCGAGCTGAATGGTGACTGGGACGTGCGTAATTTCAACGCTATCATGTTCGACGGACGCGCCGAGATGGAGTTCTCCGGACGCGGTCGCGATGACTGGATTAACGTCAAAGGCCGCATCAACAGCGTCCAGGCAGGCCCGCTATTCACTCTCGCAGATCCCAACAGCGACCCTCCACTGAGCGGCCGCCTGAGCCTGAAGGGCGACCTGTGGGCCGACTCCAACACCGACTTCTTCCGCACGATGGCGGGAACCATATCGGTCAAGGTGGACGACGGGGTGCTGCATAAGTTCGCGCTGCTCTCGAGCATCCTCGGTTATATCGATCTCAAGACCTGGCTCTCGGCCAAGGTGCCCGACCCGCGCCTGAGCGGCGTGCCGTTTCAGACGCTGACCGCCGATTTCAAGGGCCGCGACGGCGACTTCTACAGCGACAACCTGCTGCTGCGCGGCCCGGTCATGAACATCTCGGCGCTCGGGCACATGCGTCTGGACGACGGCAACGTCGACATGCAGGTCGGCATGGTTCCGTTCAAAACCGTCAACTGGTTGATGGCCAAGGTGCCGATCATTGGCGGCGGGCTGTCCTCCGATCACTTTGTCGCAGCCTACTTTCATGTGACTGGTCCGCTCAGCCATCCCCATGTCGTGCCCCAACCGATTACCTCGGTTGCGTTTTTCCTGACCAACGTGCTGAAGCTCCCGCTCAATATCATAAAAGGGATCGGTCACAATGGCGGTGAGGGCAACTGAATCGCGTTCGCCTACGGTAGCCCGGCAGAACCGCGATATTACGCTAATCGTCTTTTGCCGCGAGCCACTCGCCGGCCATACCAAGACTCGGCTCATCCCGCGGCTGGGCGCCGCCAATGCCGCTGAAATGGCGGACGCGTTTATCCTCGACGCGCTCGCCAAATGCCGCGCGCTTGTGCCCGGGCGAATCGTGATCGCGGCCAGCGCGCCGGATGGTACCGAAAACAGCGACTACCTGCGCCGCGCCGCGCGCCGCTTCCGCGCCGAACTCATCGACCAGGGCGCCGGCAGTCTCGGCGCACGGATGGCCCGTGCGCTCGCGCCCTACCGCATCGGCGGCGCAGTGCTCATCGGCACCGACACGCCGTCGTTGCCGCTGCCGCTGCTCGCCCGAAGCCTCGCGCTGCTCGGTCGCGTGCCGGTGGTGATCGCGCCCAGCCTCGACGGCGGATACTACCTGGTCGGCGTGCGCGGCCCGATGCCCGAGATCTTTGGCTCGATCGCCTGGGGACGCTCCGGCGTGCTGAGCCAAACCGTTGCGCGGCTTCGCCGCCGCCGCATCCGCTACGCGCTCGGCCCGTCATGGTATGACGTCGACCGATGGAGCGACGTCGTGCTGCTCGCCGCACACCTCGAGCGGATGAAGATGCGCGCCGGCGCGCGAATGCCCGCGGAGCCGCTTCCGTGCCCCGCGACCGCGAGAGTCTTGCAGCGGCTTGGACTGTTGCGCACGGGCCGCTAGAGTAACGCGCTGTGCCCGTATCGCAGGCGAGGATTGTCTTGTGTACTGCCGGCCGCGACCAGGAGGCGCGTTCGATCGCGCGCCGGCTGGTCGACGAGCGTTTGGCGGCCTGTGTCAACATCGTGGGGCCGATACGCTCGGTGTATCGATGGCGCGACGCGGTCGAGGACGAGGCTGAATTTCTTCTGCTCATCAAGACTCGCGCGAGCCTGCTCCGGCGCGTGGAGCAGCGCGTGATCGAACTGCACAGCTATGAAGTTCCCGAACTGTTGGCGCTCGCTCCCAGCGGCGGTTCGGCGGCCTACCTCGGATGGCTCCTTGAATCGACCGCTTCGAAACCGCTGCACACCAAAGCCCGCGCGCGACGCGGGCGCCGCTGACGCTCCGGCCGCGAATAGAGTGACGCGCAATGTTTCGCAAGGCAATCCATAAAATGGCGCCCTACGTGCCGGGCGAGCAGCCGCGGCCAGGCGAGCACCTGGTCAAGCTCAACACCAACGAGAATCCATACCCTCCTTCGCCGCGGGTGCGGCGGGCGGTGGCGCGCGCAGCGCTCGGCCAGGCGCTGCGGCGTTATCCCGCGCCCCAGGCCGACGATTTCATCGCGGCCGCGGCGCGCCGCTACGGCTTTGCGCCGCGTATGATAGTCGCCGGCAACGGTTCAGATGAATTGTTGGCAATGCTGTTCCGGGCAACGCTCGATTCCGGCGATCGTGTGGCGTGGGCGTCACCGACCTACTCGCTCTACGACACATTGGCAGCCGTGCAGGAGGCGCGCGTGATCGCGCCGCCATGGAGCGCCGATTTCGAACTGCCGCTGGAAGCGCTGGTCCGCGCGCGCGCGCGCCTGACGATCGTATGCAATCCCAACTCGCCTTCGGGCACGCTCATACCGCGCCGGACGCTCGCGCGCTTGGCGCGCATACTCGACGGGCGCCTGCTTGCGATCGATGAAGCCTACGTCGACTTCGCCGAGGAAAACGCCCTCGACCTGGTGCGGCGATTTCCCAATGTGCTGGTGCTGCGCTCGCTTTCGAAGTCATATTCACTGGCGGGGATGCGGCTGGGCCTATGCTTCGCCCATCCCGAGATCATCGAGCAACTCGGCAAGGTCAAGGATTCCTACAACCTGAGCCGCGTGGCGATCGCCGCTGGCGCAGCGGCGCTGGACGACAACGCCTGGATGCTGCGCAATGTCGAGCGCGTCAAGCGCACGCGCGCCGCGGCCACCGGCAGGCTGCGCGAAATGGGCTTCACGGTGCCGCCGTCGTCGGCCAACTTCGTGCTCGCGCGGATACCCGGGCGCGACCTCGGTCCGATAGCCGCCGGATTGCGCAAGCGCGGCGTGCTGGTGCGCTTTTTTCGTGCGTGGCCCGACGCGCTCAGGATTTCAATTGGGACGCCGGCCGAGATGGCCGCGCTGTTCAAGGCGCTGGCACCGCTCACCGCGACTTTGACGGCCGCTCCGCGCAACGGACGCGTGCGGGCCAACCGCAGGAGCGCCTAGCGCGCGAGTCACGCGCGAAGCATGCGATGGGCCGCCTGGGGCAGATGTTCTCGCGGTTCCGCTCCGCTCGCGCCGGCTCTGAGAGCCCCCCCGAGAAGCCCGAGGAGTTGCGCGAGATGCGATGGGTGGTGGCGGGCCTGGGCAACCCCGGCGAGCAATACAGTCGTTCCGGCCACAACATCGGCTTCACTGTCATCGATCGCCTGGCCGAAAAATGCGGCGCGCGCCTGGAGCGCCGCAAGTTCAAGGGCATCGCCGGCGAGGCCAGGATCGGCGCGGATTCCGTCATCCTGGTGAAGCCGCAGACCTACTATAATTTGAGCGGCGAATGTGTCTCGGCGATTCTCGGTTACTACAAGATTCCCGCCGAACGTCTGATCGTCGTCCACGATGAAATCGATCTCGATCCACGCCAGATCCGGCTCAAACGCGGCGGCGGCGACGCTGGTAATCGCGGCGTGCGTTCGATCGCCGCCACGCTCGGCACGCCCGAGTTCGTGCGGGTGCGAGTGGGAATCGGCCGGCCCGCGCCCGGCCTGGAAGCCAAGGAGCACGTGCTCCATGCGATGGACCGCGGTGAGCTCGAAGCTTTCAGGGCATCGATCGAACGTGCGGCCGAAGCGATCGAAGCGGTGATTGCGAACGGGCTTGAGCGCGCAATGAATCTGTACAATCAACGGGCCTGAGCGCCGAGCGATCCGCTCGGCGCTGGGGGCCAATCGGTTCGGCGCGGCGCGCCGAACCGGGCCTCAAACCGGCGCCGGTTTGCGCGAGTTCGGGACCAGGCTTCCGCGATGGCCCCAGATGCTCGGGGCCTCATGCTTTTGCACCTGCCAGGTCGCGTCGTCGACGATTCGCGCGCCCCAGCCATACTCGACCTCGAAGCCCGACGGCGTGCGCATGTAAAACGACATCATGTGATCATTGGTGTGGCGTCCGATCGTGCCGGAAATTTCGACCCCCTGGTCCTGGCAGAGGTAGTAGGTCGAGCCGACGTCGTCGACGTGGCGGCACTGCAGCATGAAGTGCATCAGGCGTTTGGGCGCCGGGATGACGCCGAAAGCGATCGAGTGATGACGCGGATTGCAGTGCATGAAGGTCAGACTGATAGGAGCGCCGCCGCGCCGCGACACCATATCGATGAAATCGCTGACCCGGAGCCCCAGCAGATCACGATAAAAATGCAGGCTCTGCGCCGAGTCATCCACGCGCAGCACGATATGCCCCATTCCCAGCTCGCCCGTGACGAAACCGGAGAGCGACCGCGGCGACTTGAACGGCTGCTCGAAGGTCATCAGCGGACCGAAATAAATCTCGGTCGGGATGCCGCTCGGGTCCTTGAGCTTCAGGTACTCGACCACCCGCCGCGCGCGCGCTTCCTGCGGCGTTGCCGCGCTGACCTCGACCCCGGCGGCCCGCAGCCGCGCCGCGATTTCATTGAGCGCCGCCTGATCGCGAACCTCCCATCCGACGAACGTGAGGTCGTCAGCGCCGCCCGGCTGCAGGATGAATCGATGGTGATACTCGTCCATCCGCAGGAAGGTCGAGCCGTCAGCGTTGGCGCCGTTGATTTCCAGTCCGAGCACGCCGGTGGCAAAGTGCTCCCAGCGCGAAAGCTCGCTCACGCCGATGCCCAGGTAACCCAGCTGTGTCACATTCGCCATCGCGCTCTCCTTCGTCGGGGCCCTTCCTGGGTCGCGCTATTCATTGGGTTGCGCTCGTGCCTGGACCGGCTCCGTCGCGAGTCCCGCGCCGGGTTACAGGCTCAGGTGGTAAAGCTCGGCGACGTTGTCGTGCAGAATCTGGTTCTTCTCCACCTCGCTCAGGTCCGCCGTATGCTTCTTGAGCAGTTCCTGCGACCACGGCCAGGTCGAATCGCTGTGCGGGAAGTCGTTGGCCCACATCAGGCGGCGGAAGTTGCACAGGTCCTTCATCTTGAAGGCTACCCAATCGTCCTGGAACGTCAAGTAGATATTCTCGCGGAAATACTCACTGGGGGGCTTCGAGATCGTGCCCGCGGTGAGCCAGTAGCGATGACGGTCGTAGGCGTGGTCCATGCGGTACATGTAATGCGGCGCCCAGCCTGCGTCCGCCTCGACGCACACCACCTTGAGCTTGGGGTGGCGTTCGAACACGCCGCTGAAGATCAGGGTCCCGATGATGTCCTGGTTGCCGCGGATGATCGACATGAAGCTGTTGAGCTTGGGCCCGCGGCCGCGGCCAACCGCATCGTCACGGCTGGTCAGGATGTGAAAGCTGAGCGGCATCCCGATCTCGACCGCGGCCACCCAGAACGGATCGTAGATTGGGCTGTCGTAGTCCTCGACCTGCGGATTACCCGGCATCATTACGCCCTTGAGGCCCAGGTCCTTGATGCGCTGGAGGTCGGCGATGCCCTCTTCGACCGAGCGCATCGCGGTCTGCCCGGTGCCAATCAGGCGATCGGGATGGGCCGAGCAGTAATTGGCGACCCACTGATTGTAAGCATCGAAACAGGCTTTTTTGTAATCGTAATCCTTATGATTGCAGAGCAGCATCCCGACCGTCGGGTAAATGACTTCGGCGGCGACGCCGTCCCGGTCCTGGTCCGCCATCCGCGCCTCGGGGTCCCATCCGCCGCGATGCAGTTCTTCGAACTTGATCCCGAGAAGCGTCAAATCTTTAGCGGCTTTGCCGGCAGCCGCGATCAGCCCCATCGGGATGGGCCGCGACATCCCGTCGATCATGAACAGATCGCCTTTGCGCTCGTCGCGCACCATGTGCGGCGCGCGGTCCCTGAACTTGGGATCGATAAAGTCGATGTAGGTGTTTGGCGGTTCGGTTATATGCGAATCCGCCGAGATGATGGGTTTTTGCATTTTCCTTCCTCGTAAAGACTCCGGGCGGAGCCTGGGATACAGACGTGTTCCGTTCCTGCATTGAGTTTTACTAAACAGCTGCCGCGTTTACAACGAAACGGCCCGTCCACCCGATCCCCTGGGGCGCGTTCTTGGCTGGATCGGGCACTTGAGGCTGCGATATAAGTGAACCGGGTTCAGGCCCCTTCCGGATTTCCCAATCCGCATGCCGGACGCAAACACGCGGCGTACCGGCGGGCAAAGGCGAATTCGCACGAGGAGAGTTCAATGGATTACGACCTCAAAATAACGGGCGGTACGATTATCGACGGCACCGGGTCTCCAGCGCGCGACGGCGACGTCGCAATCAAGGGCGGCAAAATAGCCGCCGTGGGCGAGGCGCCCGGCAAGGCGGCAACGACGATCGAGGCGCACGGGCGCGTTGTCGCCCCGGGCTTCGTCGATATCCATACGCACTATGACGCGCAGATCCTGTGGGATCGAATGATGACGATTTCGCCATGGCACGGCGTGACCACGGTGGTGATGGGCAATTGCGGCTTCGGGGTCGCCCCGACCCGCCCGGAGCATCGCGGCCTAATCATGCGCACGCTCGAGAAGGTCGAGGGCATGAGCCTGGATGCGCTGGAGGCAGGACTGGGTTACCAATGGCCGTTCGAGACTTTCGAGCAGTACCTCGACGCGGTCGAAAAACGTGGCTCGGTGATCAACGTCGGCGCGCTCATCGGGCATACCCCGACGCGCCTATACGTGACGGGCGAGGAATCCGTGGAACGGCCGGCCAGCGAAGGCGAGATTGCCCAGATGCGCGAGATCGTGCGGCGCGGAATCCGCGCCGGCGCGGTGGGTTTCGCGACCTCCAAGTCGCCCACCCACGTCGGCTATAGCGGCAAACCCGTGCCTAGCCGCAAAGCGGAAATGAGCGAGATAACCGCGCTGGCGAGCGTGCTGGCGGAGGAAAAGAGCGGAGTAATCCAAGCTACCGCCGGCCGCGAACTGTTCCTCAAGGAGTTCGCCGACCTGTTCCGCGCCACCGGCCGCACCATAACGTGGACCGCGCTGCTTGCCGGGATGACCGGATCCAACGACGGCCATCGCCGCCTGCTTGCACAGTCACTCGAGTTGTCCGAGCAGGGGATGAACATAGTGCCGCAGGTGGCGTGCCGGCCGCTCAACTTCGAGATGACGCTCAAGGAGCCTTTCATCTTCGAGAGCCTGTCGGTCTTCAAGCAGATTTCGGAAGCCGACTTCGAAGGCAAAACGAAAATTTACGCCGACCCCGAATTCCGTGCGATATTCAAGGCCAAGACCGGTATCAACTCGGCGGGCCGCTTCGCCGATCGATGGGAGCGGAGCTGGGTTTCGCATTATCCGGGGCATCCGGAGCTCGAGGAAAGCAATCTCGCCGAACTCGCGCGCGCGCGCGGCGTCGATCCGATCGATCTGATGCTCGACATCGGGCTCGAAACCAAACTTGAAGCGCGCTTTCGCATGGCGCTGTTCAATTACGAAGAAGATGAGGTTATCGCGCTGCTCAACGGCAAGGGCACGGTGGTTGGGCTTTCCGACGCGGGCGCGCACGCGAGCCAGCTTTGCGACGCGTGTTTCTCGACCTACCTGATGGGCCATTGGGTGCGCGAGCGCAAGGCAATTCCGATCGAACGCGCGGTATGGATGCTGACGGCGCGGCCGGCGGAGGTTTTCGCGCTGAGCGACCGTGGGCGGCTCGCCCCAGGTCTGGCGGGCGACGTGGTGGTGTTCGATGCGGACAAAATCGGATGCTCGCGGCTGCGCCGGGTCAACGACCTGCCTTCCGGCGCCGACCGGCTGGTCGCCGATGCCTACGGAATCGACGCGGTGATCGTGAACGGCCAGGTCATCCGCGAACACGGACGCGACACGGTCGCGCCGGACGGGCCGTTGCCGGGACACCTGCTGCGTCATGGCCACGCGCCGGCATGATCAAGTCAATTCAATCGACCGATTAATATCCTGGCGATTAATATCCGGGCGATGAGTTTATCGTGAGAAAATCGGCGGGCCGCAAATCGCGGCCCGCCGATTCCACATGCCAATGCCTTCACCTTCCTATGCCTGGCTCGCGCCGCTCGACGCGATTCTGAATGCGACGGCTGCGGTACTCTTGCTCGCCGGTTATATCGCGATCCGCCGTCAGTACGTGCGCGTCCATCGCGCATGCATGATAAGCGCGTTCAGTGTTTCGGTAGCTTTCTTCATTTCGTACTGCATCTATCATTACTACGTGGGCGACGTGCGTTTCGGTGGCCACGGTCTCGTCCGGCCGCTGTACTTCACCATCCTCTCGACCCACATCGTGCTCGCAGTGGTAATCGTCCCGCTTGCGCTAATCACGCTCGGGCGTGCGCTGCGCGGCCGCTTCGCGCGACATCGTCGGATCGCACGATGGACGTGGCCCATCTGGATGTATGTGTCGATGACCGGCGTGGTGGTCTACCTGATGGTGTACAAGCTATATCCGCATCTCCCGCCCGCGGCGACGGCGGCCGCGCGCGTGCCGCGCACGGCCGCC
>DATJID010000019.1:0-6631 GCA_035493515.1 Binataceae bacterium (SeqCode) | reverse complement strand
GCCGCCTGCTGCGCCCGCCGCAATCGCGGCGGGCGCAGCAGGCGGCGGCGCCCAGATGGCGGCCCTGCATCGGCCAGCCCCGCTGGGCCGGGCGGATGCGACGTCGGAGCGTCAGCCCGTGGTGGTCATCGACCCTGGCCACGGCGGCTACGACTCAGGCACCACCGCCGGCGCCCCGCTGTTGGAAAAGGACATCGCGCTGCAAATTGGGCTCCGACTCCAGGGCGAGCTCGAGCATCGGGGAGTACGTGCAATACTCACTCGAACGGGTGACTATTTTGTCACGCTCGCCGACCGCACGGCGTTCGCCAACAAGGCGGGTGCCGACCTTTTCATCTCGATTCATCTCAACTCGAGTCCTGACGCCGCAACGACCGGAATCGAGACCTACTATCTGAACAACACCACCGATCGGGCGGCGATTCGGTTGGCCGCGATGGAGAACGCGAGCGGCGGCGCCTATAGCACCGCGGCGGGGGGCGACCTAAACTACATCCTGAGCGATATGCGCCAGCAATATAAAGCCAACGAGTCGGTAGCGCTGGCCTCAATGATCGAGGCAGAGACGGCGAGCGAGCTAAGCGCGTCGCTGGGAGTGCGGGTGAACGCGCTCGGAGCGATGCGTGGGCCGTTCTATGTGCTGGTCGGAGCCCGGATGCCCGCGGTGCTGGTCGAGTGCGGCTTTCTTTCGAACCGTCAGGAAGCCGCGCGGCTCGCTTCCGTGCCGTACCAGCAGATGTTGGCGCAGGGTATCGCAGAGGCCGCGGTCCATTATTTCAACGCCGACGCCGCCGTGGGCAATCTGTGAGCGAAGCGCCGATTTCAGCTTCCAGCGAGGCCCCCTCCGTCGCACAGTGCTCGGTTGCGCGCAATGAGGATTCGCTTTACGCCGAGTTCCGAAGCGGCGGGCGGCCCGGGCAGACCGCGCGCGCATGGCTCGACGCGGTGCGTAAGGAACTGGCGGCGAGCCATTTCGCGGGCGCGGGCGGGATGGAGATCGTTCGCGAGTACACCGGGTGCGTGGACCGGCTGGTGCGCGCGCTCTATCGCTACGCCGAACACCATCATTCACGACGCTTCGCACGCCTCAACCAGCGCCTCGCGGTCATCGCGCGCGGTGGCTACGGCCGCGGCGAGCTCAATCCGCAATCCGACATCGACCTGCTCTTTCTCCACGACTACAAGCCCGGCCCTTACGCCGAAGTAGTAACGGAGATAATTCTGCACGCGCTGTGGGACGCCGGCCTCACTGTCGGCCAGGTGGTACGCAACGTACGCGAATGTGTTCGCGCGGCCACCGACGACCTGAAGGAGAAGACCGCGATACTCGACATCCGCTTTCTCGCCGGCGACGAGAAGCTGTGGACGGCGCTCGACAAGGCGCTGATTGACGAGGTCCTCAACCGCAACCAGCAGAAGTTCTTTCGGGCCAAGCTCCAGGAAAGCCGCGACCGTCATCGTCACTATGGCGACTCGATCTATCTGCTCGAGCCGCAACTCAAGGAGGGCGAGGGCGGGCTCCGCGATCTGCATACGGCGCTGTGGCTGGCCAAGGTCAAATATAAGGTGCACTCGCTGCGCGAGCTGGTGCAGAAAGCGATTATCAGCGAACCCGAGCTCGAGGAGGTCGCGCGCGCGCAAGATTTTCTCTACCGCGTGCGCAACTCCCTACACTTCCTAAGCGGCCGTCATCACGACCAGCTCACCTTCGAGTACCAAGAACAGATCGCGCCGCTGCTCGGCTTTAGCGCGGACGACTCGGGCAGCGCGTCATCGGCTCTGATGCGCTCCTATTACGCACAGGCTGCCTCCATCCATCGCTTCTCCGAGGGGCTCATTGCGCGCGTCACCGAGGACCTCACCTCCGGCCGCTTCATGCGCCGCACCGGCGGGCGCCAGATTCGTCCCGGCGTGCTGATCCAGGGCCGCTTGCTGGCCATCGCGGAGAAGGACTTCTTCACCCGCGCGCCGATCAATCTGATCACTATCTTCGCCGATTGCCAGGCGCACGGTGTGGAGCTTTCGGGCAGCGCCTACCAGCAGGTGCGTGACAACCTCGGATTGATCGACGACGCTTTCCGCTGCGACCCGCGGACCGGGATGGCGTTGATGGGAATTCTCTCGGGGCGCCAGTGCGTGGCCGAGACGCTGGAGGCGATGCATCGCGCGGGCGTGCTGGGCGCGGTGATTCCCGAGTTCGGCAACCTCTATGCGCGCGTGCTGCACGATCTCTATCATATCTATACGGTCGACCGGCATTCGCTGGCCGCGGTGCGCGAGCTCGAGCGGCTGCGCGCGGGCGAGTTCAAGGACAGCAACCCGCTGCTCACCGAGGTTGCGCGCGAGGTCTCCGCGCTGCCGTTCATTTTTCTCGCCCTGGTCTTGCACGATATCGGCAAAGGGCACGGCCACGACCATCACGAGCGTGGCGCGCTGCTCACGGCCGAGGTCTCGCGCCGCCTGGGCCTGGACGGCGAAGAGACCGACCTGGTGGTGTTCCTGGTGCGAAACCATCTGATGATGTCGCAAGTGGCGCAGAAGGGTGACGTCGACGACCTCGGCACGGTCGAGGAGTTCGCGCGCACGGTCGGATCGATCGATCGGCTGAAGGCGCTCTATCTGATGACCTTTGCCGACATGCGCGCAGTCGCCCCCAACGTCTACAACAACTGGCGTGACATGCTGCTGAGCGATCTCTACATGCGCGCGCTCAAGATTCTGGAGCAGGGTGATCGCGAGGCGGTCGATCCGGCGCGCCGGCTCGCCCTGGTCAAAGCCGCCGTGCGCGATCGGCTCAACTCCCTCGGCGCCTTACCCGAGGATCTCGCTGCCTTTCTTGACCTAATGCCCGATCGTTACTTTCTCACGGTCCCCGAGGACGACATCCCGACGCATTTCGAACTGATGCGGGCGTTGGGCGAGCGGGCGCTGGTCTGCCGCCGTCGCCATTTTCCCGAGCTCGAGTTCAGCGAGTTTATCGTCGCCACCCGCGATCAGCCGGGCCTGTTCTCGAAAATCGCCGGCGTGCTTACCGCCAACAATCTCAACATTCTCTCGGCGCGTATCACGACCCGCGCCGATGGTGTGGCGCTCGACGTTTTTCGCGTATCGCACGGCGCCGGCGGAATGACGATGGAAGAGGAGCGATGGCTGCGTGTCGAGCGTGACCTCGAGGCGGTGCTGGCGGGCCAACGCGACCTGGAGGCGATGGTGGCCGAGGCGCAGCGCACGCGCATCGCCGGGCGAAAGTTTTTGCGCCGCGTGGCGACCGAGATTACGGTCGACAATCGCAGCTCCGAGCAATACACGGTGGTCGACGTTTTCACCCAGGACCGGGTCGGGCTGCTCTTCGCGATTACGCATACGCTGTTTAAGCTCGGAATGGTGATCCATCTGGCGCGCATCTCGACCAACGCCGATCAGGCGCTTGACGTTTTCTACATCAGCGACTCGGGCGGCGGAAAAGTCGTCGAGCTTGAAGCGATGCGCCGCTTACGCGCCGCGCTGGTCGAGCGGCTCGACGACGTACCGACGCACAACGGAGCCACGTGAAAGCCCAGCTCCGTCACGGGCGTCCCCGGCGGGACTCGAGTCCAGACAGGTCGGGTCAGGACGGGTCGGGTCAAGATAAATTGGGTCACGACTGGGACCGCATCATCGAGCGCCATCTCGACCGCCTGCGAGTCGAACGCGGACTGGGCAACAACTCGGTGCAGGCCTACGCGCGCGATCTCCGCGAGTTCCAGCAGCACTGCCGCGACCGTGAAATCGAGCCCGCGGCGCTGCAGGCGCGCATCGTCAGCGGCTACCTGGAGTCGATGGGTCGCCGCGGCATGTCGGTGGCGAGCCAGCGGCGCCATCTCGCGAGCATCCGTGGCCTCGCGCGCGAGATGGTCGAGCAGAAAATTCTCGAACGTGACCCGGCCGCAGCGATTAAGCTCCGGCCGCATCCCCGCGCGCTCCCGCGCACACTCGGCCGCCGCGACCTCGAGATGCTGCTCGACGCAATCGATACCGCAACGCTTCGTGGCAAGCGCGACCGCGCGATGCTCGAGCTTGCCTACGGATGCGGGCTGCGGGTCTCGGAGCTGGTCGGCCTGCGGGCCGGCCAGGTCAACGTTGCCGAGCGAATCGTGGTTGTACTGGGCAAAGGCGGCAAGGAAAGGATCGTGCCGATCGGATCGGCCGCCGTGCGCGCGCTCAAGAATTATCTCGCCGCGCGTGAGGCGGAGCTGCGAAAGAAAACGCGGGCCGCGCGGTCGTCGCCGATACTGTTCATCAGCCGGCTGGGGCGTGAGATGACGCGTCAGGGGTTTTTCAAGGCGCTCAAAGGATGGACCGTCGCGGAACCCCGCCTTTCATGGGTAAGCCCGCACACGCTGCGCCACTGTTTCGCTACCCATCTGCTGGAAGGCGGCGCGGATTTGCGCGCAGTCCAGGAGATGCTCGGTCACAGCGACATCTCGACCACCCAGATTTATACGCATCTGTCGAAAACTCATCTGCGCAAGGTCCATCGCACGCACCATCCGCGCGCCTCTCGCGCCGCAATAACCTGACCATGTCCTAGAGAATCCTGGAGACGAAGGCGAGACCGAGTTTGTCCAATCTCAGCGAATTTATCGTAACGCTCTCGATCTGGGCGGTGCCCACCGTATTCGCGATCGTGCTTCACGAAGTGATGCACGGTTATGTCGCGAATCTGCTCGGCGACGATACTGCGAAGCGAGCCGGGCGGTTGACGCTCAATCCTCTAAATCACGTCGATCCGATCGGCACCGTCATCATGCCCGCGCTATTGCTTTTTCTGCATTTGCCGGTCTTTGGATACGCCAAGCCGGTGCCGGTCGATTTCCGCCGCTTGACTCCGCCCCGAGCCGGCATGATCGCGGTCGCCGCGGCGGGTCCGCTGACCAACCTGGCGCTGGCGGTCGCGAGCGCCTTTGCGGCGCGGATGCTCGCGCCCTACGTCAACGCGTCGTGGGGCGAGGCGGTCGCACTTCCGATGGTTTACATGATGCAGGCGTCGGTGATGATCAACGTGCTGCTCGCGGTTTTCAACCTGCTTCCGCTGCTGCCGCTCGACGGTGGCCGGGTTGTGGTGGGACTTTTGCCGCTGCCCGCGGCGCGGGCGTTCGCGCGTCTTGAACCGTACGGACTTCTGATATTATTCGCGTTGTTGTATACGAACGCGGTGGACGTGGTCATCAATCCCCTGATTAGCGCGATCGCGCGGGTGCTGCTGTGAGCGACAGCCCGCAGGACGCCGCGGAGCGCGTCGAGGCGGCTGCGGGGCCGCGCTTTCGCCTGCCGATCTATGAGGGGCCGCTCGACCTGCTGCTTCATCTGATCAAGCGCGCCGAACTCGACGCGCGCGACGTTACCGCCAGCATTATCACCGAACAGTATCTGGCCTATCTCGAACTGCTCGATTCCCTCAATCTCGACGTGGCCGGCGAGTACCTGGTGATGGCGGCGACGCTGCTGCTCATCAAATCGTTCTCGATGCTGCCCCACGCGGGTAGCGAGGAGCTGGAAGAGGCTGAAGAACTCAAGCGCGACCTGGTGGCTCGCCTGCTCGAGTACCAGCGCTATCGCGAGGCCGCCGAGAAGCTCGGCGCGCGCGCGCTTTTGGGCCGCGACGTCTTCGCCACGCCGGGCGAGAAGCTGCCCGAGCCGCCGCCCGAAGAGCAAGGTGGAGCGCCGCGGCTCAACGTGTCGCTGTTCGACCTGGTCGAGGCGATGGCGGCGGTGCTTAAGCGTCTCACCGACACCGCGCCGCGCCAAATCGCGCTGCGCGACATCCCGGTCGCCGAATGTATTCCGCGGATCATGGCGGCGCTCGAGCAAAGCGGCGGCCCGGTGGAATTCGCGGCGCTGTTCGAGGATTTTCGCGATTCCAACGATCGTTCGGTGGTGATCGCCACCTTCATGGCGCTGTTGGAACTGATTCGTCAAGGCAGAGTGCGCGCGCACCAAGAGCATCGCTACGGCCCGATCCTGCTCGAACGGCGCGAACCGTCCGCTTCCGGCGAAACTCCACCACCGCCCGCGGGCGAGCAGCAGCCGTGAAAGGGCATCATCCAACAGGGTTAGCGACGAGTCGCGGCTAAGCGGCTGGCGGCGGGAGTGGAATGGAAGAGGAACGGCTCAAGGCGATTCTGGAAAGCCTGCTGTTTGCGGCGGGGGAGCCGGTGCCGCTCGTACGGCTGGCGGCGGCGCTGGAGAACGTGGTCGCGCGCGACGTGATCAAAAAGGCGCTGGGCGAGATGCTTGTCGGTTATGGCGGGCGCGGCGTGATGCTCGAAGAGGTTGCGGGCGGCTACCAGTTGCGCACGCCCAAGGAGCACGCGCTCTACGTGCGCAAGCTGCTTGCCGCCAAGCCCCCGCGGCTTAGCCGTCCGCTGCTGGAGACCCTCGCGATCATCGCCTATCGTCAGCCGGTAACTCGTCCCGAGATTGAGCAGTTGCGCGGCGTCGATTCGGGCGGTGTGCTTGAAACGCTGCTCGAACGCCACTTGGTGCGGATCGCCGGGCGCAAGGAAGCGCCCGGGCGTCCGATCATGTACGCGACCTCTCCGGAGTTCCTCGAGGTTTTCGGACTGCGCGACCTAGAAGGCCTGCCCGACCT
>DATJID010000018.1:0-26523 GCA_035493515.1 Binataceae bacterium (SeqCode) | reverse complement strand
GCCGCCGCGCTTGAGAGCGGGCTCGACCTTGCGCTGCTCCCAGCGCTTTCGCTCGTCTCCGATACCGCCGTCGGACATTTCAGTGGCCTCCGGTCCCGGCTACTCGATGATTGCCAGGACCTCGCCCTTCTCGACCGTCTGCCCCGCCGTCACCCGCACCTCGATCACCCGACCGGCCTTGGGCGTTCTGATTTCGTTTTCCATTTTCATCGCTTCGACGGTCAGTACGCCCTGTTCGGCCGCGATCTCGTCGCCCGGCTTCACCAGCACGCTGACCACCCGCCCGGGCATCATCGCCTTGAGCTCGACGCGGCCGCTTAGCTGGCGGCCGGCGCTCGCGCGCATCGCGCGGCGCTTCTCGTCGATCAGGTTGACGCGCCATGCGCCGGCGCGCGAACTAACGATCAACTCTTCGCCTTCGGGCGTTACGTCGAAGTCAAATGCACGATTTCCGATCAGCACCGAAAACGAGCTAATGCCGATGCGACGGAGATCGAATTCGAAGCGCCGCTCGCCCAACCGCACGGCGCAGGAATTCGCATCGATTTCCTCAAACTCGAATTCGTGCTCGGCGTCTTGCAGCGTGGCCAGGTAGCGCATCGTCGATCTCTCAGCGCCTCAACACGTCAAGCCGGCCGAGCGTTTTCCAAGCCGAGCCGCCGCGCGCCGCCTGGCGTCCCGCGCCGGCGGTATCGGCTGCGCGCCCGTTGCCCATTTTCTGCGCAGCCGCCGCAACCGCCAACATCGCCGCGGTGAATTCTCCGTCATCGCGCCCGCCGGATTTGGCGTCCGCGGCAATCGCCCGGGGATGGTATTCATGTTCGATGAAGTTGGTGTCGTAATCGCCGCCCAAAAACACCGGATGGTGCATCAGCCAGCGATGGAAATCCAGGTTGGTGGTAAGTTCACCGGCAATCACGAACTCGCCCAGCGCGCGGCGCATCCGGGCGATCGCTTCCGTGCGGTCGCGGCCCCACACCACGAGCTTTGAGATCATCGGGTCGTAAAAGACCGGCACTTCGGCGCCCGCGTAAACGCCCGCATCGTTGCGCACGCCGGGCCCGCTCGGCCATCGCAGCGTATCGATACGGCCCGGCGCGGGAACGAAGCCCGCCGCGGGATCTTCGGCATAGATGCGGCATTCGAGCGCCCATCCGTGCTGGCTCAAATCCTTTTGGCTAAATGGCAGCGGCGCGCCGGCCGCGACCTCGATTTGCGCCTTGACCAGGTCCACTCCGGTCACCATTTCGGTGATTGCGTGCTCGACCTGGATCCGCGTGTTCATCTCGAGAAAATAAAAATTGCGATCGGCGTCGGCCAGGAACTCGATCGTGCCGGCGCCGACATAACCGACCGCCTGCGCAGCCTTGACCGCAACCTCGCCCATCGCGCGGCGCATCACGGGCGTGATGAAGGGCGAAGGCGATTCCTCGACCACCTTCTGATGGCGGCGCTGGATCGAACACTCGCGCTCGAAGACATGCACGGTTTTGCCCGCGCGGTCGGCAAACACCTGGAACTCGATATGGCGCGGACGGCTCAGATATTTTTCGACGTAAATGCGCGCGTCGCCGAAGGACGATTTCGCCTCACCGCCAACCGCGCGGATCGCCGAGGTCAATTCCGATTCCTTCTCGACGAAGCGCAATCCCTTGCCGCCGCCGCCGGCCGCAGCCTTGAGCATGATCGGATAGCCGATCTTCGCGGCGGCCGCGCGCACCTCGGCCTCGCCTGCCAGCGTTCCGGGCGAGCCCGGCACAACCGGCACGCCCGCCGCCGCCATCGCCTTGCGCGCCTCGACCTTATCGCCCATCGCTTTGATGGCTTCGGGCGACGGTCCGATGAAAACCAGGCCGGCCGCGGCCACGGCGCTCGCGAACCCGGCGTTTTCGGAGAAGAAGCCGTAGCCGGGATGGATCGCTTCGGCGCCGGTTTTTTTGGCAGCCTCGAGAATCCTTTCGGTCTTGAGGTAGCTTTCGGAGGCCGGCGCCGGGCCCACGGCGACTGCATAGTCGGCCTCGCGCACGTGCAGCGCGGCGCGGTCGACCTCCGAATAGACGGCGACCGTTTCGACGCCCAGGTCGCGGCAAGCTCGGATCACGCGCACCGCGATCTCGCCGCGATTGGCAATCAGGATTCGCTTGAACATCGTCTGATAAAGTTTATCGCGTTCGCGGCAGCGCAGGCGAGAGCGCTCACAGCGGGATATTGCCGTGTTTGCGCGGCGGATTACGATCGCGCTTGTTTTCGAGCGCCTTGAGTGCCGCGATTAACCGCGGCCGCGTATCGCGCGGCATCAGCACTTCGTCGATATAGCCCAGTTCGGCGGCCTTGAACGGGTTGGCGAAGGTTTTGCGATACTCCTCTACCAGCCGCGCCTTTTCAGCCACCGGATCCTTGGCCTTTTCGATCTGGCTGCGGAACACGATATTGACCGCGCCGTCGGGACCCATTACTGCGATCTCGGCGGTCGGATAGGCGAAGTTGAAATCGCCGCGGATGTGTTTGGAGGACATCACGTCGTAAGCGCCGCCATAGGCTTTGCGGGTGATCACCGTGACCTTGGGCACCGTGGCCTCGCAGTAGGCGTAAAGCAGCTTGGCGCCGTGGCGGATGATCCCGCCGAACTCCTGCGTGGTGCCGGGCAGGAAGCCCGGGACATCCACAAAGGTCACGATCGGAATGTTGAACGCATCGCAAAAACGCACGAAGCGCGCGGCCTTCACTGAAGCGTCGATGTCAAGGCATCCGGCCAGGTAGGCCGGCTGATTGGCGACGATGCCGACTGACGTGCCGCCGAGGCGCGCGAAGCCGATCACGATATTCTGCGCGAAATCCTTTTGCAGCTCCATCAGCTGGCCGCCGTCGACCACCCGCTGAAGTATGTCGCGAATATCATACGGCTTGTTCGGGTTTTCAGGGACGATCGAATCGAGCGCTTCGTCGCGCCTATCCGCCGGGTCATTTGAGGCCGCGAACGGCGCGTCATCGGCGTTGTTGAGCGGCATGTACGCGAGCAGGTCGCGCACCGCGAGCAGCGCGCTCTGGTCATCGGCCGCTTCCACATGGCATACGCCCGAGCGGATCGAATGCGTGTCGGCGCCGCCCAGATCCTGCATCGAGACTTCTTCGTGCGTGGTCGCCTTGATGACGTCGGGGCCGGTGATGAACATGTACGAGGTATCTCGCACCATCACTACGAAGTCGGTCATCGCGGGCGAGTACACCGCACCTCCGGCGCACGGCCCCATGATGCAGGAAATCTGCGGCACCACGCCCGAGGCCATCACGTTGCGCAGAAAGATGTCGGCATAGCCGGCGAGCGACACCACGCCCTCCTGGATGCGCGCGCCGCCCGAATCGTTCAGTCCGATCACCGGGCATCCGGTCTTCATCGCGAGGTCCATCACCTTGCAAACCTTCTCGGCGAACGCGCCCGAGAGGCTGCCGCCGAAAACCGTGAAGTCCTGCGAAAAGACGCAGACCTGCCGTCCCTCGACGGTGCCGTAGCCGGTGACCACGCCGTCGCCCGGGACGCGGCGCTCTTCCATTCCGAAGTCGTCGCATCGATGGGTCTTGAACTTGTCGAGTTCGACAAAGGATCCGCGGTCGAGCAGAAATTCGACGCGCTCACGCGCGGTCAGACGGCCCGACTCGCGCTGACGGCGCTGTCGGTCCTCGCCGCCGCCGAGTTCCGCCTGGCGCGAAAGCTCGCGCATCCGTTCGATATTTTCCTTAACGCTCATCACCAAATACCCGGCCAAATCTTGCGCAGCGAGCATGATATGGTTTGCCGGCAGCCACGCGCAAGCGGATTTGGCGAGTCTTCAACGCGGTCTGAACCGTCATGCGACGGGGCGAGGACGCTTCTTTGCGGGCGTCACGCGCGCATACATAATGAGACAACTCCAGCGGGAAAGGCGGGCGCAGCGTGATTGACGACACAATGGCTGAGCGGATGGTGGCGTGCGGATGGCTCGCGGCAAGCGCCGCCGGGCTCTTCATGCTCGTGCTGGGATTCATGGTGGGGGGGGTCCCGCTCATGTGGGTATACATTGGCGGCGCCGCCATCCTGTTCGCGCTCGGCTATGGGATTTACCGAAGGAGCCGCGTGTGCGCCGTGCTCGTGCTGGTCAATCATTTCCTCGGAGTCACGAGCCTCTTTGCCCGCGTGCACGACGTGCCGCCTACTGAAATAGCGGTCACGCTCGTGCTCGGCGTGCTTTATGTGCTCGGCGTGATCGGCACCTTTGTGCATCACGCACGCTTGCACTCGCCGGCGGCGTAGCCCGCGGCGCTTACTGGCTGACGCGCGGTGCGAAGCCGACGAAGCTCATCTTGTCGCCCGCCCGGACGCCATGGCGCGCGCAAAATCCGCCGTTTACCTCGAGTACGTAGAGCGCTGACACGTCCGGGCCGACCGGCTTTTCAGAGTAGGGCGTGGCATTGGCCACGATACCGACGATGACGCCCGACGGGTCGGCGAAGATCATGTCGAGCGGAATTTCGGTATGCTTCATCCAGAATTTAAGCTGCGCCGCGGCGGGAAAGATGAAGAGCATACCGGCGTCGGCATCGAGGTGCTCGCGATACATCAGGCCGAACTCCCGCTGTCCCGGCGTCACCGCCAACTCAACGGTTATCGACGCACGCTCCTTTCCGTCCGCCGCGCGGATCCCGACCTTAGGCGACTGAGCGGCGCCTAGAGCCAAGGCCGTCAGCACGAGCAGGACCATGCAGCGCGCGAATCTCGCGCGGGCAGCAGGCTGCCGTAGGCGGCGTGGGATACGCGCGTTAATTCGCGGTGTCACGCTACCGAACCGGCGCTTCTCTGTGTGTCATTCCGGGCGAAGGCTTATCTCCTAGCTCACTTCGACCGGCAGCGAAGCGAGGCCGCGCAGAAAGAACGATCCTTTATAAGTAAGCGGCGCCTCGGGCGTAGCGGGCCGGATTCGCTTATAACGCGCGAGCAGAGAACCAATCGCGATCGCGCCCTCCATTCGCGCGAGCGGAGCGCCGATACAGAAGTGAATTCCCTCGCCGAACGCCAGATGGTTGTTCGGCGTGCGCGCGATATCGAACATTTCAGGTTCGACGAATTGCGCCGGGTCGCGATTCGCCGCCGCCAGCAGCACGAAGATTAGCGAGCCGGCCGCGACCCTGGTGCCGGCGATTTCGGTGTCCTGACGGATGTACCGGATGGTCGCCTGCACCGGACCGTCGTAGCGCAGCATCTCCTCGATCCCCGCCGGCATCAGCTCGGGCGCGCGCCCGAGGCGTTCGAGTTGGTCCGGATGGCGCGTTAGCGCGAGCATCCCGTTACCGATGAGGTTGGTGGTGGTCTCGTTCCCGGCGAGCAGGAGGATGACGACGAAGGCGACCAGTTCGGCTTCGCTCAGCACCTCGTCGGAGCCCTCATGCGCGGCGACCAGCACGCTTACCAGGTCGTCGCCCGGATTGCGCCGGCGCTTTTCGATCTCGGCGATGAAGTATTCGCGCAGCGCCGTGAAGGCGTCGCGCACGTTTTGCGGCAGCGGCATCCCGGGAGGCGTGTTGTCCGACTCGATCACCGTGTCGGACCACTGCTTGAACATCGCGTAATGCTCGTGCGGCACACCCAGCATGTGCGAGATGACCATCACGGGCAGCGGATTGGCGAGGTCCGGCATCACATCGATCGTGCCTCTGCCGGCGGTGCGGTCGAGCAGCAGGTCAGTGAACTCGCGGATTTTGGGCTCGAGTTCGCGGATGCGCCGCGGCGTAAAAGCGCGGCTCACCAGCCGGCGGAGCCTGGTATGGACCGGCGGATCGGAAAACACCACACGCGGAGCGTCGCCGAAGACGCTGATCCGCTCTTCGAGGAACGGCGAGCGTGGCGGCACGCTGGAGAATCGTTCATGGTCGCGCAGGACGGCGGCGCAATCGGCATAGCGCGCCACGAGCGCCATCGGCAGAAAGACGTTGAGCAAACGCGGCGGCCCCATCATCAGCGGCCTGTAGTACGGATAGGGGTTGGCGCGAAACGCCTCGTCCCATGGATTGAAATAAATCTGCTCGGCTTCGTTCATGCTGCGCCGTGGCCTCCGCGCCCGCCAGGGGACGCATCGGCCATTGTAGCTTGGCTGGCGACAATGAGGTACGCCTGTGGCTCAGTGGGTTGGCGAAACCTCGCGCGCATATGATAAACCACGCCCGCTGGCGGATGCTTATGAACTATAGGTTTCTCATCGACGTGGCGCCTGTAAGACTCGCCGCGGTACTCGTGGCGCTGATTGCGGCTGCTTCGGCATTTGCCGCTCCAGTGGGTCATCGGCCGCTGCCGCCGCAAGTGGCTTCGCAGGTTCCCGGATTACATCCGTTCGGAAAAGGACGCCATTCGTGGTGGGGCATCCAGATGTACGACGCGACGCTGTGGATCGCTGGCCCGCGATGGTCCGCGGCCGAGCCGCACGCGCTCGATCTCGAGCCGAGCCGCGCCGTTTCCTCCGAGAATCTGGTGAAGACCGCGATCGGCGAGATGCGCGACCTGAAAGTTGGCGACGAGCGCCAAATCAAGGTCTGGCAGGCGGAGATGTCCAAGGTCATCCCCAGCGTCCGCGCGGGTGACCAGGTCGTCATCTTCTGCTCGGACGCCAACCGGACGCTGGTCTATCTGAACGATGCGAGCAATGGCGAGGTTGACGATCCGTCTTTCTGCCCGGCGGTGATGAGCGTATGGCTTCATCCGCAGACCAAGCATCGGGCGGTGCGGAAATCGCTGCTCCGGGAGTGATACTGAAGTGATCTCGATAGCCGCCTCTCAACGGCCGGCGAAACGCGGCTGGCGCTTCTCCATGAACGCGCGCACGCCCTCTCGGTAGTCGTCGCTGTCGAAGCATCGCGAGACCATCTCGGCGATGGTCTTGAGGTCGCGATCGGCGCCGTCTTTGAGTCCTTCGCGAATGGTCGCCTTCGCCGCGGCCATCGTAAGCGGCGCGTTCGAAGCCATCCGGGTCGCGTATTGGCGAACGTGATCCTCCAGTTCCGCCACCTCGACCAGCTTGTTCAGCAGACCCATCGCGTAGGCTTCTTGCGCATCGAAGATGCGCGCCGACATCAGGATGTCGCGGGCGTTGGCCGCGCCTGCCACCTGCACCAGCGACATCACCCCGTCAAGCGGATAGGCCAGGCCGAGGCGCGCGGCAGGGACTCCCAGGCGCGTGCCGCGGGCCCCGATGCGGATGTCGCAAGCGAGCGCGACCTGCAGGCCGCCGCCGATGCAGATGCCGGCGATCATGGCGATAACCGGCTTGGGACAGTTGACGATCGCGCTGGTCGCGTTGCCTGGCGCCTCGCGATAGATACGCGCCTGCTCGGCGTTGGCGCGCAGGCTCGGGAACTCCGAGATGTCGGCGCCGGAAATGAAGGCCTCGGATGTGGCGCCGCGCATGATGATCACACGCACGTCGGGATCGTCGTTAAGCTCGGCGACCCCCTTTACGATCAGTTGCCAAGTGCGCAGGTTGAGCGCGTTGCGCACCTGCGGGCGATTAAGTACGAGCCATCCGAGTGGCGCCTCGTGGCGCACCAGTAGCGGTTCGGGCTCTCCGGCAGCGGTCCTCACTACCTGCTCGCTCATCGTGATGCGCGCCTCGTCTTTAATCCTTCAAACATGATCGTTCCCTAAAGATTGCGGCAATTCAGCTACCTCGTTGTAGCCTAGCTTGCGCGCCGAGGTAAACCGCACGCCGCGACACGTCGGGCAGCGAACGAAGGAGCGCGGCTTGTCCCCCGCGCGCGACAGGATTAATTAGATGGGTCATGGACATCACCAAATATGGAATCTGGTTTTTCTACGACGGGATGACGGCGCCGCAAAGCGCGGAATTCGCGCGCGCGGTCGAAAAGCACGGCTACGGGGCGCTCTGGATTCCCGAGGCGGTCGGGCGCGAGCCGTTCGCGCATGCGGCCTACCTCGCGGCGCGCACCGAGCGGCTGGTCTTCGCTACCGGCATCGCGAATATCTATGCGCGCGACGCGCTTACGATGGCGGCGGCGGCCAAAACCGTAGCCGAGCTTTCGGGCGGCCGCTTCCTGCTCGGAATTGGCGTCAGCCACAAGCCGTTGGTCGCCAGCCTGCGCGGCCACAACTACGACAAACCCTACAGCTATATGCGCGAGTACCTGCCGAAGATGAAGAGCGCGCTCTACCGCGCTCCCGAGCCCAAGGAGCGGGTGCCGGTGGTGCTCGCCGCCCTGCATCCCAAGATGCTCGCGCTCTGCGCGGCGGAAGCTGACGGCACGCATACCTACTTCGTGCCGCCCGAGCATACCGCGATGGTGCGCACCGCAATCGGGCCCAAACCGCTCATCTGCGTTGAGCAGGCAGTGGTGCTCGACACCGACGCGGCCAAAGCACGGGCGACCGCGCGCGAGTATATGAAAACCTACGTACCGCGCCTGCCCAACTACACCAACGCGCTGAAGGCCCTGGGATGGGCGGACAAGGAATTCGAAAACGGATGCAGCGATCGGCTGGTCGACGCGATTGTGGCCTGGGGCACCGAGACGCAGATTCGCGACCGCGTTGAGGCGCAACTGAAGGCCGGCGCCAATCATGTGTGTATCCAGCCGCTCAATACCGCGAATCCCCTGATGCCCGACGAGCGAGCGCTACAGGCGTTGGCGCCGCGCTAGCTTGATGTGCGCTCGAAGCGGCACGCTCGCGGCCGCGGGTGCGGCTGTCGCGCTAGCGCTCGCGGCGTTGATGACGAGCGGATGCGGTCCGTCGGCCGAAGAAAGCGCGGCGCGGGCGGAGGCGGCCGCGGCGCAGGCCAAGGCCGCGTCGGCGCACGCGCAGGCCAAGGCCGCGCTCGCGAAGGAGCAGGCGGCCGACGCACAGCGCCGCGCGGACCATGCGGTTCAACTGTTCCAGGCTGCGAGTGCCGAGTTCGATGACGCGGCCAAACGGCTCGACAAGTATCGGCGTGAGCAGGAGGAGCAGGTTAAGGGCCAGGACGAAGATCAGCGCGAAGGTCGGTGACATTGCGAATCACAGCCCTGACGTGATGCCGGAGAGGTAATGCAGTAAGATGATGCGCTAAGCGGCTGTCGGATGGCGGCTTGCCGAGGCCGGCACGCTCTGGGATAAGCGGAGAGGGTCAAAAAGAAGGGTGAGAAAATGAAGCTCTATAATATGAATCTCTCGAATTTCGCCTCGAAGTGCCGGATCGCAATCTATGACAAGGGGCTGAACGTTGAGATGGCGGCGATACCCGGCAACAACCTCAAGTCGCCCGAATACCTCAAAATCAATCCACTAGGCAAAACCCCGGCGCTCGACGACGACGGGACGATCGTGGCCGAGTCCGAGATCATCAACGAATATCTCGAAGACAAGTTTCCCAACCCGCCGCTGCTGCCCAAGACGCCCGAGGGCCGCGCGCGCGTGCGCACGATCACCCGGTTTCATGACCTCTACCTGGAGCCGCCACTGCGGGCATTGTTCGGACAACTCAATCCAAAAAGCCGCGACGAAAAAATCGTCAACGAGCGGCTGACCGAGTTCAATCAGCGCCTGGACCAGCTCGAGGCGATGCTCGCGCCGAGCGGCTTCGCGTCCGGATCCGAGTTTACACTGGCCGACTGCGCGGTCGCGCCGACGATGTTCTTCGCGACTAATATGCTGCCGGGCTTCGGCGCCAAGCCGCCGCTGGAGGGGCGTCCCAAGCTGGAAGCGTGGTGGAAGCAGGTGCAGACGCGGCCTTCGGTGAAAAAGGCGCTGGCCGAGATGGGCGAGGCGCTCGCGGCGATGATGAAGCGCTAGGCCTCACCGGACCAAGCGCCGGCGCCCGTTTTTTTCACCAACCCTCGTATCGTGCCGCCGACGTCGGTGCGGGTGCCGCTGCCGGCACCCGCCTAAAAGGAACTCAGCGTTGAAGTTGTCGGTCATCGATCAGTCGCCCGTGTCCGCCGGCATGACGGCGGCCGAGGCGCTGGGCAACTCGATCGAGCTCGCGCGCCTTGCCGATCGGCTGGGCTACGCGCGCTACTGGATCGCCGAGCACCACGCGATCACGGCACTCGCCAGTCCGGCGCCCGAAATATTGATGACCCGAATCGCCGCCGAGACCTCGGGCATCCGGATTGGGTCAGGCGGCGTGATGCTGCCGCACTATAGCGCCCTCAAGGTGGCGGAAGTCTTTCGCATGCTTCACGCCATGTATCCCGACCGTATCGATCTCGGCGTCGGCCGTGCGCCCGGCGGCACCCCGCTCGACACGTTCGCGCTTCAGCGCTATCGAGGCCAGCAGCTGTCGGTCGACGATTTCCCCCAACAACTGCTCGAGCTGATGGCCTTTCTGAATCGCGACTTCCCGGCCAAGCATCCGTTCAGCCGCCTTACGGTATCACCCGACATGCCAGGCTGTCCCGAGGTCTGGCTGCTCGGCTCCAGTCTGTGGAGCGCGGCGGCGGCGGCGAAGTTCGGGTTGCGCTACGCGTTCGCACATTTCATCGATTCCAATCCTACCCGTTCCGCAATGGAACATTATTTCTCGCACTTCACCCCGTCCAAGGAGCTGCCGGCGCCGTACGCGATGGTTTCGCCGGGTGTGCTCTGCGCCGACTCGGAGGCCGAAGCCGCGCGCCTGCTCAGCAGCGCGCGCCTTTTCCGCCGCCGTATTCGGCAGGGCGACGTGCGTCCGATTCCGACCCCCGAGGACGCGATCGCGGAGCTCGGCCCGGCGCCGGAAACGCCGCCCAGCGAGCTTGGCGAGTGGCCGCGCTACTTTGCCGGCACTCCTGAGCGGGTTCGCGACCAGCTAATCGATATGGCGAGCGTGCTCCACGTCGACGAACTGATGATTGTAACGATTGCACATGACCATCGCGCACGGATGCGCTCCTACCAGCTGCTCGCCGAAGCCTTCAATCTCACTCCGCGCTCAGCCTAGCGTCGGCGCTCGAATTCGCCGCACTGATAGTCCGAGCGAGCGCTCGTATTTCAACAGGGAGGTGAAAATACATGAACCCAGCAGGCAAGGTCGCAATAGTCACAGGCGCAGGAACCGGAATAGGCAAGCAGGCCGCGCTGGCGTTGCTGAACGAAGGGTACTCTGTAGCGCTGGCAGGGCGGCGTAAAGAACTGCTGGAAGCGACCGTACTGGAAAGCAAAACCTCCGGCCCGCGGGCGCTGATAGTATCCACAGACGTTAGCGATCCAGCCTCCGTGAAGGCGCTATTCGCAAAGACCAGGGAGGCTTTCGGCCGCCTCGATTTGCTCTTCAATAACGCGGGAATCGGCGCTCCGGCTATTCCGCTTGAAGATCTGACCTATGAGCAATGGAAAGCGGTAGTGGATATCAACTTGACCGGCACCTTCCTGTGTACCCAGGAGGCATTCCGAATCATGAAGAGCCAGGAGCCTCGCGGCGGACGAATCATCAACAACGGATCGATCTCCGCTCACGCGCCGCGGCCCAATTCCGCTCCCTACACGGCCACCAAGCATGGGATGACCGGGTTGACCAAGGCAACGGCGCTCGACGGCCGCAAATACGACATCGCTTGCGGCCAGATCGATATAGGAAATGCGGCGACCGAGATGACTGCGCGGATGCAACGCGGTGTCCCGCAGGCCAGCGGTGCGCTCGCAGTCGAGCCGACGTTCGATGCCGAGCAGGTGGCGCGAGCGGTAATCTACATGGCGAGCCTGCCGCTGGAAGCCAACGTCCTGTCTATCACGGTGATGGCGACCAAGATGCCGTTCGTCGGTCGCGGTTAGGGCGGAAGAGTCTGTCCCAAATGTTCCAGTCCGTCAGCAGCGACGATCGGGCGCTGCTGTTTCAGCGACCCCATGCGCCGGCGATGCCGGCCCAACGTTTCAAAGATACGGCGCTTGAGATCAGCGGCGAATGGCACCCAGTCATAGGCGCCCATCAACTTAAGATGAAATTCGAACATTCCGTCGTCGGGGTCAGCGCGCATTCTACCAATCAGGTACTCGTGAGGATCCCGGAGCGCCGGCGCCGGCCTCCCACCAAACACTCGCTCGTAACCCGCGGCGCGGCACAACTCCACGGCCTCCGCATTTTCCATGCTGAATGGAAAACAAAAAAGGTTCACCGTGCGGTCGAGGACTTGCTCCAGCCGGGCGCGTGACTCGGTAACTTCGCGCCAGGCGTCGGAGCGGTTGAGCGTCGTGAGGCACGCATGCGTGCTCGTGTGCGATCCGATGGTGACCAGCCCGCTCGCCAGGTCCGGCGCCAAGGCGCGCAGCTCCGTGTCAGACATTATATGGTCCGCCGCCTCGCCCATGCTGTCGCCCAGGCGACCCGCTATGACGAAAATCGTCACTGGAATATTGCGGGCGCGCATTTCAGGGAGAGCATTTTCGACAAAGCTGGACCACCCGTCATCCGTCGTCACCATCGCATAGCGCACACCTGCGCGTAGCGGTTCGGTACGATCCGCACGAATAGGCTCGGTCAACCGCTGAAGATAGTCCATCTGCCGGGCGAAGCGCGCCCGCTGTTCCGGAAATACCTGATGGTAGTAAATGCTCACGGCCGAGCTGGGCTGTCGCTGCCCCAGCAACCGAGAGAGGGCTCGGAATGCCAAGCGCAGGAGATAGAAGACCGTCGAGATCAGGAACTTAACCATCCGGAGGGCGCGATTTTGCACAAACAACGGCAAAGCATTTTCCTGTATCGATTCGGGCATTTTGCCGAGAACTTGCAATTTTTGAGCCTCTTGAAAATTCTCCATTAAAATCGCAAACTCTAAGCCGATTTAAAGCAATTAAAGCTCATCATTTTTGGAAATTGTACCTGTAAAACCGCTATCGCCTCGGTAGATTTTACTTATAGAACGACGGCTCTTTGAATGACGGCTCTTTGGTTCATAGCCGTGCTTCCAGCACCATATTGAACGGGGTCGCAGTGGCGCGCCGGACGCGAGAGAACCCTCCATTCAATATAACTTCTCTCAGCCTATTTTCACCGCTTTGAGCGCCTAAGGCCAGACCGACCTCCTGCGACAGGGATGCAGGTACGCAAATCTGCGTCGAGGCAGCATAGAATAGGCGGCCGACCGGATTGAGATTATCTCCGACGCGATCGCCGGCGAAAGGCTCGACAATCATCCAGGTGCCGTCCGGTTTCAAGGCGGACCTGACGTGCGCAGCAGCGCCGCGGGGGTCACCCATGTCATGCAGGCAGTCGAAAAATGCGATCAGATCGTAGGTGCCGGGAAATTCCTTCGCCGATGCGCGCTCAAAGGTGACCCGGTCGGCCACGCCGCCTTCGCGCGCCAGCTCGCGGGCTCGCTCGATCGACGGTCCGTGGTAGTCGAAGCCTGAGAACCGCGACTTCGGAAATGCCCTGGCCAGCAAGACGGTCGATGCGCCGTGACCGCATCCGACGTCTGCGACGTGCGCGCCGCGTTCGAGCTTTTCCTTGACGCCCTCCAGTGCCGGGATCCATTCCGACACCAGATGCGTCGCGTAGCCAGGGCGGAAAAATCTCTCCGCGCCGCGGAACAGGCAAGCGTCGTGCTCATGCCATCCCACGCCGCGACCGGTGCTGAAAGCCGCTTCGACCTTGGGTAGATCGCGCGCGGCCGCCGCGGCGATTTCGAACATCGCGGGGAAAAATGCGGGTCCGTTCTCGTCGGCAAGGACCAGCGCCTGCTCGGACGAAATCGAAAATCGCTCGGTCGCGGCGTCGAAATTGATATAGCCGCTCGCCGCCTGCGCGGCCGCCCATTCGCTCACGTAGCGCGCCGCCGTGCCGGTGCGCGACGCGAGCTCGGCGGGGGTCAACGGGCCGGCGGCCGCTAGCGTCTTGTACAGGCCGAACTTGTCACCCAGCAGGACCAGCCCGATGCCCATCGCGGCTCCCGCATCACCGAGCAGCTTGCCTATGAGCTCCTGAAGCTTTGTTTCGTCGACCGCCATCGTAGGTTCTCCTTCGCCAATTTCTGTTAAGTGCCGGGTTTTCTTGAGTGCCAAAGATCAATCAGGCAGGCGCTCGCCATCGATGATGCCGGCGGGATGGTTTGTCAGATCTTGGGGCAAATGGTTCACCGGTCGCAAATGCTTCCAGATGATTAGAGTACAGGCGAGGTTAAGGGGAGCAAGGATGCACTACTGGACATATCCATGCCAGCGGCGCATATGTCGGACTGACCCGTCATAAAGGAGGTTCCTGCGATGCCAGCGCGCAAACCCGAAGAATGCGACACGATTTTGGTAGATGCGATCAACAAAGGGGACCTGGAAGCGGCTCTGGCGCTGTACGAGCCGAACGCCCGATTCGTCCAGGAATCCGGAGAGGTGGTCACCGGCCATCCGGCAATCCGCGAAGAAATGAAGGGTTTCCTGGCGCTGAAGCCAAAGTTCAGCATCAAGGTGACCGGGGTCCAGAGCGCGGACGGTAATATCGCGCTGACGCAGGCAAAGTGGAGCGTCAGCGGCACTGACGCCGACGGCAAGCCGGTGACGATGTCGGGTAGAAGCGCCGAGGTGGTGCGGCGCCAGGCCGACGGAACCTGGATGTTCGTGATCGACAACCCGCGCGGTGGGCAGAACGCCTGACGGACGCCGTTCGGAAAATACCAGGGCATCGCCGGATTCAGGGCGAGGTCTGCGCCCGGGTGTATACCCGAATTCCGCCATTCAGAGGCAGAGTCCTGCCGCTTTAGTTCGCTTTTCCAATGGAACCGAAGATACCGATAGCGGCGATTACCGACGAGTTCTCGCCGGATCTGGAGACCGCGCTCGGAGCGATGGCGGAAATCGGGATGAAGGCGGCGGAACTCCGGGTGGTGTTCGGCAAGAATATTCTCGATCTGTCCGAGGGAGAACTAGCGCGGGCGGAGGGAATTCTGCACACCCGGGGATTCCAGGTGATCTCGATCGCATCGCCGCTGTTGAAATGCCTGCTGCCCGGTTCACCTCCGATAGACGAACGATGCCGGCACGATGTGTTTGCTTCGACGCACACCTTCGAGGATCAGTCGAAACTTGCGGAGCGCGCTTTCGAAATCGCGAGACGTTTGGGGGCTGGAATCATTCGAGTTTTCTCTTACTGGCGAACCAAAGAGCCGGGGAAGTGCTTTGAGGATGTGATCGCAGCGCTGGCGGTGCTCTCCGAGCGGGCGAGTAAACAGGATTTGATCATCGGGCTCGAAAACGAGCCCGCCTGCAATATCGCGACGGCGACGGAAACGGCGCGAGTGCTGGACGCGTTGAGCCATCCGAATCTCAAAGTGGTTTGGGATCCGGCGAACGCACTGGTGGCCGGCGAGAATCCATTTCCGGATGGGTACCGAAGGCTTCCGCCCGACCGCATCGTTCATGTACACGCCAAGGATTGCCACGTTCAGGGTTACACGCCTGAGTGGGGGCCCTTGGGTACACTGGCTATCGATTGGAAGGGGCAGATTTCCGCGCTCCGGCATGATGGATATCAGGGCCATGTCAGTTTGGAGACGCATTGGCCGGGGCCGAGGGGGAACAAGCTCGAGGCGAGCCGTATTTGCGGATGGAATCTGAGAGGGTTGACGAGCCTGGAGCATGATCCACCCAAGAGCCATCGATGAAGGGAGTTGAGCGGTAGTCTTCAAGGAGCCAGTATCCGCAGGGAGCCTGGTTTCGCGCTGAACGGCATTCGTTACGCGACCTATCGATGGTTATCATTTCCACTTCGCGCTCGAAGGCGATAAGATTCAGAGCCTGAAAATTACGGCGATTCCCAAGCAAGCTCTCCTCGGGTGACCCATCGAAACGGAGTAACACCGTGGCCGAATCGTCTCGTATCAGCTGGCCCAAGAGCGAGGGCGTCAGACGTGTCCCGTACGGCGTTTTCACCGACCCGGCGGTCTACGCGCGCGAACAGCAATGCCTGTTCGGCGGCCGTACCTGGAACTATATGGCGCTGGACGCGGAGCTGCCGAACCCCGGCGACTTCAAGGCCACCTTCATCGCCGACACACCGGTTATCGTGTGTCGCAACCGCGCGGGCGAACTCAACGCCATGGTAAACCGGTGCGCCCATCGCGGGGCCCTGGTCTGCCGCGAGCCCCACGGCAACCGGGCGGCGCTTCAATGCGTCTATCATCAGTGGACGTACGACCTAAAGGGGAATCTCACCGGGGTGCCGTTTCGCAAAGGGCTCGAGGGCAAGGGCGGCTATCCCGCGGGTTTCAACCCTGCCGAGCATTCGCTGCGAAGGCTCAACCTGACGACCTATCGGAGTCTGGTCTTCGCATCCTTCAGCGACGAGGTGGAGCCGATCGAGGAGTACCTCGGCGACCAGATTCGCCCCTGGATCGACCGGGTGTTCAATCGGCCAGTAAAGGTTCTCGGCTACGCAAGACAGTTCATCCACGCGAACTGGAAGCTGTACGTGGAAAACGTCAAGGATCCCTACCACGCGAGCCTGCTGCACCTTTTCCATGCGACCTTCAACATCTATCGCGCGAATCAGGGGGGCGGCTGTCTGGTTGATCCCAAGGGAAGGACGAGCATCATCCGCGCCTGGCGGCGCTCCGAGCAGGATGATCGCGATGTCGAGGGAGTGGCGCCGCGGACGCACCAGAAAGGCTATCAACTGACAGACCCGTCGATTCTCGAGTCCAGGAAAGAATTCAAGGTCGAGCTGACCAACTCGATCAATCACATTTTCCCCTGCGTGGTGGTGCAGCAGATCCAGAACACCCTGGCGACTCGCCACATCCTGCCCAAGGGGCCGGACTCGTTCGAACTGCTGTTCACGTTTTTCGGCTATCAGGACGACGACGCGGAAATGGATCGGCTGCGGCTGAAGCACGCAAATTTTGTCGGCCCCGCCGGCTACATCTCGATGGAAGACGGATACGCAACGGAGCTGGTGCAGCAAGCTATCCTGCGCGGTGAGGGCGACTCGTCGTACGTCGAGCTTGGGGGCGACATGGGGGAGGAAGACGAGAACCTCAATACAGAAGCGGCGATCCGCAGCTTCTGGAAGTACTATCGCTCCGTGATGGAGATTTGAAAACGCTGGAATCGGACATGGGAATGGATTTCCGGCAAGCCAGATGGTTAGTCGAAGAGCTGTTGGGGGCCTACGCCGACTGTATCGACAACGATCGACTTGAAGAGTGGCCCGATTTCTTCACCGAGAGCTGCGTCTATAAAATCATCCCGTGGGAAAATGTGTCGCGCAACCTGGGGGTAGCCTGGATACTTTGCGACACACGCGGGATGCTTCAGGATCGCGTGATCGCGCATCGTACGGCGAATCTTTACGCGCCGCATCGGTATCGGCACCTCGTCGGCGCCGTACGTATCGTTAGTTGCGCCGACCAGGTTATCGAGGCGCGGACGAACTATCTAATCGTGCGCACGGCGTTGGACACTGTCCGTTATGGAACCAGCGAGATCTACAGCACCGGCGAATATCAGGACCGCGTGGTTGTGGAAAACGGCACGGCGAAGTTCGCGGAAAAGATTGTCGTCGCGGATACCGCCCGGGTCGACACGCTGCTCGTTACCCCAATCTGAGAAAGGGACAACGCTGATGCTCATAGCGTTCGTGCTGATGAAGACCGAACCCGCCCACATCGACGATGTGGTCAAGGCGCTGGTCGAAATGGAAATCGTCGAAGAAATGCATTCGCTGGCAGGCGATTACGATCTTATCGTCAAGGTCAGGGTCGAGGATTTCGACCATCTGGCCCGCCTGGTCGTCGATCGGATACAGCGTGTGCCGCATCTACGCGAGACCAAGACGCTCATCGCCTTCGACGCGTACAACGTGCCGAAACTGCGCAATACCTAATTCTGGATTGCCCGCAGCTTCGGGATCACCTCGCGCGCGAACAGCTCCTGGGTTCGAATCGCCTTCGACATCTCGATATCGCCGTAGTGCGGAATGATCAGGATCTCGTCCACGTCAACCGCCTGCTTGAGTGCGATGCATTGCTCGAGCACGCGCTCCGCCGTGCCCACGAAAGCGTACTCCTGGGCGACGATATCTTCGTAACTCAGGCGGGGCAGCAGCTCCATGATTTCGCCGGCATAGAAAGCGTAGTTGCTCTCGAGCAGACGCTTCTTCATGTCCGGATCGCGGCGCAGGCCGGGTACTGCGGTCGAGTTGTAGGCAAAAAATCGCTTCAGTGCGGCTTCGCACTCCGCCCGCGCCTGCCGTTCATCTTCTGTGATATACACCGCGCGCACGCATGACACGATCGGCCGGCTCCCATACTTCGCACAGGCCTCACGGTAACGATCGACTCCCGGCTTAAAGGCCGCCACCGGAGCCGGGCCGCCGAAGGCCAGTGCCCATCCCTTGCGCGCGCCAATCTCGAAAGCCGCGCCGCTGGTACCGACCATGTACACCGGCGGATAGGGCTTCTGAACCGGCTTGGGGACCACCGAAACGTCGTCCAGATGGTAGTAGCTACCGTGAAACGAAAACCGCTCCCTGGTAAATGCGAGCTCGAGGATTTCGAGCGCTTCCTCGTAGCGTCCCTGCGTCTCTTCCATCGGGATGCCGGCGGGCGGGTATTCCCACGCGTGCCCACGCCCCACGCCAAGGTCAAGCCGCCCCCGCGTCACGATGTCGGCAAAGGCCATCTCGCCCGCGTAGACCACGGGATTGCGCAGCGGCAGCGTGTGGCAGAGCGTGCGCAAGCGTATGTTGCGAGTCCTTTGCGCGGCGGCCGAGAGCAGCGCGAGCGGATTCGCCGAGATGCTGAACTCCTGAAAAAAATGATGATCGATTACCGAGAAGACGTCGTACCCGAGCCGATCCGCATGTTCGATCAGATCCAGGACGTCCCAGACAGTTTTCGCGTAATCGACGCCAAATCCGTTTTGCATCTCGCAGTAGATGCCAAAGCGCATGTTGCCTGCCATTCGTCCTGACCTGCGGTGGTATTCCATCCCCGGAAAGTGCAAAGTCTATCACCCTCAGGGCTTTGCGGTAGCCGCGAGAGATCGAGATTAGTTACCTTATGAACTGACCGCCGGGGAAGGAAACTGACATGGCCGCTCCGATTCTGGTAGTGGGCGCCGGGGCCACCGGCCTCACTGTGGCTTGCGAGCTAGCGCGCCACGGGGCCGCGGTGCGCATCGTCGACGCGCTCGCGAGCATCAATCCCCATTGCCGAGCGAGCTCTCTGCATGCCCGCACGCTCGAGATTTTTTACGACCTCGGCATCGTTGATGAGATTCTCGCCCAAGGAGTTAAGGTTCTTGGGATAAGCCAGTATTACGGCGGCAAGCGCTTCATGCACTCCGGCGGAGGTGAACTCGACAGTCCCTATCCGTTCGCCGTGATGCTGGAGCAGTGCAGGACGGAAGCGGTCCTGGAGGTCCGGTTGCGAAGCCTTGGGGTGGAAGTGGAGCGAGAGACCGAGCTGATCGCGACATCCGAGCGCCCGGACGGCGTTGCCGCCCGAATCCGGCGCGCCGACGGGCGCGAGGAGAGTGTGGAAACGCCGTGGCTGATCGGATGCGATGGCGCTCACAGCACTGTACGGCATCTCAATCATATTCACTTTCGCGGCGACGAAGATCCCCATCATTACATCATCGCGGACGTCGTGATGGAGAGCGCGCTTGCGCATGACGAACTGCACTTCTTCCTGAGCGACCACGGAATCGTGTTTTTCCTCCCGTTGCCCGATGGGCGATCCTTGATCCTGGCGGATATACCAAGTTCTCACGATGCGACGCGGCAGCAGCCCACTTTGGATGCCATGCAGGCGTTAGTGATGCAGCGCGGTCCCTCTGGCATCCGCCTCGGCGACCCGCGATGGCTAACTTATTTCCGCATCAACTACAGGGCGGCGGGCCATTATCGGCATGGCCGCACCCTACTGGCCGGCGATGCGTCGCATATCCATAGTCCGATCGGCGGCCTGGGAATGAATACCGGCATCCAGGATGCCTACAACCTTGCCTGGAAGCTGGCCCTGGTTTACCGGGGCCGAGCACCGCTCAGCCTGCTGGACAGTTATGAGCAGGAGCGCCGGCCGATCGCCGAGGACGTGCTCAAGACCAGCAGGTTACTGACCGAGCGGTTCGAAGCCTTTAGCAATCTTTCGCCCGATCAACGCGAGCGCTTGTATTTCAATCTGGTGGTGCCGCCCGAGATCGCCAGGCAGATGGCGCGGCACAGCGAACAGCTCGATCTGAATTACTCAAAGAGCGCGATCTGTTGCCAACATCAGGGCAGCCATTTCGGCAAAACGCGCTTCGCCACTGGGCCTCGCCCTGGGGAAGAGGCGTTGGACGCCAGAGCGCTGATGCACGGCCATCGCGCGACCACGTTGTTCGAGTTGCTGCGCGGCCCCAAGCATACGCTGCTCCTGTTCCCCGGCGCCTACCATGAGGCTACCTCGTGGCATCGCCTGATGGAGCTGGCTAAGTCCGTCGACGCCGCGGTGGGCGACTTGATCAATACCTTCTTTGTCGCAGCTGAGGCGGCCAGCATACCGTCGGACCTGCGCCCGAGCGAACGGGTAGTTCTCGATCCCGAGCGATCACTCCATTACCGCTATGGCGCCGAGACCGAATGCCTATATCTGGTCCGGCCCGACGGTTACGTGGGATATCGGAGCGAACCGGCAACCGCCAGCGCCCTGCACGATTATCTGCGGCGGATTTTCATCCTGTGAACGGGGCTAGCTTGCGCAGAGCCAAGCGGCGCGCCATCAGAAACTGAGATTGCTGGCACGGGCAGGCAGAATCGACACAGATGACGAGGACTTCGATGAAGGTTTGGCGGTCACTGCCGAGGATTGCGAGTTTATTAGGCTTTGCCGGACTGCTCCTCATGATCCCGGCGGCTGGTCAGGCTTTCTCAGTACTCGCGCACCAGGCAGTCGTGGACCAGGCGTGGGACACGACGCTGTTGCCGCTGTTACGCAAGCGTTTTCCCAACGCGACCCAGCAGGACCTGGACGATGCGCGCGGCTACGCACGCGGCGGATCGCATCTCCCGGACCTCGGGTATTTTCCCCTCGGTAGCCATTTGTTCACCGACCTTTTGCACTATGTTCGAACGGGCGACTTCTATGAGCGTGCGGTGAAGGAGGCAGCCTCGGCACAGGAATACGCGTTTGCGCTAGGGATGCTGGCTCACTACGAGGCCGACACGATCGGCCATCCAGAGGCGACCAACCTGGCGGTCCCAATCATCTATCCAGAGCTGGCGCAAAAGTACGGCAGCAGCGCGACCTACGCGGACTCGCCGTCGTCGCATCTAGAGACCGAGTTTCGTTTCGACGTGCTGCAGGTCGCGCATCGGCACGAAGTCCCCAAGCTGTTCGAACACTCGATCGAGTTCAAGGTGCCTAAGGAATTTCTTGAACGCGTGTTCGAAGAAACCTATGGTCTCAAGCTCGAAGACCTGTTCGTAAACTACGACATCGCGCTCAACACCTACCGATGGGGATTCCGCACCCTCATCGATGAGGCTACAGGCATCGCGTGGGAACTTTACCGGGAGGATATCAACTCGCTCGAGCCGGGAATAAAGCGCGGGGATTTCGTTGACCAGATGTCGCGGGCCGACTTCGTGAAGGAATTCGGCAAGGCATTTCTCGAACCCGGCTACTTTGCGCGGTTCGTAGCATTTGCCGGCAACCTCGTACCCAACGTCGGTCCCTTGAAGCGACTGCCATATAAGCCGCTGCCGAATGACGTGAAACAGCTATTTTTTCACGCCTACCGCAACGCCTACGAGCAGTATCTGAAAGAAGTCTCGTTTGCGGCGCAGGACAAGATTCTACTTCCGAACCTCATTCTGGACACGGGGGAGCCTCCCCGCGCCGGAGCGTACGCGCCAGCCGACAAGGCCTACGCCGAGCTGCTCGACCATCATGCGCGGGATCATTTTGCCCACTTGCCGAAGGCACTTGCCGACGACATGTTGACGCATTTCCACGATCGCAATGCCGCGTTGTCATTCGAAGATAGCCAGGGCAAGCGCGCAAAGATTTCGGCGGAGGTGAACGAACTCGCAACCGCGACGCATCGGTAGGGTCTCCGATCCGGGGAAGCCGATGGACCAATTGGCGGACGTTCAGTGCCGACAGGCAACGCGGATCGACGGCAAATCAGTCGGCAATTTGTACCCAGGTCGGGGCGTGATCGCTCGCCTTCTCCCAGCCGCGAACTTCACGATCGACGCCGGCACCGACCAGCCGCGGCGCAAGCGCGGGACTGAGCAACAGGTGATCGATGCGCAACCCGCGATCGCGTCCGAAGTGATTTCGAAAGAAATCCCAAAAGGTGTAGATGCGCTCCTCGGGATGCACCCTGCGAAGCGCGTCGGTCCAGCCGCTCGCGAGTAGACGGGCGAACGCATCGCGCGACTCGGGCCGAAACAGCGCATCATCCATCCAACGCTCCGGCGCGAATACGTCGAGCTCGGCGGGAATCACGTTGTAGTCGCCTGCCAGCACGACTGGCGAATTCAGGGCGAGCAGGGTCTCGGCATGTTCCTCGAGCCGCCGGAGCCATCGGAGCTTGTAATCGAACTTGGGACCGGGCGCGGGATTGCCATTGGGAAGGTAAAGGCATCCGATGAGCACGCCGCCGAACTGTCCTTCGATATAGCGGCTGTGGAGGTCCTCAGGATCGCCCGGCAAGACGCGGCGCATCTCGACCGGATCGGCGCCGCGCGCCAGGATCGCAACGCCATTGAAGCTCTTCTGGCCATGCCAGATAACGCCATAGCCCGCCTCGCGGATCGCGGCCTCGGGAAACTTTTCATACGGCGCTTTCAACTCCTGAAGGCATGCTACGTCGGGCCGGGTTTCGGCAAGCCAGCGAAGAAGATTCGGCAAACGAGCGGCAATACCGTTCACGTTGAAAGACGCGATCTTCACTCGTCCATCCCTCGCTCTCTCACGATTATGACCTGCTCCAAAAGGAGCACGGTTGCCTTTGGTGTCAATAAGACCCGGCGCGACCGCATTAGCGTGGATATTCCCGTGGCGCAACCCCCTTCTGCGCGCTCCCTTCGAATCCAAACGACGGAAAGCCGGGCCGCGGGGGTCGCCCGAGGATAAGACGCGAGATAGAAAAAGCACAGCGGGCTCCTCTCAGAGTGTGGTTGAATGCGACCCCAGTCGCATCCATGCAACGTGGCGGAAGCTGTGCCGACGCTATCGCATACATTTGAACGCATCAGCGCTCAAAACCTTCTGGCACGCGATGTGCTGCGCTTTCACGTTCCTGAAACCGTAGTTGGCTTATGCTCGCCCCGCATGATGCGAGCACCGTCGATTCGGTCAGGTACAGAGCATAAGTCGGGCTGCCGGTTCTGGTGTACGCAGGCGAACGGGCTGGCAGCGCGAAGTAGATTCCCGGCGGAGCGTAGACGGCGCGCCATATATCGTTAGGAGGGGGTGACTATGGGACTTTTCAATAACGAGGTGGAGAAGAAGGCTGGGCCGGATCCCTTGGTGATAATGCCGCAGGCGGTGCCGGTGCAGCCCGTCCCGCTGCCGCAACCCGCGAGATCTGATGCTGGCAGGGCGACCGTGCAGCAACAGAACACGCACGCTCCGACGGTGGGCGCTCGCGCCTACATTGATCAAGGCTCGAAAATAAGCGGCAAGCTCGAGTTCGCGGGGCCAGCGCAGATCGAGGGACAAGTGGACGGTGAGATCAGCGCGAAGGACAGCCTCATGATTGGCGAGAGCGCCGTGGTAACCGCCCAGATCAAAGCGTCATCGATCATCGTGGCTGGCAAGGTCAGTGGCGAGATCATCGCAAGCGAGCGCATCGAGATTCGCCCTTCCGCCAAGGTATCGGGCAATTTAACCACCCCCAGACTGGTGGTGCACGACGGTGCGATATTTGAGGGCAATTGCGCTATGCAGCCCGACGGAGTTCGCAAAGATCGCAGGGAACGCGGCGCCGCGCAGGCCAACGGCCAGAGCCAGGCCTGACGTGCTTGCCTGGTAGAATCACAAAGATTACTTTCGGCTCATCGTCCGCTGTGGCATCAGCGCAGCTTTGGACGTCAAGCCGGTACCGCAAACGAGACTAGCAGGGCGGGATGTGGTGGGGGGACAACATGTTGGATAAAAACGGACGTTCCGAATGGCCGCTCTTTACCGAGGTCAGCGTGAAGGCGATTCAGGAATCGCTTGCGGATTTCATCTGTTCCCGGTGTAAGCAGAGGTATCGCCATCATTGGTACGCCGATCACTTCTTCGAGTATACCGAGGAACTCGAGTCCTGACGGGGCAACTGAATAGCCCTCCCCGCGCTTTGCCATTCGCTTGGGTCAAGGCGAAAAATTTCCTAACACCCCGGTACTATACGGCGGTGTAGCCCCCGTCGACGACGAACTCGGCGCCAGTCACGAAGGACGCTTCGTCCGAGGCGAGGAACAGTACCACCCACGCGACCTCCTCCGGGGTGCCTGCGCGCTTCATCGGCGCGACCGACGCGATCGTATCGATCTGATCCTGCGTGAGAATATCGATCATCGGCGTCTTGATGACGCCGGGATGGACCGAGTTGACGCGGATGCCGTCCGCCGCGTAGTCCACGGCGCCGACTTTACTCAGAATCCTTACCGCGCCCTTGGTGCCGTGATATGCCGCAGCGCCGGCCGAGCCGATTATTCCATAGATGGAAGAGATGTTTACGATCGAACCGCCGCGGCGCTTGCGCATGGCGGGAACGGCGGTCTTCATCCCGAGCCACACTCCCTTCTGATTCACCGCTACCACGCTGTCCCATTCCTCTTCACTGGTCTCTTCGATTCGCTTGAAGTTCAAAATACCCGCGTTGTTCACGAGAATATCAAGGCCGCCGAACTCGCGCTCGATGGTATCGACGGCGTTGCGCCAGTCGGCAGCGCGGGTAACGTCAAGATGGATCGCCAGCGCCAGGCGTGAGCCGGCCTTGCGGTTGATCTCGTCCGCCAATGAGCGGGTTTCAGTATCAAGCACGTCGGCTATGACGACCTTTGCACCTTCATTGGCGAAGAGCCTCGATTCGGCCGCACCCTGGCCCCGCGCGGCGCCAGAAATCAACGCAACCTTTCCCTTGAGCCGGTCCATGTTATCCGCGGCCTCCTATTTTGCGCTCGCGAAAGACGGCCTGAACGACTTTCCTGAATACCACCATCGCAATTGAAAGGGCGGCATTCGCTTCAGGCGTTCACCCCTGCGCAAGGCTGACGCCGAACTGTTCCGCGGCGTTACCGCCAAACATGCGCAAGAGAGTTGGTTCGTCAACCCGTGCGCGGGTGAGCGTCTCGATCGCCTCGATGGCGCTGGTGGTATCGTGATTCGGATAGCGAGATCCCCAGACCACTTTTTCAGCGAAGTCGTTGGGCAGCTTTTGAATCAGCCGTTCTTCGGCATCGAAGCCGAGCATCACGTGGCCTTCCTCCCACAGCTCCTCGGTGTCCGTGCGGACCGGATAATAGTGGAGCAGCGGGATGGTGCGGGTCGAGGCCTCCATTTTCTCCAGCACTTCCTCCATCCACGAGGCTTTGCCGTGGGCGACCACCACTTTCATCTTCGGGTAGCGCTGCATCACCGTGAAGCCGATCAGAGTCGATGCGACGAACATATGATTGTCGAGCCAGTACGATAAAATTGGGGCGATCGGATGACCGAGCGGCGGTGATGCGATGAAACTGAAACCCTGATCTCCGCCGCCTCCGGCATGTGGCCCGCCTCCCGCTTCAGCGATGAAGGATCGCTGATTCAACCGGCCCTTCACCTTCTCGAAAAACTGCCCATGGGACGTCCATTCGGGATTCCACAATCCAGTCGTGGAATGCACCGCCGCAGTGATTCCGAGGCTTTCCAGTTCGGTCCAGAGCGGATCGTAGTAGGGATGGGTGAAGTAGTGCCCCTCGATAAACATCGGCCGGATGAATGCGCCACGGAAACATGCGATCCTGGCGACGCGACGAAGCTCCTCGACCGTGTAATCCATATTCTGCAGCGGGATCATCGCCGCCGCAAAAAGTCTGCCGGGCGCGACCTTGCAGAAGTCCGCGATCCAGTCGTTGTAGGCGCGGGCGAGCGCGTACGCGACGTCCGGATCTTCAACCAGGTGGAAGCCCTCGGCAAACCAGGTTGGATAGAGCAGAGCCTGGTCGATACCCATCGCATCCATATCGCGCAGACGAGCCTGGGGGTTTGAAGCTCCCTCGGACATCGGATGACGCCGGTTGGGGTCGAGCTCGCCGACCTTGTCCCAGGTCATCCCGGGCCGCCAGATCGCATGGCGTGGGATATTTGAGTTCATCGTATCCCGGAAGACCTTGCCATTAACCTTGAGATAGGAGCCGAGCTTCCCCTCTTCGCGCCAGAGCGCATGTTTGCCTAAGGTGCGGTATTCGGGCTCCAGGTATTTGGTCCAAAGTTCCGGCGGTTCGACGACGTGAGAATCGCTATCGAAGACCGGGAATCGCTTGTTCGCCATGGCAGGTTGTCCTTTTCGGCTCAGCGGCCACCACCGACGCCCGGAGAGAACTCGGCGCGCTTCTGCTGAACCGAGGCCTCGGGCTT
>DATJID010000017.1:0-14894 GCA_035493515.1 Binataceae bacterium (SeqCode) | reverse complement strand
TCGCAAGCGCCTAACCCGCCCGGACTATTCTGGCGGTAGCTCCGTGCTACGCAGCTGAGGTCAATTCGTCGCGTGAGTTCGATGACGGCTAACTAGGACGCGATACTCCCTATTCCCGTCTTCTCACTGGTTTTCGCGCGCCCGGACAGATAGCCGCCCTCAAACTACCAATCCAGCTTGGACGACCATCCAGTTCTTCAGTTTTCGGACGTCTCGGAGAATCGATCGAAATTCGTTCGCGTGCGCGCGATTTCCTATCAATGCATGGACCGGAGAGCTTGCTCCGGCGGCGCTAAATTGGAGAAAATGCGGCAAGACTTATCCGCCGTCGATTTTTGCTAGCTCCACGAAGATTCGCTCCGAATCTCACGTCCCGGGCCACTAATCCTTGACTTTCGCCTGCTCGCTCGCGGTTGCGAACACAGGTTTCCATCCAGAGCGCAGCCGGGCGATTTCGGATTGGTTTGCCCCCGTCGTAGTAATAGCGTTAGAAGCGTGAATCTTCCCGTGAACCCGCCGATGCTGCCGATGCTCGCGAAGCGAATTGGCCAGTTACCGGCGGGCCAAACATGGATTTTCGAACCGAAATGGGATGGCTTCCGGGCGTTGATCTTCCGCGACCGGGAGGAAATCCTTATTCAGAGCCGCGATGCGAAATCGCTGAATCGATACTTTCCCGAGTTGCTCGAGCCGCTGAATGCGCAGCTGCCCGCTCGATGCGTTCTCGACGGCGAAGTCGTTGTCGCAAAGAACAATGGGCTCGACTTCGAGGAATTGCAGCTTCGGATTCATCCAGCTGCCTCGCGGGTGAAACTGCTTTCTCTGCAGAGTCCGGCATCTATCGTCTTTTTCGACCTCCTGTGCGAGGGAAACCGCGATTGGCGAAGCGAACCGTTCGAGCAGCGGCGCGAAAAGCTGGAGTCGTTGCTGGACGGTGCGGTGCCGCCAATCCATCTGACTCCGGCAACACGTGAACTAAGTGTCGCATCGGATTGGTTCAGGCGCTTTGAAGGAGCGGGCCTCGACGGGGTTATGGCAAAGCCGATTTCCGGCACCTATCAATCTGACAAGCGCGTGATGTTCAAGGTCAAGCATGAACGCGACTGCGATTGCGTCGTGGCTGGCTTTCGATGGCACAAAGGAGGCGAGGGCACCGCGATCGGCTCGCTTCTGCTCGGCCTGTTCGACGACTCAGGGGCGCTGCAACACGTCGGCGTGTGCGCGAGCTTCACGCAAACCAAACGTCAGGAACTGGTGAAATTTCTGGCTCCCTATCGTCACAACGCTCTCGCCCATCATCCGTGGAAGTCATGGGCGGAGTCGACTTCAAACGATGCGGCACATCGGATGCCGGGCGGTCAGAGCCGTTGGAGCCACGGGAAGAATCTATCGTGGGAGCCGCTCAGACCCGAACTGGTAGTGGAAGTCGCGTACGAGCATATGCAGGGCACGCGCTTCCGTCATATGGCGCAGTTCCGGAGGTGGCGTACCGACAAAAAGCCACGCGATTGCTCCTACGAGCAGCTTGAAGTTATCCCGCCGCACGAGCTGAAAGCTATTTTTGCCAGAGACATCTGAGCCCACACGCGTTCAAGTACCTTTTTTCGACGCACGTGTGCTGCGCCATTCGCGAGTTGGGTCGTCATCAGGATCGGGAGTTTCCTGAAGCGGCCGTAACTCCTCAGGCACATGGCGGAGGTTTATTCGAATCCGCGTCCAGCTGGACGATCTGCTGCGCATCGAATCGACCAGCACGTCATCGGCGGCGAGAAGCTTCTCAACCTCGGCATGGTTGCGCTTCCATCTTTCCAGACCCGAAAGTGCGGCCTCTTTGCTTGGTGAGTTCGCAACAATTATCAGCGGCATCTTCGTTCGCGGCGTTTTTGCGACGGGCTTGGCGCGCGAAGGAGCAACCCGGCGCGGTTCGCTCTCCATCTTGCGAAAGTGCGGCGGCCAGGGCGCGTCGCCCAAGCCCGCGGCTTCGTCTCGTGCCGCAAGCTCGAGCAATTTTTCGAGCGAACCGACCGCTCCATCGATGCCTTCCTGCGGATCGCCGATCTCAAAAAACCGTTTTGGAATTGTGAGCACGGTAAAGTCGGACGGCTCGCAGTCGGGAACCTCGTGCCAGTGAAGAGGCGCAGAGACGCGAGCGTCGGGGAGCGGCCGCACGGAATATGCCGAGCAGGTCGTACGGTCCTTCGCGTTCTGATTGAACACGCCGTGCCGCTCCTCTTTCCACCATTTCGAAGTGGCCAGGGTGGGCACGCGCCGTTCGACCGCTCGCGACAGAGCAAGCGCTGCCCGACGCACCTCGTCGAAGGTCCATCGCGGATAAATCCGCACATTGACGTGCATTCCTCGCGACCCGCTGGTTTTGGGCCAGCCCCGCAGGCCGGTCTCGTCCAGCAGCGATTTCACCTCGAGCGCGACTGCGCGCACGTCCGCCCAACTGACGCCAGGACCAGGATCGAGGTCGACCCTCAACTCGTCCGGATGATCGAGATCGCCGGAGCGCACAGGATGCGGATGCAGTTCGATGCAGCCGAGATTGACGATCCACGCAAGCCCTGCTGAGTCATCGACAACGATTTCTTCCGCAGTGCGTCCCGAAGGGAACGCGAGCGTTATCGTTTGCAGCCACGAGGGGTGCTGCGCTGGCGCGCGCTTCTGATAGAACGCCTCACCTTCGGCGCCATTGACGTATCGCTTGAGGACAAGCGGACGGTCCCGGATTCCTGCGAGCGCGCCCGGCGCGACCGACAAATAGTAGCGAACCAGGTCCAGTTTCGAGAGCTTTGTCTGCTTCGAGAAATACAGCTTGCCCGGGTTAGTAACACGGACCTCGCGTCCATTGATCGAGAGCAACTCGGTAGCGTCTCCTTTTCGCACAAGCTAAAGGTTGGAACGCCTGACGAAACACGCAGAAGAACTACTCGCCACGGAGGTCGAGTTTCTCGGTGATTTTTTCGATGGTAGCCATGGCATTGGTTCTTTGGATTAAAAAAGATTGTTCTCTGGATAACAAGCTCCAGTGGGGAGCGCAAGCGACCGATTCAGTACAGACTTCAGTCGGGGCCTGTGGCTGCTGAAAATTCCAAGCGAGAAAACCATTAGGATTTTGTAAGGTTGTCCCTACTAGAAAACTCCGAAAGCATGGGAAAGTATAGCGATTTATTTTGCCTGGCCGTAACGTCACGGGCACGCTCGTATCATCTCAGGGCCTGTTTCATGGCTCGCGGCTCTGTTTCGGAGCCAAACGACATTGGTGCCAGTAGACTAAGTTGAGTCTATGGCTTTCGCCGAGCAATTGGAGATAGAGGACCGGTTCATCAAGGCCGCTGGGCTCCCACTCGAAAATCGACGAAACCCTAAACGAAAGGGGCCGAGCCCTTTCGAGCCCGGCCACTCATCCGAAGTCGTGTTCGAACTATTTCTTGACCTTCGCCTTCCTCGCCCGGGACGCCGACCCATGGCGTTTACTGAAACACTTGCGGCATCGCCGATCCCGCCGCTTGATGAAACTCGGAGCCAGGTCATTGCTCCCGCAATAGCGGCAACCCAGTTTCCCTGATTTCGACTTGCTGCTTGCCTCCTTCCGGAGCGGCCGTGGGGACTCAGCCTTTTTCCGGACAGCTTTCTTCCGGGCCGAAGATGGAGAATATCCGATCGATAGTTCATGCCCGCTTCCGTCTGCCTGTTTCGCGTGTTCCATTCCTTCTTAAATCTCCTTGAGCCGTAAGGGCTCGTGGGGATGTTTGCTCTGGTCTGCGCGTGAAGCGAGTGGTTTCCCCCAGCTTTTCCAAGCCATTCGCGCAGAAAAGGAGAAGCCGGCTATCGGCCCGAATCGACGGTGTGCTCGAGGCGATTGGAAGGCGAATCAAACGCGCGAAATCGCAGGAGAGAAAACGAGGTCTAATGAGAGCGTAAATTGCCCAAGTCGCGCGCGGCGCACGACTGGCTGTGTGTCGCGAATCGAGCAATGTGTGTGTCATTGGGGCAGCAAATAACGCGCCTCAAGGAGGAGCACATATGAGTTTTGAAGCCGAGTTGAAAGCCGGGAAGTGTCGAGAGAAACGACCATGAAGCGACAGGTTCGGGACCGTGAAACCCTCGCGTCGGAAATCGCGAGCCTGTCGAAGCTGCACTCTGACGAACTTCGCGAGCGCTGGAAAGCTATGTTCGCAAAGGCGCCGTCGCGCGATATCAGCCGGTCGTTCCTGACGCGCGCGATTGCATATCGCCTCCAGGAAAAGGCTTTTGGCGGTCTCAAGCCCTCGACCCGACGCGTGCTGGCCGAGTTGGCCCTTGATGGCGTTAACGAGTCGTCTTTGGCCGCGGAACCGTCCCGCATCGTGCGGCCCGGCGCGGTGCTGGTGCGTGAATGGCGCGGTATCAGCCATCAGGTAAGCGTTCTCGAAAAAGGATTTTGCTTTAGAGGCAAGGGTTATCGTTCGCTCTCGGGAATCGCGCGCGAGATCACCGGGACTCGATGGTCGGGGCCGCTGTTCTTCGGCCTCAAGCGATCACAAGAGGAACGCCGCGATGGAACACGCTAGGTCGCGAACACGACGCTGCGCGGTCTACACGCGGAAGTCTTCCGAAGAAGGGCTGGAGCAGGACTTCAACGCCCTGCACGCGCAGCGCGAGGCGTGTGAGGCATTCATCAAGAGCCAGACGGGCGAGGGCTGGCGGCTCATCAAGACCGCCTACGATGATGGCGGCCTTTCGGGCGGGACGATGGAACGTCCCGCCCTTCAACACCTGTTGGAAGATATCAGGCGGAAAATCGTCGACGTGGTGGTCGTTTACAAGGTCGATCGCCTCACGCGCTCGCTTGCCGACTTCGCCAAGATGGTCGAGGTGTTTGACGCGCGCGGCGTTTCGTTTGTTGCAGTTACGCAGCAATTCAACACGACTACATCGATGGGCCGACTCACGCTGAATGTCCTGCTTTCGTTCGCGCAATTCGAGCGCGAAGTAACGGGCGAGCGGATCCGGGACAAGATCGCCGCCTCCAAGCGCAAGGGAATGTGGATGGGCGGGGTACCGCCACTGGGCTACGACGTCCGCGATCGCCGGCTGGTGGTGAATCGGGCCGAAGCCGTGACAGTGAAACACATCTACGAGCGCTATCTCGAACTCGGTTCCGTCAGGCTCCTGAGAAACGATTTAAAACGCCACGAGATTGTCTCCAAAGTCCGGGTGTCGAAAAGCGGCGTGCGATCTGGAGGCCGGCAATTCTCGCGCGGAGCTCTTTATGAGCTGCTGTCGAACCCGATCTACCTCGGCGAGATCCGCCACAAGAAGGAACGCCATCCAGGGCAGCACCAGCCAATAGTGAGCCGCGAGCTGTGGGAGAAGGTCCAACTGCGCTTGCGCGATCAGGCCGCCACGCCTCGCGAACGCCCAACCAAGGCGCCGCCCAGCCCGCTCGCGGGTAAACTGTTCGACGAGAACGGCGAGCCCCTGTATGTGCAGGGCGCGGTAAAGGGGACGCGCCACTATCGTTACTACGTCTCGCGTGGATTGGTCAGAGGGTCGCTACAAGATGACCGGCGCGGGTGGCGCATATCTGCACCGGAGCTTGAACGAGCCGTCCGCGCCGCGACTCAGCAGATTCTCGGTGATCGAGCGGCAATCGCCGGAGCGATCGAGGAGCTCAACGTAGATGCGAACCGATTGCCTTCCGTCTTCAAGGTCGCCGAAGCCTGGATTCAAAGTCTGCGATCCGAAGCGGAAGCTGCATCAGCACTGGCACGGCTGATCGAACGTGTCGGACTCAAGAAGGACGGCATCCAGATTTCTATCAAATTGCCGATCTCGTCCGATGGAGGGCGTGATGTCGCGGCTCCGAACGAACCCGCGCTAAGTCGATTCGTCCCGATGCGAATGAAGCGGCGCGGCGTTGAGATGCGGCTGATCATTGATGGTGACGCCGCATCCTTAGCACGCATCGATCTACCCCTGCTCGACGCGACCGCCCGTGCGTATCGATGGTCCAACGATCTGTTGGCGGGTCGGGCGCGGTCGATCGGCGAGATAGCCAGGCGAGAACATCTTACGGCCCGTCACGTGCGGCGCGTGATGCGGCTGGCGTTCCTGGCGCCCAGGATTGTCGAGGCGATCGTCGAAGGCCGGCAGCCCCCGGACCTCAGCACTTTAGCCATGACCCAGAGAATCGAACTCCCCCCGCTCTGGAGTGCGCAGCAGGAGGCGCTGGAATCCCGCTAGACACAACGCGGGTGTAGTTGCTTGCGTCAGGCAGCGTTCTTCCCGAGAACGCTTTTCCGCAAAATGTCGGCCGGTTCGCAGATGGACATGCCAAAATCGCGAACAGAGAATTTTAAGCGATTTTCACGCTCAGCCGCTGCCGTTGGCCTTCTCCGCGTCCGCGGCCGCGCGGGAATCGCGCCCCACGCGCCGATTTCATCGCTTCTCCATTGTGTAGGGAAGCATGCTGGACTGTGTGGCGGAGAGGGGGGGATTCGAACCCCCGGAGCCGCAAGGGCTCACGTGATTTCGAGTCACGCCGGTTAAACCAGACTCCCGAACCTCTCCGCACGTGGCAGCATTGATTTTTGCCCGCCCGCAGTCAAGCTGACCCCCGGGCAGCGGCGGCGCGTTTGGCCGGCCCCGTGCGGGTTTGCTAACTTCCGACGAGCTTTCGCAATTGACTCCGAGGAGACCTGCCAGATGGCTTCCGTGATAAAGATGGCTCCGGACTGGCGCGCGCAATTAGGCGACAAGCTGGTCGCGCCCGATGAAGCGGTCGCGTATATCAAGTCGGGCGATCGGATCACCGCCTCGATCGCGCACGTAACGCCATTCACTTTGTTTCATGCGCTGGCCGGCCGCCTGATGGAGCTCGAGCGGGTGGTGATCAATTACAGCGCGGCGCTGTTTGCGTTCGATCTGCCCGGCCTCGGCGAGCGCTTTCGGCTGGAGTCGTTTTATCTCTCGCCCATCGACCGCAAACTTTTCCACGAGGGGATGGGCGAATACGTGCCGGTCAGCTACTACCGCGCCGGCCATCTGCCGCCAGGACTCGAGGACTTCAACGTTTACCTGATGACCGTTTCGCCCCCCGACGCGAATGGCGAGGTCAATTTCGGCGATTTCCAGATCATGTCAAAGCTGTGCGCGCGCAACGCGGACCTGGTGATCGCGGAGATCGACCCGCACTTGATTAGCGTCGGCGGCGACAATTCGATGCACATCTCGGAGATCGACTATTTTGTCGAGCGCACGGTCGGGATGCCCGAGCTAACCGTCCCGCCGGTTTCCGAAGAAGAGCGGCGCACCGTCGATACCATCGGTGCCCTGGTCGCGAGCGAACTGATCCACGACCGCGCCACCATCCAGGTCGGTGTCGGCTCGACTTCGGGGATGCTGATGTCGCATCTGCGCGGCCATCACGACCTCGGCATGCAAACCGAGATCATCCCCATCGGCACGGCGGACCTGGTGCGCGAAGGCGTGATCACCGGCAAGCACAAGAAGATTTTTCCCGGCCTGGTGGTCGGCAGCGGCTTCGCGACCGGGACGCCACGCGCGCAACTGGACTATATCGACGGCAATCCGGCGTTCCAGCTCTACGATTTCAACTTCACCGACGACATCCGCACCATCGCGCGCGAGGAGGGGCTGGTCTCGGTCAACAACGCGCTCTGCGTCGATCTCACAGGGCAGGTCGGCTCCGAGTCGGTGGGCCATCAAATGTACACCGGGACGGGCGGACAGATCGCGTTTGGCGTCGGAACGTCGCTCGCCGGCGGTAAATCGATCATCGTGCTGCCCGCAAGTGCGCTCAACGCGGGCAAGCGCGTTTCGCGCATCACGCCGAGCCTGCCTCCGGCCACGGTGTTTACCCTGCCACGCGCCTTCGTCCACTACGTGGTGACTGAGTATGGAGTGGCGACGCTGATTGGCAAGTCGCTGCGCGAACGGGCGCGCGAACTGGTCGCCGTTGCGCATCCGGATTTCCGCGGCGAATTGGCGGCCGAGGCGCGCAGGATGTACGGCTAGAGGAACAGCCGAGCAGCCGCCCCCGCGGGTCAACCGGGTCAAATCGGGGCAGCGTTAAATCGGGCGGGCGGTATAGATGCCCTCGAAGCCCGGCGGACGCCATCCGCCGTTCGCGCATACAAGGCAGACGGTGAACTGCTTATACTTTTCGTCTTCGCGGCCGACCAGGCTGACCATGCTCTCGGTCGAGACGGCCTTGTTGCAGGCGACGCAGGTTGCCACCAGAGCTTTGTTGTCTTTGGCTTTCTCGCTGGGCATCGCAGCTAATTGAAACAGCCCGAGTATCGCCCGGCCGCCGTGCAGAATTTAATACTCAATCGGATATACCTCCGGATATAACTGCGGATATAGCTCGCGCAACGGTGTTACGCTTTTTGGCGCATCGGTCCCGGCGCATCCGCCTCAATGATTGGCCGAGCCGATCGCCATTCCGATCAAAAGCGCGATCCCGACGATCGCGGCCAGCGCAAGCCATCCGCCGACCCCATGCGCGCGCTGTTGTTGTTCGAAGCTGAGCGGGGTCTCGACGTGCGCCGAATGGACTCCGCTATGGTACCCGCTGTGCGAAGTATAGTAGATGCCGGTGCCCGGGATTCCGACGGTGCGGCGCACTCCGCTCGAACCCACCGTGACGTGGGCGCCGCGCACTCCGACAGTCAGGCTCGGCCCCGACTTGGAGAGGTTGACCGAGAGACCCGGGAATATTCGCAGCCGCCGGTAAAATCGAAAGTTACCCATCGTCGCGCGCGACCGATTATAGCCGAGAGCCGTGACTATTGCGCGAGCGATCGGGCCTCGCGGCTGATGGATGGTACACGCGACGCGGGACTATTGATTAATGGAGGTAAGAATCGCTGCCGTCTCGCGGAGCAACTGTGCGACCAGCTCGGCGGCGGGCACTTCGCGCGCGAGCGGGGCCGCCTGTCCGGCCCACATCGATAGGCAATCGGCATTGCCCTGCCGGGCCGCCGCGGTGCGCATCGGGCGGGTCAGGTTGTTTTGCGCGGGGTAGGGCAAAAGATCGCCTTCGTGACCGCGCATCGCGGCCGTGAACCCGTTGATAATTCCGCGCGCGAGCCGGCCGCTGAACGCGCGGGTCAGCATCGTGCCGTCGTCGCGCGCCGTGCGGATTGCGGCCTTATGAGCCGGCGGCGCGCCGCTCTCCGGGCAGGCTAGAAAAGCGGTCCCCAGTTGCACGCCGCTTGCGCCGAGCGCCGCCGCGGCAACGATTCCACGGCCATCCATGATGCCGCCCGATGCGATCACCGGAACCGAAACCGCGTCGGCCATCTGGGGCACCAGCGCGATGGTGCCGACCAGGCTGTCCTCGAGCGAGCTGATGAAGGTGCCGCGATGGGCCCCGGCCTCGCTGCCTTGCGCGATGATCGCGTCGGCGCCGGCCTGCTCCAGCGCTCGCGCCTCGGCCACGGTGGTTGCGGTGCCGAGGGTTTTGACCCCGCGATCTTTCATCCGCCGCATGGCCTCCGCCGCCGGGATACCGAAGGTGAAGCTGAAAACCGGAACCTCCGCGCGCAGGACCACTTCGAGTTGTTGATCGAAGGGCGGCAAAGAGCCGGCCGGCGCCGCAGGCGGCGGCAGGCCGAGCCGTTCATGCCACGGCGCGATCAGCCTTAGCATCGCCGCCGGGTCGGCGGCGCCGTTGCCATCGTAGCCGCCGGCAAACAGATTCACCGCGAACGGTTTGTTGGTGCGCTCTCGGATCTCCGCGATCGCTTTCGCCATGTCTTCGGGAGTCATGTAGCCCGCGCCGAGCGAGCCGAGTCCGCCTGCGTTGGAAACCGCCGCGACCAACGCCGGAGTGCTGGTCCCCCCGGCCATCGGCGCGAGAATGATCGCCTGCTCGATCCCGATCATGGACGCCAGTCTTCGAAATCGCTGCATGACTGTTCTCACTTAAATGAGTTGGAAAAATACGCCGAGCTCAGGCTCACGTGATGGAATTTAGCCGCTGTGGCGGCGGGAGCGGAAGAAGTCGCGCAGCAGTGCGGCGCACTCGGGCTCCATCAGGCCGCCATAAGTCTCGATCCGATGGTTGAGCAGGCCGTCGCGCCCGATGTCATAGACCGATCCGAGCGCGCCCGCTTTTTCGTCACGCGCGCCGTAGTAAAGCTCGGCTATTCGCGCATGCACCATCGCGCCGACACACATCACGCACGGCTCCAGGGTCACGAACAGCGCCGCACCCTCCAGCCGATAGCTGCCGAGCGCGGCGGCGGCCTGGCGCAGCGCCAGCATTTCGGCATGCGCGGTCGGATCGCTGAGCGCTATCGGACGGTTGTGCGCCACCGCGACAATTACGTCGTCGGCGCCGTCCGCGCTGCGGCGGACCGCGACCGCGCCGACCGGGACTTCACCCTCCTCGGCGCCGCGTCGGGCCTCGGCAATCGCCTCGGCCATCAACGCCAGTTGTCGTTCGCGTTCAATCACTCGGAACAATGCTACATTGAGAGGGCGGCAGCGCCCAACCGAGACTTCGCGAGACTTCGCGAGACTTCGCGAGACTTCGATCGTCGAGCGCGACCGCGGGCCATCCCACAGGCATCAAAGCGGTGAAAAACTGAAAAATGGAAATCGGCGAAATTCTCCCGGAGGAATTGAACGAGCGGCTAAAGCGCGGTGAGCGGCCGATCATTCTCGACGTGCGCGAGCCCGAGGAAATTGCGATCGCGTCTTTTCCGGGTGCCACGCATATTCCGATGGGCGAGATTCCCTCCCGCGTGACCGAGCTCGATCCCGACCAGGAGACGGTCGTGGTATGCCATCACGGAATCCGCAGTGCGCAGGTCGCGATGTACCTCGCGCGGCTCGGCTTCGAGCGCGTATCGAACCTAAGCGGCGGAATCGATCTCTGGTCGGCGACGGTCGACCCCGCGGTGGCGCGTTATTGATTTCCGCAGCGATGAAATAACGATGCGCGCGCGAAAATCGGAGGCAGGCGCATGAATAACTATCTTGCGGCGGCAATTCAGATGACGGCGGGGAGCGACAAGGCGGCCAACCTGGAGCGCGCCGAGCGCCTGATCCGGCTCGCTGCGGCGCGTGGCGCCAACCTGGTCGGATTGCCCGAGACTTTCAACTGGCGCGGCAAGCGCTCCGAGGAAGCGGCCGCCGCGGAGCCGCTGGAGGGCGAGACGCTGGCGGCGATTTCGCGCCTCGCGCGCGAGCTCAGCCTGTATATCGTCGCAGGTTCGATAACCGAGCACGCGCCCGGCCAGCCCAAGCGCTACAACACCTCCGTGCTGATTGGCCCCGACGGCGCGCAACTCGCGGCCTATCGGAAAATCCATCTCTTCGACATCGATTTGCCCGGCCGCGTCACGGTCAAGGAGTCCGACGTCAAGCTCGCGGGCGCGGAGGTCGTCTCGGCCCGCACGCCGCGCGGCACCATCGGGCTCAGCGTCTGTTACGACTTGCGCTTTCCCGAACTCTACCGCCGTCTCACTTTCGCCGGCGCCGAGATCATCGCGGTGCCGAGCTGTTTCACCTTCCCCACGGGCGAGGCGCATTGGGATGCGCTGATTCGGGCGCGCGCGATCGAGAACCAGGCCTACGTCATCGCGCCGGCGCAGTTCGGGACCAACGTTCATGGCTTCAGCGACTATGGCAACTCGATGATCGTCGATCCGTGGGGGCGCGTGGTCGCACGCGCTTCGGACCAGGAGGGCGTGGTTCTCGCGCCGATCGACCTAGAGTATCTCGCCCGTGTGCGGCGCGATTTGCCGGCGCTTAACCACGCGCGGTTGTGCGAAGGCCTTGGCTGAGCAGTGCGCCGGCCGTAGCAGTGCCGGCCGCAGAGGCTATCTTGCCCGGGCGAGCAGGATCGCTTTTGCGCCAGCGCGTTTTGCAAGATCGCTTTTGGAAGATTGCTTGGAAAATTGCTTGGAAAATCGCCCTTGGAAGATGACTCTTGGAAGATGACTCTTGGAAGACACTCAGGATGAATTGGGCGGGCAAATGGCGAGCATGGCACAGACCCTCGCACGTTGTGGCGCTTGACGCGCGACGGTCCACGGGACTAATCAGGCACTACTCTCGCGATCCAGCGGACCACCTCGTATCCTTGAGATTGCGCCGCGCCGGCGACGCATGAATTCGCCCATGATGCAGGGCGGGGATCGCAACTTTGGAGTGGCGCCCGGCGGGATAGACGCACTGAGGGGAAATTTTACATGGCAGAAGGACCGTTAGCTGGTTTTCGCATCCTCGACCTGACCCAGGTGGTCTCGGGCCCGTTTTGCGCGATGCTGCTGGGCGACCTCGGCGCCGACGTGATCAAGGTGGAGCCGCCCGAGGGCGACACCACGCGACGAATCGGACGGCCGCGCAAGAATGGCGTCACCGCGTCGTTCCTCAATTTCAACCGCAACAAGCGCAGCGTCGTGATCGACCTCAAAAAAGAACAGGGCCGCGACCTGGTGCGGATGCTGGCCGTGCGCGCCGACGCCTTTATCGAGAACAACCGCCCCGGAGTGGCCGAGCGCCTCGGCATCGGCTACGCCGACATCCGCCGGCTCAATCCCAAGATCGTCTATTGCTCGATTTGCGGCTTCGGCCCCAAGGGCCATTACGCCAACGCGCCCGCCTACGACCCGGTCATCCAGTGCTTCTCGACCATGGCGGCGGTGCAGGGGCGGCGCGGCGGACAGCCGACCGTGGTCAAGATGGCGCTGGCCGACAAGATCAGCGGGATGACCGCCGCACTCAGCATCGTGAGCGCGCTGCACGCGGCGCGCAATCGCGGGGTGGGCCAGAACATCCGCATCCCGATGGTCGAAGCCATGATGGCGTTCACCTGCAACGACACGATGGTCGGCTACACTTTCGTGCCCGAGGACGAATATAAGGATCAGGCGCCCAAGAGCCAGAGCCTCGATCCGTTTCCGACCAAGGACGGATGGATTTCGATCGCGCCATTCACCGATGAGCAGTTCGAACGCCTGTGCCTCGGCGTCGACCATCATGAATGGTGGACCGGAGTGCAGGACCGCACCGAGCGCATCCGCGGCATTCTGCGCGGACTCGCCAAGGTGCTTCCGGAACGAACCACCGCCGAGTGGCTCGAGGTGCTGGAGAAAGCCGACGTACCGGTCGGCCGCGTCAACGATTACGAGACGCTGTTCACCGACGAAGAGGTCGTCGCCAACGAAAACTTCACCCTGTACGAGCATCCCGACGCCGGCACGGTGCGCACGGTGAATCCCGGCGCGCGGTTCAGCGAGACCCCGGCGCGGATGTGGCGGACGCCGCCGCGCCTTGGTGAAAACACCGAAGAAGTGCTGCGCGAACTCGGAGTCGAGCGCTCGACGATCGAAGAGTTGCGCAACGCCAAGATCATCAACAGCTAGGAAAACAGTTCGGGGACGTGCTGGCTGAGATAAACCAGCGCCTGGCGCAGATACTGCAGCCCCGACACCACCAGCACCGCGCCCGTCAGGTAGAGCAGCGCGTACCAGGCGTGTTGGCCGAGGCCGAAGTGCGACGCCAGCGTGCCAATCACGCACACGATGAGCAGCAGCGTGGTCAGTTTGCCGAAAATGCTTGGGCGGACTGGGAACCGCTCGCCCGCGGCGAACGAAATCATCAGGTAGCCGAGCACCAGCACGATGTCGCGGATCGCGGTCAGAATCAAAAGCCAGACCGGAAGCGCATGCTCGAAGGTGAGCACCACCAGCGCGCTCAGCAGCATCAGCTTGTCGGCAAACGGATCGAGGATCGCGCCCAGCTCGGTGCGAATATCGAACCATCGCGCGACCGCGCCGTCGAGCGCGTCGGTCGCCGCCGCTAACACGAAGACGTAAAGCGCCGCCGTGAAACGGTCTTTGCTCAGCAGGACCAGGAAGATCGGCACCATCCCGATGCGGCAGAGAGAAATGATGTTAGGGAGCTTGAGCAGCTGGCCGAGACGCACGCGGCCGACCACTGGCAGGATTCCGGCGGTTCTCGAAGTGGCCGGCGAAGGATTGGGGATGTGCGCGCCCATTGTCGCTCAGTTCCGGCTTGGTTCTTGAGTCCGTTTCTTTCGTGCGGCTCAGACGATCGCCGCCTTACGCAGCCGCCCGGCCACAGGCGCACTGACCCGCGCCCACAGCGCCACCGTGCCGTTGTTGTATTCCTCGCCCAGCACCTCGCCGTCGCGCCGCGCCATCGCGACCAGGTCGCCGCGCCCGGCCGGCAGCATCACCGTTACTTCCTCGCGCCACGCACTGAACCATCGGGCCATCGCGCCGAGCAGTTCGTCGAGCCCGCGGCTGCGCAGCGCCGAGATCGCGACGGTGTCCGCCGCAACGCCCAGGCGCATCCCGTCCGCCGGCGCCAGGTCGATCTTGTTCATCACCACGATTCGCGATGCCGCGCCCGCGCCGATCTCTTCGAGCACGCGGTCGACGATTTCCATCCGCTCGGCCGCCAGCGGCGAGCTCGCATCGACCACATGCAGCAGCAGATCCGCGGTGCGCACTTCCTCCAGCGTGGCTTTGAAGGCCTCGACCAGCATGTGAGGCAGGCGATGGATGAAGCCGACCGTGTCGGCCAGCATCACGGTAACCTTGCCGGGCAGCCGCAGGCGCCGGATGGTTGGATCGAGGGTCGAGAATGGGCGGTCGGCGGTCTCGACGCCGGCCTGCGTGAGTGCGTTCATCAGGGTCGATTTCCCGGAGTTGGTATAGCCGACGAGCGCAACGGTTGGATAGGGAACCTCGATTCGCCGCTGGCGCTGGATGGAACGCGTGCGTTCGACTTCGCCCAGGCGATGACGCAGGCGCGTGAGGCGTTCGCGCACCCGGCGGCGGTCGACTTCGAGCTGGGTTTCGCCGGGTCCGCGGATGCCGATGCGGCCGCCTGAGCCGCCG
>DATJID010000016.1:0-38935 GCA_035493515.1 Binataceae bacterium (SeqCode) | reverse complement strand
CAGCACGGCAGATGGGTACAGACCTGAATCACCGCCTGCGCGCGGGGCAGATTGAAGAGCGAGTAGAACGAGGCGACTTCGGCGACCTCGTTGGCTCGCATGCCGAATAGCGGCGCGAGTTCGGCAAAGGCCTCGGGGCCCAGCGCTCCGAGGTCGTCGCGCGCGAGGTAGATCGCGGCGAGCAACGCGCCGCGCGGATTGGGAAAGCGCGCCTGCTCGGCGCGGATCTTTTCCTGCGTTTCAGCCGACAAAGCCATCGTGTTTCATGCTCAGGCGGTTGTCGCGGCGACGGCGCCCTAACGGTCGCACTCGCCGCCGATCATGTTGATCAAGTCGAAGGTCGGCACCACGTCGGCCAGCATCCCGCCGGTGATCATCTTCTCCAAGGCCGACATATTGGAGAAGCTCGGCGCGCGGCATCGGCACTTGTACGGCTTTCCGGTGCCATCGCTTACGATATAAAAACCCAGCTCGCCGTTGGCGCCTTCGACCGCGTGATAGACCTCGCCCGGCGGGATGAGGCCGCCCTCGGTGACCAGCTTGAACTGGTCGATCAATTCTTCCATCCGGCCGAACACCTGGCCCTTGCGCGGCCAGCGCACGCGGGGGTCGTCGGAGTTAACGGGTCCGGCGGGGATTTTCTCGAAGCATTGCGCGATCATGCGGCGGCTCTGGCGCGCTTCTTCCAGGCGCACCAGGTAGCGATCGAAGTTGTCGCTGTGCTCGCCTACCGGAACGTCAAAGTCCAATTCTCCGTACACGAGATATGGCTGCACGCGGCGCACATCGTAGGCCACGCCGCCGGCGCGGAGCAGCGGGCCGGTCACGCCGTGCGCGATTAGAGTTGCTGGCGCCAGATGGCCGGTGCCCTCGACGCGATCGCGAAACACCGGATTTTGCGTGAGCAGCTTGTCGGCGTCGCCGAGCAGAACCAGTGAACGATCCAGGCGCTCGGCGGCGAAGCGATCGAAACCCTGGGGCAGGTCGGCCGACACGCCACCGATGCGGATGTAATTGGTGGTGACGCGCGCGCCGCAAAGCGCGTCAAGCAAATCGCACATCAGCTCGCGCGCCTCGAGCAGGTACAGAAACGGGGTCATCGCCGCCAGCTCGAGCGCCATCGCACCCAGGCACAGATAATGGTCGCTCATGCGCGAGATCTCGCCCGCAATCACCCGGATGAAATCGCAGCGCGGCGGCGTGCGCAGATCCATCAGCTTCTCGACCGCGAGGCAGTAACCGACGTTGTTGAGCATCGGCGAGCTGTAATTCAGCCGGTCGGTGTACGGGATGTTCTGGTAGTAGTAGCCGGTCTCGCATTCTTTCTCGAAGCCGCGATGGAGATAGCCGACCTGGATGTCAGCTTTGACCACGCGTTCGCCATCGAGGTCGAGCACCATCTTGACCGTGCCGTGAGTCGCCGGATGCGACGGGCCCATCTGCATCCGCATCAGCGGCGTTTGCAGATCGCGCGACGAATCGGCGGACGACGGGTCAGTTGGGACGACGGGGTTCTTGGGCTCCAGGTCCGGCATAAGGTTCAATCGGTTGTTCGTCGTGTTTCGCGTAGTCTTTGCGCAGTGGATGGCCCACGAATTCGTCGTAAAGATAGATGCGGCGGAGGTCCGGATGGCCATCGAAGCGGATACCGTAGAGGTCGAAGGTTTCGCGCTCCAGCCAGTTGGCGCCCGGCCATAGGCCGCTCAGGCTGGCGATCACCGGATTGTCTTCCGGCACCCGGCATTTCACGCGCAAGCGATGGAGCAAACGGGTGGAGACCAGGTGATAGACCACGGCGAAGCGCGGCGCGTCACCGCGTGCGGGCAGGTTGACGCGATGACGCCACTCGGCACGCTTGCGCACCAGGTTGCGCTTGCGATCCCAGATTTCAGGAGCGTTCTTGAAACCGTCGGGCTGGCCGAAGTAATCGACGCAGGTGACGTCAAGCAGCAGATCGAAGCCCAGCTCGGGCGAGTCACGCAGCGCGCGTGCGACTTCGAGAATATGCTCGCGCGCGACGTGGATGCAGTCGTCGCCGCGAAAGCTCTGATGCTCGGCAAGCAGCGGGCCAAGCCGCGCGATCACGTTTTGCAACAACGCGGAAGGTTCGGGCGGCGGGGGCGTTTTTGGTTCTTCGGAGGCGCTCATCGGTCCTTATTCATAGTGGCCGCGCAGAAAGTCGGTTCGGGTTTTGAGACGATCCTGCGGCACCAGCAAATCGGCCTTGTGCCAGAGTGAGCCGCGGCGCGAGTAGGTCGCGATTTCGACCTCGCGGCTCATCACGATCGCCTCCTCGGGGCAGGCCTCTTCACACAACCCGCAAAACATGCAGCGCGACATATCGATGTCGAAAATCTCAGGGTAACGTTCGACCTCGTCGGCGGTCTCGGCCGGAAAGATCGTGATGCAGGTGGTGGGGCAGGCCCATTCGCATAGCCCGCACGCGACGCATCGCTCCTTGCCGCTTTCCATCTGCACCAGCACTGGCATCCCGCGCATAGCCGGGGGCTGAACGAAGCGCTGCTCGGGAAAATACACGGTGAAGTCCTGCCGCCCGCGCATGAAGCCGAAGAGGTTTCGCAGCAGATGGGCCGACGCGACCCACAGGCCCACCAGCACCGCCCGCAGCGAGTACGGCCCGACCAGGCTTGGCGCCGGCCGTGCAACCTTTACTATTCGAATCGCCATCTCGCTTTAACTATCCGTCGTACAAGTCGTGCAGGTTCAATTTTCAGGATCAGTTTTACAGATTTGGCCTACGCGGGCGATGGCCGCACGGTGGGCGCGGCATGCCCATCGGAGCCCTGTCCGGCCTTGGCCGGCAGCCATCCGCCGCGCACCGAGAGCATCGCGGGAATAAGCATGGCCATACCTGCGGCGGCCACCCACATCCATGCCGCCCATCCGTAGCGATGCGAAACGTGCGTGACAATAGTCCCCGAGATGGCGATCCAGCCACGGTAAATCAGCTGAAAGAATGACCATCCGCTCGCCTGCAGCGCGGGCGAGATGTCTTCGAGCAGTTCCGAATATTGCGCGCACCACGGGATGAAGGCGAAAGCGACCAGGCCGCCGAGCACAAACATCATCGTCGCCAACTGAAGCGGTGGCAACGGATTGGAGAACGTTCCAATCCACCAGATCAGCGCCACCAGAGCGGCGACGTCGCCAATCAACACCAGCGGCTTACGCACCCGCAGCTTGTCCGAGAGCAATCCGGCCGGCACCAGCATGAACAGGTTGAGCAGCCAGAAGTACGACGCCATCTTGGCCGCAGCGGCCGGAGTGTAATGGAATGCGCCGGTGAACATCACCGGGAAAAACGTCTGGCTGGTGATCGGCAGGGTCAGGAAAGCCACCGACCCGACCACCAGGACCCACACCTCCCACCGGCTCAGCAGCTCTCTGAAGGCTGCGCCTCCGCTGGCCGGAACTTCCATCGCCGCCTCGCGCATGTGCTCGGCCGGAGCGGCGGCGACCGTCGCTTCGCTCTCGACGATGGTCAGGCGCAGGTTTGGATGCAAATCCTTGAGCCACAACAGGACGGGGATGTACATGACGATCGCCAGGATCCCCATGATCCAGATCTGTGACTGCCATGCGTTGTGGAATAGCGGCAGCGTCACACCGCTGATGAAATTCCACAGGAAGATGCAGCCGACAGCGCCAACCGTAAGCAGGCCGAAGGCCGCGCCGCGGCTGACGCGTGGCGACATATCGCGGGTGAGTCCCCCGAGCGCACCCCACATCAGCCCCGCCGTCAGATTCATCGCGCCGCGGACGATCACGAACGACCAGAACCCGGTCATCAGGAGATTGGCAAAGGTCAATACGATGATGATCGCGAGGCACACGTCGATGACGATGATACGGCCGTGACGATCGGCAAGCGGTCCGCCGATCATCGCCGAACCGCCTGAGAGCAGGACCGCGAACAACAAAAACCAGCCGAAGTCGTCCAGGCTGAAATGCAGCGCCGGCATCCACAGCGGCAACAGCGGCGCGAACTGGAATTCGTAGAACGACACGATTGTCGCGAGCACCGTGAGCATCAGCATGGCCCAGCGATGAGCGCCGACCGGATAAGTCTCGAGCGTGCGATGGATCGCGAGGTAGCCCTTGAGACCACCCGCTTCAGAAACCGCTGCGGTCGCCATTATTATTCGCCCCCCTGCGGCTTTTTGCCGGCATCAGATGCCGGTTCGCAAGCACAGAGTGCGTCAATTGATCATCCAACGGCAAGCGCTTCAACGGTCGCCGCTTGCGCCCTGCACGCCCGCGCCGTCAGGCATCGCGCCACTGGCTCCGAGGGACTCCAGCGAAAGCCCGGCAAAGCGCGAATGCGCGCGGCGTATCGGCTCCCACATCGCATCAGGCTCGAAGCGGCGATCGCCGGGATCGATAGCGTTGAGCAAGCGCGTGAAAATCTCACCGTCACCGAGCCATCCCGGCGCCGTTTCGATCGCCTTATAAATGCGCTGCACACGTCCGGCGTGGTTGACGAACGAACCGTCCTTCTCGGCGAAGGCCGTGGTGGGAAACACCACGGCGGCCGCGCCCAGGCGCTGGTCGAGCTTGAGCGTCTGCACAATCAGGAGTTCGAGCCTTCCCAGGATTGCCGTGAGACGTTCGGGGGCAACCGTGGCAAGAACATCGTCACCGCAAAGGTACAGTCCCTTGATCTCGCCCGCTTCCACGGCCCGCATCAGCTCGCCGAGCCCGTCATCACTGCCGCTCACCAGGCCCAGCTCGCGCACGCCGCGCGCGTTGGCCGCCTTCTCGGCCTTGATCAGGAAGTCGTCGGCGGGCCCACGCCGCACCGCCATCGCGATCCTGCCCGCGCCGGCTGCACGCAAGAACTCGCCGAAGCGAAAATTTTCCTCCACCGTGAGATGGGGCGATACGACCGCGCCCATAGCACCGTCGCCGTGGCGCGCTTTGAGCGCCGCGATCGCAGCTGATGCCCGCGCCAGCGCATCCTCCCACGTGGTCGGGGCAAGCGCGCCATTCTCCGCGACCATCGGCATGCGCAGGCGCTCGGATGCATCGACGAACTTGTAGTCCAGGCGCCCCTGGTCGCACATCCAGGTGTCGTTGACCGCGTCGTTGCGGCGCGGGATGAGCCGCCAGATGCGATTGCGATACTCCGAGATCATGATGTTGCAGCCGTTGGAACAACCGGGACAAACGCTGGCGGTCTCCTGGAGAAACCAGACCCGGATGCGATGATGGAAGTCCTTGCTTTCGAGGGCGCCGACCGGACAGATGTCGGCGGTACAAATGGAATAGTCATTGTCGAGGCGCTGGCCATAGACGTCGAGCACCGAGTGGTCGCCAAGGTTGAACACGGCTAGCTCGCCGGTCTTACTGATCTCGCGGCAAAAGCGGACGCAGCGCCGGCACAGGATACATCGTTCCTGGTCGAGCAGCATGCGCTCGCCGATGTCCAGCCTTTTCTCATGCTTGCGCCGCGGATCGAGCGTGCGCGCATGGCGGCTCCCAAAGCGCATCGCGTAGTTTTGCAGCCAGCACTCTCCGGCCTTGTCGCAAATCGGACAATCCAGCGGATGGTTGATCAGAAGCAGCTCGAGCACGCCGCGGCGTGCCAGCGCGACCTCCGGGTCCGCCGTATGCACGACCATCCCGTCGCGCACCTGGGTGTTGCAGGAAATCTGCAGCTTCGGCATCCCTTCGATCTTGACCTGGCAAAGCCGGCAACTGCCGTCGATGCTGAGCTTGGGATGGTAGCAGTAGTGCGGAAGGTCGATTCCCGCATCGAGCATCGCCTGCAACAGCGGCGTACCCTCGGGCGCCTCGATCGCGCGGCCGTCCACCGTGAGCTTCGCGGTCTTCGGGGCGCCGGCAGCGCCAGGGGCGTTGGCCTTGGGGGGGTTAGTCGAGCTTGCGTCCGCTGCCATGGAGACTGGACCACAGTTGAGGCTGACGTTCGTTCTGGACGCGGTACTGCAGCTTGATCAGGCCATCGAGGACGGCCTCGGGGCGCGGCGGACATCCGGGAATGTAGACGTCGACCGGAATGATGCGGTCGATGCCCTGAAGCACGGCGTAGTTGTCGTAGGGGCCGCCCGAACTGGTGCAGGCGCCGAACGATACCACCCATTTTGGCTCCGCCATCTGCTCCCACACGCGGCGCAGGATCGGCGCCTGGCGCTGCGTGATGGTGCCGACCACGAACAACAGATCGGCCTGGCGCGGAGTAAACCGCGGCAATGCCGCGCCGAAGCGGTCGATGTCGTAGCGCGGGCCGGCGACCGAGAAATATTCCATCCCGCAGCACGCGGTCACGAACGGGTAACTGAAAAAGGAATACTTGCGCGCCCACTGGACGGCGTCGTGCAGCCGCGTGAGCGCGAAGCTCTCCGGGAAGGCCGCGCTCTCGTCGTTAAGCGAGTGGCGCGCGAGACCGCCGCGCACCATGAAAGCCGAAAATCTGCGTCTGCGCTCAGCCATGTCGGAACATACTTTCGCGAAATGGCGGTCGAGGGCAAGGCCAATGGAACTGCAATCGCGAAGTTCCATGCGATCGGAAAAAGAAAATGCTCAAAGACGCGATGGTGCGGCTGGGATCCTCGGGGCGCGGGAACCTCCGCGACAGCTAATGCCCGCGGCTGCGCTTCTCGCGCTCGGCCAACTCCAGGTCGGCCTCGACCATCATTTCGACCAGGTGCTCGAAGTTGACCCGCGGCTTCCATCCGAGAAGACGCCGCGCCTTCGAGCTGTCGCCCTGCAACAGGTCGACTTCAGCCGGCCGCAGGTAGCGCGGGTCGGTCTGGACGTGTTTGTGCCAATCGAGTTTGAGCAGTTCGAACACGCGCTCGAGAAAATCCTGCACCGAATGGGTTTCGCCGGTGGCGACCACGTAGTCGTCCGCCTGCCCTTGCTGGAGCATCATCCACATGGCTTCGACGTAGTCGCCGGCGAAGCCCCAGTCGCGGCGGGCGTCAAGGTTGCCGAGCGCGAGGCCGTCCTGCATGCCGAGCTTGATGCGGGTGGCGCTGCGGGTAATTTTGCGGGTGACGAAATTCTCGCCGCGGCGCGGCGATTCATGGTTGAACAAAATGCCGTTGGCGGCGAACAGCCCGTAGGCCTCGCGATAGTTGATGGTCTGCCAGTGGGCGTAAACCTTGGCGCAGGCGTACGGGCTCCGCGGATGAAACGGAGTGGTCTCGCGCTGCGGCACTTCGGCCACCCGCCCGAACATCTCGGAGGAGCCGGCCTGGTAGTAGCGCGCCGCACGGCCGTGGCGCTTGTTGTGATCGCGCAGCGCCTCCAGCAGGCGGAGCGCGCCCAGACCAACCACGTCGGCGGTGTATTCGGGCTGATCGAAAGAGATGCGCACGTGCGACTGCGCGGCAAGGTTGTAAACTTCGTCGGGGCGGACCTGCTCAATGATCGCGCGCAAACCGGTGCCGTCGCCCAGATCGCCATAGTGCAATTGGAGCGGCGACGGACCCGGACCGAAGCCCTTGCGCATATGATCGATGCGCCCGGTGGCGAAGCTCGAGGTCCGGCGCACAATGCCGTGCACTTCGTAGCCCTGCTTGATGAGAAATTCCGCGAGGTACGACCCGTCCTGGCCCGTAACCCCGGTTATCAGCGCAACCTTGGCCATCGATTTTCCTGTGTCCGCCAGCGCCGTTTAGTCGCCGGGCACGAGACGATGCGAATCGGTCTCGAAGTGCTGGGTGGAGAACTCGTATAACTCGGCGTCCTCAAGCGCTTCCATTTGGTGCACCAGGCCGAGCGGAACGTCCATACACTCACCAGCCGTGAGTTCGAACTCCTCGATTACTTCAGACTCGGGCGATTCCTTAACGCGCACCTTGAGCCGGCCCGCGCGCAAGTAGAACGACTCAGTCTTGAGTTTGTGAAAATGTAGCGAGCAGCGCTTACCCTTGCGAATCTCAAGGATTTTGCCGCAGTAGAGTTCGCCATTGACGATCCATACCTCGCGACCCCACCCCTTGGGCACAATCTTAACCGGCCTGCGCGCGCGACTCATGGCTTTTGCGGCCCCTTTTCAGACGCTCGTCTTGACGTCATCTTAGACGCCTAGGCGCCACATTCAGTGACGCCGCTGCTCCTACAATGCCAGAAGATGGCAACGCGCACTAGCCTCCCCCGGGCAAAACAGGTTCGCCGACGCCCGCCGGCGCGTTTTCCCCCAAAGGCATCTCGTCAAGCGATCGAGGGCCGCACGACGGCGGACGGGGATGCTTCGATGACTGCAGCGTTACCTTCGCCCGTGCCACGGCCATTGTTGTCGCCAGCGAGGATCGGCACGAATTCGTTGACTTCGATCGAGAAGCGCTGGAGCGGCAGATCATGAGCATCGGCGAATGCCTTGACTAGCGCAAGACGTTCCTCGCTGATCGCGTCGGCGGCGATAAGAATCCGGTGAAAGCCCGTGGCCGTGTAGGTCCGTGCCAGTTCGTCGAGCGGACCGAGCACCTGATGTCCGTGAACGAGCTTGCCCTCCTTGAAGGCATCGTCGTCGACGAATCCGACCAGCCGCATGCGCCGGTCGCTGCCTGAGAAGATGTAGCGCACGGCCGCCTCGCCCATCCGGCCCGCTCCGACTATCAGCACCCGCTCGGTCGGCAGCGCCAACAGCCCGAGGGCGCGGCGCTGAAGCTGGAACGACATGCGAGTGAATACCAGCAGGTTAAAGAGCAGCACCACGTACAGGACAGCGACCGACCCCGAGACCTCAAGCGGAATGAACAGCGAAGTGACTGCGACCAGGATGCCAGCCAGCAGCGCGCCATTGGCGAAGCGAATGATGTCGGCGATTCCGGCGTAACGCCAGATTCCGCGGTAAACACCGGTCAGCACGAAGGCGAGGTAGGTGGCGGCGAAAAACACCGGAGTACTTCTCATCATCGAAAGGATCTGCGGGTCGGTGAGCTTGAAATCGCGCCGCAGCAGACAGGCGCCGAAATACGCCGCCGGTATGAGCGCGAAATCAAGCACCGCTTCCGCCAGACGCCGCTTGTAACCGAGGCTCAAGAGGTAGCGCGCGAGTCCCCGCAAGTAGCCGTAGTCCATGCCGGGCGCGCGATTCTCGAAAGTCAGATCGACCATGAACAATCCAATCACCCCGATTCCTGCAATCACGAAGGGCAGCGCGCTCAGCAAGTAAACATGCGACAAAAGGCTCTCGCCCGCCGCCAGCAGTGCGCTCGCCGCCGCCAGCACCCAGCTGACGACCACCGCGCGCGGCACCGTCAGCCCCAGCATCAGCAGACGATGATGCGAGTGGTCCAGGCCGCGGCGCGAAATCGGGTTTCCCGTGGCCAGCCGCGACATCGTCACAATAGCGGTGTCGAGCAGCGGCACCAGCATAACCAGCACCGGAAAGACCGCGCACGAAAGATGAGAGTTACGCTGCAATCCGGCGCCGTGCAGCGCCAGGGCCCCAAGCAAAAAGCCCATGGGTAGTGCGCCGCCGTCGCCCATGAAAATCGACGCCGGATAGAAGTTGAAGAACAGAAAGCCGCCCAATGCGCCAGCGGCCGCCAATGCACCGCACGCCAATGCCGCGTCGCGCGACCACCATGCGACGACGCCCACTGCCCCCATCGCGGCGATTCCAACCCCGGCGGCCAGGCCGTCGAGCCCATCAACCAGGTTGAAGGCGTTGATCGCGGCAACCATGAAGAAGCCGGCCAGCCCCAGATTGACCAGCGGCCAGCGCGTGACCTCGGGCGCGGCCGGCGAAGCCCAAAAGAAAAACGCGACCACTATCAACTGCGCCAGCAGTTTGTGCGACGGTTTCAACGCGACCACGTCGTCGAGCGTGCCGACCGCCAGCAATGCCAGCATTCCGGCAAGCGTCCACAGTGGCAGCTCGCCCGCAAGGCCGAGCGCCACGATCACGGCAACCACGATCGCCAGGCCGCCGAGCACCGGCGTCGGTTCCGGATGGCCCGACTCTTCGCTGGGTGGGGCGACGATGTTGAAGCGCGCGGCGAGCACCTTAGCCGCAGGCGTCAAGGCGACGGACAGGCCGAAGGCCGCAGCAGAGCAGATGGCGAGCTTTTCGGCGATAGGGGTCATCCGGTTAATTCAATTCAATCGCCCACGGTGCCCAGTTAAGTTAGACTAAGACCAGCTTTGCTGATTGCTTACGGTCTCCATATTCCTCATAAACAGGCGTGTCGTGGCAAGCAGGCAAATCACGCGGATTCATAGATGTGCGTCTTAGGTATAAATAAAGTACTTAAATGTAACTCAAGTTATCATATGAAGCAATCAAGCTAGCTATTTGAGCCCCGTGGATGCTCTTGGCAAAACGCAGCTCCAGGGCTTCAAACCGAACATGCGGAGCCTGCGGATCGTCGGAGTACGGAAGAAAAAACGGGCCTAATCGGGGCGCAGATCGTCGTTAAGCGCCTGTGCGAGCGGACTTTCAATTGGAGCCGTGACGGAGAGCTGCGGATGGTCAACTTCGATTGCGACTTTGCCGGCTGCCGCCAGCTCGCCAAAACGGCTGGCTTCCGCGCCTAGCGGAAAAGCGATGAACTGCACCGCACTTATCTGATCCGGCGACATTTGGCGCTCATCGAAGCGGGCGCCGACGCGTCGTCCGTCAAGAACGATCCACAAATGGCGCTCCAGACCCACCAGCCGGGCAAGCTCGACGTCGCGCTCGGCCGGGTCCGCGTACTCGATGAGCAGGGTGGCAAAGAGTTCACCCGGGCGTGGCAGAAGTTCGTTATAAGTCTCGACCTCGGCATTGACCGCAGCCTCCTCGAAGATGCGCTCGGTGCGCAGGATTTCCTGGATTTGGTACCAGACCGTCTGACGGTTTTCGAACATCAGAGTGAGATGAGGGCCGACGGCGAGGCGGCGGCGGGTCTTTTCGGCGATGCAGAGCGGGCGCAGCAGGGGCCGCACGCGGTCATAGGTCGTAACCGGCAGTATTTCGGGGGGCGTTATCGGTTTCACGGTTTTCACTCCTCGACGGCGGGCGGCTCCGGCGGCGGCACGGGCGCGGCGAAGCCGTCGGCCTCGTAAGCGCGCGCCAGAATCTCGACCGGGTTGAGCGGGCGCACGCCGATGGCCTGCTCGATCTGGATCGCGGCGAGCGGACAGTCGGTGGCCAGCACCTGCGCCTCGGCGTCCTTCATTCCGGCGAAGGCTTTCGCTCCCCACTTCATCGACAGAGCGAAAAACTCCTTCTTCATCGCCCAGGTGCCGTCGTGAGCCGTGCAGGCGTCCACCGTCACGACCTCCGCGCCCGGGATCGATCGGATAAGATCGCGCGAGCGCAGGCCCACGTTCTGGGCCTTGAGATGACACGGCACGTGATAGGCGACCTTGCCCGGCGTGGTGCGAAAATCGCGGTCAAATTTGCCCTCGCGCCGGAGCGCGTACAGCAGTTCGTGCGGATCGACGACCGCCGCCGCTAGCTCGCGCCCCTCGGCGGTATCGAGCAGGTCCGGATATTCCGCGCGCATCATCAGCGAGCAGGTCGGATTGATCGCGGCGATTCGATAGCCCTGGCGCACCAGCGGCATCATCGAGGCCACGTTGGCGCGCGCGAGCTTTTGCGCAAACGCGACGTCGCCGCCGTCCAGCGCTGGCATCCCGCAGCAGTTCTGCGCCGGCGACGCCATCGCGCATCGATTGCGGGCCAGCACCGAGACCAGCGCGCGCCCGGGCGCCGGATTGTAGTAGTTGACGAAACAGGTATGAAAGATGGCGACCTTGGCCGCGGGCTCGGCCGGCGCGGCCGGAATCCCGGTGCGCTGCAGCCACGCGTCGAAGGTTTCGCCGGCAAACTCAGGCAGTTGCTTGGCGCGCGAGATACCGAGCATCTTTTCCATCATCGCGCGCTGGAAAGGGCTGCGGCAGGCCCAATTGGCGAGCTTCGGCACCAGGCTCCCGACCTTGCCCAGGCGGTCCGGATTGCCGAGCATCTTTTCGCGCATGCCGATTCCCTGTTCACGGCCCTCGACCGCGCGCGCCCGCAGCATCAGGCGCGGGAAGTCGAGTTGGAACTCGTGGCCGTCGTGCGGCGTGTATGGGCATCGCACTTCGCACAGCTTGCAGCCGTAACACAGATCGATCACGCGTTGCTTGTGCGCCGCGCTCAGACTGCGCACGTCGCCGTCGCCGCCATCGAGCGCCCCGAACAACTCCGGAAACGACGGGCACAGGTTAAAGCACAGCCGGCAGCCCGCGCAGATATCGAACACGCGCTCGATTTCCTGGTCGAGCGCCGCGCGATTCCAGTACTTGGGTTCGTTTTGATTATACGAAAGAGCGTCGGTCGGTCGCGACTGGATACGTTCCATTTAAACGGCTCTCGGGTGGCACAGCAAAGTTACGCGGCATCGAGGTTGCAGCAGCACCCTGACGGCCGGTGACGCGCGCGCCGGCCCGCCAAACGCCCAACGGGGTCCGGCGGGCCGGAATTTCGAATTGATGCAAACGAGCGCGGCGCGCCCGCATGCCACGACTTAACAGGGCGGCCGCCGTTAGAGCGTCGTGGTGGCTTTCTGGAAGCGACCGGCGTGCGACTTCTCGGCCTTGGCCAGCGTCTCGAACCAGTCGGCGATCTCCGTGAAACCCTCTTCGCGAGCGGTCTTCGCCATCCCGGGGTACATGTTCGTGTACTCGTAGGTCTCGCCGTGGACGGCCGACTTCAGATTGAGCATGCTGTCGCCGATCGGCTGGTCAGTGGCCGGATCGCCGACCTGCTTGAGATAGTCGAGATGTCCGTGCGCGTGCCCGGTCTCGCCCTCCGCGGTATCGCGGAAGAGCCCCGCAATTTCCGGCTGGCCCTCCACGTCGGCAATCTTGGCAAAGTACAGGTAGCGCCGATTGGCCTGGCTCTCGCCGGCAAAGGCATCCTTTAGGTTGGCGTGGGTCTTGGTTCCTTTCAGACTGTTCATTGCTGCTCTCTCCCTGAGCGTATGCGCGGTTAATGGCCGGCGGCGCAGCTCGCGCGGCGCGTTGCCGCGGCGCTTTCCCAAAGTGATTTTGCGTGCCCGACCAGATGATAATTATTATCATCCGGCTCGCGCGAGCGTCAAGCCGAGAGCAACGGAGCGGAGCCCACGGCTGAGGCCTCGAGCGCCAAGTGAATAGCGTCTCCGCCAAGAGCAAAACCGGCGCTTCTTTGCGTGCTTGCTTATGCTGGGCTAAAGAGTAACGTAGGTAACAATTGCAAAAGTCGTGCGGTGACCAGCGGCTCATGGCGCAGGTCAATGACGTTCCTGCTGCCCCTTCGATCATTGCACGCGGGCGAAGCGGCAATGGGTGACAAGAGCTTGGGTGATGCCACCGTTTCTCGCGACGACTATGCTCTTCAGCAGTCGGTCGTGGCCTCGCTCAGTCAACACGCGCTGATTGGCGGCGACCCGCAGAAATTGCTCGAAGAAGCCACCCGCCTGGTCCGTCAGACCCTGCGAATTGATTATGCCACGGTGACCGAGTTGCGCCCGGACCGCGAGACCCTGATTGGCCGGGCCGGCGCCGGATGGGAACCGGGTGCGGTGCGAGCCATGATCGCGGAGGCGGGCGCTCGTTCGCACGCCGGCTATGCTTTGCTGCTCAACGCCCCCGTGGTCGTGACGGATTTCCGCAGCGAGCGGCGCCTGCAAAGCGCCATCGCGGAGCAGTGGGGCCTGCGCAGCGGCGTGACGATCGTAATTCACGGCCGCGACCGGCCCTACGGTGTGCTCTCCGCCCATCATCGGCAGGAACGTCAGTACAGCCATGACGAGGTGAATTTTCTCCAGTCGGTCGCCAACATTCTGGGTTTGGCTATCGAACAGAGCCAGAGCGAGCGCGAGTTGCGCGCGAGCGAGCGCTACTTCCGTTCACTCATTGAAGACACCAGCGATCTAATAGCAGTCATGGCTACGGATCAGAGGTTCCAGTTCGTCAGCGCTTCCGTTGAAAAAATTCTTGGCTACAAAGGCGAGGAGTTGATCGGCAAGAGCGCGCTTGATTTATGCCATCCCGACGACCGCGGGGCGGTTGGCGACACCCTGCGCCGCATCGCCCTCCAGGGCGCGGAAGAGCGGATGCTGCACTCCCGAATCCGCCACAAGGACGGCTCGTGGCGGGTGCTGGAGTGGAGCGCTCGGCCCGCGCTCGACATCAAGGGCGAGCGATGCCTGGTGGGAAACGCGCGCGACGTCAGCGCGCGCGAAAGGATGCTGGAGGACCTGCGCGAAAGCGAGCGGCGCTTTCGCGGCATCTTCGATAGCGGGCAGGACGCGATCGTGATCGCAACCCCAGGGGACGGCCGAACCGTCGACGTCAACAGCGCGTTCAGCCGCGTCTATGGCCACAGCCGCGAACAGGTGTTAGGCAAAGATCCGCGTGAGCTCGCGCTCTTCGTGGATTCGGCGGAGTACCGGCGTTTCGGGCGCGAACTCCTCGAGCGCGGAGCGGTAAACAGTTTTGAGGCCGACCTGCGCACGCGCGACGGGCGCACCGTGCCCACCCTGCTCTCGGCGATGATGGTCGATCTGGGTGTCGGGCCGCGGGTAGTGACGGTGCTCCGCGACATCACCGAGCGCCGCGCGGCCGATATCGAACTCGCCAGCGCGCGCGACGCCGCACTGGAATCGACCCGGCTGAAGTCCGCCTTCCTGGCCAATACCAGCCATGAAATTCGCACGCCGCTCAATGTCATCCTGGGATACACCGACCTGGTCGGCGAGCATCTGGCCAATATCGGCGACCATACTCAGGACACCTATCTCGAAGCGCTCGGGCGCGCCGGGCGCCGCCTGCTAACCACCATCCAGCAGATTCTTGACTACTCGCGGCTGGAAGCCGGAGCGCTGGCGCTTAATCCTTCGGCGATCGCGCTGGCCCCGTTTATCGAGGACCAGGCCCACGACCTCGGTGTGCTGGCCGACGAAAAGGGGATCAAGCTGCGGCTCGAAATCGCGGAGGCCGAGGCCATCATTCGTTTCGACGAATACTGCCTGCAAACCGCACTGACCAATCTGCTGCAAAACGCGATCAAGTTCACCGACCGCGGCGAAATCGTCCTCGGGCTCGATCGCGACAGCACCGGCGCGCTGAAGCTCGAGGTCCGCGATACCGGCATCGGTATCGACAACGACTACCTGCCGCGGCTGTTCGAGCCGTTCTCGCAGGAGCAGACCGGCCATAGCCGGCGCTTCGAGGGCGCGGGACTGGGGCTGGCCTTCGCGCGCAAGTGCGTCGAACTCGGCGGCGCGCGCATTTCCGCCACCAGCCGCAAGGGCGAGGGCTCGACTTTCACTATCGAATTCCCGCGCGGCTGCGAAATCCGCCGCCGTCGCGCCTGACCCGCGTCACCCTTTGCGCGATTAATCTGGAAAAAAAGCTAACGCGACGCGATCGCAATCGGCGCCTGGGCCGGCTGCGGCGTGGGACTCAGCTCGCGCTCGAGCGCCTCGATGTCAGCGGCGGAGAGGCTGAAGTAGCGCGCCTCCGGATGATGAAAAACCATCGCGCTCACCGCACTCTCGGGATCCATCATGAAGCCTTCGGTCAGCTTCAGGCCGATCGAATGTTTCTCGACCTCGAGCAGGCGGAAAAGCTTTTCCTGGTCCTCCAGGCGCGGACAGGCCGGATAGCCGAACGAAAACCGCTTGCCGTGATAATGCGCCTGATGCAGCTCCTTCATCGTGATTTCCGGCGGATCGCCGAATCCCCACATCTGGCGGATCTTCTGATGCAGCACCTCGGCAAACGCCTCGGCCCCTTCAAGCGCGAGGATTTGCAGAATGTGCGAGCGCAGGTACTCGCCACGCTCTTTCCATTCATCGGCCAGCGCGCGCACGCCAGCCCCAACCGTGGTCACAAACATGCACAGGTAGTCCGTTTTGCCCGACGAGCGCGGGGCGACGTAGTCGGCGAGGCACAGCCCGGGCTCGTCGCTCTGGCGGCCGAAGGTCAGACTTTCGAGCACCGTCTTGCCGTCGGACGAATAGATCATCACGGTGCGGTCGCCGTCGGAGCGCGCGGGGAAAAATCGATAAACCGCGTTGGCCGCGATATCGGCGCGCCCCAGCATCACCTCTTCGACCGCCGCAACCGCGGCGGCCAGTTCCTTGGCCCGCGGGTCGCCGCCGGCCAGCGCCGTTTCGTAGTTGCGCAATCCCAGATGGCGCGTGTAGAGCATCACCGGGTTGATGTAGCGGAAAACCTCGGCGAGGTCGTAGGCGCGCACGACGTGAGGCTTCAAGTCGGGCGGCAACGGAATCTCGACGTCCTGGCGCACGCTGGACGGGCGCCGGCCGGCGCGCGGCGCAGGCGCCGCCGGTTTGGCCGCGCTCGCGAGCAGCCGTTGAGTCTCGGCGTCCAGCGCTTTGCGCAAAGCGGCGCGCCGCTCCTCGTCCATCAACTGATGGGCGAGGTCCAGCCCTTCCATCGCGTCGTTGGCGTACGCGACCAGTCCTTCATACTCGGGCGCAATCTTCATCCGGACGAAACGCGCCGAAAGCGCCGCGCCGCCTACAAGGATGGGGCATCCGATGCCCGCGCTCTTTAAGTCCTGCGCCGTCGCCACCATCATCTGTGCCGACTTCACCAGCAGGCCGGAAAGCCCGATGGCGTCGGGGTGATGTTCGTTGTAGGCCTTGATCAGTTCCTCGGGCGGCACCTTGATGCCGAGATTGACGACCCGATAGCCGTTGTTGCTCAGAATGATATCGACCAGATTCTTGCCGATGTCGTGCACGTCGCCCTTGACGGTGGCCAGCACGATGGTGCCGCGGCTGGCGCTCTCGGCCTTCTCCATGTGCGGCTCGAGATGGGCGACGGCGGCCTTCATCGCTTCGGCCGATTGCAGCACCTCGGCCACGATCATCTGGTTGGAATTGAACAGCCGCCCGACCTCGTCCATCCCTTTCATCAACGGACCGTTGATGATCTCGAGCGCCGAACGCGCGCCGAGCGCCTCGTCGAGGTCCTCGATGAGCCCCTCCTTGGAGCCCTCCAGGATGTAGAGTCCGAGCCGTTCATCCAGCGGCAGCGAGCGTCGCTGCTCGACGTTGGGCTTGGCCTTGCGCTCGCGGAAATAGCCGGCGAAGGCCGCGATCGGATCGTCGCCGCGCCACCAGATCAGGTCCTCGGCCAGCCGGCGCTCCTCTTCGGGCACCGAATGATAGCGCTCGAGCTTCTCGGAGTTGACGATCGCAAGGTCCAGACCGGCCTGCACGCAATGATAAAGCATCACCGAGTTCAGCACCTCGCGACCCGCCTCGGGCAGGCCGAAGGAGACGTTGGAGATGCCGAGCACGGTCTTGCAGCGCGGTAGCGCGGCCTTGATGAGCGCGATGCCCTCGATGGTCTCGACCGCGGAGCCGATGTAGTTGCGGTCGCCGGTGCCGACCGGGAAGACCAGCGGATCGAAGATGATGTCCTCGGGCTCGACGCCGTAGCGCTCGGTCAGAATCTTGTACGAGCGTTCGGCGATCGCGAGCTTGCGCGCGCGTGTGATCGCCTGCGCCTGCTGTTTGTCTTCGTCGATACAGCCGACCACCAGCGCCGCGCCGTAGCGGCGCGCGAGCGGCACCACACGCTGGAACCGTTCTTCGCCGTCCTCAAGGTTGACCGAGTTGATGATCGACTTGCCCGGCGCGCGCTTGAGCGCCTCTTCGATCGCAACGGCGTCGGTCGAATCGATCATCAACGGAACTTTTACTTTCTTGACCTCGATTTCGAGAAAGCCGGTAAGGTCGGCGATCTCGTTGCGGTCCGGGTCCTGCAGGCAGACGTCGAGCACGTGGGCGCCGCGACGCACCTGCAGGCGGCCGATCTCCGCCGCCTCCTCCAGCTTGCCCTGAGCCACCAGCCGCTTGAACTTGCGGCTGCCCAGAACGTTGGTGCGCTCGCCGACGATCACCGGGCGCGTGTTCTCGTCGATCACCAGCGGCTCGATGCCCGAAACCACCGAACGGCGAACGCTCGACGGCTTGCGCGCGCGCTTGCCCTCGGCCATCCGCGCCAGCGCCCTGATGTGCGCGGGCGTAGTCCCGCAGCATCCGCCGATAAGGTTGACCCATCCGGCGTCGACGAAACGCTCGAGCTTGTGCGCGAGCGACTCGGGCGATTCGTTGTAATGGCCCTCTTCGTCGGGCAGACCCGCGTTGGGCACACATGCGACGTCGAAGCGGCAGATCTCCGAAAGCGTGCGCAGATGGTCGGTCATGAAGTCAGGGCCGGTCGCGCAGTTCAGTCCCATCCAGATGAGCCCGCGATTGGCGAGCGAGGTGTAAAAAGCTTCGATATCCTGCCCCGCCAGCAGCGTACCCATCGTCTCGATCGTGCCCGAGACCGCGATCGCAATCTCAACCCCGGCCCTGGCGATCGCGCGCTCGATTCCGACCAGCCCGGCCTTGCAATTGAGCGTGTCCTGCACGGTCTCCAGCAGCAGCAAGTCGACGCCGCCTTCGATGAGTCCCTCGGCCTGCTCCTGGTAGGTGTCCGCCAGCTGGTCGAAGGTGATGCCGCCGGTGACCGAAATGGCCTTGGTCGTCGGCCCCATCGAACCCGCCACGAAACGCGGCCGCTTTGGCGTGGTGGCGGCGGCGGCGGCGGCGCGCGCGATTGAGGCGGCCAGGCGATTCATTTCGCGCGCGTGCTCGGCGAGCCCATACTCGGCCAACACGACAGAGGTCGCGCCGAAGGTGTTGGTCTCGATAATGTCGGCGCCGGCGTCGAGGAAACTGTCGTGTAGCTCGCGAATTTTGTCGGGGCGGGTACGAATCAGGTTCTCGTTACATCCTTCCAATTGCGGGCCACCGAAATCGGCGGCCGTGAGATGCATGTTCTGAATGGAGGTGCCCGCTGCGCCGTCGATTATGACGATCCGCGCGGCCAGCAGGTCGCGTAAAACCCCGATTCGATCCGTGCTAAGCATGCTTTAAGAGAACAGGCCCGGCGGCCTCGGCCCTCAAGCCTATCCGAGCGCGGCGTAACGAGCAATTTCGCATGCCGCGATACGGCGGGTTTTGTATTTAGGCCTTAACTGCTGTAACGGATCGCTTTGCTGGCACAGTTCGTCGCTTGGTGGCCCACGGCGCCGCCCGGCCAAGGAGAAACGAGGATGATCACTGCCTGGCTCTCCATCATGAACGCGATACTCGCCCTGTTGCTGGTGGGAATTGGCGTCGTGGGCGCGCATCTTGGCATGGTCCCGCCGATGACCGGCTTCCTGGCGTTTCTGCTCAGCTTCGCACTCGCGGTTTTGGCGCTGCTGTTCGGACTAATCGGCCTGCTGCGCACCTCTGCGCCCGAGCGCAGGGTCGGCAGGCCCAAGGCCGTCGCCGGCCTCGTGCTCGGCTTGCTGATCGCCGGGCCGGTCGGATTCACGATGTGGCGTTGGATGTCGATGCCCTATCCGGAGATCAACGACATCACCACGAATTACGAAAATCCGCCGGAGTTCGTCAAACCACCGAACTTGTCACCCGACTCGATGAAATACGACCGCGACAAGTTCAAGCCGGTACAAAGCAAGGACTACCCGAAGCTCGATCCGCTGCGGCTCGACGAGAAGCCCGACGACGCGTTTCTCAAGGTGCGGGCCGCGGCAAACACGATGCCGGAATGGCTGATCGTTTTCACCGATCCGGCGACGCGCACGATCGAGGGCGTCGAGACCTCCAACCTGTTCCGCTTTCGCGACGATTTCGTGATCCAGGTGCGTCCGGGGCCTGACCCTAACAGCAGCCTGGTCGAAATGCGCTCGCGCTCGCGCGACGGCACCGGCGACTTCGGCGTGAACTACAATCGTATCCGCGGATTCTTCGGCATGCTGAAGCCGCCGCCGGGCGGCGAGGCCACGCCGGCGCCGCCGGCGTAACCCATGCGCCAGGCCCGATTGCTGCGCGCGCGCCGTGGCACCCCTAGGGGCGCAGCGCGCGCATCAGCCGGCGAACCGCGGCCTCGCGCGGTTCGTTGACCGGATTGACGAACACGATCGCCGTCCCGATTCCCGGCGCGCACAGCTCGGCGAGCCGCTCGCGCACCCGCTGCTCGGATCCGACCAGCAGCGTCGCGTCGATCATCGCGTCGCTCACCGCGGCGAGCGCCCGCGCGGCGTCGCCGCGCGCCGCGCGAATCGCCGCAATCTCGCGCTCGAACCCCGCCTTAGCCATCATGTTGCCGTAAAACCGCAGCGCTCCGTAACGCGAAAGCAGCGTGCGCGCCGGACGGCGCGCCGCCTCCAGGTCGTCCGCGATGAACGCGGTCGCGAACAGCGTCGGCTCGACCGCGGCCGGGTCCCGCCCGGCCGCGCGGGCGCCCTCGGCGATTTCGCCCAGCGCCTCGCGCACGCGGGCGGGCGGAAAAAAATTGAAAATCACGCCGTCGGCGATCTCGCCCGCCATCCGCACCATCGGCCGCGACACTCCCGCCAGGTAAAGCGGCAGCTTGCCGCTTATTTTCGGTCCGGTGCCGCCGCCCTCGAGCATCTTGCGCAGCTTCGCAACGGTCTCGCGCATCTTCGCCATTGGCTGCCCCATCTCGATCCCCAGGCGCGAGTTGCCCTCGCCGTGGCCGGTGCCGAGGCCCAGGATGAAGCGTCCGCCAGTCATCTGATGCACGGTCGCGGCCTCGTTAGCCAACAGCGCCGGATGACGCAGGTAGATGTTGGCGATTGCGGTGCCGAGCCCGATACGCTGCGTGCGCATCCCGAGCGCCAGCGAGCAGGCGAGCGAATCGTTGTTCGCCTCGGTCATAAAAGCCGCGGCGAATCCCATCTCCTCGGCGTCTTTGGTCCACTCAACGACCTTTTCGATCGGGCTATCGGGCATCAGCGAGAATGCAAGCGCGGTCTTCGCCATCGCGGATCACGTCCTTTCCAGGTTTCGATCGTCCGATGAATCGTTAGCCGGAACCTTCTCCGCTTGGCAACCGGCTTGATCTCTTGCGATGGCCGGCGCGATAAGAGAACGGACGCCAGGATAATGCTTATGAGCAAGATAATGATCTGAGATGGACACTTACGATTTCATAATCGTGGGCGGCGGTATCGCAGGCGCCTCGGCCGCCTATGAACTGGCGGCGCACGCGCGAGTGCTGGTGCTCGAGCGCGAAACTCAGCCCGGCTACCATACGACCGGCCGCTCGGCGGCACTCTTCGTCCAAACTCACGGACCTGCGGTGATTCGCGCCCTCAGCCGGGCCGCAAAAGACTTTTTCCTTAACCCCCCGAACGGATTCGCCGAGCATCCCTTGTTGACCGAGCGCGGGATGCTTCTAATCGGGCGCTCCGACCAGTCCGCCATGCTCGAGCAGAATTTCGCGCAATCCTCCCGCCACATCGCCGGCGTCCGCCGTCTCGACGCCACCCAGGCGTGCACCCTCGTGCCACTGCTCAGAGAGGAGTACGTCGCCGGCGCGGTGCTCGATCCCGAGGCGATGGACATGGACGTGCACGCAATCCACTGGGGGTTCATCCGCGGAATGCGCGCGCGCGGCGGGAAGCTGGTGACCAGCGCCGAACTCCTGGGCCTCGAGCGCAACGTTGATGGATGGATCGCGCGGACAACGGCGGGGGATTTCGCCGCGCCGGTCGTTATCAACGCGGCGGGCGCGTGGTGCGACGTGGTGGGTGCGATGGCGTCGGCGGGGCCGATTGGCCTGGTGCCGAAGCGGCGCACCGCATTTATTTTCGATCCGCCGCCGGCCGCCGAGATCGCGAAATGGCCCTCGGTGATCGATGTCGGCGAGGAATTCTATTTTAAACCCGACGCGGGCAAGTTCCTCGGCTCTCCGGCCGACCAGACACCGATGGAGCCGTGCGACGTGCAGCCGGACGACTTCGACGTCGCCCTCGCGGTCGATCGGATTCAGCGTGCGGCGCGAATTCCGGTCGCGCATGTAAACCGCAAGTGGGCGGGCCTGCGTTCATTCGTCGCCGACGGCTGCCCGGTGGTCGGTTACGACCCGCGGGTGGAGGGATTCTTCTGGCTCGCCGGCCAGGGCGGCTATGGAATCGAGACTTCGCCGTCGATGGGACGTCTGACCGCCAGCCTCGCGCTTGGGCGCGCGGTTCCCCCCGACCTCGCGCAGCAGGGCGTGACCGAAGCGGCCGTATCACCTGCGCGCATCGCCCGCGCGCGACCTTGATATGAGCGGCGACCGCTGGGACATCGTGATTCGCGGCGCGCACGTCTTCGACGGCACCGGGGCTGCGCCGTTCGTCGGCAGCCTGGCGGTGCGCGGCGATCGGATCGCGGCAGTTGGCGAGGTCCAGGGCGCAGCGGCGCTCGAAATCGACGCCGGCGGCCTCGCGCTCGCACCTGGCTTCATCGACGTCCACAGCCACGACGACTTCGCCGTGCTGACCACGCCGACGATGGACTTCAAGCTGATGCAGGGGGTCACCACGGAAGTGGTTGGCAACTGCGGGATGGGCGCGGCGCCCTACGCGGCGGTGCGCGAACACTTCGGCACTTTTTTCGGCGAGGCGGCGATGCCTGAATGGAAAGGCTATCGCGGCTACCTTGAAATGGTTGAAAGCGCACCGCCGAGCCTCAACGTCGCGATGCTGGTCGGACACAACACGATCCGCGCGGCCGTGATGGGGATGGCGCGCCGCGCGCCGACACGGGACGAGCAGCGCGCGATGCGCGAGCTGCTGCACGAGGGGCTCGCAGCCGGCGCGGTCGGCCTCTCCACCGGCCTCATCTATGAACCGGGCCGCCATTGCGCAACCGAAGAGGTCATCGAGCTTGTGCTCGACGTGGCCGCCGCGGGCGGCGTCTACGCGACTCACATGCGCAACGAAGCTTCGGGCCTGCTCGACGCCGTACGGGAGGCGATTCTCATCGGCCGGGAATCCGGCGTGCGCGTGCAGATCTCGCATCACAAGGCCGCGGGAAAGAGCAACTGGGGCCGGGTGCGGGAATCGATCAAACTTATCGAAGAGGCGCGCGCAGAGGGCCTCGATGTGACCGCGGATCAGTATCCGTACACCTCGGGGAGCACGATGCTGGCGGCGGTGCTGCACAACAACGCCTTCAATCCGCAAGGCGACCGCGGCGGAATCGCGCGGATCGAGCCCGAACGCGTGCTGATCGCGTCCGCGCCGCTTCATCCGGAATACGAGGGCCGCACCATCGCGGAACTCGCCTCGCAGCTCGAACTTTCGCCCGAAGACGCGGCGCGCAAGGTGGACACCGACGAGCAGCATCGCGCGATCGCAATCCTCGACATGATGGACGAGGGCGACGTGCAAACCGTAATGCGGCATCCCACCACCATGATTGGCTCGGATGGAATTCCGCTGGGCGGCAAGCCCCATCCGCGCCTTTACGGGACTTTTGCCCGCGTGCTCGGCCGTTACGCGCGAGAACTCGGCTTGCTCACGATGGAAGAAGCGGTGTATCGGATGACCGGGATGCCCGCGCGGAAGTTCGGCCTCTCCGACCGCGGCGTGCTGCGCGCCGGAGCCGCTGCCGACCTGGTCATCTTCGATCCGGCGACGATAATCGACACCGGGACTTTCAACGATCCCAAGCGCTACCCGGCTGGCATCGCGTACGTCTTCGTCAACGGCGTCGCCGTGGTCGCAAACGGCCGCCATACCAAGGCCCGCCCCGGCCGCGCACTGCGCCACGGCTAAGCACCGGCAGGAACGCGCGTCGCAACGGCTTTGGGAGCCTCGCGCACGTCCGATGAGTCAGCCCGGTGAGTCGGCGGGAAAGCGGTGTCGCGCGGGCCGGGCGCTCAGGCTAAGATGCTTACGCGGGTCGCGCAAATCCTTTTAGCCGCACGGCCCTGTTACGCGATGATCGCAATAGTCGATTACAAGGCAGGAAATCTGACCAGCGTCGCACGGGCGCTGGAGCATCTCGGCCATCCCTGCGAGGTAACCGACCGTCCCGAGCGCGTGCGCGCCGCCGACCGCGCTATCCTGCCCGGAGTCGGCGCGGCGGGCGCGACGATGGAAAACCTGCGCGCGCTGGGACTTGACCAGGTGCTGCGCGACGACGTTGTTCGCGCCGGCAAACCGTTCCTCGGCATTTGCATCGGGATTCAGGTGCTGCTGGATCGGAGCGAGGAGGACGACGCAAGTTGCCTCGGAATTGTCGCGGGCCGCGTAGTGCGCTTTCCGGCAGCTTTAGACGGCCGTCCGCTGAAGGTTCCGCAGATCGGATGGAACCGCGTGCGCCAGACGCGGCCCCATCGGGTCTTTCGTGGAGTTCCCGACAACACTCATTTCTATTTCGTCAACTCCTATTATCCGATCCCTGAGGATCCGGCGCTGGTGATCGCGACCAGCGACCACGGCGTGCCGTTTTGCGCCGCGATCGCACGCGACAACGTTATCGCCACCCAGTTCCATCTCGAAAAAAGCGGCGCCGCGGGACTCCGCTTGCTCGACAACTTCTGCCGCATGAAGATCTGACGGTCGTGATCGCCAAACGCATCATCCCCTGCCTCGACGTGCGCGCAGGCAAGGTCACCAAGGGCGTCCAGTTCCTCGACAACGCCGACGTCGGCGACCCGGTCGCGATGGCGCGTTACTATTACGAGCAGGGCGCCGACGAGCTGGTCTTCTATGACATCACCGCCTCCAACGAGCAGCGCGGGATCATGATCGACGTGGTGCGCGCGGTGGCCCGCGAGATTTTCATTCCGTTCAGCGTCGGCGGCGGCTTGCGCACGCTCGAGGACATGCGCGCGGTGCTGCTGGCGGGCGCTGAGAAGGTTTCGATCGACTCGGGCGCGGTGCGCGATCCTAGCTTGATTGCGGCCGGCGCGCGCGCTTTTGGCAGCCAATGCGTGGTGCTTTCGATGCAGGTCAAGCGCACCGGGCGAATCGGGCTGCCCTCGGGCCACGAGGTCATTGTCGACGGCGGACGGACGCCGACCGGGCGTGACGCGCTTCAATGGGCGCGCGAGGGCGAGCGCCTGGGCGCCGGCGAACTGTGTATCAACTCGATCGACGCCGACGGCACCAAGGCCGGCTACGACCTCGGAATAACCCGGATGATCGCGGACGAGGTGGGAATCCCGGTGATCGCTTCAGGCGGCGCGGGCGAGCCGCGCCATCTGCTGGACGCGTTTACCACGGGCGGCGCCGACGCCGCCATCGTCGCCTCGATCGTCCATTACGGCGAATGTACGATTCCCGACCTCAAGCGCTACCTGCGCGCGAGCGGTGTCGAGATTCGCGAAGCAATCCACCTGGACTCTCGCGATAAACAAGAACTGGAGAGGAGCGCCACGTGAAAATCGCGATGGTAGTGTCGGAGTTCAACTTTGACGTAACCTCCGCGATGGAGGAGCGGGCGCGGCGCCACGCCGCCTTTCTGGGGGTCGAGGTTAGCCACGTGGTCCACGTCCCGGGCGTGTTCGACATGGGCCCGGCGATCAAAAAGCTGGTGCGCCGCAAGGACGTCGATGCCGTGGTCATAATCGGCACCGTAATCAAGGGTGATACCGGCCACGACGAGGTCGTTGCGCACGCCGCCGCGCGCGCCGCCGCCGACCTGGCTTTGCAGTTCGACAAGCCGGTCGCACTCGGGATGACGGGGCCCGGGATGACCCGCGAACAGGCCTTCGACCGGATCGACAACGCGCGCAATGCGGTCGACGCCGCGGTGCGAATGGTGCGCACGCTCAAGGACATCGGCGAATAGCCCGCGCATCGGGAGCGCGGCAGCTCGCGAACATGAGCTGCCCCGGTACGGATCATAGTTCCGGCCAAGTTCTGCCGACAGCCTCTCAACAGGGCGCTGTTTAAAGATCGCAACCGCGGGCGTTGAGACGCCGCGGACTAGTTTTTATACTCGGCCCGTGGTGGGGACGCTGGACGATGCGGCGGTGAGGCGCGCGCACACTTTTTCGACGCGTGCGGCGGCGCGGATTCTCGCCATCTCGCCCGACCGGATTCGCTATTGGGTCAAGCGCTCGCTGGTGCGGCCGCTCAAAGGCGGGCGCCAGATGCGTTTCGGCTTTGACGATTTGCTGGTGATGCGCCTGGCCAAGGAGTTGCTCCCCACGCGTCATCATCTGGACCCGGTGCGGCGATGCCTTGACCGGGTGCGCGGGATGTTCGGACCGGCGCGGCCGGTCACCTCGCTCAGGCTGGCCAACCACGACGGGCAGATCGTGGTGCGCGACGGCAGCGTGATGGTCGAGGCGATGACCGGTCAGCTGCTGCTCAACTTCGAGGCACCGCCCGCGCCGGGCAAGGTAGAAGAGCGCTTCGGCCCGGCCCGCGTGCGCGAACGCTTCGAGGAAGCGCGCCGGCTGGCCGAGAGCGATCCGTTGCGCGCGCTGACTCTTTACAGTGAGCTGCTGGGACGCGAGCCGGGAAATTTCGAGGCTCATATCGATCTCGCCAGCCTGCTCGAACGCGAGGGCGACCTGGCCGGCGCGCTGCGCGCGCTGCTGGGGGCCGCGGCCATCGTTCCCACCAACGCGGACGTATACATCCGCCTGGGCCTGCTCTACCGCCGCCGCGAGGATCTGCAAAATGCGCTCGGGAGTTTCGTGCGCGCGTCGGAATGCGACCCGCTCTCGCTCGCGGCACATCGCAACCTCGCCGAATTGTACGAATCGATGGGCCGTAAGCGCGAGGCGCTGCGCCATCTCGGGATGGTCCATCGCCTGACTCGAAGCTAGCTCCAAAGCCGCCTCGTCCCCGCGTTTGAACTGAGCCGCGCGGCGGCGATAAGCTTCTGAGTGATGCCCGACAAGACTTTGAAGCAAATCGACGTGTTGCGCCACGAACTCAAGGCGCTGCGCTATATTCTCGACAACTTCCACGCCGGCAAGCTTGCGCCCGCGGCGATGCCGCCGCGCGAAGACTTTCTTGCCGAGCAGGCGCGCACCATTTACGACACCATCCTGAAGGCTCCGAGCCGCGACGCGGCCGAGGCGAAAATCGCCGAGATGCGCCTGGACGACGTCGACGTCGCATCGTTCCTGCGCCTGAGCGGCGACCACTACTACACCTACCCCGCGCTGGTGCATGAGCGCGCCGAGGCGCTGCGCGCGGGCCGGCTCAGGATCGAGGCGGCTTGAGCGCGTTCGCCGCAAAGGAACTGCATCTGCTGCTCGATTCCGCGGGCGCGCTGATCGTCTACCAGGAAGAGGGTACGCACTGGGCCGGGGTGCTCGGTTTTTCGAGCGAGGAGCGCGCGCGCGAGTTCGTCGCCGCGAGCCACCTCGACGCCGCCGAGACCGGAGCGATCGACCCCGCCGATCCGGCCCAGGTGGCGTCGCTGGTTGAGGCGGTCAAGCGGCGCGCGGTCCGGTTTCTGCTGCTCGATCTCGATTGGCGTAACGGCCAATGCGTCCAGGTCGAGTTCGAAGGCAACTCCTTCGGCGCCTCGCGCGAGCGCCGCTTCACTCCGCATCAACATCAACGCTGAACCGCGTCCGCCGGCGCCGCGGATGCCAAAAATGAGCGCGACGATTCCCGAAAGCGTCACCGTCGAAGATCTCGAGCTCGCGCGCGAGCGCCTGACGGGAATCGTCAAGCCGACTCCGCTCATCCATAGCGCGACGCTCTCGCAGATGCTTGCGGCGGAGGTTTACCTCAAGCCCGAGAACCTGCAGAAGACCGGCTCGTTCAAGATTCGCGGCGCGTACAATCGGATCGCGACGCTGGCGCCGGCCGAGGCCGCGCGGGGCGCGGTAGCCGCCTCGGCCGGCAATCACGGGCAGGCGCTCGCCTGGGCCGCGTCGCGCGCGGGCGTGAGCGCGACGATCGTGATGCCGACGACGGCCGCGATCGCCAAAATCGACGCCACCCGGAGCTACGGCCCGAGGGTCGAGCTCGCCGGCATCGACTACCTCGAGGCGCGCCGCGCCGCTCGCGAAATTTGCGCGCGCACCGGCGCGCTGTTCGTCGACGCCTATGACGATCCGTTGGTGATTGCCGGCCAGGGCACGGTTGGCCTTGAGATCGCCGACGAGTTCGCGCCCGACTTCGTGCTGGTGCCGGTGGGCGGCGGCGGCCTTCTTGCCGGCATCGCGCTCGCGCTCGCCGCGCGCGCCCCGCACGCGAAATTAATCGGCGTCGAGGCTGCGGGCTCGGCGCAACTGAGCCTCAGCCTCGGCCGGGGCGTGCCTTCCACCGTGCCGACCGCGGTGGACACTATCGCCGATGGCCTCGCCACCGGGCGGCTGGGGCGCCTGCCCTTCGAGATCGTGCGCAGCCGCCTCGACCGGGTGGTGACGGTCGATGACTTCGAGATTGGCGAGGCCGTGCTGCTGATGCTCGAGCGAATGAAGCTGCTGACCGAGGGCGCGGGCGCGGCGGCGCTGGCGGGCGCACTGAAGCTCGGCGGCGCGCTTGCCGGACGGCGGGTGGTGATCGTGGTGAGCGGCGGCAATATCGACGTCAATCTGCTCGACCGGATCATCGGCCATGGACTTGCGAAGGCGGGGCGCCTGATGCGCCTGACCGTGGAGATGCGGGATCGGCCGGGCGAGTTGGCGCGGCTGCTCGCGGTGATCACCGAGCAGGGCGCCAACGTGCACGCGATTCAGCACGATCGCACGCGGCGTGATGTCCGCATCGGCGGCGCGCGCGTAACGCTGGAGCTCGAGACGCGCGGACACGAGCATATCGAGCGCCTGCGCGAAGCGCTTGCCGCCAACGGCCACCAGGTGCTGGTCGAAAACCCATAGAGACGGTCGAGCAGGGCCGATCGAAAGTTGCGATGGACACGATCCTTGACGCGCATTGTCATCTGGCCGACCCGCGGCTCTATCCGGATCTCGACGGCGCGCTGGCGCGCGCGGCCGGCGCCGCGGTTGGCACGATCATAGCGGTCGGCGCAATCGACACGATTGAGACTGACCGGCTGACGGTAGAGATCGCCGAACGCCACCCGCACGTTTTCGCTGCCGTCGGAGTCCATCCGCATAACGCCTCCGATTGCGACGAGCCGCGCATCGCGGCGCTCACCGCGCTCGCGCGCTCGCCGAAAGTGGTCGCGGTCGGCGAGACCGGGCTGGATTTTCACTACATGCGTTCGCCGACGGACGCGCAGGAGCGATCACTCAGGGCGCATCTGGAACTCGCCGGCGCGCTCGATCGTCCGGTGATGATTCATTGCCGGGACGCCGAGCGGCGGTTATGCGAGATCGTTCGCGAAACCGGAATGCCGCAGGCCGGCGGGATGATCCATTGCTTCACCGGGGACGCCTACGCAGCGCAAGAGTTCGTCGAACTCGGTTTCTACATATCGTTCTCCGGAATTCTCACTTTCAAAAAAGCCAACGCCCTGCGGGCGGCCGCGATGGTGGTGCCGAGTGATCGCCTGCTAATCGAAACCGACGCGCCCTATCTCACGCCCGAGCCGTATCGCGGCAAGCCCAACGAGCCCGCGTACGTCCGCCGCACGTTCGAGGCGATGGCTGCGCTACGCAGTGCCGACGCCCCGGCGCTCGCGGCGCAGATTTGCGCCAACGCCGCACGCCTGTTCAGGTTGCCCGCGCGCTGAGCGTGAGGTTCCCCTGGGCGCAGCCTTAACCCAGCGGATGGCCACCGAACGCCCACGGATGAATCGCGACCAGCACGGCCGTCAGCATTGTGCCGATTACGATCGCGAGCAAGGGTAAATCCTCGGTCGGATGGCAGTGCTGGCGCCCGCTCAGCAACGCCGCCCCGGGCATGAAAGATGTCTGCTCGACGAAACGGCGGTAACGTTCGCCCATCGAGCGCAGCTTGCGACGGTCCTGATGCAGACCGCCGAAGATGCCTAGCGCCGGAAACGTGCCGAAGAAAATCAGGTCACCGGCCCATCCATTCATCAGCATGTGCGCGAAGCCGAAGATCGCGAACGCGACGAAGCCTGGATGCCGCGTGAACTTGAGGATACCGCGCGGAGTAAGATTATCCGGCGCGCCGAGCGCTCCCGGATTAGGCGTTATAAGCGACGCGACCCACATGATCAGCGCCAGCAGCATCATCAGCCACACCAGCCATCGCACCGGCGCTACCCCGCGCAGATACCACAGCATCGGGCCTGCATGCTTGTGATGGCCAAACGCGATGACCATCGGGATGAACGTCGCCAGTGCGACCAGCGAGTAGATGCCGCGAAAAGGCTGCTCGCCGACCGCCGCGGCGATCCTGGCGCGTACCGTCTCGGAGGACAGGATGAAATGGCCGGCCAGGAATAGTGCGGCCCATAGTGCTATCAGCCCGACGGCTCCCATCGTTCTCCTCCTGTTCAGAGGCGGTGGCGATTATATCGACTGCGATTGGTGTCAACTCTAGTAGCGCAGCGGACGGCAGGGTAGAGGCACGGCCGAACTGCCGGACGCGGGAGTATCGGTTGCGTCCTTGTTTCGCGATTCACGCCAGGCCCCGGGCGGGGTTATAACCTGTGCCATGGAAGCCACGGCCAAACTCAACTTACCGCCGCCATTTGAGGAAGCGCTCGGGCGCCACGAGCGTGAGATCATGCGGTTTCTGCTCCGCATGACCCGCGATCAGAACGACGCGCTCGACCTTTTCCAGGAAACCTGGCTGCGAGCCTATCGCGCCTATCCGCAACTCGACTCCGAGCAGGGTCTGCGGCCGTGGCTGTACCGAATCGCGACGAATCTCTGCCGCAACCGCGCGCGCGACAATATGCGGCGCGCGCGTGTGATAAGCAACGGCGACGATCCGACCGGCGGCGATCATCGTGCCGCATCCCCCGCGCCTGCCGGCGGCGGACATGAGGGCGTGATCCATCTGCGGCGTGCGATCGCCGGGCTCCCGCACAAGCAGGGCCAGGCGCTCATGATGCGCAAGTTTGCGGGACTCGAATACGAGGAAATCGGCGCGGCGCTGGAGTGCTCGGCGGATAGCGCGCGGGCCAGCGTTTACCAGGCGCTGAAAAAGCTGAAGGCGATCCGGTGATGCGCAAGGCGGCGAAATCCACAACGGTGAACATCATGAATCAAACGCTCAAGGACGAAATACTGATGCGCGAGATGCTCGGCGATGACGGGCCGCTCGGGATGGAGAGCGGACCCGACGACGACGCCGTCGATGCGGCGCTGCGCGCAGTGCGACCTAAGCTCGCGCGGACGTTTGGCCGTGCGCGCAGACCAGTGGCGCGCGTCGGGATAGTCGACTCACCGGTCGGCCGCCTGCTGGTGGCCGAGAGTGTGCGCGGTTTGCTCGCGGTGCAGTTCCTCGAAGTGGCCGATGCACCCGACGCGCTGGCCGGGTTGAGGGAGGGATTCGACCTGGTCGAAGATCCGCAGACCGCGGCGCGCATCGGGCGCGAGATCGAGCGCTACATAAAGGGCGACATGCACGCGCTCGACCGCCCGGTTGACTTGAGCCTGGTGCGGACGGATTTTCAGCGGCGCGCGCTGATGCGGCTTCGCCGTACGGTGCCGCCCGGCTCGGTCATCACCTATCAGGCGCTCGCGGCGGCGGTGGGCGCGCCCTCGGGCCAGCGCGCGATCGGCAATACGATGGCGATCAACCCGGTGCCGCTCTACGTCCCGTGCCATCGGGTGATCCGGTCCGACGGCACGATCGGCAACTATGGCGGCGGCGTGCCGCGCAAGATCAAGCTGTTGCGCGCGGAGGGCTTTAGCGTGGCGCGCGACCATCGATTGCCGGCGAGCAGCGTGATGGGTCATCTGGTGACCCACATTTTCTGCCGACCGCAATGCCATGCGGCGATTCGCGCCGACCCGGCGAAGGCGGTCATTTTTGCCAATTCGGACCGCGCGCGCAGCGCGGGACTGCGCGCCTGCAAGCTCTGTCGTCCGGCCTAGCGCGCGACTGAGCGAGATCCAAAACGCGCTGCGGCGCGGAAGCCCATTTAAGGCGCCCGCGCCGCGATGCATCTTGAGTCCACCCGTTTGGCTATTCGGTCTGCTGTTCCTGCTGGAGCTGCTGGATCTGCATGCGCTGGCTCTGAATCTCCTGCTGCTGGTTCTGAATCTGCCCTTGCTGCTGCTGGGTCGCAGTCTGCTGATTCTGCAGCGAGCTGCCCACGACGTAGCCGGTGCCCGCGCCCAGCGCACCGCCGATCGCGGCGCCGGCCAGCGGATGTCCGACTGCCGCGCCGACTATGGCGCCGGTGCCTCCACCCAGCACGCCGCCGCCGAGCGTTCCTTCCGTAGTCGTCGACATTCCTTGCGGACCGCATCCGGCAAGCGCGACAACCACCAGGGCCGACAACGCCGCCATCGTCACCGTCGCCGCGCGAGACCTTTTCGATTTCTCCATATAAGTGTTCCCCCCAATTCCCCGGGGCCGCCCGTACCGAGGCCCGCTCATTCGGTTTGCTGCTGCTGCTTGAGTTGCTGAATCTGCTGGCGCTGCTGCTCGAGCTCCTGCTGCTGCTGCTGGATCTGGCCTTGGGTCTGCGCCTGTGCGTCCTGGTTATTCTGCATCGAGTTGCTGATGACGTAGCCGGTGCCCGCGCCCAGTGCACCGCCGATCGCAGCGCCGGCACCCGGACTGCCAACCGCAGCGCCGATGATTGCCCCGGCACCCGCACCCAGCACGCCGCCGCCGAGCGTTCCTTTCTCACGCGTCGACAAAGGCTGCCCGCTGCATCCGGCAAGCGTAAGGGCCGCGACCAGCACAAGGGCCATCGTCGCCAACACGCTTTTGTTCGAATTTCTGGAATACTTCATCGCTTCCTCTCAGGGTGATTCGCGCCACGCGATTGTGCTTGGGCGAACCGTCACTCTGTTTCCTGCTGCTGTTTGAGTTGCTGGATCTGCTGGCGCTGTTGCTCGAGTTGCTGCTGCTGTTGTTGGATCTGGCTCTGAGTCTGAGCTTGAGCGTTTTCGTTGTTCTGCATTGAGTTGCCGACCGCAAAGCCTCCCACGCCGCCAATCGCACCGCCGATGGCGGCACCCGCGCCGGGTGCGCCTACCGCGGCGCCGATAATTGCGCCGGTCGCGGCGCCGATCCCACCTCCCAGAAGTGTGCCCTTTTCACGCGTCGACAACGGCTCCCCGGAGCATCCGGCCACCAAAAGAATCGCGGCCATCGCCACCAAGATCGTCGAGACTGCCCCTTTGCGCATCGCTCGCCCCCTCCTCTCTACGTAAAGTAGCTTTCCTGGTTTCCAACACCTTGTCCCGAGCGCTGCTGCCGCTGGGTTTTGCCCGCCCCTCAGCCAGCAGCTTTCATGCCGATTACCATCATTTTATATTTTACCGCTTTTTCAAGTCTTTTGCTTCACGGGCGTCAGTGCGCGTCGCAGTGATGCAACCGCTTTCGGCGCATCCTGGGGTACATTTTGCGGGCGTTGTGCCGATCTCGGATCGCGCAGCCGACACCACTCCGCCTGTTTCTTTGCTGGAAGGAGAGGGAGCCCCGAGCAAATCCTCCCTCGAGGATCTCTATGGGAGTACGGCGAAAATGCGCGCCGGTGCTCCAGTGCCTTTGCCAATCTTCATCGGAATGCAGAAAAGCGTCGCACCGCTGAAGGGCAGTTTGTCGGCATTGGCAAGATTTTCAAATCCGATGCGGTTGGCGCCCAGCCACATTCGATGAACGGGAAAATCCTTGGAATTGCCGGGGTCGAGGCTCGCGGTATCAATTGCCAATGCCATCACGTTGCGGTCGGTGAGTAAAAATTTGACCGCCTCGGGTGAGAAGCCGGGAAAATGCAGATGCGCGACGTCTCCCGGCTTGTCGCTTCCGAGATAATGCTTCTTGTCGGGCCAGTAGCGGCCCCATCCCGAGCGCCCCACCACGATCGCTCCCGAGGGAATCTGGCCGTGGGTTCTTTCGTAGGCTTGGAGGTCCACGAGACTGAGCGTGGCGTCGGGATAATTCTCGGAGCGGGCGGAGAAGTCGATTACCACCGCCGGCCCCACGAAGTAGCTCATTGGCACCTGTTCCACCGACATCCCGTCGCGGTTGAAATGCAGCGGTGCGTCCATGTGTGTGCCGCCGTGCTCGGCTGCGGCGAATTTGGCCGAAGAGTAGAAGTAGCCGCCCGGCTGCATCCCGAAGAGTTCGAACTTGTGCTCGAATCCGCCCTCGGTGGGCCAATAGATGGTGGAGGCGTCGAAGGTGTAGGTCAGGTCGACGATTTTGCCCGGATCGCTGGTCGTGGCGCCGGCGATTCGCGCCGGATTGAACAGCTCGCCCTGGGCCCGCGCACTGGGGGCTCTTGTCGTCACGAACGCCGCGATGAACGTCGCCGCGACCGTGGCTGCCGCGCCGACGATGCCGATCATGCGCGCCGTCTTCCGCGCCGTCTTCCGCGCCATCAGGTGCTTCATCGTGTCGTGCGCCATCTTGCGCCTCTTCGTGTTACGCGGCGGGGCGATCGATCACCAGCCAATCGCCTGCGCCGGCATCAGCGCCGCAATCTGTCCGCGAGGATCGGCGCCGGCGGCGAGCCGCTCGCGCGTGCCGTCGTGTGAAACGGCAAGCACGTTGCCGTCGCACCACGCGGGACGCGTCTCGATCTTGTGGCCGAGCGCCGCCAGCTCGGCCCGCACGCGCTCATCGATCCGGTCCTCCATGCGCACCAGTCCGGGTGCGGCATCGTGCGGATGGAACGAGGATGGCGCATGCATGCAGGAGTAGCGCGGGGCTTCGATCGCCTCCTGCAGGTTCATCCCGAAGTCCGCCAGGTTGAGGAAGAATTGCAGCGTCCATTGATCCTGCTGGTCGCCGCCCTGGGTGCCGAACGCGATCCATCGGCCGTCGCGCGTCGTCGCCATCGACGGCGTGAGCGTCGTGCGCGGACGCTTGAGCGGCGCCAGCGCATTGGGATGGCGCTCGTCGAGATAAAATGTTTGCAGCCGCGTGCCGAGCGGAAAGCCCAGGGCGTCGGCGACGGGCGAGCTGCGCAGCCACGCGCCGCTCGGCGTTATCGCGATAAGGTTGCCCCGGCGATCGGCCGCATCGACGTGAGTGGTGCCGGCGCCCCACGAACGCGGCTTTACCGGTGCGCCCAGCTCGGCCCGCATCGTGCGCGGATCGCCGGGCCGCAGATCCATCGAGGCGCGCTTCGGATCAACCAGCGCGCGGCGCAACGCCGCGTAGCGCTCCGAGAACAATTCCTTGAGCGGGACGTCGACGAACTGGGGGTCGGCGTAATAGGCCTCGCGGTCGGCGAACGCAAGCTTGGCCACCTCGATGAGCGTGTGCAGGTAGGCGGCCGAGTTATGGCCCATCGCTGCGAGATCGAAGCCCTCCAGCAGCGCGAGCTGTTGCAGGAAGACCGGCCCTTGCGACCACGGTCCGCACTTAAAGACGGTCGCGCCGCGGTAGGTGCGGCTCGCCGGCTCTTCGATCCGGGTAGTGAAGGACGCTAGGTCCTCGAGCGCCAGCAGCCCGCCGTGCGCCTCGGAATGCGCGACAATCTCGCGCGCGATGTCGCCGCGGTAAAAGCGCTCGAGCGCGGCGCGCAATCCGGCCTCGCGGCCGCCGTTGCGGACGCCGGCTTCCGCGTCGAGCAGGCGACGGAAAAAATTCGCCAGCGCCGGATTTCTGATGATGTCGCCTGAGCGCGGAAGGTCATCGGCGGGCATATAGATGCGCGCGGTCGACGGCCATCGCGTGCGAAACATCTCGGCGTTGGTGCGGATCGATCCCAAGCCAAGACCCGGAACGTCAATCGACTCGTCGTCGCCGCACAGGCCCGGATGCATGGTGAAGCCGTCTTCGCATAGCGCGAGCGCGGGACCGGTGACCTCGGCCAGCGATTTGGTGCCGAAGTTTTCGAGCGCGCAGACAAACGCGCCGAAAGCGGCAGGTACTCCCGCGCCGAGCAATCCTTCGCCCGGCACCAGATCCAAGCCCAAAGCCCGATAATGAGCGATCGTGGCCCGCGCGGGCGCCATCGTATTGCCGTTAATTGAAAAAATGCGCTGGTTGGATCCCAGCCGGATGAGCATCGGCGCCTCGCCGCCTATGGTGTGCATGTGCGGGTTTACGACACCCTCGACCAGGGCGGCGGCGACGGCGGCGTCGATAGCGTTGCCGCCGCGCTCGAAAATCCGCGCGCCAGCGGCTGCGGAAAGATAATGTTCTGTGGATAGTACGGCCTCGCGGCCCATAATCAGGGGATATAGCGTTGACATGGCATCTATAACGAGTATCTTGAAGATTGGGCGTCTGTTAACAATAAACGATGCTAGTAGTGATTAAGCGGTGATGCGGTGCGGAAATCTTCATCCCTAACCAGTCCATCTCGAATCTATCCTACCTGTGCCTGTCCTGTACCTGACGCGATTCAAGCCGCAGATCAAGAGCGCGTAACCGCGCCGTAGGAGTTGCAGATGGCCTAGGGGGGAAGAAATTTGAAAAAACCCCATTATTTGCCTTTTGCAACAGCTGTGGATGAGAAACAAAATCGGGGGAAAAGCGTCTAATTGGTAGGCGCGATCATTGCTACTGTACCGGCTCAGGGCATTCTCCATTACGGCGGGCGGAGGAGCTTGGCGGGTGGAAGGACAGTGATGAACATGGAAAGTACAAATTTCGAGACCGTGGTTGGGCGGCATTGTCGTTTGCTCAAGCCTGTGCGAGACCATCAGGGGCTGAGCAGATACAGCGAAAAACCTCGCATTCTGCGCTCGGTGGACAACCTCGGGCGTCGGATGCTGCTGGTTCAATTCGACGACGGCGCAACCACCTTCTTGTTTCCGGACGAAGTGATCGTCGAATAGTCGCTGCCTGATTCGTAGGCGACCGCGTAAATTGCGGTCAGCGTTGGAGCAGGGTCCGGTGATTGCCGCGGGAGGTTAGTTGCCCGGGACAAGTGCCGGAGGCGTTAGTTGCCAAAAAGCCGGGGCCGCCTGACGGCGAGCCCGTTGTGAGCGTCACAGCGCTCAAGCAATGCCTGCGCTTCATCAGCCGGCTCCGGCAAGAAAATCACGCGCGCGCAGCAGCGCAACGATCGATTTGGCGTCGACCATCTCGCCGCGCGCGATCATCGCCAATGCCTCATCCAACGCGACCGGCCGCACATTGATCACCTCGTCGTGGTCTAACTCGCCCGGCGCGACCGTAAGCTCGCGCGCCAGGTAAAGATCGATACGCTCGTCGCAAAAACTGGGAATCGTGACGATCCCGCCAAGATGATCCCAGCGACGCGCTCCCAGCCCGGCCTCCTCGCTCAGTTCCCGTTCGGCACATGCGTGCGCGCTTTCGCCGGCACGCCGGCATCCGGCCGGAATCTCCCACAGCCAGCCGCCCATCGCGTGGCGCCACTGGCGCAACAAGGTGACGCGGCGATGCTCGTCGAGCGCCACGATCGCGCTAGCGCCGGGATGGCGGATGACCGCCAAATCAACCGTCACGCCGTTGGGGAGTTCGGCTTTCTCGACGCCGAGGTCGACCACGCCGAGTTTCATCACCTCGCGCCTTTCAATCGCCATGTGTCAGCATTGCGAGCACGGCCCGCGGAGGCAAGCTTGTTCTCGCTGCCGATAAAGGGGCAATTGCTCGCGCCCGCTCAAGCGGCCAATATTTGAGCCGAGGACGATGCCCAGAAAGCGATGACCAAGCAGCAGCTATGGCGAAGACTGTAATCCCGATTTATTTCGATTACGCTTCAACGCTCTGCTACGTCGCGTGGCGCATCGTCAGCCAGCTCGAACGCGAACTCGACTTCACCGCGCTATGGAAGGGCGTGCCGATTGCGCTGCGCAACTATCGCACCCGCCCCGGTCTGCCGCTCGGCCCGCTCGAGCTTGGCCGCATTCGCAACGTGGCCGCTGAAACCGGTATCGCGGTAGAGCCGCCTGCGCGATGGCTCGACACGGACAAGGCGCTGCAGGGCTCGGAGCTCGCACGCGAGGCCGGCGCGTTTGCGGCTTATCACGACGCGGTCTTTCCCGCGGCATTTGAGCAACGCGCCGACATCGGAAATCTCTACCTGCTGAGCGCGATCGCCGCGCGCGCGGGCCTTGACCGTGCGCGCTTTCGCGACGATCTCGAGCGGGGCCGGATGGCTGCGCGAATCGCCGCCAACAAGGCCGAAGCGGACCGCTTTTCCGCGCTCGGCTATCCGAGTTTCATCCTGGGCGACTTCCCGCTCACCGGAATTCAGCCGATCGAGTCGATGCGGATGTTGCTCGCGCGCTTCCTTGAGCGCCGGGCCGCGGAGCCCCAGGCGTGAGCGCCGCGCCCGGCACGGCAACGGCGCCGCGGCAACCGCTGACCGCGCCGCCGACGCACTCCCCGGTGCCCGCCCGCATCGAAGGTACGCGGCCGCCGCTTAAGTGGGCGGGGGGCAAGCGATGGCTGGTGCCGCACCTCGCGCCACTGTGGCAGCGGTTTCGAGATCGGAGGCTGGTTGAGCCGTTTTGCGGCGGGATGGCGGTCGCGTTGGGTTTGATGCCGGAGCGAGCGTCACTCGGGGATATCAATCCGCACGTGGTCAACTTCTATCGATGGCTCAAGCGCGGGCTCACGGTCGGAGTTACGATGCGCAATGACCGCGCGCTCTTCTACCGTCATCGCGCCCGCTTCAATCGCCTGGTCGCCAACGGTGCTGGCGACAGTGCGGAGGCTGCCGCACTCTTCTACTATCTAAATCGCACCGGCTATAACGGCCTCTGCCGCTTCAACCGCAAGGGCGAGTTCAACGTGCCGTTCGGTCGCTATGCGCGTATCAACTACGCGACCGACTTTTCCGGCTATCGCGCGGCGTTCGAGGGATGGGATTTCACCGCCGGCGACTTCGAAGCGCTGGAGGTGGGACCGCGCGACTTCATCTATGCCGACCCACCCTATGACGTCGAGTTTACGCAGTACTCAAGTGAGATCTTCGGCTGGAATGAGCAGGTGCGGTTGGCGGAGTTCCTCGCGCGCCACCGGGGACCCGTGGTGCTGTCGAACCAGGCGACGGCGCGGATTGTGCGGCTGTATCGCAAGCTGGGTTTCTCGATCCAGCGACTGCGCGCCCGGCGGATGATCAGCTGCACGGGCGATCGCTCACTCGCGACTGAAGTTCTGGCGACGCGCGGATTCTGA
>DATJID010000015.1:0-16592 GCA_035493515.1 Binataceae bacterium (SeqCode) | reverse complement strand
GATGCCCGACGACGCCTGGGCGGTACTGCTCACGCGCGTCGGAATCATCATCATTCTCATTACCCAGCCGCTGTTCATAATCTCCGAGCTCAGGCTTGGAAATGGAAAAGAAGTCAGCCCCTGGTTACTCGCCGGTTTTCATCTTTTTAATTTTGCCGCCGCGTCCGCCGGGCTCGGCCTCAGTTGGACCCGCACGTTTCGCGCGCGTTGGCGATCGGCCGCGTTCTCGCTGTGCGCGATGCTCATCCTCAGTTCCACCGTAATGAGTATCGCGGCGGGCGGTCGTCACGAGGCCTTATTCGTCTCCTTGCTGCTCATCATGCTGGGCTCGGCGATGCTGGTGCCGTGGGAAGCGCCCTGGCAATTGGGGCTCGGGATGCTCAGTGTATCGGCGTTGCTGGCCAACACCATGCTGGCCAGCCAGCCGAACCTTAACGTCTTCTATCACTGGCTGGGCGTGATCACGGCGGCCTGCCTCTCCCAGTGCGCGACGACTTTCGGAGTGCGCTATCGCGAACGCACCCAGCAGTACCAGACGCTGCGCGAACGCGACCTGCAACTCGGTGAAAGCGAAGAAAAATTCCGCCGCGTGTTCGAGACCAGCTCCGACGCGATCATCATCACCCGTACCATCGACGGCCACATCATCGACGTCAACCGCGAATTCCTGGAGCGCACCGGTTACGGACGTGATGAAGTAATCGGCCGCATACCTTCGGAGCTCGACCTCTGGGACGACCGCGCACAGGCCAAGCTGCTGTCCGACGAGATCAAGGCGACGGGTTTTGCCCGCAACGTCGAGGGGCATTTCCGGATGCGCAGCGGCGAGTCGGTCACGGCACTGATCTCTGCGGTGCGGGCGACGATCAACGGCGAGGAATGCGTGATCAGCGCCGTGCGCGACGTGACCGAGCTGCGCAAGGCTCACGAGGCCCTGGTCGCCGCGCGCGAGGTTGCGCTCGCGGCCTCCGAAGCCAAGTCACAATTTCTCTCCTGCATGTCGCACGAGATACGCACTCCGCTCAACGTCATCCTGGGCTCGGCCGACCTGCTCACCGACACCCACCTCGGCCCCGAGCAGCGCCATTACGTCGACCGCGTGATCAACAACGGCTCCAACCTGCTGGAGCTGCTCAACAGCATCCTCGACCTCACCCGGGTCGAAAGCGGCCAACTCAGCCTAGAGCAGACGCCCTTCAATGTCGCCGAGCTGACCGAACGCGCCGCCGAGACGCTGGCGATCCGTGCGCGCGAGACCCAGGTCGAACTGGTGACCCGTTGCGCGCCCGATTTGCCGGCCACGCTGCTTGGCGATCCGCTGCGGCTCAACCAGGTGTTAACCAACCTGGTCGGCAACGCGCTCAAGTTTACCGAGCACGGCGAGGTCGTGGTCACGATCGAGCGCGACACGCAAAGCCGCGATCCTGGCGCGCTGCGCTTTTCCGTAAGCGACACTGGCATCGGGATTGAGCCCGAAAAGCTCACCTCGATCTTTTCGCCCTTCGCCCAGGCCGACTCCTCGACCACGCGCAAATACGGCGGCAGCGGCCTGGGTCTCGCGATCGTCGAGCGGCTGGTGCAACTGATGGGCGGCCGCGTCTGGGTGCAAAGCGAAGTCGGCAAGGGCAGCACCTTTCATTTCACCGCCCGCTTCGGCGTGCCGCAGGGTGCGTCCGAGGCGCCGGCGGCGCCGCGCATGGACCTGGGCGGAGTGCGGGTGCTCATCATGGATCGTAACGCCACCTGCCGCGCCGCCGTGCGCGAGATTTTCGCCGCCAATGGCGCCGTCGTGGTCGAAGCCGCTTCGGCGGACGGAGCCGTCTCGGCGGTCGAGCAGGCCAATCGCGCCGCCGCGCCGTTCCAGCTGGTGTTCGCCGATTGCTCGCAGCCTGACGCCGGAGGCTTCGAACTCGTGCGCCGCATCGGGACGGGTGCGGGCAAGACGCCGGGCCTGACGGTCGCAACCGTCAGTTCGTACGATCTCTCGAAGGCTTTTGTCGGGTTGCGCGAAGCCGGCCTGGAACACTACGTAGTCAAGCCGCTCAAGCGTGCGGACCTGCTGGCCGCGGCGGCGGACTTCGCCCGGCCCGCGCCAGTCGCGATCAAGCCGGCTGCGAGCTCGGCCGATGGCTCTGCGAACGCCGCCCTCGTCCAACCCGGCCAGCCCGGGGCGCCAGCGCCGGATAACGTCGCGGCCGCACCCGCGCAACCAGTTCTGGCAATCGCGGGTGAGGAGCGGGCGCCCTGCCGGATACTGCTCGCCGATGACTCGATCGACAATCGCCTGCTGATTCGCGCGTACCTTGCGAAGACCGGCTACAACCTCGATGAAGCCGAGAACGGCCAGGTTGCGGTCGACAAACTGCTCGGCGGCCGCTACGACCTGGTGCTGATGGATATCCAGATGCCGGTGATGGACGGATTCACCGCCGTGCGGCGCATCCGGCAGTGGGAGCGCGAGCACCAGGCGGAGCGCACGCCGATCATCGCGCTGACCGCTTCGGCCTTCGACGAGACCGTGCGCAAGGCGATCGAGGCCGGATGCGATTCGCACCTCGGCAAGCCGCTCAAGCGCAGCACGCTGCTCCGCGTCATTCGCGAGACCGCGCTCGCCCGGCGCAACGCTTCGGTGGCGGCCTGACCTTCGCGCTGGCGTTGCGGGACTACGCGGCGGAGCCGGCGTAGGCGCGGTCGGCGGCGGCGAGCGACTTGCCGCGCGCGATCTCGAAGCCCATCGATTCCAGAATCGTCTCGAGCGCGCTCAGCACCAGCATCACGTTCTCGCGCTTGCACGACTCGCCCATCAGTCCGATACGCCACACCTTGCCCTTGAGCGGCCCCAGCCCGGCGCCGATCTCGAGGTTGAACTTTTCCAGCAGTTGCGCGCGCACCTTGGCCTCTTCGATCCCCGACGGCACCGCGACAGCGGTGAGCTGCGGCAAGCGAAAACCCTCCTGCGCCGCGAGGCTCAGCCCCATTCCCTCGATCCCCGCCTGCAGCGCGGACGCGTTGGCCCGATGGCGCCGGAAGCGCGGCTCGAGCCCCTCTTCGACCACGATTCGCAGGGCTTCGTACAGCGCGTAGTTCATCGTGATCGGCGCCGTGTGATGATAGACGCGGTCGGGGCCCCAGTACTTTTCGATAAGCGAGAGGTCGAAGTACCACGAGGTGCACGGCGTCTTGCGCTTGCGCACCGCTTCCATCGCGCGCGCGCTGAAAGTCACCGGCGACAGCCCCGGCGGCGCACCGACACCTTTTTGCGTGCAGCTGTAGCAGGCGTCAATCTGCCAGCCGTCAATCTCCAGCGGCACGCATCCGAGCGACGTCACTCCGTCGGCCACCATCAGCGCGCCGTGCGCGTGCGCCATCTTCGAGATTTCCTCGATCGGCTGATGAATTCCGGTCGAAGTCTCGGCGTGTACGATCGCCACCAGCTTGGGCCCCTTGGCCGCCTTAAGCGCCCGCTCGATCCGCTCGGGCTCGACGATTCTGCCCCACTCGGCGTCCACCTGGTGGATTTTCGCGCCGAGCCGCGTCGCGACTTCGACCATCCGGGTGCCGAACACGCCGGCGGTGCCGATCACCACTTCATCGCCCGCCTCGATCAGGTTCGCCATCACCGTCTGCATCCCGGCCGAGCCGGTGCCCGAGACCGGGAAGGTGATTTCGTTGCCGGTGCGGAAAACCAACCGCAGCATCTTCTTGATGTCGTCCATCACCTTGATGAAGTCGGGATCGAGATGGCCGACCATCGGCGACAACATCGCCTTCATCACGCGCGGATGAATGTTCGAGGGGCCGGGTCCGAGCAGCACACGGGCCGACGGTTGCAATTCCGGAAACGAGGAACTGGCCAAAGGCGGTCTCCCTTTTGAGCGCGGGCAGCTTGAGCGCGCCCGGAAAGCGCGGCCCTTGCGCCTGCGGCGATTTTTTACCAGCCCTCATTATTGACCGGTACGGGCGTCAGCGAAAGCGCGTTTTGCGTATCGGCAAACGCGCTCAGAGCACCAGATCCGATTCGGCGCGATCGTGATAGAGTGACTGGCCGTGGAAAACTTCGCCGCAGCCTCGCAATTCGCCGCCGAACTGCCCGCGCTCGCCGCGGATCTGGCGAAAATCGTCGGCCCCGACGGAGTCGTCTCGCACTCGAGCGAGCTCGCCGTATACGAGTGCGACGGATGGACGATCGGCAAGAGCGCCCCCGATCTGCTGGTGCTGCCGCGGACCACCGCCGAGGTCAGCGGCGTGCTGGCCGTGCTCGCGCGCCGCGCCGTGCCCTTTGTGCCGCGCGGCGCGGGCACCGGGCTTTCCGGCGGATGCCTGCCGCTCAAGGCGCCGGTGATGATCTGCACGTCGCGCATGAACCACATCGTGGCCTGCGACCTGGCCAACCGGCGCGTCGTGGTAGAAAGCGGCGTGGTCAATATCAACGTGACCAACGCGGTCAAAGCATCCGGTTATTTCTACGCGCCCGATCCTTCCTCGCAAGCCGCCTGCACGATCGGGGGCAATATCGCGGAGAACTCCGGCGGCCCGCATACGCTGAAATACGGCGTTACCACCAATCACGTGCTCGGCGTCGAGCTGGTGCTCGCGGGCGGCGAAGTCGTGGAGCTGGGCGGACCGGCCGACGAGCGCCTGGGCTATGACCTGCTCGGCGCGGTGGTCGGCGCCGAGGGCACCGCGGGAATCGTGACCCGCGCGACGCTCCGGATCGTGCGCGAGCCCCAGGCGCATCGCACGATGCTCGCGGTTTTTGCTGACGTCGAACGTGCGACCGCAGCCGTCAGCGCGATCATCGCCGCCGGAATAATTCCGGGCGCGATCGAAATGATGGACGCGCTGATCATTCGCGCGGTCGAGGCGGCGTTCAAAGTCGGCTTTCCCGCCGACGCGGGCGCCGTGCTGATCGTCGAGATCGACGGCCTGGAGGCCGGCCTTGGCGAGCGCGCCGAGCGTATCGCGCGCATCGCCACCGCGGCCGGCGCGGCCGAAGTGAAACTCGCGCGCGACGAGGCCGAGCGCGCGCTTCTGTGGAAGGCGCGCAAGCGCGCGTTCGGCGCGGTCGGGAGGCTGGCGCCCAACTATGCCACCCAGGACGGCGTGGTTCCGCGCACGCGGCTGCCTGACATCCTGCGCGTGATCACGATGCTCAGCCGCCTCTATGGGCTCGCGATCGGCAATGTCTTTCATGCCGGCGACGGCAATATCCATCCGATCGTGCTTTACGACGAACGCGACCCGGACCAGGTGCGGCGCGCGATCGAAGTCGGCCGCGAGATTCTCAAGGCCTGCGTCGAGATGGGCGGCAGCCTGACCGGCGAGCATGGTATCGGAGTCGAGAAACAGCAGGAGATGCCGCTGTTGTTCGCGCCCGAGGACCTGATCGTGATGAACGAGTTGCGCCGCGTATTCGATCCGCACGGCCACGCCAATCCCAACAAGGTCCTTCCGCAACCCGGCGGCTGCGTCGAAGTTGCCGCGCCGCGCCGCCAGGTCCCGCTGTAACCGGTGAGCGACGCCGCTTCCGACAGGTTCGAAAACGCGATCCGCCGGCTGCTGGGCGCCGAGCGCGTGCGCGCGCCGCGCGCGCGCGAAGTGCTGGCCGCGCGGCTAATCGCCGAACCGCGCGACAGCGACGAAGTGGCCGCGCTGGTCCGCCAGTGCGAAGCCAGCCGCGATACGCTTGCGCCGTTCGGCGCCGCGCGCACCCTTGGTGAAATCCGCCGTGCGCCCGCGACCCTCGGGGTTTCGCTCGCCCGCATGAACCGTATCGTTGCCTACGAGCCCGACGACATGACGGTGATCGCGGAAGCCGGGATGACGCTCGGCGCGCTAAATCAGCGCCTGGCCGAGCATGGCCAGCGCCTGCCGCTAGATCCCTGCGGTCCCGGCGCAACCACCCTCGGCGCGCTCGTCGGCGCGGCCCAGGCTGGCCCTTTAAGGCTTTCCGAGGGCACGCCGCGCGACCTGCTGATCGGAGTGCGCTTCGTCGGTCACGAAGGCCGCGCGGTGCACGGCGGCGGTCGGGTGGTCAAAAACGTGGCCGGCTATGATTTGATGAAAGTGATGACCGGATCGTTCGGAACGCTCGGAATAATTACCGAGGCCGCTTTCAAGTTGCGTCCGATTCCCGAAGGCTACGCTCTCGGGGTCGCGCCGTTTGCACGCGCCGCCGACGCCTTCGGCGCGGCGCTCAAGCTCGGCGACGCGCTGCCTTTGGTGCATGCCGAGGTGTTGAGTCCTGCGCTCGCGGCACGCTTCGGTCATCCGGGAGCGTTTGTGCTGATGGCCGCGATCGCCGGTAATGCCCCCGAGCTTAAGTATCAACGCGAGCATTTTGGCGACTATTTCAGAGCGTTCGACGGCGTCGCCTTCAGCGAAGGCGTGCGCGCCGTCCAGGCCTACGAGCAATTGCGCGATCTAGAATTTGCGCCTGCGGCGCTCGCCGCTCAACTCGCGACGGCTCCGGGGGAACTCGGCCGATGCGTCGAGGGCTTGGGCGCGGAATTTCGCGCGCACGCCGGATGCGGCGTCGCGCAGATTTTTATCGGCGGCAACATTGGCCCGGCGAACGCGCGCGAAACTCTCGCTCGATGGCGCTCTGCGGCGCGCACAGCGCATGGCCATCTGCGGCTGCTCGCGGCGCCGCCGGCGCTCCGATCGGAACTGGATTTTTTCGATCAGCCGCCGCCCGGCGCGCTCAGCCTGATGCGCCGGCTCAAAGCCGCATTCGACCCGGCCGGAATTTTCAATCCGGGATGTTTCGTCGGGGGAATCTGATGGCCGACGCGGAAACACGCGAAGCGGGCGCTCTCGCGCGGCGCGGGCCGGTTCGCGACGTGGTCGAATACGACCTTCTGTTCGATTGCGTGCACTGCGGGCTATGCCTGGAATCGTGCCCCACCTACCTGCTGACGCGCGCCGAGATGGATTCGCCGCGCGGGCGCATCTACCTGATGAAGTCGCTCGCCGAGGGGCGGATGAAGCTCGACGACGAAGCGGTCGGCCATATCGACTCGTGCCTGGGATGCCGCGGATGCGAAACCGCCTGCCCCTCGGGCGTTCATTACGGACGGCTCCTGGAGCAGACGCGCGATTACATCAATCGCAACCATGGGCGTCACCTGATAGACGGGCTGCGGCATGCGGCGGTACGTTTCATCTTTCCCTATCCACGGCGGCTGCGCGTGATGCTCTTTCCGCTGCGCGCCGCCGACCGGCTGAAGATACGCGGCCTGATGCGCCGCATGGTGCCGCGCGCGATGCGTGAGTGGATCGATCTGGTGCCGGAGCGAAACCCCGCCGCACCGGTCTATCCCGACGCCGCGCCGCCGAATTTCGCCGGCCCGGTCGCGGTGGTGCATCACGGATGTGTCGCGGAGGTGCTGACACCCTCGGAGAATCTCAACACGGAGCGAGCGCTCAAGATGGCCGGCTATCGGGTGGTGGCGCTTGTGCCCACGGTCTGCTGCGGCGCGCTCGATCTGCACGACGGCAATCTGCCGCGCGGACTCGATTTCGCGCGGCGCAACGTGCGAGCACTCAAACGCTCGGGCGCCGAGGCGATCGTTTCGGCGGCCTCCGGATGTGCCGCGGCGATCGCGTCGTATGGTGAGTTATTGAAGGATGACCCGGAACTGGCGGACGACGCGAGAGAGATTTCGGCGCGCACGACCGATCTCAGCGCGCTGTTGCTCGCACGCGGCGGCAAACCGGCAGGCCGGCTCGACTGTGCGGTGACGTATCACGACTCGTGTCATCTCGCGCACGGAATGGGCGTGCGTGAGTCGCCACGCAAGCTGCTCGCCGCAATCGAGGGCGTGCGGCTGGTTGAAATGGCGGAGTCTGATCTCTGCTGCGGCTCAGCCGGCAGCTACAACCTGCTCGAAACCGCCATGGCGCATCAACTGGCGCGACGCAAAGCCGACAATATCGAGGCGACTTGCGCCGACTATGTCGTGCTGGGCAATCCCGGCTGCGAATTTCAGATTGCGGCAGAATTGCGCCGCCGCGGCTCGCGTATCCGGGTGATGCATCTGGCGGATTTTCTGGCGCTGGCCGCGAGCTAGGGCGCGCAAGCCGACGCTCGCGGCGGCGCCATACTGCCGAACGAGTTGCTGATTTTTTAAAGAGGCGGAAGCCGCACCTGCGATCCGGTGCGCGCGAAGCTATCGATCGAGCGCGAAACTACCGCACGAAGCTATTGCGCGAAGCTATTGGTCGAGGTCGATAATCTGTCCGGGCTGGGGTCCGGGAACCATATCGGCGAGGTCGGCATCCTTGTCTTTGGCCATCCCGGGCGTTTGCCGCTCGGCTACGCGTTTGACCCGGCGCTGTTCTTTATCCTGCTGCTTCTGCCGGCGAAGCTGTTCTCTGCGACGTTTTTCCAACTGGTCGCCCCTTGAAAAGGCCGACGCCCGGTCGCACCGAAGCGGCCGATACTATCGGACTCCAATTATTTGCGTGCGCTAAAAAAACAACGGGGGCGGGGCTCGGCCCGCCCCCGTTTCGATCAACTGTTGTTACCAGCGATCGCGGCCGCGATTTCCACCGCCGCCGCCGCCACCGCCCCGGTTGCCGCCGCCGCCGCCACCGCCGAAGCTGGACTCACGAGGCTTGGCCTCGTTCACCTTGATGTTGCGGCCCTTCAGTTCAGTCTCGTTGAACTGCTGAATCGCCTTGGCCGCGTCTTCCGCATTAGCCATCTCGACAAAACCGAAACCCTTCGACTGACCCGAAAACTTGTCGGTGATGATCGCGACGCTCTGCACCTGTCCCACCTGGGAAAACAGCTGTTGCAGGTCGTCGTTGGACACTGCGTAGGCCAGATTGCCTACGTACAATTTGCTGGGCATCATTGCCCTCCGTTGGTATTTGTCGGGAAGCTCTCGAACAGAGAACCCGGGCTCATTCCCGGGCAGTTGATAGGGAACACTCCGACCGTTACGCGTTAGAGGCTATCCCTTTGCGACGGATAATGAAAGAGGGGTGCAAATTACCCGACAGCGCCCTCGATGGCCCGCTAGGGGTCCCGCGTGACCACGATTCCGCTCCCGCGCATCATCGGCGAGCCGTCGAGCGCGCATACCGCCGCCGCGTCCGGCACCTGCCGGCGTTCGGCCCGCCCGGTAACCTGGAACACCGCCTCCGCGATATGCCCCATCCCATGCAATCGGCCCTCACTCAGGCTGCCGCCGAACGTATTCACCGGAAGTTCGCCTTCCAGCGCGATTCGGCCGTCCTGGATAAATGTGTGGGCCTCGCCGCGCTTGCAGAAGCCGGCCGCCTCCAGCCAGTAGAGCGCCGAGGGCGCAAAGCCGTCGTACAACTGCGCGGCGTCCATATCGGCCGGGCCGAGGCCCGCCGACGACCACAGCTTGGCCGCGAGAGATTGCCCGTTGGCGAGGTAATCGTCGAGCGTGTAGAAGAGCAGGCTGCGGCGGCTGGCCGTATTCTGGCCGTGCCCCGCGATATAGGCGGGGGGGCGGCGCAGGTCGCGCGCGCGCGCGGCGCTGGTCATCACCAGCGCGACGCAGCCCTCAACCGGCACGTCGCAATCGAACAGGCAAAACGGCTCGGCGATCGGGCGCGCGGCCATGTAGTCGTCGCGGGTCATCGGCTTGGAATAAAAGAACGCGCGCGGATTGAGGTTGGCGTTGCGCCGCGAGTTGACCGCGAGCGTGCCGAGATGCTCGCGCGTCGCTTCGTACTGATGCATGTAGCGCCGCCACGCCATCGCATGCGACTGGATAACGCTGATGCATCCGAAGGGCGCAAGGAATTGAGCGTCGCCGGCGGCGCGCGCGCCGCTGAACGCCCCGTAGCTGCGCGGCTGATGGAGCGCGCGCCAGATCAGCACGTAGTCGCAGGCGCCGGCGAGCAACGCGTGCACGCCTTCGATCACCGGCGCCGCGATCATCCCGGTTTCAATCTGCGCGTACCATCGCACGTCCGGCGCGAGCGCCAGATGGTTGATGATCCACGCGACGCTCACGATATCGACGCCGTCGCGCGTGCCGGCGCCCAGGAACGGCGCCTCGGGGTATGTCGCCAGACCGTCGATCTGTTGCGGGCTAAGGCCGGCGTCGGCGATCGCCTCGCGGCAGGCGTCGAGGGCGAGCGATCCCAGCGGGCGCTTGGACTGGCGCGTCAGCTCCGAATAACCGATCCCGACGATTGCGGTCTTGCCCCTACCCAACCACATTGCCCTTACCCAGCCACATTGCCCTTACCTGGCCACATTCGCCCTACCCTGCAACATCGCCACATTCCTGTGGCTCAGACCGGCCTGAATTGAGCCAGCACCAGGCCGGCACCTCGTTGCTCGAACCACACCTCGGCGCGGCCGCCGATGCGGACTTTATCGAGTTCCGCGTGCGGCAGATTGGAAACCATGAAGAGCATCGGCTGCTCCTCGAGTTCGACCACGATATTGACGTACGGAACCTCGCCCTCGAAACCGGCGACGCTCGGCTGATGCATCACGGTGAAGGTGTAAATCGTGCCACGGCCGGAAACCGGCGCGAACTCCAGCCGCTGGGCGGAGCAGCGGTCGCACGTGGGACGCGGCGGATGGTTGTAGTATCCACATTCGGCGCATCGCTGCACTACGAGCCGATGCTCTTTTGCCGCGTCCCAGAAGGGCTGCGAGAGTTCGTCGGAAATCGGAACGGGCTTTTCGCTAGTGGCCGCCACGCATCCGTGTATAGCAGGTTGCGCGGGCGAGTGTCAGCGCGGCGCGGCGCCAATCGTATCGCAACACTCCACGGACGCAATGGTCGCGCCGGAGGCGGGAAAATATTTGCCCCGCGCCCATCGCGCCACGCCGACCAGGCCGATCATCACCGGCACTTCGATTAGCGGTCCTATAACGGCAGCGAAGGCCGCGCCGCTGTCGATCCCGAAGGTCGCGACCGCCACCGCGATCGCCAGTTCGAAGTTGTTTGAGGCCGCGGTGAACGAAAGCGTCGCGGTTTGCGGATAAGTCGCGCCCGCCCTGTAGCTCAGGATGAACGACAGCGCGAACATGATGGCGAAGTAAAGCAGCAGGGGAATCGCGATCCGCACCACGTCAAGCGGCAGCCGCACGATCGCCTCGCCCTTGATCGAAAACATCACCACGATCGTGAAGAGCAGAAAGATCAGAGTGAGCGGGCTGATTTTCGGAATGAAATGCTCACGGTACCAGGCCTTCCCTTTGAGCCCGGCCAGAATTTTCCAGCTCGCGAAGCCGGCGGCGAACGGCACGCCGAGATAAATGCCGACGCTCTCGGCGATCTCGCCGATCGTCACATGAACCAGCGTGACGCCCAGCCCGAGCCATCGCGGAATCACGGTCATGAAAACGAACGCGTAGATTGAAAAGAACAGCACTTGAAAGATCGAATTGAACGCCACCAGGCCCGCGCAGTAATCGTGGTCGCCGTCCGCCAGGTCGTTCCACACCACCACCATCGCGATGCATCGCGCAAGCCCGATCAGGATGAGTCCGGCCATGTACTCCGGCCGGTCGCGCAGAAAAATAATCGCCAGCGCCAACATCAGGATCGGCCCGATGATCCAGTTCTGCACCAGTGAGAGGCCGAGGATCTTCCGGTCGCGGAAGACGTCGCCCAATTCGTCGTAATTCACCTTGGCCAGCGGCGGATACATCATCAGGATGAGACCGGCCGCAATCGGGAGCGACGTGGTGCCAACGCTCAGGCGGTCGAAAGCCGCCTTGACCCCGGGCCACGCGTAACCCAACGCAACGCCAACCGCCAGCGCGAGAAAAATCCACAGTGTGAGGAAGCGGTCGAGGAACGACATCCGCCGCAGCACGGAAACAGCCGGCGAAGCGGTTTCCGAGGATCTTGCCACGCGAGGATTCATGACTCGGCCGCCTCGAGCTTCACGGTCAGCGCAATCGCGCGTGCGCGCGGAAGCTTGAACGACAATAGGGCCGCCGCCAGCACCATCGCGCCCGAGGCCAGCAGACAGGCGCTGAAGCCGTAAAATTCGAAAATCAATCCCGACAAAAGTGCGCCCAGCAGTCTGCCGCCGGCGTTGGCCATGTAATAAAACCCGTCGTTGGTCGCGACCTCATCATCCTCCGAGTAGGCGAGAATCAGATACGAGTGCACGGCGGAATTGATCGCGAACACGACCATGAAGACGGCGAGCCCAACCATCAAAGCCGCAGCCGGACTGAGGTTGAGCTGCAGCGCAGCCGCCAGTCCGAGCGGGATCGAGACGAGAATGAACGTCCACAGGCGAGCCGTGTCTCCGGTAACTCCCTGGCGCGCGCCCAGCTGCCGCAGCACCTCCGGGACGATTGCCTGCACGAGGCCGTAACCGACGAACCACGAGGCGCAGAAGGCGCCCACCTGCCAGAACGACCATCGCAGATCGGAAGCCAGGAAGACCGGCAAGCCGACTACGAACCAGACATCGCGCGCCGCGAACAGGAACAGGCGTGCGGCCGAAAGCCAGTTCACCGCCGAACTCTTGGAAAAGAGCGCGGTGAATCTGACTTTCGATTTGGCCTTGCCCAGCCCGCTCGGGAGCGCCACGACGGTTCCGATCAAGACGGCGCAAAGCCCGAGCGCCATCGCGGTCAGCGAGCCCACGAAACCCAACGCGCCCAAAAGCGCCCCGCCCATAAAGAAGCCCAGCCCTTTGAGCGCGTTTTTCGATCCAGTCAGCCGCGCGACCCCTCGGAAGAGAGCGCCGTCCTCGTCCTGCGGCACCACAACTTTGATCGCGCTCTTGGCGCTCATCTTGGTCAGATCTTTCGCGATTCCAGAGAGCGCTTGCGCCGCCATCACGTATGCGACCGACACGGCGGGAGACCAGGCCGGCCGGAGTAAGGCCAGCATTATCAGCGCGCCGATCTGGAGCAGCAAGCCGCCATAGAGAGTGACCTTCAAGCCCGAGCGCGCCGCGATCCATCCGCCCAGCAGATTGGTGACGATCCCGGAAAATTCGTAGAACAGAAACAGAAAAGCGATCGCGACCGCGCTATAGCCGAGCCGGTCAAAATGCAACAGCACCAGCATCCGCAGCGCGCCGTCCGTAAGCGTGAAGCCCCAGTAGGCGCCGGTCACCAGCGCGTAGTTGCGGACCGCCGTCCTCATCGCCGCATCGCTCCGCTACCGGCGTCCGGCAGATCGACGTCGATCGTCGACGGACCGTCGACGATCGAGGAACGCGGATCGTTGACGAAATCCACCGAGACCAGTGGGCGTTCTTCGAATCCGAGGATCTGCTTGAGCGGACCCGCGGCGGCTTCTCTCAGGAACCCGTTGACCTCTTCGACGGTAATTGGGCGCGCGACTTCGAATACGCAGTCCGTCAACGAGGCATTCAGTAGTGGCACTCTTACCGCCATGCCATTCAGCTTCCCCTCCAGCTCCGGATTGATGAGCCCGATGGCGGTGGCCGAGCCGGTCGTCGTCGGGACCAGCGAGAGCAGCGCCGAGCGCGCGTGGCGCAAATCCTGATGCGGCAGATCGACCAGGTTTTGCGTATTGGTGACGTCGTGCAGAGTCGTGATCGCCCCGTGGCGGATGTCGAGCTTTTCGTGCACCACCTTCACCACCGGCGCCAGACAGTTCGTGGTGCACGAGGCCGCGGTCACGATGTCGCGGATGGCGGGATCGTACAAATGATCGTTGATCCGGACCACGATATCCAGGGCATCGTTCTTGGTTGGCCGCTTAATTGGCTTGATTGGCGCCGCCACGATTACCTTGCGCACGCCGCGCTCGAAATACGGCCGTAACGACTCCGCGGTTCCGAAATTTCCCCGAGCATTCCAAAACCATCTCCACCCCGGAGCTGTCCCATCGCACCGCTCCCGGCTCTCCCCGATCGCTGAACGCGATGCGCTGTGCTTTGACGATGAGCGAAATTTTCCGCGCCGACCGGCGCCGGCCAGCGGCCGCGCACGCTGTCGAACTCGAGCAGATGGACGGCGGCGCCGGCGCCGCCCTTGATTTCGTTGATGTGGACGATCGGAAGTGCCGTAAATTCCGCCCGATCGAAAGCGGCGCGCAACGCGAGTCGCCCCATGCGTCCAAACCCGTTGATTCCAATCCGCACGGACATATTCAGGCTTTCGCCGCTTTCACCGCGCTACGGCGTTTGGTGGTGGGAGCGCAGCTTCCGGATTTGACCGAATCAGTTGCGCAAGCCGCGGTTCCGAAACCCGCCGGCGCGCAGATATCCGGCTGTCCGCCGCAGCAGTTTTCAGTCAGGTACGCGAGCAAGGCGGTCATGGTCTTGAAATTTGCGCTGTATATGATCGACCGGCTGACGCGTCGCGAGGTCACGAGACCGGCGAAGCGCAGCTGGTTCAAATGAAATGAGAGCGTGGGAGATGGCAGCCCGAGACGATCCCCGATCTCGCCGGCTGCCAGGCCTTGGGGGCCCTTTTGGACCAGCAGACGGAAAATTTCGAGCCGGGTTTCCTGGGCCAGGGCGCCCAGCGCCGCGACCGCGATTGACTTCTTCATATTTTTAGATATATGGAATTGTTAGCGGATGGTCAACTGACGAACGCGTAACAACGCGCAAACCGCCGCCCGCGCGCGGGCGGCAACGGAGCAAACACCATGAGCGAGCCCTCGATAAAAGAACAGGTCAGGGAAAATTACGCGCGCGCCGCCCGGCGCGTCACCAGCGAAGAAACCGGCGGTGGATGCTGCGGCAGCGCCGCCCCCTGCGGCAATCCGATAACCTCGAATCTTTACGCCGAGAGCGAAACCGGGGCGCTGCCGACGGCGGCCGTCGCCGCTTCGCTCGGATGCGGCAATCCAACCGCGCTCGCGGAATTGAAAGCGGGCGAGACGGTGCTCGACCTCGGCTCCGGCGGCGGGATCGACGTGCTGCTCTCGGCCCGCCGCGTCGGCCCCACCGGCAAGGCCTACGGCCTCGACATGACGGACGAGATGCTGGCGCTGGCGCGCGAGAACCAGCGCAAGGCGGGCGCGGAAAACGTCGAGTTTTTAAAGGGCGAGATCGAAAGCATCCCGCTCCCCGACAATTCCGTGGACGTGATCATCTCGAACTGCGTGATTAATCTTTCGGGCGACAAGGATCGCGTGCTGGCCGAGGCCTTTCGGGTGCTGCGTCCGGGCGGGCGCTTCGCGGTCTCCGACGTGGTGGTGCGCGGTGAAGTGCCGGCCGCGATTCGCCGCAACGTGGAGTTGTGGATCGGATGCGTCGCCGGAGCCCTGGAGGAATCCGAGTACCGGGCGAAATTGAAGGCCGCCGGCTTCGCGCAGGTGGAGGTCGAACCGACCCGTATCTATCGCGCGGAGGACGCCTCGGAATTCTTCGCCAAGGCCAATCTCGACCTTGAAAAAGTCGCATCGATGGTCAACGGGAAATTCATGAGCGCGTTCGTCCGCGCCCGCAAGCCCCTGTAAGCGGAGGCTTACGCCAGATAGCCGGAGTGCCGCAGGTACTCGGCGAGCAACACCGCGCCGCGCCCCGCGCCCATCGCCGCGTTGTGCGTGACCAGCACGTACTTTACGCCGTTGGCCAGGACTTCATCGGGGCGGATTCGTCCGACCGAGGTCGTCATCCCGCGCTCGGCGTCGCGGTCCAGGCGCGGCTGCGGGCGCATTGGATCGCGATGCACGGTGATCATGTGCTGCGGCGAGCTGGGCAGACCGAGCGCGATGAACTCGCGCCCGAAGCTCTCGAACGCCTCACTTACCGCCTCGACGCCAGCGGGCTTTTTAAGCGCGACCGCGACCGCCTCCGTATGCCCGTTGAGCACCGCGGCGCGCGTGCAGGTGGCGCTCACGCGGAGCGCCAACTCCGCGATCCCGCCCTCGGCCATGCGTCCGAGGATTTTGCGCGTCTCGACCATCACCCGCTCCTCTTCGCGCGGGATGAACGGGATGACGTTCTCGACGATGTCGAGCGCGGAGAGGTCGCGCCCGGCGCCCGATATCCCCTGCATCGTCGTGAGCATCGTGGCCTCGACGCCGAAGCGCGCATCGAGCGCCTTGAGCGTGATCGCGAGGCCGGTCGCGGTGCAGTTAGGGAGGGTCGCGATATAGCCTTTCCATCCGCGGCGGCGGCGCTGCTCGTTCACCAGCGCGAGATGGTCGAGGTTGACGCCGGGGATCAGCAGTGGCACGTCGGGTTCCATCCGATGCGGCCGGGCGGTGCTGATGGTCGGAACCAGGGCCGCGTAAATCGGCTCAAGCTCGCGCGCGGCTTCGGATTCGACCGCGGCGAACACCACACCGATCCCGCCCAGTCTCAGCGACTTCGCGTCCTGCACTTCGAGGCCCAGCGCCTCGGCCGGCGGCTCGCAACCGCCCACATACCATCGCCGCACGCCGCTTTGCCCGTCGGTTATCGCCTCGGCAAAGGTTTTGCCGGCCGAGCGCTCGGAGGCGGCCAGCGCCGCAATCTGGAAATAGGGATGTCCGTCGAGGGCGGCCAGCACCTGCTGGCCGGCAATTCCCGTGGCGCCAACGATTGCAGCTTTGATCTTCATCTAATGAGCCGAGTGTCTGAAAGTTTGGAGCTAACAGATTATAGATAGCGGCTGTCGCGATCCATATGAGGAGCGCGGCGACGAGCCGCCC
>DATJID010000014.1:0-23926 GCA_035493515.1 Binataceae bacterium (SeqCode) | reverse complement strand
GTCCGCTTCCAGATGGAGCTTTTCCATCGCTACCTCAGCACTGAGACCAAACGGTTGATGAAGCGCGATATCAAGGTGGTGGCGCTGGGCGATCTCGAACGCCTGCCGCCGCCGGTCAGGCGCGCGCTCGACTCGATGATCGCGGCGACCGCCGCGAACCGCTCGATGACGGTCGCGCTCGCGCTTTCTTACGGCGGCCGTCAGGACGTGACCGCCGCCGCCCGGCGGATCGCGGAGGAAGTTGCGGCGGGACGTCTGCGGCCCGAAGAGGTCGACGAGCAGGCGCTCACGAGCCGGCTCGCCAGTGCCGAATTGCCCGACCCCGACCTGCTCATCCGCACTTCGGGCGAACTGCGAATATCCAATTTCTTCCTGTATCAGCTCGCTTATACCGAGCTCTATTTCACCAACACGCTGTGGCCAGACTTCCGCGAGCGCGAATTTCTCCATGCGCTGGTGGCCTATCAGCTCCGTGAGCGCCGCTTCGGCGCGGTCGACGCCGGCTCCGCCAACCACCGACTGCGTGCTGCGAACTAGGGTCTGGACCGCGCTGGTCGCACTGCCAGTTCTGCTGGCGATGGTGATATTCGCGCCGGCACCGTGGTTCGCCGCGTTCGTGGGCGCGCTAACCGTGGTGGGACTTTCTGAGGTCGGCGCGATAACCCAGGCCCGCACCCCGAGCGCGATAGCGGCCCTGGCGCTGGCGGGGGGCGGGTCAGCAATACTGCTGGGACGGGCGCCCGAGCACCTGTGGTTCATTGCGCTGGGGGTGATTCTCGCGATGCTAATCCTGATCGTGCGGGTCGGACGGGGCACGGCGGTCGACCCTCCCGGCATCGGCCTGACTTTCCTGGGAGCATTATACGTGGGGGCGCTTTATCCTTATTTTGCGCACCTGCGCAATCGGGCGGACGGCATCGCGGCGACCCTGCTCATCCTGTTGCTCGTGATCGCCAGTGATACTGGGGCATATTTCACCGGCTCTTGGATAGGGCGAACCAAACTGGCCTTGCGGGTGAGCCCGAAGAAGACCGTGGAGGGAGCAATTGGAGGTCTCGTGCTATGCGTGGCGGCGGGATTGCTGCTGCGCAGGCCGCTGGTGGCGAGCTGGAGCATCGGACAGACCGCTGAATTTTCCGTGGCCATGGGAATATTGGCGCAGCTGGGCGATCTGGCGGGCTCGGCGCTCAAACGCAGCGCCGGGGTGAAGGATTCGGGGTGGATTTTTCCCGGCCACGGAGGCCTGATTGATCGCACGTGCAGCATAGTTTTCGCTGTGACTTTGGCCTATTATTGGGATCGATGATTCGCCAAGCTAAACGCGCGTCAAACAATCGGAAATTATGATCACCTCAATCCTTTCCGCCGTCATAATCTTCGGCGTTTTGATCATCGTGCACGAGACCGGCCACTTCCTGATGGCCAAGCGCTCGGGCGTTCGTGTGCTCAGATATTCAGTCGGGTATCCGCCGAAAGTCTTCGGTATCCGTCGCGGCGAGACCGAGTATGCGTTCGGCGCGACGCCGCTCGGCGGCTATGTGAAAATGCTCGGCGACGAGGTCGCCGAGGAACCCACGTCCGAGACCCTGGAGAGCTACGTCAGGGAGCTCAAGCTTGACCTGGTCGAAGCGGCGCGAGCTCAGGGCCAGACCGCCTTGCTCGGCACTGAGCCCTCGCAGATGCTGCTCGCCCTCGCGCATCGGCTCGCGCCCGGGACCAACGCCGCCGCCAATTCGACCGGGGCCCAGGAGATAATCGGCCGCGCGTTGCGACCCGACGAGGCCTTGCTGTTGGCCGAGGTCGAAAGCCGCGGCTCCGAAGACGAAGCCATCAAGGCGTTGGTCGAGACCCGCCCGCCGGCCTTGCTTGAGCGCTATCGCGCCCAGGCCTTCCCGACGCAGAGTCTTGGCACCCGGATCAAGATCGTGCTGGCCGGGCCGCTGGCGAACATCCTGTTTGCGCCGATCCTGATGACGGTCGTTTTCATGTATGGCGTTCCTTATGTGAAGCCGATCCTGGGTGAGATCAAACAGGGGATGCCGGCTTACGCTGCGGGGCTGCGCAAGGGCGATCAGATTCTCGCGGTGAATGGAGCCAAAATCGAGAATTGGGCCGATCTTTCCGACGCAATCAAGGCCGGCAACGGCGAACAAATCAAGATCGATTTCATGCGCCCCGCGCCCAATGCCTCACCCAGCGCGATGTCGGTGCTGGTGAAGCCGCGGCTCGAAAAGGAAGATACCGGTTACGGCAACAAGAGCTCAGTCTGGATCATCGGAGTTCTGCCGCGCGGCGACGAGGGCACAAAGCGTTACGGGCCATTCAAGGCGGCCTACCAGAGCGTAGTTTCCACCGTCGACTTGAGCGAACGGCTGGTGATGGGAATTGCGCTGATCATCAACGGCACCACACCGGCGCGCCAGGCCCTGGGCGGTCCTATCATGATTGCCAAGATGGCCGGTAAGGAAGCCCAGCGGGGCTTCGCCGACGTGGCGGGCTTCACGGTAATGCTGAGTCTGGAGTTGGGTATCATCAACCTGCTGCCGGTGCCATTGCTCGACGGCGGTCATCTGTTCTTTTTTCTGATCGAAGGTCTGCGCGGCAAACCGCTGCAGCTGCGGCATCGCGAGTTCGCGATGCAGATCGGATTGCTGCTGCTGGTGGCGCTGATGACTTTCGTCATCGTTAATGACATCTCGCATATTATGCATTGAGTCCGCACTGGCGTCCGGCGCTGCTGCCGGGCCAGTGCTGGGAATTGACACTGGAGGACCGCGCGCTGACCTGGCGCTGGTCGCCGGCGGAAGGGTGTTGGCTGAAGGCTCGTACTCGGCTGCCTCCCACGGCGCAGAGCTGCCTGCGGCGGCCGCGCAAGTACTCGCGCGTGCGGGGCTTTCGCTTCGCCAGCTAAAGGCCGTCGCAGTGGGAATCGGTCCGGGCTCATTCACCGGGCTGCGCGTGGGGCTCAGTTATGCCAAGGGCCTGAAGCTGGCGGTCGGATGCGCACTTTTGGGCATACCGAGTCTCGACACGCTCGCCCTGACGGCGCTGGCGGAAATTTCTGTTACGCCGGCAGGTCGCCTCATTTGTCCGGTGCTGGACGCTCGTAAAGGCGAGGTCTATGCTGCCCTTTACCGGACGAGTGAGGATGGGCTAGAAAAGTTATCAGATGACCTCGTGGTCGCGCTCGAAAACCTGGTTCCACATCTTGGCACCGACGTTGTGCTGGTCGGCGACGCAAAGGCCGAAGAGGCTTGCGCTTCGGTCCTGCGCGCGGGAGGCCGGGCAACGTGCCTGGAGATGACCGGGTTGCATCTGCGAGGTCGGGTGGTTGCGGCGCTCGGCGCCGCGCGGTTGGTGGCGGGGGAGACGGACAACGCATTCGTCCTGGAACCGCTGTACGTGAGGTCGGCGGAGGCGATTTTCAAGGTTGGTCCTCTAACCTCAGGAGTGATGGGAAATGGAGCAGAAGGAAGAAGAACTGATTCATCAGTACGTGACCAACGATGAGGAACTGAAGGTGCTCTATGAGGAGCACGCGGAACTCAAACGGCAGTTGGAATCGTTCCGCCTTAAGCATTACCTGACCGCCGAAGAGGAAATCGAAAAGAAGAGAATCCAAAAGCTGAAGCTGGCCTCCAAGGACCGCATCATGGCGCTCCTTCATCGCCATCAGCACGAAGCGCGCTAGGCTCGCGGCGCGCGCGAGGCGCCCGAGCCGAACTCCAACTGATGCCAAGCCATACCATATCCGTACTGGTCGAAAACGAGTTCGGCGTGCTCGCGCGCGTCGCGGGATTATTCTCCAGCCGTGGCTTCAATATCGAGTCCTTGACCGTCAACGAGGATCCGCTGGACCCGACCGTCTCGCGCATCGTGCTGGTCGCGACCGGCGACGACCAGACGCTTGAACAGATCAACAAGCAGCTCAACAAGCTGGTGTCCGTGATCAAGGTCACTGACTTCAAGGACACCAGCACCATCGATCGCGAAATGGTGATGGTGAAAATCTCGGTGGACGAGCGCACGCGGGCCGAACTCGATTCGATCGTCGCGGCCTTTCGCGCGCACGTGGTCGATATCGGGCCGCGCGCCGTGACGGTCGAGGTGACCGGCGACGCCGACAAGATTAAGGCGTTTATCGAACTGGTGCGGCCGCTCGGAATCAAGGAGATCGTGCGCTCGGGCAAAATTGCGATGGTCCGCGCGGTGCAGCATGAGAACAACCATCGCGGCGCCAGCACCCGCGAGGCCGGCTAGCGGCGGCGTGTATCCCGGCTAGCTTTTCCGAATCCGACCCGCAAAATTTTTCCGCGAAGCTATCGCGAATTTACCCAGGAGAACTCCGCCATGCAGGTCCATTACGATCGCGACGCCGACCTGAGCCGGCTGCGCACTCACAAAATCGCCATCCTCGGCTTCGGCAGCCAGGGCCATGCCCACGCGCTCAACCTGCGCGACAGCGGGATGGACGTATGCGTGGGGCTGCGCAAGGACAGCCCCTCGTGGGAGAAAGCCGCCAAGCAGGGCCTCGCGGTTTTCGAAACCGCCGAGGCCGCGCGCCGCGCCGACATCGTGATGATGCTGGTGCCGGATGAGATGGGATCGGAAATCTACGAGGCCGAAGTCGCCCCCCAACTCACGCCGGGCAAGTACCTGGCCTTCGGGCACGGCTTCAACATCCATTTCAAGTTCATCAAGCCCGCGCCCGGCATCAATGTTTTCATGATCGCGCCCAAAGGCCCCGGGCACCTGGTGCGATCCGAGTACGTCAAGGGACGCGGCGTGCCGTGCCTGCTGGCGGTCGAGCAGGATCCCTCGGGCGACACCAAGCAAATCGGACTCGCCTACGGGTCGGCAATCGGCGGCGGACGTGCGGCGATTATCGAAACCAGCTTTCGCGAAGAGACCGAGACCGATCTGTTCGGGGAGCAGTCGGTGCTGTGCGGCGGCCTGACCGAGCTGATTCGCAACGGTTTCGAAACCCTGGTCGCCGCGGGCTACGCGCCCGAGATGGCCTATTTCGAGTGCGTGCACGAGGTCAAGCTAATCGTTGACCTCATTTACGAAGGTGGGATCGCCAACATGCGCTACTCGATCAGCAACACTGCCGAGTACGGCGATATGACGCGCGGCAAGCGCGTGGTCGGGCCGGCCTCGCGCCAGGCGATGAAGGACCTGCTCGCGGACATCCAGTCGGGCAAGTTCGCCAACGAATGGATCGCCGAGTACCGTGCCGGATTGCCGCATTTTCGCGAACTGCGCAAGGCCGCGGAGAAGCATCAGCTCGAAGACGTGGGACGCAAATTGCGTTCGTTCATGCCGTGGCTCGCCAGTGACCGCCTGGTCGACAAAGCCAAGAACTGAACGCAGTCAGCCGGAGTTTGACGGATAGCGATGGCAGTGCTGGCCGGTGATTTAGCCCGCCGAGTGGGCGGCGCAATCGGAATCGCGGCCGAAGGCGTCACCATGGCGTCCGCAGCGCTGGCCGCGGGCGTGCTCGCACTCGTGCTGGGATGGCCCGGTGCCGGCACAGTCGCGATTCTCTGCGGCCTCGCGATTGCGGCCTTCTTTCGCGACCCCGAGCGCTCGCCCGCCGTCGCCTCCGAGCGTCTGGTGCTTTCGGGCGCCGACGGTACCGTGAGCGACGTGGCCGAGATGCCGCTGCCCGATGGCGCGACGGGCGAACGTTACCATCGCGTGTCGGTCTTCATGTCGCCGCTCAACGTGCACGTCAATCGCGCGCCGGTGGGCGGCGAGATTATGAGCGTCCGCCACACGGCCGGCGCCTTTTACGCCGCCTTTCGCGACTACGCGAGCGAGCACAATGAGCGCAATCTGATCGTGATGAGTGACGCGCGCGGCCGCCAGCATGCGATGGTGCAGATCGCGGGCTATCTGGCGCGGCGCATCGTATGCCGACTTCATCCGCACGATACGGTGCGCTGTGGCGAGCGAATTGGACTTATAATGTTCGGAAGCCGTGTCGACCACTTTATCCCGCCCGACTACCGCGTAGTGGTTAAATTAGGAGAGAAGGTACGCGCGGGGGAGAGTATAATTGGAGAGCTGCTCCAATGAGCCGAACGGAAAAGCATAGCCCCAGCGCTCAGGCCCGGGTGCGGTTTATCTCGGGCCGCCTGATGGCGCAGCAACGGCGGGTAGTGGCGCCGCTGCGCCGCGGAGTATTTCTCGCGCCTGCCACGATAACCTCGCTGGGCCTGCTCTCGGGCTTCTTTGGTCTGGTCTCGGCGATCAATGCGCATTTCGAGCTCGCCGCCGTAATGATCCTGATCGCGTTCGTATGCGATGGGCTCGACGGCCGCGTGGCGCGGCTCTCGCGCACCTCAAGCCACTTCGGGGTCGAGTACGACAGCCTCTCCGACGTAGTCGCATTCGGCGTGGCGCCGGCGGGAATCGCGTACTGCTGGTCGCTTCGATTGCTCGGCACCTGGGGCGTGGTGATCGCCGGCATGTTCGTGATTTGCGCGGCGCTGCGGTTGGCACGTTTCAACGTGCAGACCGCAAGTACCGACAAACGCCGCTTCGTGGGTCTGCCGGTGCCCGGCGCGGCGGCGATGATCGCGGGCTGCGTGCTTGCTTACAGCTATTTCGAGCTCGAGTCGCCGCACGCGCTGGTCACCGTGATGGCGCCGCTGACGGTGGCGCTCGCGTTTCTGATGATCTCGCGCGTGCCCTACCCCAGCTTCAAGACCATCAACCCCAATCAACGCGCGCGGGTTGAGCTGGTGGCCTTGATGCTGCTCGTGCTGGCGTTTCTGTTCGCGATGCCGCAGTTCACGTTCTTCATGCTGGCAACCGCCTACGTCGCCTCGGGACCATACCTTCTGCTGATGGGCGAGCGTTCGCAAGCGCTGGCGCCGATGCTGGGGCCATCGCAGGCCGATAGTCATGCGCCGCAGCCGCGCAAGGCCCGTCCAGCCGCCGCTGCGGCCCGAGCCACGGGCGATTTGTCCGAAAATCCGCCGCCGCAGGTTCACTGAGCGCGAACCAGCGCAGATTGCCCCGCTTGACTGTGCTTCAAAGGGCCGTCTAAGATGGCGAAGATGTCGCCCTGCCTGACCCTGCTGCTGGGACTGCTGCTTAGCCTGGGCCTTATTAAGGCCCTCGCCGGGAGCGTCGTGGTGCAGGCTTAGGAAGCGACTTTAAACCTGAACCAAACGCCCCGGGCGGAGGGCCAAAAGGCCGCCCGGGGCGTTTTCTTTTTTGCCTCCTGCGCGGCTTGCGGTCCGTCCGTCACGCAACGCTCGGAGGAAAGAGAGAGACGCCGATGGCCAAGACGATAACCGATATCCGGGACATCCTGCCCGATCCCAACTACGTCCGCATCTTCGACACCACGCTGCGCGATGGCGAGCAATCGCCGGGTTGCACGATGAACGTCGAGGAAAAGGTCGCGATCGCGCGCCAGCTCGAGCGCCTGGGCGTCGACATCATCGAGGGCGGGTTCGCCGCTTCTTCGCCCGGCGACTTCGAGTCGGTGCATCGAATCGCTGAGGCCGTCACCCGGCCGACCGTAGTCAGCCTCTCGCGCACTCGCGAGGAAGACGTCGACGCGGCGCTGCGCGCGGTCGACAAGGCGCGCAACCCCGGTATCCACATTTTCATCGCGACCTCCGACATCCATCTCAAGTACAAGCTCAACATGACTCGCGAGGACGTGTTGAGCGCCTCGACCTGGGCGGTCGCGCGGGCCAAGAAGCATCTCGACTATATCGAGTTTTCCTGCGAGGACGCGTCGCGCTCGGACTGGGATTACATGGCCAAGATTTGCGCCGAGGTCATCCGCGCCGGCGCCCGCATCATCAATTTGCCCGACACCACGGGCCACGCGATTCCCGAAGAGTTCGGCGAGATGTTCGCCTACATGCGCCGCAAAGTGGAGGGCGCCGACCGCGTTATCTGGAGCGCGCACTGTCATAACGACCTCGGGCTTGCGGTTGCCAACTCTTTGGCCGCGATCAAAAACGGCGTGCGCCAGGTCGAATGCACGATCAACGGTATCGGCGAGCGCGCCGGCAACACCTCGATGGAAGAGGTCGTGATGGCGCTGCGCACGCGCCAGGACCTGATGGAAGTGCGCACCGGTATCGACACCCGCCAGATATACCCGGCCTCGCGCCTGCTCTCGCAGATCATCGGCCAGCCCGTGCCGCCCAACAAGCCAATCGTCGGCGACAATGCCTTCGCCCACGAGGCCGGCATCCATCAGGACGGCGTGCTCAAGTACAAGCTGACCTATGAGATCATGAAGCCCGAGGACATCGGGATTCCCTCCAACAAGCTGGTGCTGGGCAAGCACTCGGGCCGCCACGCCTTCGTCAATCGGCTCGAGGAGCTGGGCGTCGACCCTGCCTCGATCGACGTCAACAAGGCCTTCGCCGCCTTCAAGGTGCTGTGCGACAAGAAGAAAATCGTTTACGACGACGACATCCTGGCCCTGATCAACGAGGAGACCCGCCGCACTGCCGACCACTTCGAATTGCTCGACGTGCAGGTCAGCTCGTCGGCCAAAACCACGCCGCACGCCGAAGTAACGATGCGTATCGGGGGCGGCGCGGAGCGCGTGGCCGAGGCCTCGGGCGACGGGATGGTGGATGCGTGCTACAAGGCGATCTACAAGTTGGCCGGCGTGCAACCGGCGCTCGAGCGCTACTCGGTCAAGGCGATCACCGGCGGCACCGACGCGTTGGGCGAGGTGAGCTGCCTGGTGTCCTCCGACGGCATGACCGTGGCGGGACAGGGCGCGCATAGCGATATCGTGATGGCCAGTGCGCTCGCGCTGGTCAACGCGCTCAACCGCCTGCAGGGCCGTGTACGGTCGGCGGTGCTGCGCCCAGCCGAAGGGGCATAAGGGCTCGCGCACGCCGCCCCCGCGGGGCTTGCCGTGGCATCGGCGTTGGGCTAAGTGCTAATGGCGTCGGGTAGGACCTGTGTGACGCTCCCCCGGCGAAAGGTGTTGAACAGGGGAAGATCGCGCCCGCCGCACGACGATCCAAAATGCCGATTTGTCGTATTTGACCACGACCGCGCGACGCTCGAAGCGAATCTGCCCACAACCTATCGGTCGCTCCACTTCCGCTGCTGGGACTGCGCAAGCATAGATGGCCTACAAGATTCTGGTTCTCAAGGGTGACGGGATTGGTCCCGAAGTCGTCGGCGAAGCGCTGCAGGTGCTCAAAATTGTGGCGCGTAACGCCGCGCTCGATCTCGAGTTCAAGGAAGGCGTCGCCGGCGGCCATGCGATCGATCAATTCGGCACGCCCTTGCCCGACGACGTGCTCAAGCAGGCGAAAGACTGCGACGCGATTTTGTTCGGCGCGGTCGGCGGCCCCAAGTGGGACGACCCCAAGGCCGACAAGCGTCCCGAGCAGGCCCTGCTCACGTTGCGCAAGGAACTGGGACTGTTCGCCAACGTGCGGCCGGTCAAGGCGGTCAAGGAACTGACGGCCACGTCGCCGCTGCGCCAGGAGATCATCAATGGCGTCGACCTCGTGGTCATCCGCGAGCTCACCGGCGGCATCTATTACGGCAAGCCCTCGGAGCGGCGCAACCACGGCGACCTCCGCGGAGCCGTCGACACCTGCGTTTACTCCGAGGAGGAAATCGTCCGTGTGCTGCGCTACGCCTTTGAGCTCGCGCGCGAGCGCCGCAAGCGCCTGACCTCGGTCGACAAGGCCAACATCCTTGCCACCTCGCGCCTGTGGCGCGAGATCGCCGGCGAACTCTCCGCCGAATATAAAGACGTCGCTTTCGAGAATCAGCTCGTTGATTCGATGGCGATGCATCTTATCCGCCGCCCCCGCGACTTCGACGTGATCGTCACCGAGAATATGTTCGGTGACATCCTGACCGACGAGGCCTCGGTGCTGGCGGGTTCGATGGGCCTGTTGCCTTCGGCCTCGCTCGGCGACGAGCTGAACACCGCGGGATGCCGTGTCGGCCTGTTCGAGCCGATTCACGGCAGCGCCCCCGATATCGCGGGCCGCGACGAGGCCAATCCGCTCGCCGCCATCCTTTCCGCCGCGATGCTGCTCGAGCATTCGCTCGGCCTGCGCGCCGAAGCCGAGATAATCGGGCAGGCCGTCGAAGGCGTTCTGCATGAAGGCTATCGCACGCGCGACCTCGGCACCGGCGCCGGCACCAAGGTGGTCGGATGCAAGGCGATGGGCCGCCTGGTGCGGGAAAAGCTCGAAGGCGCGGAGACCTGAGATGGCCGCGGCGCCTGGCCGCGAGCTGCGAATCGCCGTCGTCGGCGCCACAGGCGCGGTCGGCGAGCAGATAGTCGAGCTTATCGACGCGCGCGCCCTCCCCTGCGCCGAACTCGCCCTGTTCGCGACCGAACGCGGCGCCACCGAAACCGTCGAGGCGCTCGGCGAGGCGCTGATCGTCGCCGAGTTTCACGAACCTGCCGAACTTTCCCGCTTCGACGTCGCATTTCTCGCCGTCGCGCCGAGTTGGGCAGCCGATATCGTGCGCGCCCGCTCCGGTCCGCTACTGGTCGACCTGAGCGCTGCCCTGCGTGCGCCTGCGGATATGCCGTCAATGTCGCTGGTCGCCCCCGGATTCACAGCTTCCGAGCGCATCGCCGAGTTCGCCGCGAGCAACCGGGTCATCGCGATTCCGCATCCCGCCGCCCACGCGCTCGCGACGATCATCAGCGCCGCCGGCGCGCAGGCTGGCGTTGTCTGCGCGACCGTGATGCTGGGCGCGAGCAGCGCGGGACGGCATAGCGTCGAAGAGGTCGTCCGCGAAGCGCGCGAGTTGTTGAGCGGCACGCACAGTCTCGAAGAATGCGATACCCAGCGCGCTTTCAATGCCTACCCCGCGGAGCCGGGACTTGCCGCGGCGCTTAGCGCGCAGACCGCCGCGTTGCTTGGCGCCTCACCGCGCCTGGTGCTGGAGGTGGTCCATATCGGCGTGCTCCACGGCTCGGCGATGACGGTGCTCATTCCCGACCCCGAAGACCCTGACACTTTGACCGCGCGCCTGCGCGCCGCACCCGGCCTGTTGCTCGTCGCCGGCGAAGGGGGTGAAGCGGCCAATGAAGAGGGCCGCGCCGGCGTTATTGACGCGGTCGGCCACGAGGCAATCCTGGTGACGCTCGGTGTGCAGCCCGCGGGCGCATCGGTGTGGTGCGCGTTCGATAGCGCGCGCCTGGCCGCGCTCGACGCGGTGTGGGTCGCGGAGAAGTTCTCCGCCGTGGCCGCCCCTGGCGCCGCTTAGGCAGGTTTCCAGACTGTCCGCTTCCCAACAGGACGCTTTCGGAAAAGCTCCGCCAAAGAAATGCAGGTCCGGCTCAAGCTCGAGTACGACGGCACCAACTACGCGGGCTGGCAGATACAGACCGGGCGGAATTCGATCCAGGCCGAGTTGGAAGGCGCGCTGGAGCGAATCTTCGGCGCGCCGATCCGCGTGCGCGGCGCCGGCCGCACCGACGCAGGCGTGCATGCGCGCGGACAGGTCGCCGCGGCGCGGCTGCCGCGGCCGTTCGTTCCGGCCGAACTCGCGCGAGCGCTCAATGCGCTTCTCCCGCCAGACATTGTCGTGCTCGAAGCCTCCAGCGCAGCCGACAGCTTCGATCCACGCCACGACGCGCGCCTGCGAATCTACGAATACAGCGTGCTCAACCATCCGCTACGCTCCGCCTTCGAGCGCAATTCGGCTTGGCTGGTGCGCGAGCCGTTGGATTTAACCGCGATGAATTCGGCGGCGGCGGAGTTTGTGGGCGAACACGACTTCGCCGCGTTCCGCTCGCTGGGATCGGAAGAGAAAACCACGGTTCGGCGTGTCGAAATCAGCCGCTGGTGGCGCACGGGCGAAATCAATGAGACCGCTCTTCATGAGGACGCGCGCCATCTGGTTTATCGGGTCGAGGCGAGCGCGTTTCTGCGTCATATGGTGCGTACGATGGTGGCGGCGATGGTCGAAGTGGGACGCGGCAAATCCGCAGGCCGGCCGCCCGCCGACACTATCGCGGCGCTGCTCGCAAGCCGCGACCGCGCGCTCGCGCCGGCGCCCGCGCCGGCCGCGGGGCTCTGCCTGATGGAGGTGCTTTACTAAGGGCGAAGGTGATTGCCCCCTTAAGTCATGTGCGAACTGCGCGCTGGCGCGTGCTCTGCCGATCGCGCGACAAAAAAGTGCCTCTGCCCCAATGGCTCAAAGCCTGGGCTGTTGAAAAACCATCACGGTTCTTAAGAAAAACGCAGGTTTTGCTCCCGTCGCAGCTTGCAAATGACTTGGCGCTGGTTCACCCTTTGTCTGCGAAACTCGCACTCGCACAAGGAGGAAGCTGATGACGCAGTCGCAGGTCGCGGCGCATCTCGCCGACAAAGTTAACATGTCCAAGAAGGACGCCAAGGTCGCGCTCGAGGAATTGACCGCCCTCGTGGTGCGCGAACTGAAGAAGGAAGGCTCGCTGCGCCTTGCGGGACTGGGGATTTTCCGCAAGCGCAAGACCAAGGCCCGGATGGGGCGCAACCCGGCCACCGGCGAAGCGATCAAGATTCCGGCGCGCACCCGCCTGCGTTTCACGCCTGCCAAGGCGCTCAAGGATGCCGTGCTCGGCACGCGCTAGGCGCGGCCCTCCGCAAGTTTGACGGGCGCGGGGCCGCGGCGCTAGCTTCGGCCTCGCGACCCGGTTTCATGTCCGCATCAGCCCATCTCACTCTGGCTCTCCTCCCCAAAAAGAACTGGCGCAGGGAATGAAAAATAAACTGACCATCGATGGATAAATACCGGTGGTCGGCGAACGAAGGAAGAGATGGGCGTCCTGCTCAAAGCGGCTGGGCGCGCAAGCGTCATCAGTCCCGCTTCTTGGGCGGCTCTGATGACCGCTTGCCACTCTTGCGCGCAAGCCGCGCGCGTTGCAGGTAATCGCCGAGTCGCCCTTCATAGCCGCGCTCCGAAGGTTCGTAGTAGCGCCGCTCTCCCAATTCGTCAGGCATGTAGTGCTGCTCGTTGAGCGCGCCCTCGGAGTCGTGCGGATAGCGATAGCCCTCGCCGTAGCCGAGCTGGCGCATCAGACCGGTGGGCGCATTGCGCAGATGAAGCGGCACCGGCAGCGCGCCGCGTTCTACCGCGTCGGTGCGCGCGCTCAGCAGCCCGCGATACGACGCATTGGATTTGGGCGCACAGGCAAGATAGGTGACGCCTTGCGCCAGTGGAATCGCCCCCTCAGGCATCCCGACAAAATCGACCGCGTCTTTCACCGCCAGCGCAAGCTGGAGCGCGCGCGGGTCGGCGTTGCCGACGTCCTCGGCCGCGAAAATCACCATCCGGCGCGCGACGAACAGCGGATCCTCCCCCGCCTCGATCATTCGGGTCATCCAGTAGAGGGCCGCGTCGGGATCGCTGCCGCGCATGCTCTTGATGAAGGCCGAGACGACGTTGTAGTGCTCCTCGCCGGCGCGGTCGTAGAGCAGCATCTTCTGCTGCGCCGCCTCGCGCACGTGCTCGGGCGCGATTGCGCTCTGGCCGGCCGCGCGCGCGAGCGTCGCCGCGACCTCCAGCGTGTTGAGCGCGCGCCGCGCATCGCCGGCGCCAAAGCGCACCAGTTCGGTGAGTGCCTCGTCCTTGAACGTAAGCGAGCTTGCACCCAGGCCGCGCTCCGGGTCGGCGAGCGCGCGGCGCAAAATCGCCGCGATATCGTCGTCGCCAAGCGCGCGCAGGACCAGCACGCGCGTGCGCGAGAGCAGCGGCGCAATCACTTCGAAAGATGGATTCTCGGTGGTCGCCCCGATGAGCGTGATGAGCCCGCTTTCGACGTGGGGCAGGATGGCGTCCTGTTGCGCGCGGTTCCATCGATGGATCTCGTCGATGAAAACCACTGTGCGCCGCCCACCGGCTTCCAGTTCGCGCCGGGCCTCTTCGACCGCCTCGCGCAACTCGGCGATTCCCGCCGACACCGCCGCGATCGTGCGAAAGCCCGCGCCGGAGCGCCGCGCGAGCAACAACGCGATAGTGGTTTTGCCACTGCCCGGCGGTCCCCACAGGATAATCGACGGCAGCGCGCCCGCCGCGAGCATCCGGCCGAGCATCTTGTCGGCGCCGAGCAGATGTTCCTGGCCGACCACCTCGTCGAGGCTCCGCGGGCGCATCCGGTCCGCCAATGGCTGCGCCGCCGGCGTCCTGGCCGCGAAGAGCCCTGGCTCCGAAGGGGTTTTGCCGCTGCGCCGCCCGGCCATCATGCGACCGTAGCATAGCGGCCGAGCAGGCCGCATCGGGAAGCGCCTTCCCCGGTCGTCATGCGAGGGTCCCGTTTGCCAGCCGGGCGCGTCTGTTCTAGCCTTGAAGGCCGGGCCGGACGTGCGCCGGCACCATTCAATGATCGTTGGAATCGATATCGGCGGATCGACCACTGATGCAGTCACGGTCGACAATGGCGACTACCACGTCGTCACGATCGAAGCGAATGACCCGGTCGCGGCGGCAGCCGGAGCGCTCGGCAAACTGGTCGAAGAATACGGAATAAAGCTCGACCAGGTGGCGTGCGTAGCGGCGACTGGGGCGGGCTCGCGCGCGCTCTCGGCGACGCTGCTCGGGCGGCCGGTGGTCAAGGTCAGCGAGTTCACCGCGATTGGAATCGGCGGAACCTCGCTGTGCGGCAAGGCCGACGCTCTGGTGGTGTCGCTGGGCACCGGCACCGCGATGGTTTCGGTGCATGGCGATAAGATTGAACACTTCGGCGGCACCGGCCTCGGCGGCGGCACGCTGCGCGGGCTTTCCAAACACATGCTCGGAGTCTCCACGCTGCAAACCTTGGAGGCGCTGGCGGAGCGAGGCGACCTGAGCCGTATCGATCTCACCGTACGCGACATCGCGGGCGGCCCGCTGGGCGACCTGCAGCCGGGCGCCACCGCGGCCAACTTCGGCAAGATCAGCGCCGATGCGACCAACGAGGACAAGGCGCTCGCGATCATGAACATGATCGTCGAAGTGGTCAGCGTGCTGAGCTTCGCGACCGCGCGCGCTTGCGAGCAGCGCGATATCGTGCTGACCGGCAAGCTGACCCGGGTCTTCCGTTTCATGCAGCGCCAGAAGCGGATGGACGCGATGTTCGCGCGCTTCACGATTCCCGAACACGCCGACTACGCAACGGCGATCGGCGCGGCCCGCGCCGCTGGCGGTCCCAACCGCTGACCGGACTATCGCGGCACACTCTCGGGCCGCGTGTCTGCGCCTACCGCAACAGGAGTATCGATGGGCTCGGAACTGCTCAGCGGATTCAGGATGCTTGACCTCGCCGATGAAAAAGGCGCGCTCGGCAGCAAAATTTTCGCCGACATGGGCGCCGACGTAATCAAGGTCGAGCCGCCGCAGGGGTGTTCGACGCGGCGTATACCGCCCTTCCTCGACGATCTGCCGGACCCCGATCGCAGCCTCTATTTCATCGCCTACCAGGCCGGCAAACGCTCGGTGACGCTGAACCTGGGCTCGCCCGACGGCCGCGCGCTGCTCGAAGACCTGGTGCGCAAATCCGACTTTCTGCTCGAGTCGTTCCCGGTCGGCTATATGGAATCGTTAGGGCTGGGTTACGACCGGCTCACCGAGCTCAATCCGCGAATCATCCATACCTCGGTCACGCCGTTCGGCGACACCGGACCCGGCAGAAACTACAAGGCCGCCGACATCGTTTCATGGGCCGCGGGCGGCCCGATGTTCCTCATGGGCGATGAGGGAAGGCCGCCGTTGGAGATGGCGCTGCCGCAGGCCGGGCTGCATGCCGGCGCCGAGGCCGCGGTCGCCTCGCTGCTCGCGCACTATTCGCGCGAGATCGAAGGCCAGGGCCAGCGAGTCGTCATCGACATGCAGGCCTGCGTTTTATGGACCCTGATGAACGAGCAGGCGATGCCGATCCTGCACGGCGATTACATCAGGCGCACTGGCATGTACTACACGGCGACCGGCACGCGGCGCAGACTCGTCTACGCCTGCAAGGACGGTTACATCTCGACCGTGCTCGCCGGCGGCTCCGGCGTGGGCGCAATTTCGATGAAGGGACTGGTCGAATGGATGGCGGCTAGGGGATTCGCCGCGGACTGGATGGTCGCGAAGGACTGGACGACCTGGGTGCCGGGCATCCTGATGAAGGCGACCGAGCAGGACCGCGACGAGATTGCGGACCTCGAGGAACGCGTGCAGCGTTTTTTCAACACCATGACCAAGCGCGAAATTTACGCCGAGGCGCTTAAGCGGCGTATCCTGCTCGCGCCGGTGGCGACCGCGGCCGATATTGCGGATGACGAGCAACTGAAGGCGCGCAACTATTTTGTGCGGGTCGAGCACGACACGCTCGGCCGCACGCTCACGCTGCCCGGCGCATTCGCCAAGTTCAGCGCGACCCCGGTCGGCCCGGGACGTCGCGCGCCGCGCCTGGGCGAACACAACGCAGAGGTCTGGGGCGAGCTTTTGAGGATCGACGGCGCACGGCTGGGCCGTTTGCGCGCAATCGGCGCGATCTAGGTGGAGCGGAGTCACGAGATGAGGCGTTACGCGCTTGAGGGAATCCACGTGCTCGATTTCTCCTGGGTCGGAGTCGGGCCGATCACGACCAAGTACCTGGCCGACAACGGCGCCGAGGTAATCCGGGTCGAGTCGCTCGCGCGGCCCGACATCCTGCGCCTGGCGCCGCCCTGGAAGGACGCCAAGCCGGGCATCGACACCAGCCAGTTCTTCGCCAGCTTCAACACCTCCAAGCGCAGCATCACACTGGATCTCGGCAAGCCGCGGGCGCGCGAGCTGGTGCTGAAGCTGCTGCCGTGGGCCGATATCGTGGCCGAGAGCTTCACGCCCAAGGCGCTGCGCAAGTGGGAACTCGACTACGAGCATCTGCGCGCGCTCAAGCCCGACCTGATCATGCTTTCCACCTGCATGCAGGGGCAGACCGGGCCCAACGCGCTGTACCCCGGGTTCGGACAGCTGATGGCGGCGCTTAGCGGCTACTACCACATCTCCGGCTATAATCCCGGCGAGCCGCCATGTCCGCCGTACGGGGCATACACGGACTTTATCGCGCCGCGCTTTGCGGCCTGCGCGCTGCTGGCCGCGCTCGACTATCGCCGCCGCACCGGGCGCGGACAATATATCGACATGTCGCAATACGAGGCCGCGCTGCACAATCTCGCGCCCGCGCTGGTCGACTACTTCGCAAGCGGCCGTGTGGCCGGGCCGGCCGGCAACCACTCGGAGCGCTACGCGCCGCATGGCGCCTATCGATGCGCCGACCTCGACGGCCATGAGCGATGGCTCGCGCTGGCGGTCGAGAGCGAAGATGAGTGGCGTGGAATGCTCGCCGCGATGGGCAATCCGCCCGCCGATTCGCGCTTCGCCACGATGGCGGCGCGGATGGAGAATCGCGCGGCGCTCGACCAATTCGTCGGCGCCTTGGTGCGCGAGCGCGACGCCGACGAGCTTACCGTGGCGCTACAGGCCGCGGGCGTTGCGGCGTACCCGGTCCAGAACTGCGTCGACATACATCGCGACGACAATCTCGAAGCTTTCGGCTTCTGGCATTGGCTCGATCACAAGGTGACCGGCCCGTCGCCGTACGAGGGCCTGGCGTACCGGATGAGCCGCACGCCGGGCGAGTTGCGCGCGCCGGGACCGGCGCTCGGCCAGCACAACGACGAGGTGTTCGGCGAGATGCTGGGACTCGACGCGGCCGAGATCGCGCGCCTCAAAGAGGAGCGGGTGATTTTTTGAGCGACCGCGACCGCCGGCGCACGGAGCACGGCGCGTCGCAACGGAGCCTGATTTTGCGCTTTGAATTGATGATCGCGCTGCGTTACCTGCGGGCGCGGCGCAAGGACGCTTTCATCTCGGTCACCACGATGTTCACCGCGGTGGGCGTGACGATCGGCGTGGCCGCGCTGGTCGTGATGCTGGCGGTGATGAGCGGGTTCGAGACCAATCTGCGCCAGCGGATGCTCAGTCTCAGCCCGCAGGTGCAAGTGCAAAGCTTCGGCGGCGGAATCTCCGATTACGCGGCCGTCCAGGGACGCGTCGACCGTGTCGGCGGCGTCGCCGGGTCGGATCCGTTTATCGTGGGCCAGGGATTGATCAGCGCGGCGCATGGGATTTCAGGCGTTGTGGTGCGCGGAGTCGAACCGCACAACCCGGTCGTCATCGCGACGCTCAAGCGCTACGTCGACGCTGCGTCGTTGCGGATGCTCGAGAGCGGCTCTTCGGCGAATGCAGGCGCCGGCGCGGAGCATCCGGTCACAGCGCCTCAGGTTCCAGGGTTGCTGCTCGGCGGGACCCTGGCCGACAAGCTTAAGGTGCAAGCGGGCGACCCGGTGCGAATCGTGGCGCCGATAATTGCGGGCGGCAACTCTCAGCTCAGCACGCACAGCGCGGACTTCCGGGTTGCGGCGGTTTTCAATTCGGGCGTCCAGTTCATTGATAGCGACGTGATCTTCATGGGACTCGCCACGGCGCAGGACTTCTTCGGCCGCCCGGGCAAGGCCGACGGAATCGAAGTGAAGCTGCGCGACCTCGACCAGACGACCGCGGTGACCGCAGCCCTGCGCGACACCCTCGGCCATACCTATCGCGTGACCAACTGGATGGAGTACGACCAGGCGGCATCGGCCGGGTTCGCGATGCTCAAGCGGGTCTATGCGATGGTGCTGCTGCTGCTGATCGGGGTCGCGGCATTCAACCTTATCGCGACGCTAATCATGGTCGTGATGGAAAAGCGCAAGGACATCGCGGTCCTGCTGGCGATGGGCGCTACACCCGCCGAGGTGCGATGGATTTTTCAGCTCAAGGGCATAATCGTCGGCGCCGCCGGCACCGCCTTGGGGCTGCTGATCGGAGCCGTCACTTGCTTTGCGCTGGCTCGCTACCAGTTCATCCATATCCCAAGCAAAATCTATGGCATTTCGACCCTACCGATCGACGCACAGCCGCTCAGCTTCGTGCTGGTGGCGATTGCCTCGATGGTCCTGTGCTACCTGGCGACGATTTACCCTGCCGGGCAGGCTTCGCGCGAGACGCCGGTCGAAGTTTTCCGCTCATAGACGCGTGTCCGGAGTGCGCAGTGGCGCGCCCTGCGAATGTTTGGCTTCGACCGCCGAGCCCACGACAGCGTCGCCTGGTCATCGCCGCGCGCGGTCGTCATCGCACGCGATCATCGGCGGATTCATAGCCCGAAATTTTTATTGATTGGAGCGGTCGGTACCGTTGGAGGGCTTGGTCACCAGTTTGGGTTTACGGATCACGAGTGTTTCGTGACCGCGAACCTTGATCGTGCGGGCGGACTCGGATTGTGACGCATTGGCGCCCGCATTGTCGGGTTCGTTTTGCCTGGGTCGCGCCGTAGTCCGCCGCCGCCGCCAGTTATTGAGCTCTTGCGAGAGCTTGGTGGCCAGCGAATCGTTGCTCTGTTCGGCGTCCGTGGCGGACTCGTTCTCTTTGTCGATATCGCTCTGTGTATCCTGCGAACTCATTGAGGTATTCCTTTGTTCCTCCTTAACCGGGTTAACTCCCGGCGGTCGAAATGCTTTTTAGACAGGCCTTTGAAGACACGAGACCGTGGGTTCCCCTGATGAGGACGAAACGCTCTGCGGCCACTTCACCTGTTTTTATTTTCCATTGAGGTGCCGGAGGGGCGGCGATCAGCCGCTCACTCCAGCCCTGCGCGATTCTTCGGAATGTCGGGATAATAGCGGACTCTGTCTGTGGCTCCCGATCGTCGCTGGGATTGTGACTCGGAATTTAGCCTTGAATCAGGACTGAGGGTTGATGGACTCGGCTCGACTTAGCCGAACAGGCTCTGTAATCGAAGCGCCAGCCCCATATCGCCTGCGATTTTCAGTTTTCCAGTCATGAAGGCCATCTGGCCATTGAGCTTGCCATTGACCATGTCCAGGTAATCCTGGGCGTTCATGGTAATCGTGATGTTGGGCGAGGGAGCTTTTCCTTCCTTGACTTCGCACTGCTCGTTGGCGATTACCGCGTACCACTGGCCGCCACCGTCACCGGAGAGATCGAACTGGTAGGTTGCATTGAGTCCCTTCGCGGCGTCCTTTTTGAACCGCGAAGGCATGTTGTCGAAGACCTCTTTGCACGAAGACGCAGTCTCTGCCATTGCGAAATCGGAGCCTCCTAGGGGAGCAGTGGGAAAGGTTCCTAGGCCTAGTGTAAGCGTCAGCCTAAAAGGATGTCAATAGACATTATGCTACGTTCGTAATTCATCCTGATAATGGTCTTGGCAACGCGTCTCGACAACGCGTTTTAGCAATTCGGGTCGGTATTCCGGCCCCCCTCCATGCCGGCGGGCATTTATTCGCGACTAAAAGCCGAATACCCGGCCCACTGCGACGCGAATCAGATTGGTGCGCACTTTGACCGGCGCCGCGCCTTCGGCGATCGTGACGGCGCGTTCGCGGTCAAGCTTGTTGGCGACCTCGCCGTCCAGATATGCGTCGCGTCCAATCACTTTTACGGTCACCCCGGTTAGCCCGGCGGCAGCCAGGGCCTGCCCGATCTGTTGCTGACGGGAGGCCCAGACCGAAGTGTCAGTGGTCGTCTGATCGATAACGTCCGTGACCCCGCTCACGCTGCGCGCGGTGCGCACGGCCAGGCGTTTGTCGTCGTCGTCGAAAACCTTGCCATAAAGCGTCACCACGCCCCCGTTGGTATAGGCGTTGACTCGGTTGAGTTTGCGATTGGAACGCAACGCCGACTGAACCTGCTCCAACAAGGTCGGTTTGGGTGGGCGCGCGGCGGCGACACGCTTGTGCCGTTTGGGCTTGGAGGGCGCCGTCACGGCCGGAGCCGTCGCTTCAACCGGGGGCGGCGCGACGGTAGGCACGGCCGCCGGAGCAAAGGCGTACTCGGGCGAAGACGTCGTACCGAGCGCGGCAACCTTGGTTGCGAGGCCCGAATCAATAGCGGCGGCCTGGGCGGCGTCGCGCGAGAAGATGACCGGGTAGTCGGCACTCACTTCGCCACCGTTGATCGGCGCAAAAGTCCATCCCATCATCGCTTTGACCGCCGCCGCGTCCAGTTCAGGATTAGGCGACGTTGATGTTCGAACCACAGCGCCGGTCACGGCGCCGCTGGGCGCCACCGTGAGCCGCACCATCATCCCGTCATCGACTGCCGATCCACTCCCGAGCACGTTGCGGTATGCGTCGAGCAGCCCACTCTTGCCGGCATCGAAAACCTTACGCGCAGCGTCCACGCTGCGCTCGGGCGCTGCCGCCGAGTCGCCAATCGTCTGTACTGACAGGCTATGCGCGAGGTCAACCGTCGGGCCGCTCGCAAAAGCGGGCGGGCTCGCAGTCGCGGCCGGGGATGCCTCGACGGCTTTGGTGGGCGAGGTCGCGGGGCCGGAACTCAGATGGATCGCGAGCCAGGCTCCCCCGGCCAGCGCGACCAGCGCCGCCACCGAATAGCCTACGATGCTAGTCAGAGGCCGGCGCGGTTCCTCTTCGTCTTCGTCCTCGGGCGGGATCGGTGGCGTGACGCCGGTCGCGGTCAGGCGGTCATGGGCGGGAACGTAGGTCTCAGGACGCCGGCGTGGCGCTCCCGCGCTGGCCAGTGCCGCACCGCGTGCAGGCGCGGGCCCGCCAGCAGCCGCGTCACTGCCGCTCACCGGCAACCGCGCGCCGCAGAAATTGCACATCAACTCGCCCGGCTCGGCCTTGCCGCCGCATACCGGGCATTCGACCGGGATTTGGGGCGCGTCCGCCATCTTTGTGGTGCCGGCGGCCCCCGCAGAGGCGACAAGTGCGGTGCCGTCGGCCTCGCAAAACGACTCGGCGTCGGGATAACTCCTGGCACATCGCGGACAGGTCTTCATTAGCTTAGGGATGGCCTCCTGGATGAATCGCCGAACCGGGTATTTCTCCTAATCGCCCGTATACCCCGAATGCCGATGATATCCGCAGGATGATACGCAAGGCTATATGGCTCAGTTACATGCTATGGCGCTAGCGCTGGATGTGCGACCACGGGCGCGCCCGGGCGAATGCATTGATGGTCGCGACGATCAACGCTTCGCCCAGGCGCGGGCTGAGGATGATTTCCCGGCGGCTTGGGGGCGGGCCCTGCGCGTTCATGGCCGCGCGGCCCCGCGCTCCGCTCGCTGCCGGCGGCCTCGAGAAGGTTCTCGGCCTAGACCGCACCACTTTCGAGACGGAAGCCTATCTTGATATGGACCTGAAACTCGGGATCACCCTTGGCGTTGACCGATCCGCGGATTTCGCGGACTTCGAACCAGTCAATGTTGCGCAGCGTCTGGGTGGCCTTTTTGAGCGCGTTGCGCACGCCCTGGTGGATGCTCTGGTCGGAGACGCCGACCACGTCGACTATTTTGTAGGTTTTGTCGGGCATGGGATTTTCTCCTGACATTTGCGCGCCTCGCTTGCTGCCGATTCGCGTACCCCCACCCCCCCGATGCGGCGGCCCCGCCGATCTATGGCCGTGTGATTGGAAACGATACCGCGAACGCTGCCGCATCGTCCACCGCTCTGACGTCGAGCAGGAAGGCGTCGTCCGCGACTCGTCCGATGATCGGCGGGCGGGACGCGCTGAACATCGCGGCAATTCTCTCGGGCGCAAGCTGGGGATGAGTCACGCGGACGGCGCGCGAGGGAATTTCTTCGGTCGGCTGCGCCCCCGATCCGATTTGCGAAAGCGACGGCACCACCTCGAGGCGGAAATCTCCGCCCAGGCGCTCCGCCAGAATCTCGCGGGCGCGCTCCGCGATAAGCTCGAGCTCGCCGACGGTGCGGCTTAAGTAGCGCAGTGTCGGCAAGGTGGCGGCCAGGTCGCCCGCGCGCAGGTAAAGCCGGAGCGTCGCTTCCAGAGCGGCCAGCGTCAACTTGTCACATCGAAGCGCGCGCCTGAGCGCGTTCGCGCGCAGCCGATCCACCAGCTCGCGGCGCCCCACCGCCACTCCCGCCTGCGGCCCGCCGAGCAGCTTGTCGCCTGAAAAAGTGACCAGCGCGGCGCCCGCCGCAATCCGCTCGGCGACCAGCGGCTCGCGCGGCAGGCCCAACAGTGCAAGGTCGATCAACGCGCCCGCGCCCAGATCCTCGACCACGTCGATTCCACGGCGCCGCCCGATTTCCACCAGTTCGGCCAGTCCGACTTCGGCCGTAAATCCGACCACGCGGTAGTTGGAGGGATGGACCTTGAGCAGGAGCGCGGTGTCGGGGCCGATCGCGCGTTCGTAGTCGGCGGGATGAGTGCGATTGGTGGTGCCCACTTCGCGCAACCGCGCGCCGCTGTGCTCCATCAGATCGGGCAGGCGAAACGAGCCGCCGATTTCGATCAGCTCGCCGCGCGAGACCACGACCTCGCGTCCGGCGGCGAGCGAGTTGAGCGCGAGCAGCACGGCGGCGGCGTTGTTGTTGACGACGGTCGCCGCCTCGGCGCCGGTCAGCACGCACAATGCCTCTTCGACCAGCGCGTCGCGCTCACCGCGGCCACCGCCTTCGAGGTCATATTCCAGGTTGACCGCCGAACGCCCGGCCGTCGCCATCGCGTCGATCGCCGGCTCGGCCAGCCGCGCACGGCCGAGATTGGTATGGAGCACCACGCCGGTGGCGTTGACCACGGTGCGCAAGGCCGGCTCGTCGGCTTCGATCGCGGCCTGCGTGCGGCGGACTATCTCTTCGACCATCGACTGGCGCGTCGGCGCCGGCGACGCGTCCGCCAGCCCCGGCAAAAGAACCGCCTGCCGCAGTTCGGCCTGGGCGCGACGGACCATCAGCTTGACGTACTGGCGGCCGAGGCCGTCAATTCCGGCGGTCCCCTCGCAGGCGCGCAGACACTCGTCCACCGGCGGCATCGCGCGCAACAACTCGGCGCGTGCGTCGCGGCTGGACCGCGCGCTCGCCGCATCCGCTTTTTTGGCCTTTTTCATCCGCAGCCCTCAGGCAGCCCGGTC
>DATJID010000013.1:0-27464 GCA_035493515.1 Binataceae bacterium (SeqCode) | reverse complement strand
CCGGCGTTTCGCGCGCCGTTTGAACCGCTGCCAGGCCCGGTAAGCCATCTGCCGTACGGCGACGCTGCCACGCTGGAGGCGATCGATTCGACGGTCGCCGCTGTGGTGATCGAGCCAGTGCAGGCCGAGGGCGGCGTCCGGATTCCTGCGGCCGGTTTCATGCGAGCGCTGCGCGAACGATGCGACCGGATGGGAGCGATACTGATTTACGACGAGGTGCTGACCGGGATGGGCCGCACGGGGCGGCTGTTCGCGATGGAGCATTTCGGGGTGGTGCCCGATCTTGTGGTGATGGCGAAGGCGTTGGGCGGCGGCCTGCCGCTCGGCGCGTTTTGCGGCTCGGGACGGCTGCTCGGAGAGCTCGCTCGCAATCCGCCACTGGGGCATATCACGACCTTCGGCGGTCATCCGCTGTCGTGTGCGGCGGGACTCGCTTCACTTGAGGTAATTGTCGCGCAGCGGCTTTGGGAGCGGGCAACCGCGCTTGGCGAAGAACTGGCGCAAACGCTTCGACGGCTCGGTGAGTCGGAGGTTGCGGCGGTACGTTCGATTGGAGCACTGATAGGCGTACAGTTTGCGGATTCGGGGACGGCTCAGGCCTTCGTGCGCGAGTCGCTGTCTCGCGGCGTGATCATCAACTGGACGTTGAATGCTGAGCGGGTGGTGAGGCTGGCGCCGCCCCTGAATATGGGAGCCGCAGAGGTGGATTTTGCCTTGCAAATGATGGCCGAGGCGCTTGAAGCTGCCCGCGCCATCGGCAAATCTAGACTGTGAGCTTCCCTGGGGGGGACTATGGCAACAGCGCAGGTCATAGCGGTAGACGACGCCGGAGCCGAGCAGCCGGGACTCGTACTGAGTCCGCGCCGCCCGGTAGCGGCCGACCGCCGCGTGCTGCTCGAGATCGATCACGACGCCGAAGCCATCAGCACGCTTAAGGTCGCCGGCCCGATCGCGATTTTTTTCCTGTTGGCCTATGGCGTCGTGGAAATGCTGCGGGTCGGCCAGCACGCACTCAGCCTGTACCAATACGCCGCCTTCGCGATCGTCACGATGTTCTTTGGACTGACCTGGCTGAGCGTTTTCCGCCGCTACTGGAAGGCCTGGACGCTGACTACCTGCGTCATGGTAGTCGCACTGTTCATCAGGATCGCCGCGCTCAATCACAGCCCCGAGTTGGCCTTTATCGCGATCATTCTGTGCCCATTCGCCACCGCCGCCTTCGTGATGTGGGGGCCGCGCTGGCAGGGGATGCTGAACCTGGGATGCTTCGCGCTGTTCGGCGCGGCGGAACTGGCGGTGCCGTCGCGCGACCAGTACACGGTCTATCGATGGCTGGGCTTCGTCGCCGCGTTGGTGTTGTCGTGGTTCACGGCGGTGTTTCTCGACCGCTACCGCGGCAAGCTGCGCGCGCAGATGGAGCAGTTGGCGGCGGCGGCCAAGTTCCGCGAGCGCCAGGTCGGCACGATGACCCATGACATCCGCAATCCGCTGGCCACGCTGGTCGGGCTGGTCACGCTGCTCGAGGAAGATGAGCTCAGCGAAAAGGAGACCACCCATCTGTTGGCCCGCGTGGGCTCGACCTCGCGTGCGATGGATCTGCTAGTCAAGAACGTACTCGACATGTACCTGCTCGAAGAGGACAACCTCCAGCCTCATCCGCGAGTCATCGATCCCAACGTCATCGTGCAGGAAGTCGCCGATGTCTATGGGCGCGAGGCACGGCTCAAGGGCCTGCGGATGCGGACCGAGTTGGGCGGGATGCCGCGCGGCAGCCTCGATCCGCTGCATCTGGAGCGCATTGCCGCCAACCTGCTGAGCAACGGTATCCAGCGGACTGACAGCGGCGAAGTAGTGCTGCGCACCTTTCTAAGCGGCGGCAAGGTGATAATTGAGGTGCAGGATACGGGCCCACAACTAAGCCAGGAGCAGTTCTCGCACCTCTTCGAACGGCCGATGCAGGATCGTCAGGGCATGGGCTCTTCGGGATGGAAGCTGTACATCGCGCGCGCGCTAACCGAGACCAATGGCGGCACCGTGAGCGCGCGATCGCATACCAACCGCGGCCTGACCTTGGCCACCGAAGTGCCGTTCTGGGAGCCGTGAGCGGGCGCGCGTCGCGCGGGCTTCTTTGACTCTTTTACTGTTCACTTCTTCACGGTTCGTGTAGTAAGGGAGCCACGGCCGCTTCGCGCCAGGCGCTCGTTATAAGACGGAAATCTCCTGGTCTGCCTGCGGCCTCGATTTGCGCACGGCTCTGCGTTGACGAGCTGTGCGGGGAGATTCTCGGGTGCGTTACGGCTTCGTAATTGACCAGGACCGATGCATCGGATGTCACGCCTGCACGGTTGCCTGCAAGGATGAGCACAAGGTCCCGGTTGGCGTCTTTCGCACCTGGGTCAAGTACATCGAGAAGGGTTCCTTCCCTGACACCAGCCGCCATTTTGGCGTGATGCGATGCAATCATTGCGAGCAGGCGCCGTGCGTTGAGATTTGCCCGACCAGCGCGCTGTTCAAGCGCGACAATGGCATCATTGATTTCGACAACAGCCGCTGTATCGGATGCAAGTCCTGCATGCAGGCCTGCCCCTACGACGCGCTTTACATCGACCCCCAAACCAGCACCGCCGCCAAGTGCAACTTTTGCGCGCATCGCGTCGAGGCCAATCTCGAACCGGCCTGCGTCGTCGTTTGCCCGACGCAGGCTATCATGACCGGCGACCTCGACGACCCGCAAAGCCACGTCAGCCGCGTCATCGCGACGCAGAAGGTCGCAGCGCGCAAGCCCCATAAGGGCACGCAGCCCAAGCTCTTCTATGTCGGTATAGAGGGCGACCTGCTGCAACCCTCGATGATGCGGCCGGAGCACAGCTCGATGTGGGCCGACCACAATCCGCTCAGCGATAGCCGCCCGGTAACCGGCGACGGGGCCGACGACGTGGCACCCGGCTCGGCGCGCATCGTTTACGACGTCCCGCATCCGGCGCCATGGGGCGCTATTCCCGCCGCGTATCTGTGGACCAAATCAATCGCTGCGGGCGTGCTGCTAGTCGCCGCGCTGCTGCTCGGGAGTACGCGCGGCGGCGACGCAACCCTGGCCAACATCGTCAGCCCAATTCTCGCGCTGCTCTTTCTCGGCATCACCGTGGTGCTGCTGATTGCCGATCTGAAGCAGCCGTGGCGCTTCTACTATCTAATCACCAAGCCCAATTTTCGTTCCTGGCTGGTATGGGGCACGTACATTCTGATGATTTACGGCGCGCTCGCGACGATCTGGCTGGCCCGCGGGTGGTTTTCTGGATCGGTTCCCGCCGCGCTCATTGTGGCGACGGCGGTTTTTGCCGCCGCATCCGCGTGCTACTCCGCCTTTCTGTTCGCGCAGGCCAAAGCGCGCGATTTATGGCAGAGCCCGGTTTTCATTTGGCATCTGCTGGTGCAGGCGCTCATCGGCGGCGCCGCGTTGATGATTGTCGCCGCGGTAGCGCTGAGTGCCGGACCCGTCATTATTCTTGCGACCGCGCGCATCCTGGCCGTGGCGCTGGCGGTCGGCCTGGTAATGATACTGATAGAGCTTACCCTGCCCGCGATGAGCGAGGAATTCCGGCGCGCCGCCGATCTTATCTCGCGCGGCGAGCTCAGCTTGCGCTTCTGGGTTGGCGCAGTCGTTATCGGAACGCTCGTTCCGTTGATTCTGCTCGGTGCCGCGATGCGCACGGACGGCCGCGGGCTGGCGGCGGGAGCGGCGCTACTCGCGCTGGTGGGACTCTGGATTTTCGAGAATCTTTGGATCGAGGCCGGCCAGGCCGTGCCGCTCAGTTAGGCCGACGATGCCTGAAGCAAAAGAAGAACCGCGGCCGCTCAACCCGGCAGCGATGGAACTCGAAGCGCCGGCCGGCGGCCTGAGCGCATTTCCGGCGGTCGAGCGATGGGATGATTGGGTCGAATTCGATCCGGCGGCGTGGCCGCGCAAGGTCGAGAAGCATTACACACTGGTGCCGACCGTGTGCTTCAACTGCGAGGCCGGATGCGGCTTGCTCGGGTATGTCGACAAGGGCGATTTCACGATTCGCAAATTCGAGGGCAACCCGGCGCATCCGGGAAGCCGCGGCCGCAACTGCGCCAAGGGCCCCGCGACCATCAACCAGGTTGCCGACCCCGAGCGCATCCTCTATCCGATGCGCCGCGCGGGGCGGCGCGGCGAGGGCAAGTGGGAGCGCGTGACATGGGACGAAGCGCTCGACGATCTCGCCGGGCGCATCCGCCGCGCGCTAATCGAGGGGCGCCGCAACGAGATTATCTACCACGTCGGCCGCCCCGGCCATGAGCTGATTTACAACCAGCGTATCCTGCACGCATGGGGAATCGACGGGCACAATAGCCATACCAACGTATGCTCGGCCGGAGCGCGCACTGGCTACGCGTTCTGGCACGGCGCCGACCGGCCCTCGCCCGACCACGCCAACGCGCGCTTCATCCTGCTCCTGAGCTCGCATCTGGAGGCCGGCCACTACTTTAATCCGCACGCACAACGGATTATCGAAGCCAAGCAGCGGGGGGCGCGGGTCTGCGTGATCGATACGCGGCTCTCCAACACCGCGACCAAGGCCGACTGGTGGCTCTCAACCTGGCCGGGCAGCGAGGCTGCGGTGCTGCTGGCGATGTGCCACGTGATTTTGCGCGAGCGGCTGTACGATCGCGAGTTCGTGCGGCGATGGGTCAACTGGGAAGAGTTCCTGCGCGAGGAGCATCCCGCGCGCGCGCAGACTTTCGACACGTTTCTGGAGGTGCTTGGCGAAGTCTATGCCGAATACACCCCCGAGTTCGCCGAGCAGGAGTCGGGCGCGTCGGCCGCGGTCATCGTCGAAGTCGCACGCGAGATTGGACGCGCCGGCTCGGCGCTCGCGACCCACGTCTGGCGCAACGCAGCGGCGGGCAACCTGGGCGGATGGCAGGTGGCACGCGCGCTGGAGTTGCTGGTGGTCCTGATGGGCGCGGTCGACGCGCCCGGCGGCACGGCGCCCAACTCGGCGAACAAGTTCGTGCCGGCGCCGCCGATTATGCCGCCGCCGGCGAAGATGTGGAATGAACTGATGTGGCCGCGGGAGTTTCCGCTCGCGTTTTTCGAGATGAGCTTCCTGCTGCCGCATTTTCTCAAAGAGGGCCGCGGCAAAATCAGCGCCTACTTCACCCGCGTGTATAACCCCGTGTGGACCAATCCGGACGGGATGAGCTGGATCGAGGCGCTCAGCGATGAGAGCAAAATCGAGCGCCACGCCTGCCTTACACCGATCTGGAGCGAGACCGCGCAATTTGCCGACTATGTGCTGCCGATGGGCCATGGGCCGGAGCGCCACGACCTGCTGAGCCAGGAGACTCACGCCGCGCGCTGGATCGGCTTTCGGCAACCGGTCGCGCGGGTCGCGCTGGAACGCGCGGGCCAGCGTTTCAATTTCACTTACGAAGCCCATCGCGCGGCCGGCCTGGGCGAGGTTTGGGAAGAGGACGAGTTCTGGATCGAGTTGTCATGGAAAATCGATCCCGACGGCACGCTCGGCATCCGCAAATTTTTCGAGTCGCCGTTTCGCCCCGGTGAAAAGCTCACGGTCGAGGATTTCTATCGCTGGATCTTCGAGAACAGCGTCCCGGGCCTGCCTGCCGCGGCGGCGAAGGAAGGGCTCCAACCGCTCGCGTATATGCGCAAATACGGCGCGTTCCTGATCGAGGAAGGTTCGTATCGAGCCCACGAAAAAACTCTCCCGGCGCAGGATTTGAAAGACGCCGCGGTGGACCCGCCCAGCAAGGTCATCAGCCGGGGCGGGGCCGCGATCGGAATCGAGATCGACGGCCACGCCCGTGCCGGTTTTCCCACGCCGTCGCGCAAGCTCGAGTTCTACTCCAGGACGCTAAAGGACTGGAAATGGCCCGAATACTCAGTTCCGAGCTACATCAGGAGCCAAGTCCATTGGAGTAATATCAATCGGGAACGCGGCGAGATGCTGCTGCTGCCGACGTTTCGGCTGCCGACGCTGGTGCACACGCGTTCCGGCAATGCCAAGTGGCTATACGAAATATCCAATCGCAACCCGCTGTGGCTGAGTCCCGAGGATGCGCGGCGTTTCGGCGTTGACACCGGCGGCCTGCTCAAGGTGGCGACCGAGATCGGCTATTTCATCGACAAGGTATGGGTGACCGAATCGATTCGGCCGGGCGTGATCGCCTGCTCGCATCATCTCGGGCGTTGGCGGCTCAAAGAGGAGAGCGGCGGAGAGCGATGGGCGAGCGGGCTGGTCGAGTTAACCCATAAGGAAGAGGGCACCTGGATGATGCGTCAGGTGCATGGCGTGCAGCCGTTTGCGAGTGCCGACCCGGACTCGGGCCGCATCTGGTGGCAGGACGCCGGCGTGCATCAGAACCTGATCTTCCCGGTGCAGCCCGATCCCATAAGTGGCCAGCACTGCTGGCATCAGAAGGTCACCATCGGCACGGTAGGGCCGGAGGATCGCTATGGCGACATTTTCGTCGACACGCGCAAGTCGCACGAGGTGTATCGCCGATGGCTCGAGATGACGCGGGCGGCGCCGGGTCCCGGCGGGCTGCGGCGTCCGTTGTGGCTCGCGCGCGTATATCGCCCGGCGCCCGAGGCGTTTTATATCAAATAGTAGTCAGCAATAATCGAGTAGATGACTGAGTATATGGCCAGGCGGCTAGGCTGCGTACGCGACGAAATCGCAGTCACGCGGCGCGTCCGTTCGGCGCCCGGCGCGGCAACAGGAAAATAGCGATTAGGGCGAGTCCGGCGCCGGTTGAAAATGCGAACATCGGGCCTGCTGCCTGATAGATCACACCGAATATCACGCTGGCGGGTAGCGATGCGACGCCCACGGCCGCGTGATATCCGCCGAGCGCCCGCCCGCGCCATTGCGGCTCGACCAGATCGACAACCAGCGCTTTCTCCGTGCCCTCGGTCAGTCCGAAAAACGTGCCGTATGCGACGAACAGAAGCCAAATCTGCCAACCCGCGTTGGCCAGCGCAAAGCCCAGGTAAACCGCGGCGTACACGGCCCATCCGGCGACAATCACCTTGCGCCGGCCGACGCGGTCGCTAAGCGCGCCGCCCCAGGTCGAGGTCGCTGACTTAACCGTCGCGAGCACCATCCACAGTATTGGCGCGAGCGAGTATGCAATCCCGAGTTCAGCGGCTCGCCATAACAGAAAGGCGTCCGAGGAGCATCCCAACGTGAAGATGAAGATCGCGACGAGAAGTCGGCGATAAGCGTGCGAAGGTGGCAGTCCAGCGATCGCGCCGTGCTTGGATCCCCCGAACGCCGCGTCGGAGACTCGGGTTTGGAGAATCACCAGCGTGAGCAATCCCGGCACCGCCGACCATGCGAATACCTCGCGCATCGAGAGCCCGCTCGAGAGCATCAACCACGCCGCCGCCGGACCGACGATCGCGCCTGCGTTGTCCATCGCGCGATGGAATCCGTAGGCACGGCCACGGCTTGTGATCGGCGTTGCGTCAGCCAGCAGTGCGTCACGCGGCGCCGTACGAATCCCCTTGCCGATGCGGTCGCCGAAACGGACCCCGAGGATTTGCCACCAGGTTTGAGCCAGCGCGAGTAGCGGCCGAGCTATCGCCGTCACCGCGTAGCCCGCGGTCGTCGCCGCCTTGAGCCGGCCGATGCGATCGGCGAGATAGCCCGAGCCTAGCTGAAGAAGACTCGCAGTGGCGTCGGCGACACCCTCGATCAGTCCCAGCGCCAGAGGCCCTCCCCCAATCGTGCCGATGAAGGCGGGGAGCAGCGGCTGAACCATGTCGCCGGCGCTATCGTTGAACAGGGAGACCACCCCGAGCGCCAACACGTTCGCCGGCAGACTGGTGGCGGCCGCGCTACGTTCGGTTGGGTTCGTAGTTAGGGGTTGCTCGGGCGAAGTCATCGTTGCGCCGGGCCTGCGCCGCGCGTCGTTCTCAGGTTCTCAATCGCAACGAGGCGGACAGCCTGAGCGTCACTTGCGCAGGCGGCGCAGATGGCGCGGTGTGAGGATCCAGAGCAACTGCGCGCCGCCGCGCTCGATTCCGTCGTGCAATTCAAGCGCGATCATTCCAGATTTTTTAAGCTCGAAACTCACGCTATTAGCCGAGCCGGTCAGCAACAGCGAGGCTAATTCGCTAAGTCCCGGTTCGTGCCCCACGATCATCAGATGGTCGTGGCGTTCGTACGGTTTGAGCGCTGCGATGGTGTCAGCCGGCGACGTGCCCGTGGATAGCGCAGAAAGGACCTCAGGCACCGGACCGCCGGAATAGGCGGCGGCAACCAGTTCCGCGGTTTCCGCCGCGCGCGGCAGCGGGCTCGTGAGGATGGCATCGAACTTGAGTTGCAATGCGCGTATTCCCGACGCCGCCTCGCGCACTTTTTCGCGGCCGCGGGCGGTCAGCCGGCGTGCGCCGTCGTCGCCGCCCGGAGGCGGTTCGTTCTCGGCGGGTCCGTGGCGCAAAATGTACAGGGTCATGAGACGCGGGTCAGCGGAACCAGGGCGAGCGGCGGCTTGGCGGCGCGCCGCGCCTGAGCGGCCGCGGAGTTGAGTTCAGAGAGCACGGTGCGCGCGAGTTCGTCCATGTTTGCGCGGCGCCATGCCTTGAGGCTGCGGGCGCGCAGGCGGCGGATACGGCGCTCCAATGAATGAATCAGTGCGCCCACCGCCATCATGGCCGCGGGCGGCGCGTCGTGCACTTCGTCGGCCCATCCGCGCAGCCATGCGGCTGCGGTCGCGGCGTCGTGGTACTGGCCGACGCGCTCTTGCACGCGCTCGAGGCGCCGCAGCATCCTGCGCGCGGGTTTGCCCCCCGCGGCGCGCATCGGCTCGAGCATGTAGCGCAGTTTTTTCGCTCGCACGCGCAGCCGATGCAGGGTTTCAGGCGGCGAATCCTCGTCGAGTCCGGCGCCCGCGCGCAGCATCGCGCGCAGTTGCGGGCGCACCAGCCGCGCCGCCACCGCGCCAAGCGTAACGCTGTCGGCCGCCGCCTCGGGCGCGACCGCGCCCAGGCGCTGGATCAGGCCGCGGTAGCGCTCGGAGTCGAGCGCGGCGACCAGGCGTTCCTGCTCGATGGCGCGCTGATGGCGAATCGTGGCGGAGAGCGGCGCGAGCGCGCGAATGAAATCGGCGTCCAGGCGCGCCGCGCGCTGCTCGAGCATCTGGGCGAGCACATCGAGATCGCGCACCGCACCGATGGCCCCGCAGAGCCATCCGAGTTCGTCCGCGGCGTTTTCCGCCTCTTGGCCCGGCGCGATCTCCCGCAGCATGCGCAAGGCGGCGCGCAGGCGCCGGGTCGCCACGCGCAGCCGATGGATCGCCTCGGCGTCGCCGGCCAGCGCTTTGCCATGCTCGGCGGTCATCGCGCGCAACTGCAAGCCAATCGAAGCCGTTGCCACCTTGACGGCGGGATCGGTCGGGGAGGGTGCGGCAGGATGCGCGCGCGTGGGGCGCCTGACCGCGGTCATCACGGCACCTTTGGTTCCGCGAGCGCATGGAGCCCGCTTTGCGCGCGCCTCAGGTAGTCCGAGACGTGCGAGCGCACGTCGTTCTGAATCTTGCTGATCGACTCGCGGGCATCGATAGTGATGAAGCCGAAATCGCGCGCGAGCCGGTTGTACTCCTCGATGATGCGCCGCTGATAATTCTGGAACGAGTCGAAGATGTCGCTGGAGAGCGCGAGATGCATTCCGGACTCCCAGTAATCCATCCCTTTACCGCGGACCACGCGCGGCACCAGCGTGTCGACGTCGATCTCCAGGTACAACACCAGGTCCGGCACCAGCGCCATCCCGAACACCTCGTGGGTCCAATCCGGGTCGGCGCCCATCACGGCGTTGCGCGCGAAGGCGGTGTACATGTAGCGGTCGGCAATCACCACGAAGCCGGCCTGCAGCGCGGGTAGAATCTCGTGTTCGAGCCGGTCGGCGAAATCGGCGGCGTAGAGCAGGCTGAAGGTTATCGGAGTGAGTTGATGCCCGGCCTTGGCGTCAGCGATAGTGGCCGAGAGCAGCGGCGAGCGGGTCCATCCGGTGTTGCTGACCGCATAGCCCTCCAACTCGAGCCATCCGCGCAGCAGCTCGACCTGGGTCGAGCGGCCGACGCCGTCGGTGCCCTCGATCACGATAAGATGGCCAGGCAGCGGCTTCGCGTCGAGATACGGCAGGCCGTGGCCGTGCCAACGCTTAGCGTGCGGTGGTCGAGTTGCCATGATGGTTGCGCGCGCGCTGGTGGTCGTATTCGCGCAGGATTTCACCGGTCATCCGGCGCACGACTTTCTGCTGGCCAGCGATGTCGTGGCTCGCGTCGATGACGCGCAGGTCGAACTCCCCCGCCAGCTGATCGTAGATCTCCAGCACGCGGCCCTGGAAGAGGCGAAAACTTTCGGCCAGGTCGGTCGATAGTCCAAGATCCATCCCGGCCTCGTAATACTTGAGCTTGGCGCGGCCGGCGAGCAGACGCTCGAGCGAGACGTCGATAGGGACGCGGAAAAAGAACGTCAGGTCGGGGCGCGGGGCGAAGCGATAGACCCCGCGCACCCAGTCGGGATGCACGCCGCGGGCGACGTCGCGCGCAAACGCGGTATAAACGTAGCGATCGGCGAGCACGATCATCCCGGCGCGCAGCGGCGGCAGAATCTGGTAGATGAAGCGGTCGGCGAAGTCGACCGCATGCAACAGGCTGAAGGTGCTCGGCGTGAGCAGGTTGCGCCGCTTGCCACGGCGCATCGAGTTGCGCACCAGGCGCGAGGAATTCCACTCGGTGAAATGCACCGGGTAGCCGCGCGCCCGCAGCCATCGCTCCAGCAGCTTTACCTGAGTGGACTTGCCCGAGCCGTCGATTCCTTCGACCGCGATCAGCCGGCCCGGATACGGATGGGGCGAGCTGAGCAGGGTGTGGCGCTGGCCCCTTACCGTCCGCGCCGCGCCGACGCCCGTTTCGACCGGACCATTGGCCGGTGCGCGCGCCGCTTGACCGTTACTTGACGGCTCAGAAGCCTCGACAACAGGTCCGATCTTCTCTCGCAAGTCCATAATTCAAGGTCTGCCTGTCCACCGGCAGCATCGACTGTGATGGAGAATCGTTCTGGCGAACGTCTGATGTTTATATCTTTAACCACACTGAAGTGACTGCGGTCCAGCGCATCGGCAAGCCGCAGAACCGCCGCGAGGGAGCGGACCAAATGACGTTTTGCCGGGTTTAAGGCGCGGAACTCCGGCGAATCGAGCCGGGCCGAGGGCTTGCGATGGCCACGGGCGGCCTGCGCGATGATCTCGATCTCTAACGGGTCGAAGCCCAACAGCTCGGCGTTCTTGACCAGGTAGTAGGTGTGGCGGTTGTGGCGATCGTGGTCGATGACGCGGCCGATGTCGTGCAACAGCGCGGCGTGTTCGAGCAGCTCGCGCGCCTGCGAACCCACCTTGAGCACCGGCGCAGCCGCGTCGAAAATCTTGATCGCCAGACGCGCCACTTGCGGCCCATGTCCATTGAGCGCGCCAAAACGCCGCGCCAGAGCGCTTACCGAGCGCCGCCGCGCTTCGATCGACCCGCGTCCGCGCGCGCCCGCATTGACCATGCTCAGCAGGATGCCCTCGCGCAGCGCCCAGGTGCAGGCGACCAGCTCCGGTGCGCCCGCGTGCTTCAGCACGAAGTCCGCCAGCACCGCCGCCGCCGGCATCAGGTCGGCGCGCTTGGGGTCGGCGCCGGGAAGCTCCGCTCGCTCATCGGCGGAGAGCTTGAGCAGGCGGTTGCGCAGCCAAGTGACGTCGGTGGCGGGGATACTCAGGCCGTGGAGGCGGTCCTGTTCGCCGTCGCGCGCCACCCGCGCCATCGCGACCAGCGCATTGATGGTTCCCGAGGTACCAATCGCCTGCATCACGCCGGCGCGGCGCGCCTTGCGCAGCAGCGCGTCGAGCTTGCGATGCAGATGATCCTCGAGCCTGCGCACGTCGTCAGGCTCGGGCGGGTCCGAGGGGAGAAACCGCTCCGTCAGCCGAGCGACGCCCAGCGGCAGACTTTCCATCCATAGCGCCGCACCGTCGCGCACCAGCACCAGTTCGACGCTTCCGCCGCCGACGTCGATCAGCAGGAACGGTCCGCCCTCGAGGCCAAGGGCGTGGCGCGCAGCGCTGAAAATGAACTGTGCCTCTTCCGCGCCCGAAATGATTTCGACTCTAAGCCCGGTTTCGCGGCGAATGCGCACTATGAAGGCGTCGCGGTTGTGCGCTTCGCGCACGGCGCTGGTTGCGACTGCGCGAATCCGATCGACCCGTCGCACCTTGGCCAGGCGCGCGAAGTTCTTTAGCGCACGCACTGCCAGTTCCATCGGCTCCCGCGCGAGCTTGCCGCTGGTGAACATGTTGCGTCCCAGCCGCACCATTTCCTTGACCCGGTCGATGACTTCGAAATGGCCGTCACGGCGCACATCGGCGATCACCATGTGCACTGAGTTCGACCCTACATCGATCGCGGCCAGACGCATGATCAAAAGGCTATGCCGGGCGCGCGCAGTTGTCAGCATTGCAGCGTGACATCACTTCACAGGCTGCGCGGCGTGGCCGGCAAAATTGCGAACGCGCGCGCGGACCTGCGCGCCTTTTCAACTCGTGACCGCTGGGGCATAGTCGTGGTCGCGTGGCAAGCGCAACCCCGATTTCCGTCGCCGATGAGCGTCCGGCAGCCGCACACAAGTGGCTGATCGCGCTCGCGGTGATGCTCGGTACGGTGCTCGAGGTGCTCGACACCTCGATCGTCAACGTCTCGCTGCCGCATATGCAGGGCAGCTTTTCAGCCAGCATCGACGAGATCGCCTGGGTCGTCACCAGCTACCTGGTGGCCAACGGCATCATGATTCCGATGACCGGATGGATCTCCTCGCGCTTCGGCCGCAAGCGCTATTTCCTCAGTTCTGTGGCGACCTTCGTAATCGCCTCCGCGGCGTGCGGCGCGGCGCGCTCGCTCGGGCAAATGGTCCTGTTCCGGCTCGCACAGGGCGCGGCCGGTGCCGCGATGATTCCGTCCTCGCAGGCCATCCTGATGGAGACTTTTGCGCCCGAAGAGCAGCAGATGGCGATGGCGACGTGGGGCGTGGGCTTGATGATCGCGCCGATTCTCGGGCCGACGCTCGGCGGTTGGATTACCGACAACTGGAACTGGCGCTGGAATTTCTTCATCAACATACCGATCGGAATCGTCGCGTTGGTGATGGTCTATGCGTTCGTGCATGACCCACCCTACCTGCGCGAGCGCCGATCGAGCGGCGGACGTGTCGATTACGTCGGCATCGCGTGCCTGGTGGTGGGCCTGGGCCTCGCGCAGGTGGTACTCGACCGCGGCCAGCGCGCCGACTGGTTCGCCTCGAACTGGGTGGTGATGGCGACCGCGTGCGCGGCGCTCGCGCTGCTCACGCTGGTGGTCAACGAACTGACGTTCCCGCAGCCGATCATCGATTTGCGGATTCTCAAGGACCGGGTCTTCTCGATTACGGTGATCCTGATGGTGGTCATGAGCGCGACGCTGTGGGGCACGGGCTTGCTGATGCCGATTTTTCTACAGGAGCTGATGGGCTACACGGCGTGGCGGGCAGGGCTGCTGATGGTGCCGCGGGCGATGGCGGCGATGTTCTCGATGTTCGCGGTCGGGCAACTGGCGCGGATGCGGGTCAACACGCGCCCGATGATTGGGCTGGGCTTCCTGCTCGCGGCCGTCGGCCTGTGGTGGATGGCGCAGTGGAGCCTCGATGTGAGCGTGCAGGTCGTCGCCGTCGATAGCATGGTGCTGGGCAGCGGCCTGGGAATGTTGTTCCCGGTGCTCGCCGCGGTGGGATTTTCAGGCCTGCGGCGCGAGCACATGGGCGATGCGGCGAGCCTGTTCAACCTGATGCGCAACACCGGCGCCGCGATGGGCATCTCGTATCTCACTAACATGCTGGTAAACTATCAGCAGGTGCATCAGTCGAGATTGGTCGAACATTTGTCGGTGTTCGACGCGTGGCGCCTGAGTCAGCGCGGCCCGCTCATGCCGGGCAGTCCGCCGTTTCACTTCATGGGACAGATGGTGACGGGCCAGAAACAGGGCCTCGGCATAATGTACGGGATGGTGACGTCGCAGGCCGCAATTTTGTCGTTTGACGACCTTTACAGGATTCTGGCCGTGTTGATGCTCGCGATGGTGCCGGCTTTTCTCTGGCTCCGGCGCGCTCAGCCGGCCTCCCAGACCCAGACCGCAATCATGACCGCGCACGCCGAATAGCGCCTGCGGATGGAAGCAGCAGCCTCGATTGCGACGGCCCACTCCGAGCCGGCCACGCCCTCACACAAGTGGCTGGTGGCGCTGGCCGTCATGCTGGGCACCACGCTCGAGGTACTCGACACCTCAATCGTCAACGTTTCGTTGCCGCATATGCAGGGCAGCTTCTCTGCCAGCGTCGATGAGATCGCGTGGGTGCTGACCAGCTACCTGGTCGCAAACGGCATCATGATCCCGATGACCGGATGGATTTCGTCGCGCTTCGGCCGCAAACGCTACTTCATGATTTCGGTGTCGGTTTTCGTGGCCGCCTCGGCGCTGTGCGGCGCGGCCGCGTCGCTCGATCAGATGGTGGTCTTCCGTCTGATCCAGGGTGCGGCGGGCGCCGCGATGGTTCCGTCGTCACAGGCCATCCTGATGGAGACTTTTCCGCCGGCCGAGCAGCAGCTCGCGATGGCGACGTGGGGAGTGGGCCTGATGGTCGCGCCGATCATGGGGCCGACGCTGGGCGGCTGGATTACCGACAACTGGAACTGGCGCTGGAATTTCTATATCAATGTGCCGATCGGAATCATCGCCTTTCTGATGGTCTCGGCCTTCGTGCATGATCCTCCCTTTTTGCGCGAGCATCGCGCGCGCAGCGCCAGGGTCGACTATGTGGGCATCGCGTGCCTGGTGGTCGGCCTCGGGGCGATGCAAATCGTGCTCGACCGCGGCCAGCGCGCAGACTGGTTCGCGTCGTCCTGGGTGATATGGACCACCCTGTTGAGCGCGGCCGCCCTGCTGATTCTCACGATCAACGAGTTGCGCATCGCCGACCCGATCCTTGATTTACGGATTCTCAAGATAAAGGTCTTCAGCGTCGGGCTGGTGCTGATTGTCGCCATGAGTTCGGTGCTCTACGGCACCGGACTGCTGATGCCGATATTCCTGCAGGAGTTCATGGGCTACACGGCCTGGAAGGCCGGGCTGGTGCTGGCGCCGCGCGGGCTGGCGACGATGCTGTCGATGGTGGTGGTCGGACAGATCGCGCGCCGCGGTTTCGACACCCGGCCGCTGGTCGGAGCGGGCTTCATCCTGATGACGATCGGCCTGTGGACGATGTCGGGCTGGGATCTCCAGGTCAGCCTGTGGATCGTGGTCATCCCGAGCGTCGTGATGGGTCTCGGCATGGGCATGATCTTTCCGACGCTCTCGGCGAGCTCGCTCTCGGTCGTCGCGCGCGAGAAAATCGGTTACGCCGCGAGCCTCTATAACATGATGCGCAACACCGGCGCCGCGATCGGAATTGCCTACATGACCACGATGCTGGTCGACCACGAGCAGGTGCATCAGTCGCGCCTGGCCGACCATCTCTCGGTGTTCGATGCCTGGAAGCTGAGCGAGAGCGCGCCGCGCATGCCGGGCGCGCCGTCCTTCCATTACCTGCCGCAAATGATAAGCGGGCAGCATCAGGCCTTCGGGATGATCTACAACACCATCCAGGCGCAGGCCGCTATCCTTTCTTTCAACGACATCTACCGGATCCTCGCCGTAGTGATGGCGCTGATGACGCCCGGCTTTCTGCTGTTGCGACGAGGCCAGCGCGCAAGCGGGCCCGCCGCTGCGCATTAGGTTTCATCATTCATCGCAGCGCGGTAGTCGCTATTGCCTTTAGGTGATACATGAAATTCAGGTCGCTTCGTTGTCTGCTGGTAAGTCGATGCGCTGCGTAACCGGACGCTTGCTGTCTGAGCGACCCTCCCTAGTCGGCCAGCTTCGCGAGCGCGTCCTGAAACACGGCCAACCCGCGCTCGTCGAATAACACCATTTCGACTTTTTCCAGCGTGGTCGCCCCGCGCAGATGGTCGCGAATCTCGGCCAGCATCACCACTGCGCATCGCTCGATCGGAAAGCCCGCGATTCCGGTTCCGATCGCTGGCAACGAGATCGATTTGAGCCCGTGTTCAGCCGCGCGCTTGAGCGAATTTCGTGTCGAGTCACGCAGCGCCGTCTCGCTCGTGCGCCCGCCAAGCCGCATCGAGGCCGCATGGATGACGTAGCGCGCACGCAGCTTGCCGGCTCCCGTGATCGCAGCCTCGCCAATCGGAATCGGCCCCAGCTGGTCGCATTCGGCCTGGATCGACGGACCGCCCTTGGCGCGAATCGCGCCGGCCACGCCGCCGCCCAGCATCAGATCGTTGTTGGCCGCGTTGACGATGGCGTCGACCGCCGCCTCCGTCAGGTCGCCCTTGCGCAACACGACTACGGAGCGCCATCCCTGGTTCATTTCGCTAATCTCCCTGGCGCCGGCTGACGCGCGCGGCGCTTGTGCTATCATCACCGCGCACCCGATGATCAAGACGACGAGCAGGCAGGCATCCTGGCCGGGTGCGATCTTCGCTTTCGGCCGTATGGCCGCGGTGATTGCGCTCGTCGCCGCGGCGTTCGTCTGGACCGTTGGCGGACGCCGTCGCAAGGCCCCGGCCATCCCGGCCGGCTATCTCCAGGTTGACCTGGAGACCTCGCCCATCGCGCTCGATCCGCGTTTTACGACCGACGCGATTTCTTCGCGCACGGCCGAACTGATCTTCGATGCGCTGGTCAGGGTCGATGCGCATGGTCAGTTTCACGGCGATCTGGCCGAGAGCTTCGAGCGGCCGACGCCCACTACGCTGGTGTTCCACTTGCGCCACGGCGTGCGCTTCAGCGACGGGCGTCCGCTCACCTCCCGCGACGTCAAATATACATACGACTCGATTCTCGATCCCGCCAGCATCTCGCCCAAGCGTATCGCCCTGCGCCAACTTGCAGCTATCGCCGCGCCCGACGATGCTACCGTCGTGATGACCACCCGCGGGCCATACGCGCCCGCACCGGAGATGGCGACGATCGGAGTGGTGGCCCAAGGAACGCCGCTGCCGGGCAAGAGCACCGAGCGCTGGCCCTCCGCCAGCGGCGCCTTCGCGATAGCGAAGTTTTCGCGCGACGAGATGCTGGTGCTGACCCGCAATCCTAACCGCTCGCAGGCGCCAGGCGACATTCCCGGAATCGTGTTCAAGGTGGTCCCGGATCCGACGGTGCGTGCGCTGGAATTGGCGGAAGGTGTTTGCGACCTGGCCGAGAACAACCTTCAACCCGACCTGATTGGCTATTTGGGGATGCGCCCCGACCTGGTGATCAATCAGTCGCCGGGAAGCGAATATTACTACCTGGAGTTCAACTTTCGCGATCCGCGTCTGCGCGATCTGCGTGTGCGCCAGGCGATCGCCTATGCGATCAGCCGCGACGCGATCGTCGGCTCGCTCTACAAGGGTGCCGCACGGGTGGCGAGCGGGATGCTCGCGCCCGAGAACTGGGCTTACAACGGCGACGTTCAGCGCTATCCGTACGATCCCTTCAAGGCTTCCAGGCTGCTCGACGAAGCCGGCTATCCGATCGGGCCGACCGGGAAACGTGACCTGAAGTTGGTCTACAAAACGACGCCCGAGGGGCGGCGGCTGGGCGAGGCGATCCAGGCGATGCTGCGGCAGATCGGGATTACACTCGACATCCGGACCAATGAGTTCGCGACCTTCTATAGCGACATCCAGAAGGGCAATTTCGATTTGACCTCGCTCGACTGGGTCGCAACCGATCTGACGCATCAATACTTCATGGTGTTTGATTCGAAGATGATCCCGCCGAGCGGTTCCAACCGCGGCAGTTATTCGAATCCCGCAATGGACCGCCTGCTGGACCAAGGTGAGGTGACGCTCGACCCGGATGCGCGCCGCAGGATCTACGCCGAGGTGCAGAAAATCGCAGCGGCCGATCTGCCCTACGTTTCGCTCTGGTGGATGGACAACGTGGTAGTGATGAATCGCCGCGTTAGAGGCTTCACGCCGTTTCCCAACGGCAGCTTGCGTTCGCTTGCCAGCGTGTCGCTCGCGGCGCCGTCACAGAGCGCGCCCCGGTGATCGGCTACTTCGTCCGCCGCCTGGTCGCGCTGATGCCGGTCGCGCTCGGCGTTGCGACGCTGACCTTCGCACTCATCCATCTGGTGCCCGGCGACCCGGTGGTCGCGATGCTTGGCGACACCGCGGGGCCGGCCAATATTGCCGGCCTGCGCCATGAACTCGGACTGGACCGTCCAATCGCCGCGCAGTACGCGGACTTCCTGTGGGGTCTCGTGCACGGCGACTTGGGCGAGTCGATTTCGATGAAAGAGCCGGTCATGCGCTTAATCGCCGCGCGGTTTCCGGCGACGCTCGAGTTGACGGGTGCCGCGATGCTGGTCGCGATCGCGATCGCTTTTCCGCTCGGCCTCATCGCCGGCGCCAATCCCGGCGGCGCGGCCGACGTGGGCGCGATGAGCTTCGCGATCCTCGGCATCTCGGTGCCTCATCTCTGTCTCGGCCCGCTGCTGATGATCCTCTTCTCGCTCGAGCTCGGATGGCTCCCGCTGACCGGACGCGGCGGCCTGGCGCATCTGGCGCTGCCCGCGGTCACGATGGGGACCGCGCTGGCGGCTATCCTGGCGCGGATGCTGCGACAGAGCTTGGTCCAGGTGCGCGAGGCCGACTACCTTCGCACGGCGCGCAGCAAGGGACTGGGCTCGTTCGCCGCGCTGATGCGCCATGGACTGCGCAACGCGTTGACCCCGGTGATTACGCTGCTCGGATTGGAAACCGGCGCGCTGCTGACCGGCGCTATCGTGACCGAAATGATCTTCTCGTGGCCCGGGATGGGCCGTTTGCTGATCGCGGCAATCAGCGCGCGCGACTATCCGCTGGTAGAGGGCTGCGTGCTCACCTTCGCGCTGAGTTACGTAGCGGTCAACATGGCGACAGACCTGGTCTACGGCATCATTGATCCGCGGATTCGCCTGATATCCGGATGAGGTTATTTCGCTGCGGGGAATTAACGTGGCGCGGCGCAATCCATCGCTGGTGGCAGGTTGCGCAATCGTTGCGATGCTCGCGATGGCGGCCGCGCTCGGGCCGCTGCTGGTGCGCGCCGACCCGCTCGCGATCGATCTCACGCAGGTGCTGGCGCCGCCGGGCCGCGGCCACTGGCTCGGATGCGACGCCCTCGGACGCGACATGCTGGCGCGCGTGCTGTGGGGAGCGCGTCTTTCCCTGACGGTTTCGATCACGGTGGTCCTGCTCTCGCTCGCGGCGGGCAGCGTGGTCGGCGGTGTCGCGGCACTTGCGGGCGGGCGCGTCGATTCGATCGTGATGCGGCTGGTCGATGTGGTGCTGGCGTTTCCCGGATTTCTGCTCGCGATCGCGCTGGCCGCGATTCTTGGTCCGGGCCTGGTCGATTTGGTAGTGGCGCTGACCGCGATGGGATGGACCGGCTATGCGAGACTGGTCCGCGGCGAGGTGCTGTCGCTGCGCGAGCGCGAGTACGTCGAGGCCGCGCGCGCACTGGGTGCGGCACCGCGCCGCCTGTTGCTGCGCCATCTGATGCCCGCCCTCGCCGGCCCGGTGGCGGTGCAGGCGACCTTCGGCGTAGGAGGAATTATCGTCGCCGAGGCCGCGCTTTCGTTCCTGGGACTGGGCGCGCTGCCGCCGGCGCCGAGCTGGGGTAATATGCTCGATAGCGGACGTGCGTTCATGCTTGTCGCGCCGCATCTGACTACCGCGCCGGCGGTCGCGATCGGCGCTTCCGTACTGGGGTTCAACCTGCTTGGCGACGGACTCGCGCGGACGATAGGCCGGCCCGGTTGAAACTCATTTGCCGGTCGCAACCGCGCGGCAGCAGAGTCAGGCCTCGCGCTTGAGCGCGGCCAGGCTTTCCGTATATGGCGGGTAGGCGATTCCGCGTTCGGTGATGATCGCGGTTACCAACTCGGCCGGCGTCACGTCGAAGGCGGGATTGAAGACTTTGACTCCTTTGGGCGTGATCTGCTTGCCGCCGAGATGAGTTATTTCGGTGGCGGATCGCTGCTCGATCGGAATTTCGGCGCCGCTGGGACACTCCAGATCGATCGACGACAGCGGCGCGGCAACATAAAACGGTACGCCGTGGCGCCGCGCCATCACCGCCAGTGGGTAGGTGCCGATTTTGTTCGCCACATCGCCGTTTGCCGCCGTTCGATCGGTCCCAACCACCACACAACTTACGCCCCCGTCCCGCAGCACGCTCGCTGCCATGTTGTCGGCGATGACCGTCACTGGGATGCGGTCCTTGTGCAATTCCCAGGCGGTCAGTCGCGCGCCCTGCATGAATGGCCGCGTCTCGTCGGCGATGACCGCTATCTTCTTGCCCGCCTCGCGCGCCGCGCGTACGACGCCCAGCGCGGTGCCGTAGCCCGCCGTGGCCAGCGCTCCGGCATTACAATGCGTCAGCACGGTTGAAGGGTCCGCCAGCAGTGTGGCGCCGAAGCGGCCCAGGGAACGATTGGCGGCGAGGTCTTCCTCGTAGATGACGAGTGCTTCGTCGCGCAGGCGGCGGAAAAGATGCACCGCGTCGAGCCCCTGGCCGCGTTCGACTACGTCGCCCATCCGCGCCACCGCCCATGCCAGATTAACCGCGGTTGGCCGTGTCGCGCACAGGCCCTTGGCGACTTGGGCGAACCGCGCGCGGGCCCGCGCGCCACCGACTCCGCGCATCCCCAGTGCCACGCCCATCGCGCCGGCAACTCCGATCGCGGGCGCCCCGCGAATCACCATCGTACGAATTGCCTCCGCGACGCCGCGCCAGTCGCGATATACACGGATCACCTCGCGCACCGGCAGCAGTCGCTGGTCAATCATGCGGACCGTGTCATTGCGCCATTCGATGGTTTTTACAGCCATGCTCGAATCAGCCAGGCCGGTTGGCCGGTTTCACTCGGTCAGCAAATCCACGGTCGGCCCGATCAGCCGACGCGAATCTTAGTCGGGCGACAAAAAATGCCTATTATGCGACGCGATCGTACACTGTGCTCGCGGCAGCGCCGTGACCGAGGTGCGAGTGCACGTGGTTGCGGCACTGCCGCGGCAGTGAAGGATGCGAAACCGTGTATATACTGCTCGTGCGCTATGCCTTTTCGTAGAGGCCGCGGGTCTTGCGCTTGACCAAGCCGGCTTCGATCCAGCGGGTGATTGCGGCGAAAATTTCTGAAGGGCGCTTGTCCTTGAGTCCACGTACCTGTCGAACATTGGAGGCCTTGAACTGTTTGGGCAACTGTCCGAGTACATTGCGCCAATTAATCCGTCCGCCGCCGCCTCCACCGCCTGCCGCTCGCGGTGCGCGAGCAACAGCGGCGCTGCCCGCGATGGCCCGCCCGGCGATTTGACTCAGCGCAGCCTCTTCACGCTTGAGGCCTACGAGCTCCATCTCCTTGGCGCGAATGTCCTTGCGCAATTTGGCGAGCACCGAGCCGGCCTGGCGGCGAAACTGGCGAATCGCGAACGAACTCGATGCGGAACCTTTCCTTCGTGGCATCCAATAGTCTCCTTGATATTGAGTTCAGCGGAAGTTGAAGCGGTATCACGCTACACAATGTGCATCCCACCCACAACCATACCGCCGACTCTAAACCATCATAGTAACACAGTCCAGTAGTTCATATCTATGCGAGATATAGCGCGCGAATATAGCGACGGCTAGCTGGCGTTAGCTCAGATCTTTACCTGCGCAAGGCGTTAGCATGAATAATGAAGTGAAAATTGATTGTCACTCGCTGCTGGCGTGAAAATTGACTCGCCCCACTGCTGAACGCTCAACCAGCCACGCCATTGCGATGCCTATTACGAATCGCATCACTGTCTGGTTCCGAAATATTCGTACCTACACCGCGCGTGCCGCCACGATAAATATCGCTCGAGTGCAAATAAAAATGAGTACGAGGTCTCCTATGTGGAATAGGGTCCGAAACGGCGGGCAGCCCAACAGTGTAGGAACATTTGGGAGAGTGCCAGGAAAGTTTTTTTGAACCCGCAAGCGCCTTCGCTAAAATAACCGGATCGGCAAAAGGGTTCCCTGAGACTGGCTCTGTTTGGGTGTGAAAACATCTCAAAGCAGCAAAGAAGTCAAATCTGCCATACCGCGACCGTGCTATGCATAAACCCTACTCGATGGTATAAAAAAAACGCTATTTTTGGCCGCAACGCGCGTCATATTAGTCGCTGAGGCTCGAATGTCTATATTGGAAAGTACGTCGCGCGGAGCATCGGTGTCAAAGGTGAGTAGGAGAGTTCGGAATGGGTCGTAGACTGTATGTGGGGAATCTAGCTTGGACTGTCACCGACCAGGACCTGCAGGACGCGTTTTCGGAAGCGGGTAAGGTAGACAGTTCCCAGGTCATCATCGATCGTGCGACCAATCGGTCGCGCGGCTTCGGCTTTGTCGAGATGGCCTCGGATGACGCCGCAGAGGCGGCAATCAAGAAGCTCAACGGCAGAGACATCAAAGGACGCCCGATTCGCGTCAACGAGGCGCAGGCCCGCAGCGGCAACGACCGCGAGCGGCGCCCCGGAGGCGGTGGCGGCGGTAGCGCCGGGCGAGACCGCTAAACCAAATCCGGTAGGGCGGACGCACCGACGGTGCGAGTGGCTAACCGCGCCCCGTTCGTCACAACCTCCGGACTACATATCGATGCCGACCTCGTCCTGACCCAGGCAGGACGCGGAAAACTGACTGCTTCAACCATCCGGCTCGGCGCCTAGAGCGCACGCTCTGACCCGGGGGCCGATTCCGAGGATGGTGAAGACTTCAAATCACTCGCAAGTCGGTGTGCCGTTGGTCGGGCGCAGAACACCGCCCGGCCGACGAGGTATTGGTGCGTCCGCGCGGGCGGCAAGGCGGCGGCATAGCCGCTCGAGCCGTATGAAATCCCACATATAATCCCCCGCCGCATAGGCGCCGCGCACTATGTAAGCCGGATGATACATAGGGTATAGCAGCAGGCCGCCGTTATCGATTGCGGCTGCACGGCGCGGCTGAAACGGGGCGCCGCGCCCGGCCATCTCGCGCCAGGCCACGGCTCCCAGGCAGACGACGACCCGTGGGCGGACCAGGGCGAGCTCGGCCGCCAGATGGCCGCGGCAGTTGGCGATCTCGCGCGCGCTGGGATCGCGATTGCGCCCGTGCCGATCCCGCGGATTGCATCGAACCAGATTGGTGATGAAGACGCGCTCCAGACCTGAATCCGCGATCATGCGCCGCAGGAGATTTCCCGAACGGTCACCGCTAAACGGAATTCCGGTGCGGTCGCCGCCAAGACGTCCGGGCGCCAGGCCGACGAACGCCACCGTCGCCGGCGCGGCGCCATGGCCGGGCACCACTTGCGCGCGGCATCTGACCAGCGCGGCGCATCGCATACATCCGCGCATCGCGGCTTGCAGCGCGCGCAGGCGGCCGGCGGCGATATTGAATTTACCCTCCATGGAGGTAATCTACCGAGGCGATTCGCTAAATATATTTGCGCAATATATCTGGTAGGCGATCCCGCCAGCGAACTTGCCGGCGGGCGATCGCACGGGCGCGGAAGGTTTGGGCTAAAGCAGTTCTTTTTCTTCGACCGCGCGGAATTCGGCCTCGCCGAGCGCTTCGGCCTTGCGAGTGCCGTGGCGCTCGTAGAGTTCGAAGAGACTGGCCTTGTGCGGGCGCACGCGGCCCAGCGGGCATTTCTGCCAGTCCTCGAGCGATTCGTCGCAGTAGCCCATCCGGTTCTCACCGCACTTGGGCTGCAGGAAGACCGCGATTTCGGGCAGCACGTGCTTTATCTCGGCCCGCATCATCGCGACCATCCGCCGGATCTCCCACTGCGCGCGCACGCACAGGCGGAGGTCGCAGATGTGCAGCATCTCGGCGAAATTCACCATTACGTGGAAGTTGGTCGGCGCCGCGTTGGGGAGCACGAAACGGGCGTCCTCGGCGGGAATCCCCGCCTTCAGCGCGCGCGCATAAAGCTCCGAGGTGCGCTCGAGCAGGCCCGCGAACTCCTGCTCCATCCCGGCCCGGCGCCACGAGTCGGGCATCACGAAGGCCAGCCGATCCTGTTTGAACTTCACGTAGCGCTGACTCTGCTGCTCGAAGCTGATGCCGATACGATGGCGGACGAACTGATGCGAGAGCGAGCGCGACACGCCAGCGATCGCGAACCAGAACACGATTTGCTCGAGCGGCGAGGCGTGGCCGGTCTTGAGGCGCTCGCCGATGAACTCGCGCACGCGCTCGTGGCTGATCTTGTCGGTCCTGATCTTTTCCCAGACCTCGATCGGCGAGTCCGACGAGTAGCAGGTGCGAAACGCGGCGTAGAGCTTCTCCAGCGGATCGCTTGCGTAGTCGATAAGCTTAACCTGCATCTCGGCCCGGCTGTTGTTCACGGTCATTGCTACGCCATCCCGACCCTCACTCTATTTCACCGATGAGGCGAAGGTAATCGCCGGGGCGCGCCGTTATCAACTCCATCAACAGAGAGGTCGGGCGCCGCCCATTGCGCGGCAACGCCGAGCCTCCTAGATTCCGCTCATGCCCCCGCCCATCGAGAGCTTCTACCGGCGCGTTCTGCGGCCCCTGCTTTTCCATCTCGATCCCGAGCGTGCCCATCGGCTGACGCTGGCGATGATGGGGCCGCTTGCGATAGTACGCAAACCTCCTTCCGATCCGCCCGCGCTGGCGACGGCTCCCTGGGGCATCCATTTTACCAACCCAATCGGGCTGGCGGCGGGCATGGACAAAGATATTCGCGCGGTCGCCGGATGGCAGGCATTGGGATTTGGCTTCGCCGAACTCGGCACCGTGACGCCGCTCGCCCAACCCGGCAACCCGCGTCCACGCCTGTGGCGGCTGCCCGAGGATCGGGCGATGGTGAACTGGTTGGGCTTTCCGAGTGCCGGGATGGAAGTGGCGGCGCGCCGGTTACAGAGCGTGCGGCGGCGAAGACTGAAAATTCGCCTGGCGCTGAACCTTGGACCCAACAAGGACACGCCGCAGGAACGCGTAGCGGAGGATTACGCGGTGCTGGTCGCCCGGCTGGGTGCGATGGCCGACTTCATCGTGATCAACGTCAGTTCGCCCAATACCCCGGGGCTGCGCGACTGGCAATCGGCGGCACGCCTGGCGCCTCTGATGCGTCCGATCTTGGCTGAGGCCATCAAACTCACCCCGCGCAAGCCCGTGCTGGTGAAGCTTTCGCCCGACCTCAACGCGCCGGTGCTGGCCTCGGTATGCGAGGCGGTTTCTATCAACGGCGTCGACGGCCTGGTCGCCTGTAATACAACCACCGCGCGCGAGGCGGTCGGCGTCCAGACGCAATATGTGGGCGGACTTAGTGGAGCGCCGCTGGCGAAGCGGGCGGTCGCGACGGTGGCGGAGATTCGCCGCCGCACGGGCGCCAGAATTCCGATAATCGGAGTTGGCGGAGTGTTCAGCGCCGCGGACGCGTATCGTCTGATTTGTGCGGGGGCGAGCCTGGTCGAGTTATACACGGGACTGGTCTACGAAGGCCCGGACCTGATCGGGCGAATCAAGGAAGGCTTGGCGGAACTGCTGCTGCGCGACGGGCTAAGCTCGATCACGGAGGCGGTCGGCGTGGCGGCGCCGGCCAGGGAGAGCGAACCGTCGTAACGGCGCCGATATACCGTAACGCCGCCGATATACCGACATACGATGATGTGAGGAAACGATGGCTGCAGAGCAGCGAGATCAAAACGAAGTACCGCAAAACGAAATACTCATCGACGCACGCTGGCTCCGTGAGCATCGCGCCGATACGAGCGTGGTGCTGATCGATACGCGTCCGGCGCCCGACTATCGCGCCGGTCATTTGAAGGCGGCGCGGCACTTCGATCCGTTTCCGTTTCACTACTCAAACACGAGCGAGAGCGGGATGCGCGAGGTTCGCGCGCAGCTCGAATGGATCTTCTCGGCGCTCGGCGTCAGCGGCGCCGAGACGCTGGTCTTTTACGAGAACGACTCCGGGATGCGAGCCACGCGCGCGGCATGGCTCGCCGAGTACATGGGACATCGGCGCGTGCGCATCCTCGACGGCGGATTGAAGCTCGCGGGCGCGGACCTCACGGCCGCCGTCGAGCCGGTTACGCCAAGTGCGTTTGCGGTGGCGCCGCGCGAGGATATTTTCGCCTCCAACGAATACCTCGTCGCGCGGCTCGGCCGCGGCGACGTGCGAATTTTCGACGTCCGCACTGACGAGGAGTATTTCGGTGAACGCGTACGCGCGCGGCGTGGCGGCGCGGTGCCCGGCGCGGTGCATCTGGATTGGATCCATAACGTAGCCGCGAATGGTGCGTTCAAGCCGCCCTCCGAGTTGCGCGCCGCGTTCGAGCGGCTGGGGCTGCGCCCGGAGGCCGAGGTCGTCGCGTATTGCCAGGGCGGTTATCGCTCGGCCAACGCGTACTATGCGCTCAGGCTCGCGGGCTTCAATCGCGTCCGCAACTACATCGGGTCGTGGGGCGAATGGGGCAACCGCGAAGACCTGCCGATCGAACATCCGCGGCGCAAATGAAACGCGCGCGGCGTCCGCGGGTGCGCCGCGTTGCAACCGGGCGCGAGCGCGGAGTGCTGCTGCTGAGCGGCTTCGAGCCGTTCGGCGGTGAACGCAGCAATCCATCGTGGGAAGTCGCGGCGTTGCTCGACGGGCGCGAGATTGGCGGGCTCGTCGTCAGGTCGGTCAGGTTGCCAGTCAACACGGCGCGCGCGGTGCTCGCGATTGCGGCGGCGATTCGGCGTCTGCGTCCGCGCGCGGTGCTGGGACTGGGTCAAGCGGGCGGGCGCCCGGCGATTTCACTGGAGAAGGTCGCGATAAACCTGGCTGAACGCCGCGCCGGTCACGAGACCGACGGCGGCCTGGCCGGGACCCCGGTCGTGCGCGGCGGCGCCGACGCGCTTTTCGCGCGGCTCCCGCTGCGCGCGATATTGCGCGCGCTCGCGCGCCGTGGAATTCCGGCGGCGCTGTCGCTGAGCGCCGGCGCCTACGTATGCAACGCGGTGATGTATGCGACGCTGCACGCGCTGCGCGCGCGGCCCGACGTCGCCGCGGGCTTCATCCACCTGCCGTACGCCGCGAGGCAGGCGGTGCGCCATCGCCAGGCCCCGAGCATGTCGCTTGAGATGATGACGGCCGCGGTCGAGGCGGCGGCCGCGGCGATCGCGCGCGCCGCGGGCGCGCATGCGATCGCCGCGCCGGGGGCGCGCATGCGATCGCCGCGCCGGCGGGCATGAGTCGCGTGAGATGAGCCCATGAGCCGATGGCCGGGGGCGGGGCGCGGCGG
>DATJID010000012.1:0-10610 GCA_035493515.1 Binataceae bacterium (SeqCode) | reverse complement strand
GGCCGCGTGGCTCGCATCATCAAGCGCACCGATCGGCTCGCCGTGGTGCTGCCGTTCGAGGCCGAGATCTATGCGGCGGCCGGCTCGCGTGTCACCTTCGTCGGCCATCCGCTGCTCGACCGAGTCGCTCCCGCCCAGGATCGCGCGGCCACGCTCAAACGTCACGGGCTGCCCGCCCACGCACGGCTGCTCACGCTGCTCCCTGGCAGCCGGCGCGGCGAGGTGCGCTATCTGTTGCGCCCGATGGTCGAAGCGGCGCGCGTGCTCGAGGCCGACCACGGCCTCACCGCGGTGATCGCACTTGCGCCCACGCTCACGCTCGCGCAACTGCGCGAGGAGGGTCGCGTCAACCTCGACGGCATCCGCGTGATCGAGGGCGACACCTACAGCATCGTGGCAGCAAGCGAGCTTGCGCTCGCCGCCTCCGGCACGGCGACGCTCGAGACCGCGATGTTAGGCTGCCCGATGGTAGTCGCGTACAGGATGTCGCCGGTGACGTACGCGTTGGCGCGGATACTGGTGCGCGGAGTCGATTTCATCGCAATGCCGAACATCCTCGCGGGACGCGCAGTCGTGCCCGAGCTTATCCAGGGCCAGGTCAACGTGCGCAACCTGGTGCGCGCGGCCGAAAACCTGATGGTCGAGCCGCTGCGCACCGAAACGCGCGACGCGCTACTGGCGTTGCGCGCGCGTCTTGGCGAACCGGGAGCGGCGGCGCGGGTCGCCACGATCGCGCTTGAGATGATGGCATAGGATTCGCCGGAGCGACGGGCCACGGCCGCGCCCTTTCGGTGCGACACCGATAGCCCTCGCGTCGACTCCGCGGCTATGGGATGCTGCGTCACTTGTACAACGCGCTCTGGTACCCGGCATTGCCGGTCGCACTCGCGCTGACCGGCGGGACGCTCGACGCCCCAACGCGGCGCGCACGGATGGGTCTTTTGTGGGCCGGCGACGGTGCGGCGCCATCCGCCGGCCCGCGCATCTGGGCGCATGCGGCATCGGTCGGCGAGGTGGGAGCGCTCCGCGCCGTCGTAACGGCCCTGGTTCGCGAGCGGCCGGGCGCCACGCTGTTTGTCACCACGATGACCGCCGCGGGGCGGGAAGCGTCGCGGCGCGCGCTTCCCGGCGCCCAGGCGCATCTGCTCGCGCCGCTCGATTACCGCCGCGCGGTGCGGTCTTTTCTGGACGCGGTCCGACCCACCCTGGTGTTGATCGCGGAGACCGAGCTGTGGCCGAACTACTTCATCGAATCGCATCGTGCCGGCGCGCGGGTTGCAATCGTCAACGGCCGCATCTCCGAGCGCGCGCTTGCCCGATACCGGTACGTTCGCCCGCTGCTGGGCGAAGCGCTCGCCTCGGCGGATCTCGTTCTTACGCAAACCGAAGACGACTCGCGCCGTTTCATTGCGCTCGGTGCGGCGCCGAGCCGCGTCATCGTGACCGGTAACACCAAATTCGATCTCGAGAGCCTCAAGGCCGCGCCGCTCCGCCCGCAGCTTGAGTCCTTCGCGCACGGATGCCCGGTGCTGATCGCCGGCTCGACCGCGCCGGGTGAGGAACAAATCGCGATCGACGCGTGGCGCGAGCTGCGTACCCGCTCCGGCCAACTGGCGCTGGTCATCGCGCCGCGTCACCTCGAACGCGTCGCCGAAGTCGAACGGCTCCTGCACGCCGGCGGGTTGGAGTACTCAAAAGCGAGCGCACCGGAGGCGTCCAACGCGAGCGCCTCGCGCGTAATGGTGCTCGACACGATCGGCGATTTGCGCGCGATGTACCGACGCGGCACGGCCGCTTTCGTCGGCGGCAGCATGCGGCCCGGGCGCGGCGGACAGAGCCTCGCCGAGCCGGCCGCGGCCGGGGTGCCGGTGCTGTTCGGGCCGTTTCACGAGAATCAACGCCCGCTCGCCGCGGCGCTGATTGAGGCTCGCGCGGGCGTGGTGGTGCACGACGCCGCCGAACTCGCACGGGCCGCTGGCGCATTTCTCGGCGACGAGGCCGAACGGCTGGCCGCGGGACGCCGCGCATGCGCGACGGTGGAGCGGATGGCCGGCGGCGTCGCCGCAACCTTGACGCGTCTTCGGGCGCTAATCGACGCCTGATCGATGGCCGACTCCACCCCAGCGCCACCGAATCGTTCGCGCCTGGAGAGGCTGTGGCAGAGCGACTTGGCGCTCCATGAGCGGATGTTATGGACGGCCCTGGTGCCCGCCGCGGGCGCATATCGGGTAGCCCTGGCGGCGCGCGCGCTCTGGTGGCGCAGGATGAAACGGCGCGCCCGCCCGCTGGTGGTGAGCGTCGGCAATCTGACACTGGGTGGCAATGCCAAGACGCCGTTCACGCTGTTCCTCGCCTCGCGCCTGCGCATGCGCGGGTTGCGGGTGGCAATCGTGAGCCGCGGATGGGGCCGAGCGCCGAGCGCGGATCGCGCGATCCTCGTGTCCGACGGCGAGCGGCTCTTCGCCGGCCCCGAGCAGGCGGGCGACGAGGCGGTTATGATGGCGAAGTCGTTCGCCGGACCGATCGCGGTCGCCCGCCGGCGTATCGACGGTATCGAGCTTGTCGAGAAACGCGTGGGCCCGCTCGACGCCGTGGTGCTCGACGACGCTTTTCAGCACGTCCGCCTGGCACGCGATATTGATCTCCTGTTGATGAATGCCGAACGCGGGATGGGCAACGGATGGTTGTTGCCGGCGGGACCGATGCGCGAGCCGCTCAGCGCCGCGCGGCGTGCCGACGCGGTAATCACAATCGACGCGGGCCGCAGCGCCGCCACGCCCCAGCGTTCCTCTGGAGCGATTCCACCCGCAGCTGCGGAGCATCCGCAACTGCTGCGCGCCGCCCTGCGGCCGCGGGCGCTGGTCACTCCTGCCGGCGGGGCCGCGCGATGGGCCGAAGGGCCGCTGTCACTCATAGGCCGGCCCGTTGTCGCGGTCAGCGGGCTTGCCGACGCCGGCGGCTTTTACCGCATGCTGCGTGATTTGGAAACCGACCTGGTCGGCGTCCTCGAATACCCCGACCATCATGTTTACACGGCGGCCGACTGGCACAGCATCGTTGCCGCCGGGCGCGACGGCGCGGTATTCGTGACCACTGAGAAAGATCTGGTGAAACTCGAACGGTTTCCGTTCGAACGCGATTCGCTGTACGCTTTACGCCTCGAAGTCGTGATGGATCCCGACGACGAAACACGGCTCGTCGATATGATTGTCGCCAGACGCAGTGCCGAGCCTGCCGCCTCAGGCAGCCATCCCGACCCGCAAGCAAAGGAGGCGTTGAGCGAAAATGGCGGTTAGCCAGGAACTACTCGACATTCTGGCCTGCCCTAAATGCAAGGGCGACCTGCGCGTTACGGAAAAGCAGGACGGACTCCTATGCGAGGCCTGCCATCTGCTCTATCCGATCAAGGACGACATCCCCATCATGCTGATCGAGGAAGCGCAGGCGGTGAAGTGAAGCGGTGAGGCAGCGCGGCGCCGCGCCCGGGCGATGAATATCGCGAACCATCGCGCTTCACGCACCGCCATCTCACGGGAATTCTCGCGAATCTCCGCCGGGCCCTACCAGCTTTATCTGCGCGCCGATCTGGCGCCGCATGCGCCCGCGCTGGCCGTCGCGCTCCGTGAGCTAGGCGCCACGGGCGCGGCCGGCGCCGGCAATCGCGGCGGCGGCTTCAGGCTGGCACTCCCCGGCGGGCCGGAGCTGTTCGTGCGCCGCTCGCGGCGCGGCGGGGCGATGCGCTTGGTGCTCGACGATCTCTATGTCGGGCTCCGCCCGCGGCCGCTCAGCGAGCTTTTGGTCACCGCCGAAGCCGCGCGGCGCGGCGTGCCGCTGGCCGAACCGATGGGCGCGGCGGTGCGCTGGGTCGTGCCGGGGCTCTATCGCGGTTTTTTCATCACGCGCGCCGCGGCCGGGATGACGCTATGGAAATTTCTGCGCACCGACGATGACCCCAGCGTACGCACCTACGTACTTGAACGCGCGCGCGAGGCGATCGAAACCATGCTGCGCGAAGGCCTGCAGCATCCCGATCTCAACCTCGACAACCTCTTCGTCACTCCGCGGGGCGAAAGCTTCGCCGTGATCATCCTCGACCTCGACAAGGCCCGTCTTCGCGACCGCTCCATAAGTGGTGCGGCCCGCCGGCAGATCGCGGCGCGTCTGATGCGCTCGGCGCGCAAGCTCGATCCGGGCGGACTTTTTCTCGACCCTGCCGCATTGTCGATTCTGAATTTCGCTTGAACAGTCTGAAGTTCTCTTGTCGATACGGCCTGAGGGCTAGCGCGATGGGGCGCCGTCTGCTTCGTGCGAGGTGTCGCTCATGTCGGCAATCTGTCGGCGAAGCTTGGCTATCAGCTCGCCCTGCGCCTGAATCAAATTCTGAATCTCGAAGGCGCTCGGGCTGTTATCGCCGGCTTCCTTGTTCGCAACCGCCACCACCTCGTGCGGCTGCGGAAGCTCTGCGGCTTTCCGCATCGAGGCGCACTCGGCAGCCGACACATCCGCCGCCTCGCATCGCTGGCCGACCATCTGATCGAGCTTTTTTCGCAGATGCCTGATTTCCGCCTGCTGTAACTCGGCCTGGTCCGCCAGCGACTGGCTATTGACCTGCCTCTGCGGCATCGTGGCAACCATCGCGCCGCGCAGGCCCTCCCTCATATCCCTTATTGAATCCGTTCCGGCGCTTGCGTCGGGGTCGGCAGCCGTGTTGGTCGTGCCTGCAGGTCCGTTGTAGCCAGCGCCGCCGGACTCCCCGCGGCGCATGCCGCGCGCTTTGGAACCATTAGCGAAATTGAGGAGTACGGCGGCAATCGTGTCCGGCAATTTGCAATCGATCTTGCTCGGTGGCTCGAGTTGCACCGCCTCGCCGGTGACCAGGACTTCACTGCCGATATCGCGATCGGCCGTGTGCACGTTGATAATCGCGTCGACGCGGTTGGGATATTTTTCAACCGCCGCCTTTCTCAGCCCGTCCGCCATGCCGAGATTGTCGGGATCCGTAGCCGCCGTGGTGAAAGGCTCTACGCAACTGACCTCTCCAACTTCCCGGTAGCACGCGGTGTCGAGCGATTCTTCGGTGACATAGATATGCCCGGCGGGACGGGATACGTTCTGCGCCGCCGGCGCGCGATCGGGCTCGGGCGCCTTCGCGGTCGCGCAGGCGAAAAACAAAAGCGCAGTCATCGCGATTGAACCTATATAACCGGCAACACGCATCGTGAGCATCGAAGCCGCTCCCCGAGTTGGCACTTTTCGGCCGCCGACCTGGTCGAACAATATCAACGCAGCGATTCGCGTTGGCGATTCGCGATTCCCATAGACGAAAGTCGGCGCGATTGGTTACATCTTGAATCCATAATTATGCTGCTGACCGCGGATCCTCGAAGGAGTACTCGATCATGCTGACGCTCTACTATGCTCCGGGAGCCTGCTCGATGGCCTCGCACATCGGCCTCGAAGAGACCGGCGCGCCATACCAAACCAGGCTGGTCTCGTTCGCCGATTCCGAGCAGCGGAGCGAGGCGTATCTTAAAATCAATCCGCGCGGCAGGGTACCGGCGCTAAGCGTTGATGGCGCGATATTGGTGGAAAACACCGCGATCCTGACTTACCTCGCGAAGCAGTTTCCCTCCGCGAAGCTGCTGCCCGCCGATCCCTTGGCAGAGGCCCGGTGCATCTCGAACATGGCCTGGTTTTCCAACACGGTGCATCCGTCCTTCACCCATATCAACCGGCCCGAGCGTTTCGCCGAAGACCCGGCCGCGCATACCAACCTCAAGGAGACCGGACGCAAGAACTTCTGGGCCAACCTTCAAGAGATCGACACCATGCTGCAGGAGAAGGACTGGATCATGGGCTCGCAGTACACGGCCTGCGATCCCTATGCGCTCGTCTTTTATGGCTGGGGTCTGCGAATCAATCTGCCGATGAAGGAACTCGCCGCCTACACCGCGTTTAAGCAGCGGATACTTGTTCGGCCGGCTGTGCACAAAATCCTGGAGCGCGAACAAAGCATCCTGCTGAGCGCGCCCGCGGCGTAATCCACGTTCCGGAATTCCGGCTCGCCGCGCGGTCCGCTACGAGCGCTTGCGCGCGATCGCTTCGATCTCGATTCGCGCGCCGCGCGGCAGCGCGGCCACCTGTACCGTCGCTCGCGCCGGGTAAGGCGAGTTCAGATGCTCGCCGTAGATGCGATTTATGATGTCGAACTCGCCGAGGTCGACCACGTATATCGTGGTCTTCACGAGGTCCTCGAAACCCAGATCCGCGGCACCTAACACCTCGCGCAGATTCTCCATCACTCGCCGCGTCTCGTGCTCGATCCCGCCCTCGACCAGCCGGCCGCTGGCCGAGTCGATCCCGATTTGCCCCGAGCAGAAGACCCATTCGCCATCAGCGATGGCCTGCGAATACGGACCGATCGCGGACGGCGCCGCGGACGTCGAAATCTGATTTTTCATCGGTGGCTCCGAATGAAGAAGGCTGGCGAGAAAAATGGAGTCGGTTCAGGCGCGAGGGCCGTTGCTGTTGCCCATCCCGACCCGCGCCACGCGCATCACGCCGTCGATCGCCGCGATTTGATGGATCAGGCCATTGAGCTGGCGCGCACTACCGACGCTCAACTCGAACACCGATAGCGCCCGCCCGTCATTGCCGGTTGACTTGACCTCGGCGGTCGAGATGTTAACCCCTGCCGTCGCGATGGTCTTGGACATCGCGGCCAGCAGTCCGGGCTGGTCGATACTCAGGACCTCGAGCCGAATCGGCCGTGGAGTGTCCTCGCCGTCCTTCCACACCACCGGCACCCGACGCTGCGGATCGCTCACCATCGCATGCGAACATCCCTTCAGATGCACCGTGACGCCGCGGCCACGCGTGATGAAGCCGACGATCTCCTCCCCGGGCAGCGGACTGCAACACCGCGCAAACCGCACCAGCATGTCCCCCACCCCCGAGACGATGACCGCGTTGCCACTCGGGTGGCGGCGCGTTTCGCGCGCCGGGCGTCCGTGGTCGGAGGACGCCGGCGGCGCCGGCGCCTTCTCGGCGCGGTAGAGCTTGAGTTCATCGGGCGTCAGGAGCTTGGCCAGCAATTGGGCGGCGGTGAGGATCCCGTAGCCGACCGCGGCCAGCAGGCTGTCGATATCGCGATAGGAGAACTCCTTGAGCACCGGCTCGAAACGTTTACCGGGTCGGAGTTGCGCGACCGTCAGTCCGAGCGGTTCCAGCTCGCGGTCGATGAGCGTGATGCCCCACTTGATCGAGCGCTCTGCCTGTTGTGCGCGCAGCCATTGGCGGATGCGGCTCTTGGCCCGCGCGGTGACCGCGAAGCTCATCCAGTCCTTCCCGGGACTTTGCCGGTCCGAGGTGACGACTTCGATAGTGTCGCCAGACTTCATCCGGTATCGCAGCGGCACCATCCTGCCATTGGCGCGCGCGGCGCTAAGATGTTGGCCGACCTGGGAGTGGATGCGGTAGGCGAAATCGATAACCGTCGCGCCCTGCGGGAAATCGAGCACGTCGCCCTTGGGCGTAAAAACAAAAACCTCTTCGGGGAAGAGGTCATCCTTGACGGTGGAGAGGAACTCCTGCGGATCTTTCAGGTTCTGCTGCCACTCGATGAGGCGGCGCAGCCATGCGAAGCGCTCGGTCTCGCGTAATTCGCTGGTTCCGCCTTCCTTATAGCTCCAGTGCGCGGCGATTCCTTCCTCGGCTACCTTGTGCATCTCGGCGGTCCGGATCTGCACTTCCATCCGTTGCCCCTGCGGACCAATGACCGTGGTATGCAACGACTGGTACATGTTGACCTTGGGCAGCGCGATGTAATCCTTGAAGCGGCCGGGAATCGGTTTCCAACTGGCATGAGCGACGCCCAGCGCCTCATAACACTCGCGCAGCGTGGCGACGATGATACGGAAGGCGACCAGGTCGTAGACCTGATCGAAGTGCAGCCCCTCCTCCTGCATCTTGCGATGGATCGAATAGATGTTTTTGGGCCGCCCGGTTACCTCGGCCTTGACCCCGGCCTCCTCCAGGCGCTGGGTGATGATCCCAATAACCGCGCGAATGTAGTCCTCGCTCTCGGCCATGGTGCGCGCGACGTGGGCCTTGAGCGTGGCGTAGGCGGTCGGGTTGGTGTAGCGGAAGGCCGCGTCCTCCAGGTCCGACTTGAGCCAGTAGATACCGAGCCGATGCGCGATCGGAGCGTAGATCTCCAGGGTCTCGTGCGAGATTTCCTCCTGCCGGTCGCGCGCCAGGTGGGAGAGCGTGCGCATGTTGTGCAGGCGGTCGGCGAGCTTGATCAGCACGACCCGGATGTCGTGCGCCATCGCGATGACCATCTTGCGGAAGTTCTCGGCCTGCTTTTCGGCGCGGCTTGAAAAAGTGATCTTTGAAACCTTGGTGACGCCGTCCACCAGGGTCGCGACTTCGCTGCCGAAGAGTTCGCGCACCTCGTCGAGCGAGGCCATCGTGTCCTCGACCACGTCGTGCAACAGGCCGGTGATGATCGAGGGCAGGTCGAGCTTGAGATGGGCGATGACCAGCGCGACGGCGAGCGGATGAGTAACGTAGGGTTCGCCCGACTCGCGCTTCTGCTCGGCATGCATCCGCGCCGAGTACTCGTAGGCGCGGCAAATCAGTTGGACGTCGGCTTGCGGGTTGTATGCCAGGACCCGCCGGATGAGCTCCTCGAGCTCGGCGTGGGCAGGCTCGCTGGTGGCGGCGACGGCTAGCTCTTCCATGCCGCGAAATCCTCGCGCAGCCGCGTCACCTTCAGCCGCTCGGCCTCTACTACGGCCTTCAATCGAGCTAGGGAGTCCTGGAGAGCGGCGTTGATTATCAGGTAGTCGTACTCGGGATAGGCCTGCGTTTCCTCACGAGCGCGCCGCAGCCGCGCGGCGATCGCGGCCTCGTTCTCGGTGGCGCGTTTGCGCAGACGTCCTTCGAGCTCGTCGAAGCTCGGCGGAAGGACGAAAATGGTGACCGCGTCGCTCGGATACTTCGCCTTAATCTGACGGGCGCCTTGGATATCGATGTCGAGCAGGATGTCGTGGCCGCCCTCAATCGCGCGGTCCAGCGCCGTGCGCGGCGTTCCGTAGGAGGCCTCAAAGACCCTGGCCCACTCGGCAAGTTCGCCCGAGTCGCGCCGCCGAATGAATTCCTCCTCGTTCACGAAAAGGTAGTCGAGTCCTTCGACCTCGCCATTGCGTGGCCTTCTTGTGGTAAGCGACACCGACGCTTGCAGGCCGTCGATCGCCTTCAGCGCCGCGCGAGAGATAGTGGTCTTGCCAGCCCCTGAAGGGGCCGAGAGAATGAAAATTATCCCGCGGCGAGGCGCCCCCGTATGCTCCATAATCAAGCCTATAAAAGCCGCAAGCCCTTTGCAATCAAGGGTTTTCGGGCCCTACTCGACGTTCTGCACCTGCTCGCGCATCTTTTCGACCTCGCCCTTCAGTCCTACGGTTATCCGCGAGAGCGCCGCGCTCTGCGACTTCGCGCCCATCGTGTTGATCTCGCGGTTGACCTCCTGCAGCAGGAACTCGATTTGCTTGCCCACGGTCCCCTCACGTTCCACCAGTTCACGTAATCCGTGCAAATGTACCCGCAGGCGGGTCACTTCCTCTGTAATATCGGCACGTTGTGCGGCGTCCGAGGCCTCCTCATATAGTCGCTTCTCGTTGACGGCGATATCGGCGATGAGATCATGCAGCCGAGTCTGAAAATTCGCTACAATTTCGCTGCGCGAAGCTTCCGCCAACCGCTCGATTTTGGGCACTGCCTCGGTGATCGTGTTAATTCGTGCGATAAAGTCGGCGCGCAACGCCTTGCCCTCGCGCTTGCGGTCGGTTTCGAGCGCCTTGAGTGCTCGCGTGATGGCGGTGAACGCCAACTGAACGCCGGGGCGGGAGTCGGTCTCTTCCTCGCTGACCTGGAAAATCTCGGGGCGATGCAGCAGGACCTCAATACCCGGCTTGCCGGCCAGACCCAGGGTGCGCCCGAGCCGCGCGAGTTCCTTGACGTAAAGCGTCGCCAGGCGATCGTTGACGCGCAGCGTCGTGGGGGGAGGCCCAAGCGGGGTGCATCGGACGAAAAGCTCGACTCGGCCGCGGGCGATAACGCCCTGGACCAGCTTGCGGATTTCCGCTTCGTGCTCGCCCCAGGTGCGGGGCAGATTGAGCTTGAGCTCGAAAAACCGCTGATTGAGCGTGCGCACTTCGGCTGCGACGCGCATCTTGCCGCGTTCGATCTCCGCCCGTCCAAAACCCGTCATACTGCGCATTTAAGTTTCATCCCTTCGCGACGCCTTCGTCGACGCCCCCGTGGCTTCCGCCGCTGCCCCAGTCTGAAGGCAAGCCCGGTAAAGCTCAACCGTCCGGCGGGCCATGGAAGCCATCGAAAAATGCTCATCCGCACGCGCGCGCGCAGCGGCTCCCATCGCAACCCGCGCCGGCGCGTCAGCGCTCAAACGCGCGAGCGCGCCAGCCAGCGCATCCGCGTCCTCCGCCCCAACCAGCACCCCAGTGCGGCCCTCGTCCACCGCGTCGAGGATTCCGCCGACGCGCGAGGCCACCGCCGGAAGCCCGCAGGCCATCGCTTCGAGCAGCGCG
>DATJID010000011.1:0-15360 GCA_035493515.1 Binataceae bacterium (SeqCode) | reverse complement strand
CACCGCGATGGTCTCGCCGAGCGCCCGACCGTGCCCCAGCATGATCGCGCCGATCACTCCCGAAAGCCCATACGGCAATACTGCCATGCGCACCATCTCCCAGCGCGTCGCGCCCAACGCCAGCGCCGCCTCGCGCTGGGTCTGCGGAACGGCGCGAAAAACGTCGGTACAGACCGCGGCGATATACGGCACCACCATGATCGCGAGCAGCACGCCCGCGCACAGCATGCTCACCGAGACGTGCGGCCCCTGGAATAGCGGTGTAAAGCCCAGCGTCGCTCCGAGAGCGGGCTCGACGTGGTCACGCAACCATGGGCCCAGCACGAAAATCGCCCACAGCCCGTAAACTACCGAAGGAATCGCCGCCAGCAGTTCGACCATGAAGCCGAGCCGCCGGCCGAGCCACGACGGCGCCATCTCGCTCAGACAGAGCGCCACACCCAGGCTGAGCGGCACCGCGATGATCAGCGCGAGGGTCGAGGAGACCAGCGTTCCATAGATGAAGGGCAGCGCGCCGAAGTGTTCGTTGACCGGGTCCCAATCGGTGCCGACTACGAAACCCCAGCCGAAGGCTCTGATTGATGGCGAAGAATCGACCGCCAGAGCGATCGCGAGGCCGACCAGGACGCTCAGGCCCACCAGCGTCAGCAACAGCGTGGTCAGATTGAAGATGCGGTCGCCGAGCAAACGAACGCGAAACGCGCCGACCCGCGCCGGCCGCGGGTGCACGGCGGCATTGTCATGCATCGCTTCGAGGGTTTCGGCCAAGATTCAACTGTCTGTGGCAAAGCTGCCTGTCACGAACTCCGCGGCCCCGCCGTCATCAACTCAAAAAGCTACAGTCCACCGCTGAGAAAGGTAACGATCGAATGTTACGGGCGTGTTAACACGGGGCGAACATTTGGGATAAAGCGGCGGCGTCCTCATGCGACGCTCTTTCCGTGATCGCTTCGGCTAACGTGGGCGAATTAGCTCCACTCCGGCCATATAGGGCCGCAACACTTCCGGCACCACCACTGTTCCGTCCGGCTGCTGATAATTCTCCAGTACGGCGATGAGCGTGCGTGGCAATCCGAGGCCCGATCCGTTGAGCGCGTGGAGGAACTCCGGCCGTTCGCCCCTGGTCCGGCGAAAGCGCAGGTTGGCGCGGCGCGGCTGAAAGTCCGTGCAGTTAGAGCACGAACTCACTTCCAGCCACTCGTTGGACCCCGGCGCCCACATCTCGATGTCATAGGTCGCGGCGCTCTGGAACCCCAGGTCCGCGGTGCAAAGCTGCACGACGCGAAACGGAATCTTCAGCCGCCGGCAAACCTCGCACGCGTTTTCGACCAACTTCTCCAGTTCCTCGTCGGAATTTTCGGGCGCCACCAGCTTGACCATCTCGACCTTGTCGAATTGATGGCCGCGCTTGATCCCGCGGACGTCGCGCCCGGCCGACATCTTCTCGCGCCGAAAGCACGGTGTGTACGCCGTCAGATAGATCGGCAGCCGCTCGGCCTCGAGGATTTCGTCGCGGTAAAGATTGGTCAGCGGCACCTCGGCGGTCGGGATGAACCAGTAGTCCTCCTCGATATCGCGGTACATCGTGTCTTGGAACTTCGGCAGATGGCCGGTGCCGGTCGCCGACGCGCTGTTGACCATCAGCGGCGGAATCACTTCGAGATAGCCCTGCCCGAGCGTTTTGAGATCGAGCATCCACGCGATCAGCGCCCGTTCCAGCCGCGCCCCCATCCCCATCAGCACGTAAAACCGCGTGCCCGAGAGCTTCACTCCGCGCTCGAAGTCGATGATTCCCAGGCGCTCGCCCAACTCCCAGTGCGGCAGCGGTTTGAACGCCGATTCGGCCGGCTGACCTTCGCTGCGAACGATCCTGTTGTCGGCCTCGCTCTTGCCCACCGGCACGTACGGACGCGGCAGGTTGCGCATCCCGAGCATCAATTGTTCGAATTGCCGCTCGACTTCGGTCAGTTGGCGCTCGTCGGTGGAGATACGATCACCGAGCGCACGCATCTCGGCGCGGCGGCGCTCGCGCTCCTCGGGCGCCGCCTTGCCCAACTCGCGCGACTCGCGTGTGCGCTGCGCACGCAATTCGTCCAGCTCGTGCTGAAGGCGGCGCCGGCGAGTGTCGGCCTCGAGGAGCGCGTCGACTTCGGCGAGATCGACGCCGCACTTGGCCAGCTCCGCTTTGACGAAATCAGGCTTTTCGCGAATGAGTCGAATATCAAGCATTCAAAAGGCGTCCCTCAGGAGTTCAAGATGGCGGCCCGAGCTGTCTTCCAGTATTGCGACTACGTCAAAGCGTATCGGGCTGCCGTGCGCGCCGTGGCGCTCGGCATATATCTCGCCCGCGCGTCTTAGATGGCGCTGCTTGTATGAGTTCACCGCTTCCTGGGGCGCACCGGCAAGCGTGGTGCGCCGGGTTTTGACCTCGACGAATACCAGCGTCTCGCCATCCATTGCGACCAAATCGATCTCGCCGCCCGCGCCGCGAAAATTGCGCTCCAGGATACGGTAACCCTTTCGCCTCAGATGACGCTCCGCAATCCGCTCGCCTCGCCGCCCCAACGCGATTCGGTCCAGGCCGGCAAAGGAGCGCCACCCGAAATCACGCAGATTCGAGAGCCGATCCATCCAGGCGCCAAGGCGGCCGGCGAGCTTCACTGCTCAACAAAGTTAGGGGTCTCGATGCGTGCTGGCAAGCCGCTTGCCGCCAACAACCTGACTTGGCGAACAACGGATGTTAGGATTATCCGCGATGGCACAGGAAAAGATCAGTCTGGAGCAGGTCCGCCACGTCGCGCGGCTCGCGCGGCTTGAGCTTGCGCCGGCCGAGGAGCAGCGCCTCCAGGTCGAGATGAGCGAAATGCTGGGCTATGTCGACAAGCTTAACGAACTCGACACCGAGGCGGTCGAGCCAACGGCCCAGGTCGGCGAAGCGGGCACGCCGATGCGCGAGGACGCGGTCACCAATCCCGCGGCCGCCGAGGCGATGCTGGCCAATGCTCCGGCGCGCGAGGGCTTTTTCTTCAAAGTGCCGAAAATCATCGAGTGACGTCCGCGGATAACATGGCCTCCGAACTCAACCGCCTGACCATCACCGAAGCGCGCGAGCGTCTGCGGCGGCGCGAAATCAGCGCGCGCGAGCTGACCCGTGCGTGCCTTGATCGAATCGCCGCGGTCGAGCCGCGCGTCAACGCGTTCATCACGGTTTCCGCTAGCGAGGCGATGGCGCAGGCCGAGGACGCCGACCGCCGCCTCGCCCGGGGCGACGCGCCCGACCTTTGCGGCATCCCACTCGGCATCAAGGACATCTACTGTACGCGCGGCGTGCGCACGACCTGCGCCTCGAAAATTCTCGGCGACTTCACTCCGCCGTTCGACGCCACCGCGGTCGAAAGACTACGCGCCGCGGGCGCGGTCTTCGTCGGCAAGGCCAACCTCGACGAATTCGCGATGGGCTCGTCGACCGAAAACTCGGCCTTCGGCCCGACGCGCAATCCGCATGACCTCGAACGCGTCGCCGGCGGCTCCTCGGGCGGATCGGCGGCGGCGGTCGCGGCCGACGAGTGTCTGGCCGCGCTCGGCACCGACACCGGCGGATCGATTCGCCTGCCGGCATCGTTTTGCGGCGTGGTCGGAATCAAGCCAACCTATAGCCGCGTGAGCCGCTACGGCGTGATCGCCTACGCTTCCTCGCTCGACCAGGTCGGGCCGTTCGCGCGCTCCGTGCGCGACGCCGCGGCAGTGCTGCGCGTTGTCGCCGGCGCCGACCCGCGCGATTCGACCTGTTCGGCGCGGCCGGTACCCGACTACGAACGGGCACTGACGGGCGAGGTGCGCGGGATGCGGATCGGGGTGCCGCGGGAATACTTCGTCGAAGGGATGGACGCGGCGGTCGAAGCCGCGGTGCGCCGTTCGTTAAAACAGCTGCAGGCGATGGGCGCGCGGACGGTCGAAATTTCGCTCCCCCACACCGGCTACGCGGTCGCCGCTTACTATCTGATCGCGACCGCCGAGGCGAGCGCGAACCTGGCACGCTACGACGGGGTGCGCTATGGAATGCGCGCCGCCGCCGACAATAATATCGAACTGTATAATCGCACTCGCGCCCAGGGCTTCGGCGCTGAGGTCAAACGGCGCATCATGCTCGGCACGTTCGCGCTCTCGGCCGGCTATTACGACGCTTACTACCTGAAGGGACAAAAGGTGCGCACGCTTATCCGGCGCGATTTCGAGCGCGCCTTTCAGAGCTGCGACCTTATCGCGGCGCCGGTCGCGCCTACCACCGCCTTTCGGCTCGGCGAAAAAACCGACGACCCGCTCAAGATGTATCTGTCCGACATTTTCACCATCTCGGTTAACCTCGCCGGGCTGCCCGGGATGTCGGTTCCATGCGGCGCCGACGCGTCGCGGATGCCGATCGGACTGCAACTGATCGGGCCGCCCTTCGGCGAGGAAGCGATCCTGCGCGCAGGCGACGCATGGGAGCGCGCGGGCGGCTTTATGCAGACGGCGCCGCAGCTCTAGAAACCCACGCCAACGGATCAGTCAAAGCGATGAATAACGACGCCTACGAGATGGTAATCGGGCTCGAAGTCCATGCCCACATGCTGACGCGCTCCAAGCTCTTCTGCGGATGCACGACGGACTTCGGCGCGCCGCCAAATCATAACGTCTGCCCCGTATGCATGGCGATGCCCGGAGTGCTGCCGGTGCTGAATCGCCACGTGCTTGAACTGGCTATTCGGACGGGACTTGCCGCACATTGCAAGATCGAACCGCACTCGGTGTTCGCGCGCAAAAGCTATTTCTACCCCGACCTGCCCAAAGGCTACCAGATTAGCCAGTACGATCAGCCGCTATGCAGCGGCGGCTATATCGAACTTCCTCCGCGTGCGAACGGCGAGCCCAAGCGGATCAGGCTCGTAAGAATCCATCTCGAAGAGGATGCCGGCAAGAATATACATGCCGAAAGCGCGAGCCTGGTGGACTTTAACCGCTCTGGCGTGCCGCTGATGGAGATCGTCAGCGAGCCCGATATCCGCTCGGCCGAAGAGGCGGTTGACTATCTGCGCCAGTTGCGCGGAATACTTGTCGCCGCGGGCGCCTCTGACGGCAAGATGGAAGAAGGGAGCCTGCGATGCGACGTTAACGTGTCGGTGCGTGCGCGCGGCGCCACAGAGCTGGGCGCAAGGACCGAGATCAAGAATCTCAACTCGTTCCGATTCGTCGAGAAAGCGATTGCCTACGAGGTCAATCGGCAGATCGAAGAAATCAGCGCCGGGCGGCGGATCGCGCAGGAAACCCATCTGTGGGACCCGGAGCGCGAAGTGACCCGCCCGATGCGCTCCAAGGAGTTCGCCAATGACTATCGCTATTTTCCGGAACCCGACCTGCCGCCGCTGATTGTGCCGTCCGACCTGGTCGAGAGCATCCGGACCACGATGCCCGAGATGCCAGCCGAGCGCCGCGCCCGATACGTGCGCGATTTCGGTTTGACTGCCTATGTGGTCGGCGTCCTGACGCAAGAGCAAGATCGCACGGAGAAGTTTGAAGAGCTTTTGGCGGACTTAACGAAGAGAAATCCCGGCGAAGACATAAAAATACTTGCTAAAAAAGCTGCCGACTTTGTAGTGACAGAGATGGTCCGAAAGTCGAATGAAACTGCGCAGCCCTTGAGTTCGATCTCCGTATCGGTCTCGGGGCTGATTCTTTCGGCTAACATTCAACGTCTAATAAGCGCGGCTACGGTCAAGGAAATTTTTCACGGGCCTCAAATTTCGCTGCAGGAGGCCGAAAACAAAATCAAAGAGTACGCTCAGGTTTCCGACGAAGCCGCGATCGCCGAGGCTTGCGATAAAGTGTTGGCGGCGGAAAGCGCCAAGCTCGCCGAGTACCGCGCTGGACGCGACAAGCTGTACGGATTTTTCGTCGGCGCGGTAATGAAGGCGATGGGCGGTAAGGGAAATCCCAAGGTCGTCAACGAGGTCCTGCGCCGCAAGCTCGCCGGCTAGGAGTTTGCGGCGACCTCACCACGGAGAGAGGCCGCCGCAGTCTGGAGCCGCTGCACCGTTTTCTTTCACCGGGTTACATTGTTGCCCTCAGCCGCTGCGCGATCGGCCTTACGTCCGTCGCGATTGCCGTCGAGCGTGGCGCGAACTCTCCCGCCCAGGTTCGCATCGACCTTGGTCCAGTACTCGACCGCGCGCTGTTGCATGTCGGGTTTCGCCCCGCCCTTCAAGTGATTGACGATATTCGTTACCAGGTGATCCCGGTCAGTCTCGGATAGTACCTCGCGATAGAGCGTGCCGGGCTGTCCGAAGTCGTCGTCCTCGGCGTGTTTCACGTACGCGGTGCGCGCAATCTCGCCCGCCTCGACCTGCCAGTTCGGGAGTTCGTAGGAGGGGTCCGCCTTGGGTCCACCGAACGAGTTGGGAGCGTAAACCGGATCGGGCGGATTGCGGTGACGCATCGCGCCGTCCCGATTGTAACTATGTACCGGAGAGAGCGGCCGGTTAACCGGTAGCTCCAGGTAGTTGGCCCCGATGCGATGGCGATGCGTATCCGGATAACTGAACAGCCGCCCCAGGAGCATCTTGTCGGGGCTCGGACCGATTCCACGGACCATGTTGGCAGGCTCGAATGAAGCTTGTTCAATTTCAGCAAAATAATTTTCCGGATTGCGATCGAGCACCATCCGGCCAATTGGAATCGGTTTGTAGTCCTTGTGCGGCCATACCTTGGTCAGGTCGAAAGGATTGAAACGATAGTCGGCAGCATCCTTGAAGGGCATGATCTGCATCTCGAGCCGCCATTCCGGGGCGTCGCCTCTGGCGATCGAGTCAAACAGATCGCGCAGATGATAGTCCTTGTCCTCGGAGGCCATTGCCTGGGCGTCGGCGTCAGTGAAATTTTCGATGCCCTGCACGGTCTTGAAATGGTATTTGACCCAGAATTTCTCGCCGCCCGCGTTCTCCCACAGAAAGGTGTGGCTGCTATAGCCATTCATGTGCCGCCAGGTGCGCGGGATGCCCCGATCGGTCATCAGGAACGCGACCTGGTGCGCCGATTCGGGTGACAAGGTCCAGAAATCCCACTGCATATTATTGTCGCGCAGATGATTATCGGCGCGGCGCTTTTGCGAATGGATAAAGTCCTGGAATTTCTGCGGATCGCGGATGAAGAAAATCGGCGTGTTGTTGCCGACCAGATCGTAGTTGCCCTCCTGCGTGTAGAACTTAAGCGCGAAGCCGCGTGGATCTCGCACGGTATCGGATGATCCGGCTTCCTGCGCCACGGTGGAAAACCGCGCCAGCACCGGCGTGCGCATCCCTTTCTTGCTCAGAAAATGGGCTTTGCACCAGGGCGTCACGTCCTCGGTGACTTCGAAAAAGCCATGGGCGCCTCCGCCCTTGGCGTGCACCACGCGTTCGGGGACGCGCTCGCGATTAAACTGCGCCATCTTCTGGATCAGGTAATGGTCCTGCAGCAGGATCGGACCATTAGGGCCCGCAGTGAGTGAATGTTCGTCGCTCGCAGCCGGAATCCCGGCGTCGGTGGTTGTTATAGGAGGCGTCTTATCTGCCATGGTAATCCCCTTTGTCAATTAACTATCTGATAATCTTCTGACCATCGCGAACCTCTAGCCCTTGGGCAGCCCCAACTGGCGCTCGCCGATGATGTTGCGCTGAATCTCGCTGGTCCCGCCCGCAATCGTGTACTGGCGCGAACTCAGCACCCGGTTGAGCCATCGCGGCGCGTCCGGCACGTCGCCCATCGGCTCGCTTAGCAGGGCATGCTGGCCCAAAAGCTCGCTGGCGAAGCGCGCGATCGCGACTCCCAGTTCCGAGCCGGCGAGCTTCAATACCGAACCCTCAGGCCCCGGCTGCAAGCCCTTGAGCCGGCGCGTGAGCGAGCGCATCCGGGTGTACTTAAGCGCCTCGCATTCCATCATGAATTCGGCCAGGCGCTGGCGCACCCAACCCTGCTCCCACGCCGGGCGGCCGTCGATCTTGATCGCATGCGCCAGTTCCGCGAGCCGGCGCACCTGCGCGGAATGTCCTCCGCCGCTGGCCATTCCGCGCTCGAAGCCGAGCGTGGTCATCGCGACCTTCCATCCTTCATTCTGCGGCCCGACGAGGTTTTGTTTTGGCACCTGGACGTTGTCGAAGAATACCTCGTTGAAGTGGCGATGACCGTTCATCAGGACCAGCGGCCGCACCTCGATACCGGGGCTTTTCATGTCGACCAGCAAGTAGCTGATGCCCTTGTGCTTGGGCGCTTCGGGATCGGTGCGCACCAGCATGAAGATGCGGTCGGCGTACTGCGCGCCCGAGGTCCACACCTTCTGGCCGTTGACGATGAAGTAGTCGCCGTGGTCGGCGGCCCGGGTCTGCAGTCCGGCGAGATCCGAGCCTGCGCCGGGCTCGGAGTAGCCCTGGCACCAGATGTCCTCGGCGCTCAGGATGCGTGGGATGTAGTGTTTTTTCTGTTCGTCGCTACCCCAGTACATCAAGGTTGGCCCGAACAATTGCAGACCCGAATATCCCGGCAGCACCGGCGCGCGGGCGCGCGAGTATTCCTCGTCGAAGATGATCTGTTCCATCAACGGCGCGGCGCGTCCGCCATATTCCTTCGGCCATGCGAGTCCGGCGTAACCCGCGGCGTTAACCTTGGCCTGCCACAGGCGGCGCTTCTCGAAGACTTCGCGGGTCGAAGCGATCCGCTCGTCCATCGCGTCGTCAACGCATAGTTCGCGTGGCAGATTGGCGTGCAGCCACTCGCGGACCTCCTTGCGGAAGGCCTCCTGCTCGGGCGTGTATTCGAAATCCATTAAGAATCCTTCGTCAGATACCCAGGGCCAGATCGGCTCGGCATCGGCTCGGCATCATGGCCGTCAGTTCGTGGGGGGCGTCAGTTGAGATTGAAAGCGCGCACCGCATTGTCCCACAGGATCTTGCGCCTGCTCGCCTGCTCGATCGGCTGGAGCATCATCGCGTCGATTCCCCACGGAAAAGTCCCGTCGGGATGCGGGTAGTCGGTGTCCCATAGAAAATTGTCGTCACCGACCAGTTCCACCGCCGCCTTCATCGTCGGCTCGTCGCCGCGAAACGCAACCCAGAAGTTGCGCTTGAAGTACTCCGTCGGCGGCCGGGTCAGGTACTCGTGTTCGGCGTTGCCGCCATAGTTCCAGTGCTGCTCCATCCGCTGCAGCCAGTACGGTACCCATCCGCCGTCGGCTTCGACATGGACCACCTTGAGCTTGGGCAGCTTCTCCAGCACGCCGTACCAGATGAGCCCGGTCATCGCCGCCATTGCCTCGAAAGGATGCGACAGGATGTGGCCGCTGACGTGGGTGTTCATCCGGTCGCCGAACGAGGGCACCGATGAGGACGCGGAATCGTGGGTCGAAATCGGCAGCCCCAGTCTTTCGACCTCGGCCCACAGTGGCAGGTAGTAGTCGTCGAAAATCGAAGAGCCGTCGACCGGGTTGGGCCGCACGTAGAAACTCACGGCGCCCAGCTTGGCCGCGCGATTCGCCTCGGCAACCGCCTTGTCGACGTCTTGCATCGGCAGGATCGCCGCTGGATGCAACCGCTGCGTGTTGGCCGAGCAGTATTCAAGCGCCCAGTTGTTGTAGGCGCGGCAACAGGCGGCGAGGAGTTCAGGGTCGTTGAAGCGGCGCCCGAGCATCTGGCCGGCGAAGGTCGGATAGAGAATCTGCACGTCGACACCCTGCTCGTCCATGTCCTGCAGGCGGCTCTGAGGGCTGAAGCCGGTGGAACTCGCGCGTCTGAAACGTTCCATCGCCTTGGCTACGGTTTTGAAAAACGCCGGCGCCGCCATCGGGTACTTGCCCTTCTCGCGGGTGAACGGTTCGCCCTCGACCAGGAAAGTGCGCCGGCCCGAGGCGGGCGCGATTCCCATCTTCGGCGCGGCGCTCTTGTAGCGATCCTCAATATGCCGCTCCCACAGCCACTCGGGCTCCATCATGTGGCTGTCGACGTCGACAATCTTGTATCCGTCCTTCATCGCTGGTTCACCTCGATTCTCAAGTGTAACTTTAAGTCACGCGCATGACGGCTCCGAAAGCCACTCGGGCGAGATCTCAAGCCTGCGGCACAATCAGCGCCTTGAGACCCTGGCGCGCCTTCAACAGTTCGAACGCCTCCAATCCGTGATCCAGATCATAGCGATGCGTCACCATCGGTTTAAGATCGACCGCGCCGCTCGCCACGGTCGCGATTGCGCGCCGCCAGGTCTCGGGCGTGCGCACGCGCGACGGGATGATGCTGACGCCGTGAAAGAAGAGCGAGCGCAGTTCGGTCCCGGCGACGTCGCGCGCCGGCCATCCAAGTTCGACCATCGCGCCACCCTTGCGCACGATATGGCGCGCCGAGTCGAGCGCTCCCGACGCGTCGAAGACCACGTCGGCGCCGCCCGGCGGCATCAGCGCGCGCACCTGATCGAGCCAATCGCGATCGCTCGCGCACACCGTCTTGAAGCCCATCCGGCGCGCCAACTCCAGGCGCTCAGCGTCGACTTTGAGCCCGGTGACGACGATCGAGGTGACGCCGAGCGCGCGCGCCGAAAGCGCCGCGCTCAGTCCGATCGGCCCCGGCCCCTCGACCACCGCGCTGTCGCCCGCGTGCAGGCCGGAAATTTCCACCGCATGCACGCCGGTGGCGAACGGCTCGAGCATCGCCGCGCTCTCCATGTCCATCGATTTCGGCACCAGCCATGAATTGGTCACCGGCGCGATGCAGAACTCGGCGAACGCGCCGCTAAGCCGGGTCGGCGTGTCGCAATAGTTGAAGCGTCCGGCGGTGCACGGGCCGCACCGGCCGCACTGGCCGAATGGATCGAGCGCGACATGATCGCCGATCTTGAAGCCGCTGACGCGCGTGCCCACCTCGACCACTTCGCCCGCCGGCTCATGTCCCAGGACCGCAGGCAAGCGTCCCACCGCGCGCTCGGCGCCGAGTTCCCATTCATAGATATGAAGATCGGAGCCGCAGATGCCGCAGGCCGCGACCTTGACCAGCAGTTCGCCTTCGCCCGGACGGGGCACAGGCGTTTCGATAAGTTCGGCGCCGGGCGCGGGCCGGGTCTTGGCAATCGCTTTCATCAACTCACCTCTATGATGTCATTGTAATACGACCGTGCACCGGCCGCCGTCAAAGGCACTCCAGGTTCAAGTCCGTGCCGGCCCTTTACGGTTCCGTCAGGTCCAATGACGCATGGGTACGCCCCGGTAACGCATCCGCGGGCGGATGAGCCGATTGTCGGCGTACTGCTCGAGGCTATGAGCGATCCATCCGGCGGCGCGGCCCACCGCAAAAATCGCTGCCGGCAGTCCGCGCGCAAATCCCAGCATCCGGGCGCACACGGTCAGGTAGAAATCCAGATTGGGACGCAACCGTTCGCGCCGCCATACGGTTTCCTCGATGCGGAGCGCGGTCTCGAACAGGCGGCGGCCGCGATGGCGCGCAATCTCGGCGGCCTCTTTCTTAAGCAGCACGGCGCGCGGATCGCCAGCCGGATAGATCGCATGACCGAAGCCGGGCGGGAGCCGCCACTTGACGCTGAACGCCGCGAGACATTCCTCCAGCCGCGTACCCGCGTCGATTTGCGCGAACATCTGTTCGATTCGATCGCACGCGCCGCCATGGATGGGACCCGAGAGCGAGCATAGCGCCGCCAGCACCGAGGCGTAGAGGTCGGCGCCGGTTGAAGCCACCACGCGTGCCGCGAAGGTCGAGGCGTTAAGCTCGTGCTCGGCGCAGGCGACCAGGATGCGATCAAGCGTGGCGACCTCCCACTGGGCGGCGGGCGCATGCAGACCGACGCTCGCAAGCCGCGGCGCCATGCCTGCGCCGGCGGCGCCGCCCGGCCGCCCGCGCGCGAGTGCCAACGGCAACACACTCATAATTCGCGTGCCCTGCTCGACCGTCGGATGGGAGCCGCGATGGCGCTCGAGCGAGGCGAGCGCCGGCATCGCGACCTCCAGCCTGAGCAGCGGCGAAGCGTCGTCGCCCACCGCGCGCAGCGCCGCGACGACTCTTTCCGGCGCTTCGGTCCGCGCGATCACCTGGCGCAACGCCGCGACCGCGCCGGGCTGCGGACGCTCGCCATTCCAAAGCAGGAGGCAAACTTCCTCGAACGAGGCGCGCGCGATCAATTCCTCGACTGGATAGCCGCGATAGGCGAGCCGCCCTTCGATGATCGAACTGACCGCCGACTCGGCGACGATCACGCCATAGGCCGCGCCGTCGCTCGACGGCGGCTGGGCGACAGTCACCCACGACGACGCGTCGGGCAGGCTGCGACCGCGACGTCCACCCTCGGCGGTCGCGAGATCGCGCAACGCGTCGATATCCTCGCGGCGGTAAAGCGCCTGGCGCCCGATACGGCGGCGATAACTGCGGAGCCATCCGCGGCTGACGTAGGCGTAAAGTGTGCCGAGCTTGACCCCGAGCTGCGCGGCGGCTTCCTCCGCGGTGATCATGCGGGTACGTTCGGTCTCGCGCGTCGCCATCCCGATCTTTCCTCGCCCGATGATTTCTGAAGCTACACGCGACGCAGAACGCCGAGCCAGCGTCCGTAGCATTTTTCGATCGGCTTGGTGAACGAAAGGTCGGCGTAACACGCAACCATTGTGAAATATCCACAGGCCCGCGCGGCAAGCTCGAGCAGGCTCGGCAGCGTGTACCGCACCGGCACGACGTCGCGCGTGACCACGGGACCGGAAGGAAAGTGGATCGTGCACTCGAGTTCGTAAATCGAATGCATCCCCGACGACCACGCGATCGGGCGATGGTACTCGCGAACGTCCACCCGCGTCCCGGCGGCGATGACCTTGCGCCGTCGCCAGAGCTTGCGCGCGGCTACCACTTCGACGCCGTCGTGACGATCGATATCGACGCAGTAAAGTCCCCCGCGTCCGAGCAGCCGGCCGACCGAGGCCAGATGGGAAAGCAGCGCGCGGTTGTCGGTCATGATGGGAAAAGTCTCGGACATGAAGAAGGCGGCGTCGAACGGACGCTCCGGGATGCGAAAGCGCTCGATCGATCTGCGGTAGAAGCGGATCGGCGCGTCGCGCGCCGCTTTGCGGCCGGCCGCGATCATGGTCGGCGAGCGATCGATACCCACGACCGCGATTCCAGCGCGGGCCAGGGCGAGACCATGCGGAGAGTCACCGCAGGCGACGTCGAGCACGCGGCATACCGGGCGTTTGAGATGGCGTCGCCAGACCTTGCGCATGAAGTCGACCTCGGCGCCGATCTCGGCGGGCTTCTCCATGTGCACGCGGCGAAAGATTGCGGGGTATTGGTAGATGCTCGGCTCCATCGCCATCGCAGCTTAGCCGTGGCGCGGCGGGATCACCAAGCCGCCGACCGGCACACGCTGCGCACACGCTGGAGGGGATATTCGCGCTATATTCGGAGCGCATCGAAAACCACATGGGGAGTGGACAACGCAATGAGCAAGCCGCTTGAAGGCATCAAGGTGATCGAGGTCGGCCAGGAAATCCAGGGACCGTTCGCGGGACTGGTGCTAGCCGACATGGGCGCCAGCGTGATCAAGATCGAAAACCGCGAGACCGGCGATCTGAGTCGCTGGCTGACTTGCGGACTGATCGGCGGTCCCGAGGCCAAAAATCAGGACGTGTCGTTTTACTTCACCGCGATGAATCGCGGTAAGCGCAGCATCACGCTGGACCTCAAGAAGCCGGGCGGCGTCGCGCTCATCCATCGCCTGGCCAAATCCTGCGACGTGCTACTCACCAACTACCGGCCGGGCGTGCTCGACCGGTTGGGACTCGGCTTCGATGACCTGCTCAAGGACAATCCCAAAATCGTCTATGCGCAGGCGAGTTCATGGGGGCCGAAAGGGCCGTGGGTCAAACGGCCGAGCCGCGACACGCTGGCGCAGGCGGCGAGCGGCCTGATGGCGAAGACTGGGATGCCCGAGGATCCGCCACTGGCGGCGGGAATCGCGGTGGCCGATCATTCGGGAGCGCTCAGCCTGGCGGCGGGCGTGCTCGGCGCGTTGTTCGCGCGCGAGCGGACCGGCAAGGGCCAACGGGTCGACGCCTCGATTTTCGGCACGCTAATCGCGATGCAGGGGTTCGAGCTGAACTTCGTCTCGATGAGCGGCCGGGACACGCTGCGCGCGGGCCGCGGCCATCAGTTTCTGCATGGAGTTTGGGGCGCGTATCGAACCAGCGACGGATGGCTCTGTATCGCGGGTGTCGATGACAAGCGATGGCCGGATTTCTGCCGCGTGATGGGCATCGAACAACTCAAGGACGATCCGCAATTCGACAATCCGACCCGCAACTTCCACGGCTGGAAGATGATCGAAGTGCTCGACGCGATTTTCCCGAAAAGGACCACCAAGCAATGGCTCGACGAGTTAACCGCCGTCGACATCCTGGTCACCGAAGTCGCGGACTACCGGATGCTGCTCAACAACGAGCAGGCGCGCGTCAATGGATATTTGCAGGAGCTCGACCATCCGACCGCCGGCCGTGTCCTGGTCTCGGGAACTCCGATTAGCTACAACGGCGAAGTGCGAACGCAATCGCCGCCGGCGCCCGAGTGGGGACAACATACTGAAGAAGTGCTGCTCGAGTTCGGATACACCTGGGAGGAGATAGCCGCACTGCGTGAAGAAGGAGCAGTCTGATCTAACTGTGGCGCCGAGATGAAGCATTGGACAGCCGTCGAGTGCCGGGCCTAGAATCGGCCTGCGACGGTAGCCCGAGGGCGATCGAAATCGCCAAACGCGCAGCACGGCAACATCCAAACGGAGGACAACCCGATGGCCAAGTACACATTTGTCGTATTGAGCAACCCGACCACACCCGCCCAGGAAGCCGAGTACAACGAGTGGTACAACAAAATCCACATTCCGGACGTTCTTAATGTACCGGGCTTTGTGGCCGCGCAACGCTTCAAGCTCGCCGACTCTCAGTTCGCCGACGGCAAGCCGACGCATCGTTACCTGGCGCTCTACGAACTCGAGACCGACGATCTCAAGGGGAGCTTCAAGGAGCTGCAAAAACGCGTCGGCACGGCCGACATGTTCATGAGCGACGCTATCGATATGAAGGGTCTTTCCGCATCGACGTTCACGCCGGTGGCCGACCGCGTGCTGGCCAAGGACGTGCAGCGGCGGCGAGCGGCGTAGGGGCGCGCGTTTAGCGCCGCAAGCGCGAGTATCGCGCCGCGATGCGCCGCCGTGAGACGGCGGCGCATCGCGGCGCTGCGGCCTCTGTGGCCCGCGTGGGCACGCGGTCACTTCGCGTGTCCGCGGGTTGCGGAAGTGTGCCCGGGGCCGGCGCTTCGCGCCGCC
>DATJID010000010.1:0-20073 GCA_035493515.1 Binataceae bacterium (SeqCode) | reverse complement strand
GCGCCGCGCGCACCGTCGGCGGCGGCGCCGCGGAGCGTCTGCGCGTAGTGCTCGAGTCGCTCAACGGCGACCGCCCGGCCGAGCCGCCCGCCATGCTGGCCGAAGTGCTGCGTGCGCCCGCCGCTATCCGCACGGCGCTCGGCGCCGTACTCGGCGACGAGGCTCAGGCGGTGATCGTTGACTCGCCCCATCTGGCGCTGCGGGCGATCGAAATTCTCAAGCAGTCCCGCGCCGGCCGCTTGAGCTTTATCCCGGAACCCGGCCCGACCGATTCCCATCCGGCGGTTGAGGCGCCGGGAATTGCCGGCCGGCTGCTCGACATGCTCGAAGTTGAGCCGCGTTTTCGCCACGTCGCCGAGGCGATACTCGGTCACGTGGTGGTCGCCGACGATCTGCACTCGGCGCTGGCGGCGTCGAATTTAAACGGCCATGGCACGCTCTTCGTCACGCGCGACGGCGACTTGGTGGCGCCGGGAAAAATGATCGCCGGCGGCAGCGTCGCCGACGCGGGCGAGGGCGCCGAATCGGAGGACGCGCCTGACGCTCCGGCGCTGGAAGAGGCTGCCGCGCGGGTCGAGCAGGCTGAGTCCGAGGCCGCGTCGCTGCGCGCGGCCTTCGAGGGAGCGCGCGCCGTGCTCGAAACCGCGTATCGCGAACTCAATGAGGCGCGCGACAATCTTGCGCGCGCCGAGCGCGGGACGGGCGAGCGGCGAAACGCTCTGGAACGCGCCGAGCGCGAAGTGACTGCCACGCGCGGCCAGCACGAGCAGGCCCGCGTGCGCTTGGCGGAAATCTCCCGGCTTTTCGCCGAATCCAACGCACGGCTCGAAGAACTCGCCCACGGCGAAGCGGCGGGACGCGAGCGCCTGTCCGCGATTCGCGCCGAGATGAGCGAGCGCAAAACGCGCGCCGAAGAATCGGCGGCGGCGATGCTCGAAGCGGCCTCCAAGGTCGAGGCGCGGCGGGCGCGCCTGGGCGCGATCGAACAGGAACTCGGGCATCTTCGCCGCCTGGCCGACGAACTCGAGGCGCAAATGGGCAAGGACCGCGCCGCGCTGGCGCGGCTTGGCGACGAGCGCGTCGAACTGGTGCGCGAACTCGAACAATTAGCCACACAAACCGAGGCCGCGCACGTGCGCGAGATGGAACTGGGCGCCGCAACTGAAGAAATGCGCGATGCGTGCGCGGCGGCGGAAAGCGCCTTACAGGCGCTGCGCGGGAACCTGGCCGAGACGCGCGCGCGGGCCGAGACGCTCGAGCGTGACGCGATGGAGTGTGCGCTTGTATGCGAGCGAGCGCGCACGCTCGCCGGAGAGCTCGGCCGCAGCTTCGCCGAAAAATTTCAGACCGAATTCACCACGGTCGAGGACCAACTGAAAACCGCGCTGGCCGAGCGCGACCCCGTGGCCGACGAGGCCCGCCTGGCCGAATTGCGCGCCAAGGCCGAGCGCCTGGGTGAGGTCAACCTCGCCGCCGAGAGCGAGGTCAAGGAATTGGAGGAACGCTCTGGCGTGCTCACCAGCGAGCGGGTCGATCTCCAAGCGGCGGTCAAGGACCTCACGCATACGATCCAGAAGCTCAACCGCGAGGCGCGCCGGCGCTTCAGCGAAACCTTCGAGGGCGCGGCGCGCAACTTCGCCGAGCTTTTCCCCAAGCTCCTGCGCGGCGGCAAGGGCCGGCTCGAACTGCTGCCCGCCGACGACGTGCTTGAGGCCGGCGTCAACATCCTGGTTCAGCCGCCGGGCAAGAAGGTCAAGGAGATAGGGCTGCTCTCGGGCGGCGAGAAGGCGCTGTGCGCGATGGCACTGATCTTTTCGCTCTTCCTGCTCAATCCGAGCCCGTTTTGCGTGATGGACGAGGTCGACGCGCCGCTCGACGAGTTCAGCCTCGCCGCATTCACCAGCCTGGTCGGCGAGCTCAAAGGCCGCTCGCAGTTCATCGTGATCACGCACAACCAGCGCACGATGCAGCGCGCCGATCATATCCACGGAGTGACGATGGAGCGGCCGGGAATCTCGCGGCTGATCTCGCTCGCGATTCCGCGCGCCGCGTAGCAAACGCTTCGGTTTCGATCGCGCGCAGGTATTGTTATTGTGTGAGGCGTTCGGCGCCTGGCCTCGAAGTCCGGCGGTACGACACTCGTGCGAGGCCGCGCCCGACGCGGCTCCAAAATCTTTTTCCCGAGGATCGCTCTCCGCGTGCCCGACTACCTAAACCAAATTCTCGCCCGGCTCTCCGCATTTATCGCCGGGATGCCGGCGGAGCTCTCGTCTCTGGAGCATCTTACCCCGGCCGAAATTCTGGCCCGGCTCACGTTCGTGGATCGCCTGGTCCTGTTAGTGGCGGCGATCGAGGTCGTACTTTTCGTCCTTGCGGTTGTGGTCGAATTCAGCGCGCGCAAATGGCGCCGCGCACCTGGCCCTGCGGTCGAGCAAGGGACGGCCCGGCCTGAAACCGCCCCGCCGCAGGAAGCCGCCCCGCGAGCGCCGGCGCGTGCGCCTTCGGTCGAGCGGCCCGCCGTTCAACAACCTCCCTCGCCGGCTCCCGGTGAGCCGGCGACCACAGGCGCTATCGAGCCCGCGCCGGGCGCGCCGACGATCGAACCTGAGGTCGAACCGGCCGCGCCCCAGGCCGCCGCAGCCGCACCGAAGGCCCCCGCGCGAATCGGATTGGGACTGCGCCGCACGCGCGAGAATCTGCTCGCGCGCATTCGCGCCGCGATAACCGGCAGCGCGAAGCTCGACGACATTTGCGAGGGTCTGGAGGAAGCGTTGATTGCCGCCGATGTCGGCGTGCAGGCAAGTCTTAAGCTGGTCGAAGCGGTGCGCGCCAGGGTCAAGGACGGCACCCGCCCGGACGCCATCCGCGAGGCGCTCAAGGACGAGATCGCGCGGATGCTGGTGGCGAGCGAGCGGCCGCTGAATATCCCGGCCGAGGGGCCGCTGGTGGTGATGCTGGCCGGGGTCAACGGAGTCGGCAAAACCACGACTGTGGCCAAGCTGGCAGCACGAATGAAGGCCGAGCGTGGCACGGTAATCGTCGCGGCGGCTGATACATTTCGCGCGGCCGCAATCGAGCAGCTGGAGGTATGGTGCGGGCGGGTCGGAGTCGATCTGATCAAGCAGAACCAGGGCTCCGATCCGGCGGCAGTGGCCTTCGATGCGGTCAAAGCGGCGATAGCGCGTAACGTATCGACAGTATTAATCGATACCGCGGGCCGTCTTCAGACCAAGGTCAACCTGATGGAAGAACTGAAGAAAATTGCCCGCGTGTCCGGCCGCGAGCTACCAGGGGCGCCGCACGAGTGCTGGCTGGTGCTCGACGCCACTACCGGGCAGAACGCGCTCAGCCAGGCCAAGGTCTTCGCCGAGGCGGTACCGCTGACGGGCGTGGTTTTGGCGAAACTCGACAGCACCGCCAAGGGTGGCGTGGTGATCGCGATAGCCGAGCAGCTCAAGCTGCCGGTGCGCTTCGTCGGGGTGGGCGAGAGCGTCGAGGATTTGCGGGCTTTTGATCCGCGTGAATTCGTGGAAGCGCTTTTTACCGAAGACGATTCGCGTCCTGAAGCTTCCAGCGGCTCTTATGCAGCTTGACAGTTTAATTTATCCAAAATTAAAGTGAAGGTGGAAACCAGAATCGGCCATGACTCTTGAGGCGCTTAAACAACTCGACGACAGAATCCAGGCATCGGTCAACCGAATCCAGCAATTGCAGCGGGAAAATGAGCAATTGGCGAAGCGGCTAACGGAAAGTGAACAACGTTTTAACGAGGCGCAGGCCCGCTCTAACTCCGAGCGCACGCAGCATGAAAGCGAGCGCAACGAGATTAAGACGAGGATCGAAAAAATCCTTGCCCGCTTCGACGGGCTGGACTTGGGCTGAGAACTCGACCGCCGACTTGGGCTAACGAGGTCGCCGCTGGACAGAAGATGAAAGGCATCAACGTCGAAATCATGGGCCAGAATCTGACCGTAATGAGCGATAGCGGCGATGAATGGGCTAAGGCTCTGGCGGCGACGGTGGATGAAAAGATAAACTACATCCGCGCCAACAGCCGCGCGGTGAATTCTGTAAGCGTGGCGATTTTGGCGGCGTTAAATTTTGCCGACGAACTCGAACGTCTGAAGCGGGATCATCAAGCGTTAATCGACCAGATTGAAGCACTGAATAGGCGGCTGTCGGTAGCGATGGATTCTTAGGCGGCCGCGCACGCAACGGTTTTTTGGAGGCTTCGGGTCGGCGGGTTCGGGTAGTGACGGCGGGGGATGAAAGATCTCTGGAATATTTCCGGAGGGATTCTTGCTAAAGCGCGATGCGGCGCTCGGAATATATAGGACTGATGCCGGTTCTCAGCCACACGTGGCGCGGCCCCGGGCCGCGTGACCATATGGAGCCAGCAACGCCCGCTAGGCCGCGAGCACTTCAACGGCCAAGGGCAATCGATCGCACAGCGCACCCGCTGACTTAGCCCGGTCCCGCCACCGCTAAAAGCAGTGGCGGACGAAAAACAACATTTGCGCGCGGTCCTCTCGGCGGCGCGCTCGAGCTTATCCGCCGAACGCGCGGGCGCGTTATCAGCGCACGTCCAGCGTCGCCTGCTGGCCACACCGAACTATCTCGCCGCGGTCAAAGTTGTTCTCTACGCGCCCCTCGGACGCGAGGTCGAAACCGCCTTTATCGCGGCGGACGTCCTGAGCTCGCATCGCCAACTCTTCTACCCGATCGTCGATCGCGGTCTCCGCCGGATGAAATTCGGCGCCGTATCCGACCTGAACGAATTGCGCTCCGGTGCTTTTGGCGTTCTGGAACCGCCCCTCAGTGGAGCGCTCGAGGCCGAAGCTCTCACGGCCGGCTCGGGCGCCGCGCTGGTCTGCGTGCCAGGGATCGCATTTACCGCCGGCGGCGCCCGCCTGGGCCGCGGCGGCGGCTACTACGACCGGGTGTTGCCCGCGTTTGCGCACGGGGCTACCACGGTGGGACTTGGCTATTCTTTTCAGTTGATTGACCGGCTGCCGGAGCAGGCTCATGACCGGCGGCTGGATCTTGTCGTTACCGAGTCCGCCGTTTACTCGGCCAGCGCAGCGCCACGCGCGGTCGGGCAAGCGGCGGACCGAGGAGGTTTACCAAAATGGGCGTGCTGACAGGCGTCCTGTTCCTGATAATCGGTGGCGCGATGATGCTCTACGCGGTTTACCTGGCCGGACGGCGCCATCACGGCGCCGATTCAGATGCCGCTTTGCGCGAAGCGCAGTCGATTGTCGAAGATGCAAGAAACAAGGGAGCACTGATCGTCAGGGAGGCCGAACTTAAAGCCAAGGATCTTCTGGTCGAGGTGCGCGCGCAAGCCGAACGCGAGGTGCGCGATCAGCATCGCGAACTGACCGCGCTCGAGAGCAAGCTCGTGGCGCGCGAGGAGAGTATCGACAAACGTCTGGAGGCGTTCGAGCGGCGCGAGGGCGATCTTAATCGGCGCGACCAGAACCTCCGCACGAAAGAGAAGAGCCTGGCCGACCGCGAGGCCGAGCGCCAGGAACTTATCGAAGCGGCGCGGGCCAAGCTCGAAGCGGTAGCCGGCCTGACCCGCGAGGAGGCGCGCCGCCAGGTGGTCGAAGAGATGACCGGGCAAGCGCGCCATGACGCCGCACGCCAAATCCGGGTGATCGAGGAGGAGGCGCGCGAGGAGTCCGACCGGCGCGCCAAGCGCATCGTCTCGATCGCCATCGAGCGCCTGGCCGGCGAATTCGTCACCGAGCGCACGGTCTCGGTGCTGGCCCTGCCCAACGACGAGATGAAGGGCCGCATCATTGGCCGCGAGGGGCGCAACATCCGCGCCATCGAGGCCGCCACTGGCGTTGATATCATCATCGATGACACGCCCGAAGCGGTCGTGATCTCGTGCCACAACCCGATCCGGCGCGAAATCGCGCGGGTCTCGCTCGAACGGCTCATCTCGGACGGCCGGATTCATCCGGGGCGCATCGAGGAGGTCGTGCGCAAGGCCGAACAGGAAGTCGAGGAATCGATCCGTGAAGCCGGACAGCGTGCCATCATCGAAGTCGGCGTCCACGGCATCCATCCCGAGCTGGTCAAGCTGCTCGGCATGCTGAAGTACCGCTACAGCTACGCGCAAAATGTCCTGATGCATTCGCTGGAGGCGGCGTTTCTGTGCGGCGCGATGGCGGCCGAGCTCGGGCTCAATGAAAAGCAGGCCCGCCGCGCCGCGCTCCTGCACGACATCGGCAAGGCGCTTACGCACGAGGTCGAGGGCTCTCATGCGCTGATCGGCGCGGAGCTTGCGCGCAAGTACGGCGAGTCGGCGAAGATCGTCAACGCGATCGCGGCCCATCACGAGGAGGTCAAAGCCGAGACCATCCTGGCGCCACTGGTTGACGCAGCCGACGCGCTCAGCGGCGCCCGCCCGGGAGCCCGGCGCGAAGTGCTGGAGAGCTACGTCAAGCGTCTGGAAGACCTCGAGACCATCGCCAAATCGTTCAAGGGCGTCGAGAAATGCTTCGCCGTGCAGGCCGGGCGCGAGATGCGGATCATCGTCGAGCCGGGCCAGGTTTCCGACGACGACGCGACGATGCTGGCGCGCGACGTGGCCAAAAAGATCGAAACCGACATGACCTATCCGGGCCAAATCCGCGTGACGGTCATCCGCGAAACCCGCGCGACCGAGCTCGCGCGCTAAAGGTCGCCACGGGCGGCGCCGGCAGCCTTGGCCGGGTGCCGCCTGCGGGCTATCATCGGCTTTATAATGCCAACGACGCGCGAAGTTTTGCAGGCCACAATCGCGCTGGAGAAGCGCAGCATGGCCCTCTATGCGCGCTTCGCGAAAACCTTCGCTGCCCATCCGCGCCTGCATGAGTTCTGGTTCGGGATGGCGCGTGACGAGGCGCGTCACGTCGGCGCGCTCGATCTCGTGACCACGGTGCTCGACTTCGAAGGGATGCTCGATCGGCCAAGCCCGGTGGTGCTCGATGACGCGACCGTGGCGCGGCTGGGCGCTCTGCTGGAGCGCGGCGCGCGCGAAGCCGCGGGCGGCCTCGAGATCGAGCGGGCGCTGGGGCTGGCGCTCGAGGTCGAAGAGACGGAACTCGAGGACAAGGTGGGCGACCTGCTCAAGGCGCTGCAGCAGCATGACGAGTATGAGCGCTGTATGCGGCTACTGGTTCACGACCTCGGCGAGCTGAGCTACATGATCGAGCAATACTGTCAGGACCCGGCCCTGCTTCAGCGCTGCGACGAACTGGTAAACCACCACGCCGAGACGCTCCGGCTCTCTGCCAGGCGCTGACCTGCGGGGGACGTCTCTCGCCGGGCGACGCCGGGCCAAATCCCCTGGGTGGGGGCTGCGTGTCACGCAAATCCTTTGCGGCACGAAGATCGGCAACCGCGACGCATGCGACACCGCAGTGTGCGCGCATGGACGCGTCGCTGTCGGTCGGTTATAAATTATGGTTCGCGCTGAGGAGTAGCCGAATTGGCAAGGCACCTGACTCTGGATCAGGGGATTGGAGGTTCGAGTCCTCCCTCCTCAGCCAAACCAGACTCTTCCTTGTGAAAGGGAGAGTTGACCGAATGGTCCCATCGTCTAGTGGTTAGGACACCGGCCTCTCACGTCGGGAACGCGGGTTCGACTCCCGCTGGGATCACCACCAGGGCCGCCTTCGAGCCGCGCCAGCAATAGGACGGCAGATCCGGGCGACTATCGTTCAACTGGTTTTTCGCACCAGTGAAGCTCCCTGGTTGGTGACGATTCCGTCGACTATGTAATCGCTAGTCACCTCCTCGGGCATGACGAACATCTGATACGCGTCGCTCGCATTGCAGCCAGCTTTCCGGCGATCTGCGACCTTGAGGATCTTGTTTCATTTAGCCTGTTCATCCCAGACTGAAATCGTCGCCTCGAGCTTTTCGGCCGCCCCGCTCTCACATCGCAACTCAATCCATCCTGTGATTCCATCTGCCAGATCTACGGCCGTGCGCGCGCCGCTCGTCCAGGAATCGAGGGCGATAGTGGGACCGCCGGGTATAGCTACGCTGACCTCAACCGCAAAGTTGCTCCGCTTCTCCCCACCGATGAACGACAGTACGGCACTCTGCCAGTCCTCCTGAGACAACGGCAGGTACAAAATCGCGCTGGCACGGCGAGCCATATACGACCTCTCACGTGTTACTGCACCCCTTATATAGGTAGTTTTATGGAAAATAAACTCGCGCCTGGTAATTACATATCTCTCGCATTTTACTCAGATAGGTATTGCATTGCGCCAGGCATCGTCGGCTAAAGCCCCCAGGGGGCATCTACAATCGTCTAAACTTGGCAAATCTACGCATCTTTCGCACTGGCGACTTAGTTGATTCGCGATTGCCGCCACGGACTATTCCCAACCGCAGCCGCTCTTGACAACAATGGCTCGCGGCTGTCATGAGCACACTGGATCGGAACTCAAAGTCGAAATGCCGATTGGCAGCGCAGGATCAAGTTTTCAGCGTTCGTGCATTTCGCTTCGGGAAGCGTTTCGCTGCAGTCTGGGAGTAGACAGACAATTTCGGGGGGATTTTCATGGGTCCAGCAGCGGGCACTTTGAAGGGCACAATTCCGCGCCAACGCAACGACACCCACCACCACGGCGACTCTGAGAATTTATCCGAGCCCAGCAGCAACATCGATCGTCAGAACGAGGCAAAGTGGGCCGCCCGGCTGGTTGCTGCGGGGTCTCTGCTCACGCTCGTCTACGAAACCGCGTTCCTGATACTGGATCGGCGCTTTTTGTCCCTTTCCACCCCGCGAATTATAATTTTTCATACGCTCAACATAATGCTGTTCCTCTTAGCAGTAATCATGGCCATGCGCGTGAGTCCATGGATACGCCAGCATTGGAAATTCGTAGCATTCTCATTCAGTTCGTTACTAATAGTAAGTTCCGCGTGCATCGCGATCGAAACCGGAGAAGACGAGCCTTTGGCGCTTGCCCTGATTCTCTTTCTGGCCGGTACGGGTCCATTTCTGTGTTGGGGCGAGAAGATCCAGGCTCTCCTCTCGGTTGTTGCGATCATATCTTTCGCTGTGGTTAGTCGAATTCTTCCTTCGCAGGTCGATTGGTATCAATGGTTAGGAGTTTTAATCGGAGCCGCGGTCGGTCTGTTTTCGACAGCGCTGGCACGGCGGCAGCGCCATGCTCAGCGTCGCGCAGAGGGAGAATTGCTGGAAAGCCGCGAAATGTTAATTGAGCATGAGCGAATGCGGATCGCCGGGCAACTAGCGGCCGGAATCGCTCATGACCTAAATAATACATTGAATGTCATTCGGCTGCGGTTTGCCTTGATCAATCAAGATGAGCAGTTGATGGCCAAACATAGTGTTCGCCTTGAAGCGATTGAGCGCGCCATCGAAGACGCCGCGCAGACGGTAGCACTGGTTCGCGAGTTGGGCATGCCGCGTGTAGCCGGTGATGACGAAGTCGTCCAGCTATCGGAAATAGTCGCGCAAGCAATTGATCTTGCCACCGACAGCATTGAGGGCAGGTCTTCAATTAACGGCAAGCCTATACGATTCGTATCGCAAATGGCGGCGGACCTGCCGAAGGTCAGAGTGTCCGCTTCGGAGATACGGCAAGTCTTCTTAAACCTTTTTTTAAACGCCACCGATGCGATGCCGCCAGGGGGCACGATCAGCGTGCAATCGGAGGTCGACCAGGAGACCGTAGTAGTCAGAGTATGTGATCAGGGAATTGGGATCGCGCCACAGAATCTGGGGCGAATTTTTGAGCCGTTTTTTACCACCAAGGGGCCGCGCGGAACTGGATTGGGTTTATCGCTCGCGCACAAAGTGATGAACACCATCAGCGGCACTATAACCGCGGCCAATCAACCGACGGGTGGCGCGGTGTTTACCTTGAAGTTCCCTGTCGCCGAGCTTTCGAATTCCGCACGTGAAGCTCAAGCACCGGCAAAATCGGCCTGTCTCTGCAAATTTCTTATAGTTGATGACGATATGGAAAATCTTGATGCGCTGAAGGAAACCCTGTTAGCCAGCGGCCATTCGGTCGACACTGCCGTGTCCGGAACCGAAGCGCTCGCAAAGCTTCGCCTGCAATCAGGCTACGACGTGATTCTGTGCGATTTGAGCATGGGCGACCTAAGCGGATGGGATGTAGCCCGCCAGTCATCCGAACTCGTGGACGCTGCGGACTTCTTCATCGTCACCGGATGGGGCGCTCAGGCGCGATCCGCTATTCCGCCGGATGTTAACGTCTGCGCAGTTCTGTCGAAGCCGATCAGCACGGTCGACATCGACCGCATTGTCACTGCGGTGGATCTAAGGCGCTCGCGGGGACACGTGGTAGCACAAATGCAGTGACGAGCGGCAGTGAGCCGGGATCTGGCTAGCCCGCCTTCTTCGCCGCGGTGGGAGTAAAGTTGAGCGCGGCGGAATTCATGCAGTAACGCAGTCCGGTCGGCGCGGGGCCGTCGTTAAACACGTGCCCCAGGTGCGCATCGCATCGAGCGCACACGACCTCGGTGCGATCCATGAAAAAGGAGCGGTCGGCTTTGGTGCGCACGTTCTGCTTCGCAATCGGCTGATAAAAACTTGGCCATCCGGTGCCCGACTCGAACTTGGTATTCGAACTGAACAGCGCCGTGGCGCAGCAGACGCATCGGTAAAGCCCCTTTTCGTGATTCTCCGCATACTTGTTGGTGAACGGCGCCTCGGTGTCTTTTTTGCGGGTGACCTCGTATTGCTCCTGACTCAGAAGCTTGCGCCATTGTTCGTCCGATTTGACGACCTTGCCGACCATCACCACTCCCTTGCTTTGGCCGTCGTCGGTGAACTCCGCGATCTCTACCTCGCCGGGCGCGCCCGAGGATGCCCCGGCGGCTTCCGACAGATTTCCTTTAGCGGCGAATTCCCATGCGATCGCGATGAACGGGATCGTGCCGAGCAAGCCGAGGACCGTTCTTCGGCCGAGAACTGTGCCGCCAGAACTTTTCGCCCCTTCTTTTTCGCGATCGCGTTGGGAGTCCGGTTGATAGTTTCGCGGCATCGCGCGTTCGATCTCCTTCATCATCCTTGATTGATCGCACTTGATCCGACAGTCCTTCCGGCAACACGCGGTTCCTTCCCACATGCTCGCAGGGGTCCCGGCCCCTATTAGTACCCTGCGGAAGCGCGAAAGTTACAGAACGCCATACAAGGCCGGTTGGCGGCTCGTGGCGTGGCGAGCGCAGGCTCTTATCGCAGGCGAGTGTTCGGCAAGCCACGGACTTCCTGCGCAGCGCATGGGTGCCGGGGCGCCCGGGTGTCAACCTCTGGGGGTCAGCGTCTGAAGAGGGAGAACGCTCTTGCGTGCTGATTGAGGTGGGTGCGCAGCGATTCGACGCCCCAATCGCGAACGTCGTTCTGCCAGCCGCCGGCGCATTTTCGCTCGATCCACCACAGGGTCGTGCGGAGGTTGATGTAGACGATCTTGTCGCCGCCAATCGCGGCGTTGCCGCGATGGCCGAAATGGCGCAACTGCAGACCGAACTCGCGAAGCAATTCCTCCCAGTATATCCAGGTCATCCGAAAGGCGGGCGATCGCGAAGCGGCCGGGACGTCCTCGGCTTTGATCGCGTAGCGCTCCATCAGCGCTTTGGCCAGGCGAGCCGCATTGTCGGCCTCGGCGGCCAACGCTCCGTTTTCGGTTTTCACCATCCGGAGCAGCCCGATTTTTCGCAGAGCGTCTTCGGCCCTCATAGGACCTCACAGGCGAAAATTTTTTGCCGATTCATTTCCCAGTCTTTTCAGGTCCAGGAGTTAGAAGCATAGTAGATTTGACGATTATAAGTCAATTAAGATAAAAATAAGCTAAAATTTACTATATTCGCTATTTTTTACCCGCATAGCCTCGTAAGGGCAGCAGGGGAGCATCATGGGCCGCTTCAGCAGGCCGGATGGCGCCTTTTCCAGCTGCTGGCGTTGACTCCATTTGACCATTCAACAGTGCCGTGGTGCCGCTCAGTGAGACGGCATCGGAGCGATCTCAGGCATCCGCGAAGGTGCTGTTAAACCCGCCGTCGCGGTCAGAGTGGCGGCCGTGGCCAGACCGACCGCCTCGCTGATGGCGTCGAGCAGAACCCGCTTTCTGACTGGTTTGCTCAGATGCATGTCGCATCCGGCCGCCAGACTCTGTTCGACGTCCCGTTCGAGAGCGGACGCGGTAAGCGCGATGATCGGGGTCCGGGGCAGCCGCTGCTCGCGCTCCCACTGGCGCAGGGCACGGGTCGCGGCAAGCCCGTCCATCACTGGCATCTGCATGTCCATCAGGACCAGGTCGTGTGGCGAGGCCCGGAACTTGTCGAGCGCAATACTTCCGTTTTCGGCAGTCTCGAGCGCGTAGGGAAGGTTTTTGAAGTAGGCGCGAATAAGCAGGCGATTATCGGGAGAGTCCTCGGCGAGCAGGATACGCAGGGGGCGCTCGGCCCCGAGCGCCGGGTTGCGCCCGTCCGGCAGCGAGCGCGTCTGGGCCGGGAGGACGCCGCTCAGCAAGCCGCTGATGGCGCCGAGCAGTTCGAGTCTTTTGATCGGCTTGACCAGGTAGCTGTGGAGGCCAAGCTGGTGCAGGCGCGCGAGCTGAAAATCCAAGTCTTCCGAGGTGAGCATCAGAATAATCGTATCGTCGCGCGTATCGTCGCCCTCGCCTTGCGGACCGACCGGACGCTCGCTCAGCACCTGGCGTGCGACGTCCGCTCCGTCCATCCCTGGCATGCGATAGTCGAGCAGCATCAGGCGATATGGAAGGCCCGCCGCCCGGGCGCGGGCGAGTTCCGCGAGCCCGGCCTCGCCAGAGGCGGCTTCGAGTTCCGCGCCGGCGCGCGCAAGCGTCTCGCGCAGGATGAGCCGATTGGCCGCGTTATCGTCAACGATCAGGATGCGCACGCCGTCAAGCCTCGCGGCCGCCACGCGCGGCGAGGTCACCGTGGGATTCGGGTCGGTGGCGAGCGGGACCGTCACGTGGAAGGTCGAGCCTTGGCCGGCGACGCTTTCGACCTCGACCGTGCCGCCCATCAGCCTGGTCAGGCGGGCGACGATGGTGAGGCCGAGGCCGCTGCCGCCGAAACGACGCGAGATGGACGGATCGGCCTGGCTGAAGCCGCTGAAGATCGTGCCGAGCTTCTCGGCCGGAATCCCGGTACCGGTATCGGCGACCGAAAAGCGCAGCCGCACCGCTGCGGGGCCGGCGTCCGCGGCGGATTCGAGGGCCTCGACCGTGAGCGCGACTTCGCCCTGGTCGGTGAATTTGATCGCGTTGCCGAGCAGGTTGATCAGAATTTGTCTTAGGCGTAGTGGGTCGCCGAGCAGGTGTTGCGCGACCGCGGGCGCGATACGCGCGGTAAGCTCGAGGCCCTTGGCGTGGGCACGCACGCCCATCGTCTCCAGGGTTCGGTCGACCAGTTCTTCGAGGTCGAAGCCGAAAGACTCGAGGCTGAGCCGCCCGCTTTCGATCTTGGCGAGATCGAGAATGTCGTTGATGAGATGGAGCAGAGCATTGCCGTTGGAGCGCATCACGTCGAGATAGCGGCGCTGTTCGGAATTGAGCGTGTGGTCATCCCAGAGCAGGTCGGCCATGCCGAGAATCGCGTTCATCGGAGTGCGGATTTCGTGCGACATGCTGGAGAGAAACTCGGATTTGGCCTGCGAAGCGGCGAGCGCGGCCTCGCGCGCGGCGACCAGTTCACGCTCCATCGCCTTGCGATCGGTGATATCGCGGGTGGAGGAGACGACGCATTGCTCGCCGTTAAGCTCGATCAGCCGGACCGAGACCAGGCCCCGGAAGGTCCGGCCGTCCTTGGCTCTGAAGGTGCTCTCGCGGTCGCGTATCTCGCCGCAGGTCCTGATCTTGTCGTAAAACCTTGCCGACAGCGCCGGCTCATTCCATAGACCCAGTTGCTCGGCGGTCTTGCCGACCGCCTCGATACGCGGGTAGCCGGTCAGGTGCTCGAATTCCGAGTTGACCTCGAGGTAGACGCCGTCGCTCAGGCGCTTGATGGTCATCACGTCAAGGCTGGCGTCGAAAACCTTGCGCAGCGTGACTTCGCGTTCGCCGGCGATTCGTTCGGCCGCCTGGCGCTCGGCGACTTCGGCCTTGAGCCGCGCGCGCGTGGCGACCAACTCCTGGATTTGCTGGCGCATCCGATCTTGGTTCCACTTGAGCTTGTCGACCAGCGCCGCCTGAAGCCGATGATGTTTTTTCAACACGACGAAACTGGCCGCGACCGCCATCGTCGAAGCCAGAATCAGCCAGCGCTGCAAGTCGCTCGAATCAACCACGCCGATTAACGAAACGCACGTAAAGCTCGCCAGGCCGGCCGCCGACAGCCCGCATTGCCATCGAAGGTTCCACGGCACCAGCATCGCGGTGCCGAGCACCAGCGCGAACAGCGCCAACATCACTGGCTCATCTTCATCCATCGCGATTCCCATCAGGGTGTGGCTCGCGATCAAGGCCAGACAAAGCGCCATCGTCGTCCCGCGCCAATGACGCTTGTACCAGTCGAGATAAGTCGCGCCGAAAGCCAATGTGGCCATCGCGAAATCGAACGCGCAGAACCACGCGGCCGTGGCCAGCAGATTGGACTCGCGCAACCAGACCTCGAGCAGATAGAGCGCCCCGAGCAGCACCAGAACAGGCAAGCCCAGTCGAAGCCCGGCGCCAATCTGTCTGTAGGAGGGCGCCGAGATTTGCGCCAAGGTGTCGGCCAGGGTATCTGACCCGCCTTCGGCCTGACTGTCCCGGCACTCCGCCGTTTCGGCATCTGCCATGGGCTCCGGCCAGGGCCGGCGGCCGGTATCCAAACTTGCGGCTAACTTATGCAGCATGACGCATTCATTTTTGTCGGCAGCGGTGCGAACACTCGTCACCACCGGCGACAAAAGCAAGAGCGATGCCCTGGGCGGCGCGCCGCGATCCGCGACGGTGCGACAATCTCTGCCTATAAAAGCAATGCGGAGGATCGCGCTGTCCCGGCATCGTATCGTCACTGTGCCTTTCTATGACCGTTATCGGGTCGCTATTCCGAGACGCCTCGTAAATTCCACTTGAGTTATCATCTGGGCGTGCGGCGGAACTCCGAAAGAGTGGGTGGCGCTCTCGCAGGCCGGGGTCGGCGCGCCGGGCGACGGCCGCGTCCGCGAAGTCAACAACCCGGAGGTGGGAAGCGTCGGCAAGCTCACCGGCGATGCCCAGCGAACTGCCGTCTGTGCGGTGGCATGACGCGCGGCAACCGGCGATAATCCGCCCGTCCTTGGCGAAGGCTCAAAGAGGGAGCAGGCAACGATGATTCTGAAGGTCGCCCGTCTTGGTTATCCGGTGCTGCGCGCGAGCGCCCAGCCAATCGCGCCGGAGCGCATCAACACGCCCGAGTTCCAACGCCTGCTCGACGACATGGTCGATACGATGCGCGAGTACGTCGGAGTGGGGCTGGCGGCGCCGCAGGTACATCTGCCGCTGCGCCTCGCCGTGCTCGAGGTCGAGCATCACCCGCGCTACCCGGAGATGCCGTCGGTGCCGCTGACCTTCCTCGTCAATCCCGAGGTCACGATCCTCGACCGCACGACGGTCGAGGAGTGGGAGGGCTGCCTCAGTATTCCGGAGATGCGCGGCCGGGTGCCGCGATTCAAGCAATTGCGCGTGACGGGACTGGGACGGCATGGCGAAGCCCTGGACTTCACCGCGAGCGATTTTCACGCCCGCGTCATCCAGCACGAGACCGATCATCTGAATGGCGAGGTGTACCTGGACCGGATGCCGAACATGCGCTCGCTGGCGCATCTGGCGGAGTGGCATCGCTTCGCGCTGAAGCCAGAGCGGGAATGACGCGACCTCTGGCTATTTCAGTCCACTGACTATTTCGGCGGATACGGGAGCTTGTCAGGGATCTTGCCGGTCAATTTTGCTTGATCGAGGACCTTGGCCAGAAGCTCGTTTTCCGTGACCTGGCGCTGCTCCTCGGCCTGCACCTTGGCGAGCGCCGCGTTGAGCTGGTTGTTCTGTTCCTGGAGTTGTCCGATGCGGGCCGAGAGGTCGCTGATTTGCGCCTGATCGTGTTGATGGTCGGCTTGCGCCTGCTGACGCCACTTCCATCCGATCGCCGCGGCAATCATTGCCACTACAATCGCGCCAACCAGGTAACGTAGCATCGGGAGGACTCTACTGCTGCTCGTCTGCCGCGAGGCGCTGGCCGCGTCCGGCGGTCCTACTTACTTATCATCCCGCTTATTACTCTGCCCACGCGTGTTCTGTCCGCGCCCGTGCCGGCCATCCGGATCTTGCGAAGGAGGGGGCGGGCCGACCTCCGCGATGCGCGCCCTTAGCTCCGCGCCGCCGACGATACCCTTGGCATCGAGCAGCCGGGTCAGTGCCCCCAGCCAATGACGATAGTAGTCGGCGCCGCCGGTGATGGTACGGCCGGTCTTCTCCGCGGCGCCAATCTCCTCGATCAGGCTCTGCTGAAATTCCGCCCATCGGAACTGTCCCGCCTGGCAAAGCGCGACCGCGACGGCGAAGGCATGCGCCTCCCATGGCTCAGCGAACACGGCTTCGGGAGCCAGCGCGCGGGCGGCCGCGATCAAAGCTTCGGCGGTCTTGTCTCGGGCGGTCTTGTCTCGGGCGGTCTTGTCTTCGAGAGGCTTGGCGGACATCTGATTGCGCTCTTTTCGATTGCGCTCTTTTAGCGCACATGCCGCGCGGTCGATTTGGGCAGGCCCGTACCGATCATCGAATCGCGTGTGACCAGATCGGCAAGCTCGGCTTCGCTGAGATTCTCGGTGCCGGCGGGCCGCTCCGGGATCACGAAATAGCGCATCTCGGAACTCGAGTCCCACACCCGCACTTCCTTGTCGCCCACGTCGACTCCGAACTCCTTGAGCAATCCGCGCGGATCGTTCACCGCGCTCGCCCTATAGGCGGTACTCTTGTACCAAACCGGCGGCAGTCCCAGGACCGACCACGGGTAGCAGGAGCATAGCGTGCAGACGACGAGGTGATGCACGCGCGGCGTGTTCTCGAGCACCATCATGTGCTCGCCCTGCGGGCCGGGCGGAAAACCGAGCTCTTCGATCGCCGCGGCGGCGTTGTCGAGCAGGCGCTTGCGGTATTCGGGGTCGACCCACGCGCGCGCGACCACGCGGGCGCCGTTGCGCGGGCCAACGCGCCGCTCGTAGGTGTCGATCAACTCGTCGAGCGCCTGCGGATTGACCAGCCCCTTCTCGACCAGCAATTGCTCGAGCGCCTTTACGCGCTGGGCCGGCTCGGACAGTGGTGCATTATGATGGTCGTGGCCGTCGTGATGGTCGTGTCCGTCGCTCATCGTCTTTTTCCCTTGCCGGCGGCCGCGCGCGGTCGAGTTTTAGACTTGATTTTAAACTTGCCTTTAGATTTGGCTTCAGGTTTGGCGGCGGGCTTTGACGCGCGCGCGCCGCCGACAGCTTTGGCTTTGGTACTCGCTGCAGATCGTTTGATGACCGGGCTGACAGCCGGCTTGACGGCGGCCCGGTCGAGCTCGAGATAGTCCTCCCAACAGTCGAGATACACGGGCGCGCGCTGGTTGCGATCGGCGCCCCACAGCTCCCTGGCGTCGAAGGCGACAGTGTAGACATGCTGCGGCTTGCCGCCCTGGCCGTGGGCGTGGGTATCGGGAAAGACGAAAACGCCGTGGTCGTAGCGGACGACGCCGCGTTTGCCGCGCGCGTAGCGCGGCAGGCGCGTATGATGCTGCGGGTTGAAATTGCGCGCGACCACGCGGTCGCCAACCTTGAAGCCGGCCTTGTAGCTCCTGTCGTAGCGCAGCTTTACCGCGGAACTGTCGAACGACTCGACGCCGCCGCTGCCGTCGTCAAGCGTCCCGGCCGCCGTAGCCGACGCGGGCGCCGCCGCATGGCCGCTTAGGATTTCCTCGCGCGTGACGACGCCTTTTTCGACCAGCAGCGCCTCCAGCGCGTATAGCCACTTTTCGTAATAGGTGGCGGCAAGATAGCCGGGCGGCGGCATGCGCTCGATCGTGCGGCGAAACTCATCGACGTTGCACACGCGGCGCCCCATCGCGGTCAGCACCATCCCGAACACGCGTTTTTCCCAGTCAGAATGGAAGACGGGCTCGTTCTCCTCGCGGACTACCGGCCCGAAACCATGCATCCCGCCCAGGTCGTGAACGCCATTCATAGCTCTCGCCATCCCTCCGAAAATGCCTGATATCGATGCTGCCTGATGTTGAAATGTAGGCTAGGCTTGGGTGTCGCTGGCAGTCAAGGCGCAATCCGCGTTCACTGGCGGCGCGCAATGCGCGCGTCGCGCGCGCGGGCGGCGCTATTAGGCAGGATCAGCCAGCTTCACTTGCAGGCAAACAGGACTGGCAAGCAAGACATTGACCCGCGCCTTCGCGCGCGTCAGAACTTGTGGGGCCCCGGGGGGCACAACATGAAGAGAAGATTTGCGATGGGAGTATTGGCGGGGATCGCGTGCACCGCGATCGCCGCGGCCGGATGCACTCGCAGGCCGACGGGCATTGCGCAGTATTTTCCGCTCACGCCCGGGATGGCCTGGACGTTTCGCTTCACCGGATCGACCGGCGCCACCGGCGAGCTGACCACCACCAACCAGGCGCCGCGCCAAATCTTCGGCTTCAAAACCGTCCCGCAGCAGAACAGTGGCGGCGATAAGACCTACACCGAGTTTTACGCCGACGACGGAACGGGAATCCGCCACGTAGCGATCGACGAAAGCGAAGGGCCGCAATCGCGGCTGAATGATCATTCCTACGTGCTCAAGATGCCGATCAGCGCCGGCACGAGCTGGCGTGAAATCGATCGCACCTTCGACGGCACCGTGTACGACGCAACGACCAGGATCGAAAGCGTCAACGACAACGTTTCCGTGCCGGCCGGGACTTTCAGCGGATGCCTCCGGATTCGGAGCACCGGTTTCGCCTCAATGTCGAAGGGCACGGCGCGCGCGCCGAGCAAGGCCCCCAGCCTGCGGCTGGTGGCTGGCGGCGAGGAAATGGGCGGCCAGGACGTGGGCGTCGAGGACTATTACTGGCTCGCCCCCGGCGTCGGCCCGGTCAAGGCGACGCATCAGGAGAGCCGGGGCGAAGGCGCAACGGCCCAGTCCATCGGTTTCACGCTGGAGCTCGAGCATCTTAAGCGCTAGGCGCGCCGCTGAAGGCACGGGCCGGTCCGCCGTGCGCGTGGCCCGGTATGCGGTCCGGTTTATGGCCCGCAACCCTAGGCGGGCCCGAAGCGGGCCCGCCCCAAGGTGGCTACGAAAATTTGTGTGCGTTCGCTAGCGGCGCAATACCTTGGCGGCCTGAAGTCCTTTGGGCCCCTGGGCGACCTCGAATTGGACTTCCTCGCCCTGCTCCAGTGAACGAAAGCCATTGCCGTCGATAGAACTGTAGTGGACGAATACCTCCTGTCCATCTTCCATGGTAATAAAGCCGTAGCCTTTCTTGGAACTAAACCACTTGACTATACCGTTAGACATCTCCCCCGAGACCTCCATGCCGTAACCGTTCCTCCTCGTATCCCGGCCCGTGCGGGCCCTCCCCGTGTGCGTATACCGGCGCGCATATACCACAATCGCGCGCCTCATACCAAGCGGAAGTGAATGGATTTTCGGCCGGATCGCTTCGAGCGACTAGTAGAACAAATTTATCGTGTGCGAAAGCGACTGCCTAACCGCGCCAGAAACGCGGGCGGGCGTGAATATGGCAATGGTCGGGGATCTGGCGCATCACGCCGTCGATGACGAACTTATCATCGCCGAACTTCGCGCGGGCCACCGCGGAGAGCGCGTCGACCATCAGGACGCGTTCGGCCTCGGTCGCCGTGGCGCGATGCTCTCCGAGTACCGCCATCGGCGTGTCGCACGAATCGCAATCGAGAATGGCGAATGCGACGGGATGGACGAAGCGGGCATATTGCTGCGTGTACTCGCGCAGTTCGCAAAGTTCGCACTTAGCCATGAATCAAAGTTTAGCGGCCGGCGATTCGCGCAACAAATGCCGTGCAAACCGGGGCGGGGGGGGGGG
>DATJID010000009.1:0-54051 GCA_035493515.1 Binataceae bacterium (SeqCode) | reverse complement strand
TGACTGCGGCGCTCCGGTTCGCCGCCATACGCGCGAGGCTGATATAGTTTTCACTGGTGCGCTTGGCGCGCCCAATCTATACCGGGTGTATCAAACGATGGCTACCAAGGGCAGGAAATTCGACCAGCCCAATCCGTTTTCGAATCCCGTCGACCGCGAAATCTACGAGGCCCATCGCCGTTTCGTCGAGGTGATGGAGGAGCATCGGCTCGGCTCGATAAGCGCCGGCACCAAGGCGCAATACCTGCACATCATGCGGACGCTCGCCGAGAAACTCGCCGTCCCGAGCAAGCCGCTGGCGGAAATCGTTGGCGAGGTCATGGCTGAAGCCGCACCGCTGCTGTTCGCGGCGATGCAGCGCTGAGATTCTACGCTCCCAGGTCGTACGCGTTTTCTTCATGCTCGCTCAAGTCCAGTCCGAGGCGCTCGGCCTCGTCGCTCACGCGCAGCCCTACCACAGCGTCAGTCAACCCGAGCAGCACGAGACTGCCCAGGAAGGCAAACGCGATACTGGCCACGACCGCCACGATCTGGATTAGGAACTGGAGCGGATTGCCGAAGAACAGCCCGTCGGCGCCCGCCGCGTTGACCGCGACGCTCGCGAAAAGCCCGGTCGCGAGCGCGCCCCAAATGCCTCCCACCGCGTGTACGCCAACCACGTCGAGCGCGTCGTCGTAGCCAAAGCGCGTCTTCATCCGCACCGCGAAAAAGCACAGCACGCCTGCGCCCAGTCCGATCAGTATGGAGGACATTGGCCCGACGTAACCTGAGGCCGGCGTGATCGCGACCAGCCCGGCGACCACGCCGCTGGCGACGCCGAGAGTCGTGGGTTTGCCGAGCACCAGCCATTCCGCGAACACCCATCCGAGCGCCGCTGCGGCCGCACCGATATGAGTCGCGACGAAGGCCGAAGTCGCAAGCCCATTGGCCGCGAGCGCGCTGCCGGCGTTGAAGCCGAACCATCCGAACCACAGGAGCCCCGCACCGATGAGAGTCAGGGTGAGGTTGTGCGGCGGCATCGGCTCGCGCATAAAGCCGCGTCGCGGACCGATAACCAGGACGGCCGCTAACGCCGAGGTGCCTGAAGAAATATGCACCACCGTGCCGCCGGCAAAATCCAGCGCGCCGAATCGATGCAACCATCCATCAACGCCCCATACCCAGTGCGCGAGCGGATCGTAAATGAACGTCATCCAGAGCAGGCTGAAAACCAGAAAGCCTTTGAACGAGATACGCTCGGCAAAGGCGCCCGTGATCAGCGCCGGGGTGATCACGGCGAACATGCACTGGAAAATCATGTAAGCCTGATGCGGAACGGTCGCCGCATAGTCGGCATAAGGCTCCGTGGCGCTCACACCGTGAAGTCCGATCCAATGCAGACTGCCGATAAGCGCGTTACCGGGCGAAAACGCCAGGCTGTAGCCGAAAAGAATCCATTGGACGGAGACCAGCGCGGCCAGGATGAAGCTCTGCATCAGCATCGCCAGCACGTTCTTGCGCCGCACCATTCCGCCATAAAAGAGCGCGAGCCCGGGCGCGGTCATCAGCAACACCAGCGCCGACGAAGTCAGCAGCCAACTGGTGTCGCCGCTGTTGATGGTCGCCGATGCGTCGGCGGCATGTGCCGAAACGGCCAGGAGCAGGACGGCGGCGCTAGTTCCCAGGCAAAGGATCGACTTCGAACGCAACATCGCGTATTTCCCCCAAATAGAATCTGCGGCCATACGAGAACGCTGTCGAGCACGAAACGATAACGCTGCGCCCGGAGCGCGGCCGCATCCAGGATGTTCGTTGGTGCGAGGTTTTTGACAGAACTTGGCGCGGCGGACAAGCGCAGCACGTGGGGAAAAATTCCCACGCTCGTGATGACGCGCCGAGGAGTACCAGATTGTCGACTACTTGCGCCAGCTCGGTGCGCCCCGCTAACCCGAACCTGCGTCAGCCCTTTGGAAGTTGCAGGATGCGCTCGCCGATCATGTTCTTCTGCACCGGCGAGGTTCCGCCCGCGATGGTCATGCTTTCGCTGTAAAGGATACGCCGCAGCCAGTCGCCGTCGGGCGCGAACGGCGATCGCCGCTCGAGCAGCGCGAATTCGCCGAGCAGCCGCACTGAGAACTTGACCATCCGCTGCGTAAGTTCGGTCGAGACCAGCTTGCCGATCGAGCTCTCAGGGCCGGGCAGTTGCCCCTTGAGCCGGCGGGTCAGCGAGCGCAGGCCATTGTACTTCTTGGCCGCGACTTCGATCGCGAACTGCGCAAGCTGCTGGCGGATCTCGGCGTCCTCGGCCGCGGAGCGTCCGTCAATAATTGCACCGCGCGCGATCTCGACCAGTTGCGCAAGGGTCTGTTCGGTGCCGCCGATCGTCTCGCCGATTCCAAAGCGCTCATGCATCAGCGTGGACACCAGCACCTGCCATCCCTGGTTGAGCGGCCCGAGCAGGCTGGCCTTGGGCACGCGCACGTCCTCGAAGAAAATCTCGTTGAACTCGGACTCGCCGGTTATCTGCTTGAGCGGGCGCACAATAACGCCCGGGCTTTTCATGTCAACCAGCAGGCAGCTCAGGCCCTTATGCCTGGGAACGTCGGGATCGGTGCGCACGAAGAGCTGGCAGAAGTGCGAGCGATGGGCGAAAGTAGTCCACACCTTCTGGCCGTTGACGATGAAGTTGTCGCCATCGAGCACGGCGCGGGTCTGCATCGCGGCGAGATCCGAGCCGGCGGCCGGCTCCGACATGCCCTCCGACCAGATTTCCTCGGCGCTCAGAATCTTCTTCAGGTAGCGCTGCTTCTGTTCCTCGGTGCCCCACTGCATCAGCGCGGGGCCGGTCATGATCACGCCGAGCACGTTGCATCCCATTGGGAGGTTGAGACGTCCGAGTTCCTGCTGGAAGATGACCTGCTCGACGAAGGTCGCGCCGCGGCCGCCGAACTGTTTGGGCCAGGTAAGGCCGGCCCATCCGCCGTCGTGGAGCTTCTTGTGCCAGCGCTTGAGACGCTCCCACAGGAAGTTCTCGTCGGCGCGTTCTTTTTCCTCGGGCCTTAGCGGCGGCGGCTGATTGGCTTCGAGCCATCCGCGCACTTCCATCCGGTAGGCTTCCTGCTCGGGGGTGTAGTTGAAATCCATCGCTTGGATGCTCCGTCAAAAGTTCGGCGATCGTGAGCGATGCTAGCGAACCGCCCCACGCCGGGGTAGTGCCGCTGAAGCGGCCAGGATAGGCCATTCACCAACGGTCTTCTATTGAGTTGATCGTTCCCTATATTCGGACGAAGCTGTGTCGCATGGAGCGCCAGAGCAGATTTTCCTATGTCTGCGGACGATGCGGCCTTTGCTGCCGCGATAAGGTTATCGCGCTCTCGCCGTATGACGTAATCCGGATCGCGCGCGCGGCCACAATCAGCACCGGCGCGGCGGTCGCGCGCTATACGATTCGACGCGGATCGCTCCTGCGCTTTCTCCCCGATGGACGATGCGCCGCGTTAGATGGATCGAGCTGCACGATTCATGCGGGACGCCCACTGGCGTGCCGGCTCTATCCGCTTGGCCTCGAGCGCATCCCGGACCTCGACGGCGCCGGATACGTTGAACGCTTCGTGCACCAGGAAGCGGCCGCCGGCTCGCTCGGGGGCTACGGAGTATCGGGCACGGTTGCAGATTTTCTTCGCGGTCAATCGGCCGCGCCACATATCGACGCGATTGCGCGCTACTATCCATTGCTCGCGATTTTTCGCGACCGCATCGCCGCAGCCGTCGATTTCGAGCGTGTCGAGCCGCGTGAGTTCTGGCGGCGTGCCGCGCGCGAAGCGTTGGCCGAGACCAACTACGATCCCAATCCGCTTATCGATGCGCTTTTCGACCCGGACGAACTCGGATGCGGCCGCGCGAGCGCCGAGGCAACCGCCATCGCGCATGTCGCAGCGGTGGGTGCGATGGCGGCGCGGGAGCGGGACGGCGCACTGGTTGCGGCGGCGGCGGTGATGCTCGCGACGAGTCTCGGCTATAGTCCCGCCGAGGCGCGCGCGGCGCGTGCCGCGGCTCTTTAGACTAGCCCTTGATTCTGGAGTCGATCTGGATGCCCGCGCCCTTGGCGAAGCCGAGCATAATCTCGCGGTCGCTCTGGAGGCCCCCGCCCTGAACGTTCTGCGCGTCTTCGAATTCGCCGCGTACGTGCCCGTTTTTCATATCGATGAAAGTTACTTTCAGCGTAATTCCGGTGGATCCGCTGTTACTCGAAGAGGTGTCGGGCTGATATTCGGTAAGTTCGCACTTGATCAACAGTGGTTCGGACTCAGCCGGCGCGCTCGCGACAATATTGTAGCCGCGGTTCTTGAGTTCGATGGCTATGCCCTCGCCGATTGTTTGCGCGGCCTGCGTACCGGCGGCCTTCCCGCTGCGGTTCTCCACCGGCGGAAGCTCAAACACGGAATATGCGGAAAGCGCAATGTCGGGCACCTCGGGCGGTGGTTTGTTGGCCGCGCCGCAGGCCGCCACCATCAGCGGTGCGAGTATCGCGAGGCACATGGGCCATAGCCGCCGTAGATTTCCCACCCAGAGCTGCGACCCACGCATCAGGCGGCCTCCGTCAAGAGCGCGCGATAGATTGGCATCAACTGGTCGGCGAGCCGCGCGCGCGCGAAGCGCCGGCGCGCCGACTGCGCCGCCCTGGCTCCGAGTGCAGCGCGAAGCGTCGGGTTGCGCGCCAGCTGGTCCATCCGCGCGGCCAGTTCGGTCACGCTGCCGGCCTCATGCACCAGCGCGTCGTCACCGGGTGTGACGATCTCGGCCGTACCACCGCCGCTGCTTACCACGACCGCACGCCCGCACGCCATCGCCTCCGCGATCACCAAACCGAAGGGCTCGGGCTGCGTACTCGCATGGACGACGACGTCCAGCGCGCGCATCGCCGCTGCGGGTTCGTCGACGAAGCCGGTGAAGCCGACGCAGCCGGTCAGCCCCAGGCGCGCGGCTAGGCGGCGCAGATCCTCGGGATCGCTTTGGCTGCCTGCGGTCTCGTAGAGCGGCCCGCCGATCAAGTAGCCGCGCACCGGCGGATCGCCGGAGAGCAATTTGAACGCGCGCAAAAAAACCTCGTGACCTTTCCATTGCGCCATCGTTGCGACCAGCCCGATCCTAACCACCGGATGGGCCGGGGGCACAAGTCCGGCCAGCCGGTCGAGATCGAGCGCGGAGCCCTCGGGCGAGAAGCGTTCTAGGTCCACGGCGTTATGGATGGGGTAGACCTTGAGCCCGGACCCGCAGGCGGCGCGCACGTCGTCGGCAACGCTGCGCGAGTTGGCGACTGCGGCCGCGCATCGACCGGCATGCATGCGCATCAGACGGGCCATCAAAGGGCGCGAGCTGATGTAGTCATGGACGTGCCACAGCACCGGAACATTGCGCGGCGCGGCCCTTACGCCGAGCACGTGCATCTTGAAACCGTTGGTATGGATCAGGTCAGGCGCGGCGGCGGCCAGCGCACGCCGCAGCCGCATGATATAGAGCGCGACCGACGGCGCGTTGAGCGAAGCCCGCGTCAGCGTGCTCAACAGACGGGGTTGGCCGCCGGCGCCGGCATCACCCAGCCGCGCGAGCCTGCGCGGATAGGGCAGCGCGCGGGCTTCGACGCCGAGCTCACGCGCCTGATCGAGCAGGGCGCCATCGGCACCGGCGATGAGTTGCAGGGTGAGGCGCGGATCGGCCGCACGCAGGCTGGCCATGAAGTCGAGCAGGCTGCGTTCGGCGCCGCCCATCTGGCCCGAGGGGTTGAGATAAACGATCTTCAAGCGGCGTGAACTAGTCGTTTGCGTCAGAGGGCGGCGCCACGGGCGGCGATGGTGGCTCGGCGAGACTGCGCGGCTGCGCTGTCAGCGCCGCCTTCGCTTTGGCTATTCGGCGTTTGAAATCGGCGTAATACTTGCCCATCTCGCGATTGCGCGGATCGAACGCGACCGCCTGTGCGTAGGCCTTCTCGGCCTCGTAGTAATTGTAGGCGCCTTCCTGGGCGCGGCCGAGCTCGAAAAACGAACGGGCCGACGGATCGGCGTCGGCGGCCTGCTGCAGAGAGATCGCTGCCCGGTCGTAATGCGCCTGGTTGAGGTAGAACTCCCCCAGGGCCAGGAGCACCTCGCTTCCCTGGGGACGCTCGGCCGCCGCGCCCTTCAGCGCATCTTCCTGCGTGTCCACGTCGTGGGCCTCGGCCGCCGCTTCGGCCAAGGCGAGGTCGAGGTCGTAGGGGTCGCTGTTGCCGATCTTGGCCGCTTGATCGATCGCAGCCCTGGCCGATTGCATGTCGCGGTCGGGTCCATAGACGCTCTTGACCAAGGCCAGATAGGGGGCTGGATCGTCAGGTGCCAGCTCCATCGCAGCGCGGAAGAAGCCTTCCGCAGTTAGCATGTAACCGCCTGCCGCGTACGCCTTTCCGGCATCGATCAGAAAATGCATTCGCTCAGTGGAGTCCTCGGTATGTGCGGCGGCGTCGGCGTAAAGCGCGGCTTCCTTGAGCGGAAGGCTGAGACTCGAGTAGAACTCGCCGATACCATGGAAGGCACCGCGAAATCCGGCCGCCACTGCCTGCTTGAATCCTCTTTCGACCGCGGCCTGAGTGGCCGGCGCAAGCCATCGCACCAGCTCTGGTCGCAAATAGAAATGAGTGACCGGGGTGGGCGAATTGAAAACCGAAAGCGTGACCTCGGACAGCGCCTGCTGTAAATGGCCGTGGCGCGCGAGCAGGCTGGCATACGCGTCACGTTTGTCGGGGTCGGTCGGGTCGAGCCACACCGCTGTGCTGAGCTCGCGCATCAACGCCTGGTGGCTCATCGCGCCGCCCGACAACGACGCCATGATGGAGTGGCTCTCGGCGTCGGCCGGATGCTCGATTACGCGTTCAGCGGCCGCCCGCAGCGTTTTCACCTCGGGCAGGAAGTTCGGGTAAGAAACGTCCTTCTGGCCGAGCGCGGAGAAGATCAGCGCCAGCGCGCCCACTGTCCCCATCGCCAACAAAACTCGGGGTGCCGGTCGCCACCCGCGTGCGTCGCTTTCGGCGGAGGCCGGCGTCGCGAGCCTCAGACCCAAGCCGAGTAGCACCGCCAGCAGCACGGCATTTGCCGGCACATGAAGGTTGAAGTCGATTAGCTCGTGCAGCGCGGTCGCGATCGCGGCCGCGAATACCGCCGCCAGCAGCGGCCACTTGCGCGGATCGCCCGAGCGCATCGCCGTGCCGATTCGGCTCAGCACGCGCCAGAAGACCCAGCCCAACACGAGCAGCGCTATAAGCCCGCTCTCGGCAGCGAATTGCAAGTAATCATTGTGTGCGTCGCGATAGTAGAAGAACTGCGACCAGGGCGGCGATACGTAACGGGTGAACAATTCACCCCATGCGCCCATGCCAACCCCGAAGACCGGGAAATCGTGGATCATCTCGAGCGTACGCCGATAGAGCATCCCGCGCTCGGAGAGGCTGAGCCCGGCCGAGACGGTTTCCGCCAGGCGCACGTCGGTCAGGTTGCGCCCCTGCGGACCGATCAGCATCAGCGCGAAAACAAACATTCCACCCGCTGCCAGAGCGACCCAGCGTAGCGTGCGGATGTCGGCATAGCGCGCGAAAGCGGCGCGCCGGCTCTCGGGCTGGAAGAAAAACATCGCGACCAGCGCGCCCACGCTGATCGCGGTCGAAATCCATCCGCCGCGCGAAAGACTCAGCACTATCGCGCACAGCACCACGAATACCATCGCCGTCGAAGCCATCCGTACCACGCTCGCCGACGCGCGCGGCACCAGGTCGATGCGCAGCAACGCGGCGACCAGCGCCACGGGCAGAATCATCGCGAGGTAGTTGGCGAAGTGGTCGGGGTTGACGAACGGGCCGGTCGCACGCAGCGCGAAGGACAAATGCGGCCCTTCCCAATCCAGCGGTACGAAGAACCACAGGATTTTGCCGTTCCACGACGCCCAGTTCATCAGCCCCAAAAACGCCACCGTGAACCCCGTTGCGAGGACCAGACCAAACATCATGCGGCAGAAACGTTCCTCGGCGTGCGGGTCGCCTTCGGCGCCGAACGGATATAGTGCGACCAGCAGGAAAATCGCCGCGTAGGCGAGCGCCTTCAACATTCCCAGGCGCGACACCTTAGGCTCGAAGCTCAGCGGACGCCATTCACGGCTGTCGGGTAGTGGGGCGGGTCTCGCCGCGGCGCGCTTGACCGGCCCGGAGGCCGTGGCGCCGGCGGGAGCAAACGGCACCTTGGCGCCTGCGCGCACCTGCTCGGCGGTCGGCAGAATGATCGGTCCGGGCGGGAGTTGGGGTTGCGCCTTGAAGTTGACGTCGCGATAGGAAGCCTCAGTCGGCCATCCGGGCAGCGCGCGCGCATACACTTCATGGGCCGCAGGCGAAAGCGCGGCGAGCAACGGCGGCGGTATCGGTACGATCTCCAGGCTCATCAGCGCGAGCAGAAGCGCGATTGGCAGCACCATCGCGCCCGCCGCCAGACGCCCACCGTCGCGCATCAGGCGTCCGCCGCCGAGCCACGCCCTAACCATCCAGAGCGCCACCAGCGCAAAAGCGATTAGCTCCGTCAGCGTGTAGGCCCACGGATGGACCGAGCCGAAGCACATTGGGGTAAGGAAGACCAGGAGGCCAATCCCGGCGACGATTATTTGATCGAGTCGGCGCAAAGTCATGCTGCACCCGTCACGGGGTGCTCATTCTCCAGCTTTAAGGCTGGAGCGATACTGCGGCGCGGAAGGCAGGGCTCGACTTCAGGGAGCCTCTTGGTCCTGATGCAGCGCTGCCTCTTCATCCTGGGGAGTGTAATAACCCTGATGATAATAGTACTGGTACTCAGAATGATGGACCCTGATCCGGTTGAGCACGGTGCCGAAGATCTTGGCGCGCGCGTATTCCAGGCGCGCGCGCGCCGCCCGGACCTGCTGCTTGGGCGTGCGCGAGGCGTTGGTCACCAGCAGCACACCGTCGACGATCGTCGAAAGCAGCAGGGCGTCGCTTACCGGCATTACCGGCGGCGAGTCGATCACGACGTAATCATAGATCTGCTGCAGCTGGGTTACGATTTGATGCATCTTGGGCGAGCCCACCAGCTCAGTCGCGTTGGGGGGCACCGAGCCGGAACTCAGGATGAAGAGGTTGGGCACGGTGGTTGGGCGGATAAGGTCGTGCAGGTCGCGCACGCCGGTCAATACTTCGGTCAAGCCGAGATTGTTATCGAGGTCGAGCACGCGATGGCATCGTGGACGGCGCATGTCGGCGTCGATCAACAGCACACTGGCGCCCAACTGCGCCAACATCGCGGCGGTGTTGACCGCAGTCACGGTCTTGCCCTCGCCCGCGATCGCGCTGGTTATCAGCGTGACTTTGGGTGGAGCGCCGGCGCGCGAGAGCAGCAGCGCCGTGCGCAGGTTACGGTACGCCTCGCCCAGCGCGGAGTAGGTGCCGTGTTCGGTCACCAGCTCCTGGATTGCCGATGCGGTGCGCGCGCCCACGCCGTTGAAGCTGTTGCCGTTGCTGCCATTGATTAAGACTTGGGTCGTATCGCCATTGGTCTCCATCGAGGCGGTAATGGCCTTGGCCGGTGCGTATCCTTTAGGTCCATAGGAAGATGAGGAATTGAGCCTGCTGAACTCCGGAATGATTCCGATGTTGGGCAGGCGCAGATAGCGTTCGGCCTCCTCGGGATCTTTCAGCGTGTTGTCGAGGTAATCGAGCAGGAAGGCGAGCCCGAGCGCGCCCAGCAGACCCAGCACACCGCTCACCATAAGGTCGCGCATCTTCTTGGGATAGGCCGCGATGCGCGGGGCGGTCGCCTTATCGACGATCGAAACGTTAGAGGTCTGAGCCTCCGCCTCGACCCCCATGTCTTTCATCCGTTTGAGCACGGCGTTGTAAAGCTGACGATACGTATCGACGTCGCGTTGCAGGATCGCATAACCTACGGCCGCATCATTGAGGCTCATGGTTACGGAGCGCTGGTGCTGCATTTCCGCGTCGAGTTCCTTCTCTTTCTCGAGCGCCTGCTGATAGCCCGATTCGACGCTCTTGATGGAATTCTGGACTTCCGCGTCAAGCCGCCCCTTGAGCGCGGATTCCTTGGCGCGCAACTGGGCGAGCGGTGGATAGGCTGCGGTGAATTGAGATGAGAGGCTCGCGTCCTGGGCGGCAAGCAGATTTAGATTGGCCTGCATCTCCTGGACCAGCTTGTCATTGGTCACCACCGGCAGTGAGTCGTACATATGTTTGTGGATGAGCTCGACCTGCGCCTCCAGCCCGATGCGCTCGACCTGAGCCCGGGTCAGATCTTTGCTGAGGTCGGTGAGCCGATCGATCACCACGGCGTCTTTGCCGTCGAGCGACATCAGGCCGGGAATGATGCCCTTGGCGCGGCGATAGTCGTTGAGCGCGACTTCGGATTTCTCGAGCTGCTCCTTGAGTTCGACCAGCCTTTGCTTAAGAAACTTCTCGGCTTCGCGGCTCGCCTGGCTGTGCATCTCGACTCCGCGATCGATGTAGGCTTCGGCGTGCCCATTGGCGATACGGGCGGCGAGCTGTGGGTCGGGAGAGCTGTATTCGATTTCGACCAGGCTGGTGCTGGGAATCGTTCTGATCGCCAAGCCGCCCAGATAGGCGTCGATCTGGTCGGCCGAGACACCGCGTAGCCCGGAGCGCGGAGCGTCCGACCCTGGGGGTGGCGGGCTCAGCAGATCGTGCAGATGCTGGCGCATGCCGCCTACCATTGAACTAAACAATCCCGGGCGCCCCTTCCCGGTGAAGGCTGGACTGCGATCCAGCCCGAGGTTGCGGACCACGGATGCCGCCAGCGTTCTACTCTTGAGAATCTCGCTCTGGGTTTTGAAGTAGTCCGAGCCGTCGTAGGACGCCTCGATCGCGAGCAGGGCCTGCGCCGGGTCAATTCCGGTGGGCGATTTTGGCTGGATCATCACCGTGGTCTGGGCAGTGTAAATCGGAGTGGTCGTCAGCAGGTGAATCAGAGTGACGAAGACCGCGCCGGCTGTGACCCCTGCGATGAGCCGCGAGTGCTTGCGTATCAGGCGCCAGTAGAGCCAAAGGTCGATCTTGGTGCCTTCGTCCTCGAAGAAAGAGGGGGCGAACTCGGACTCCAGCGCAGGCTCCTGGGCCGGTCTGCGCTGAATGAAATAGGGCGAAGGTTCTCTCACGCTTGTTTCACCTAAGGAGTCGGCACTGCGGGGCCGCCAACCGACATCTTGCTCAGGATTTGATAGAAGACGTATGGGCCCACTTTGACGGTTGAGTATGGCACGTCGATGACGTCATTGCCGCGCACCGGGAAGTCAGCTTCCTGCCCATTCTTGATCTTGTCCAAGTCGATTTTAACTACCAGTTTGGAGCCATCGCGGCGAGTACGTACCAGATGGACGTCGCTGGTGTTCGCCGCGAACATGGGGCCACCCGCGGCGCCGATCGCCCCCAGCACCGTCAGTCCCGAGCCGACCTGAAAGTGCCCCGGGTTCTGTACCCATCCGATCACCATGACATCGCCCCCCCCGGGTACCACGATCACATCGCCGGGACGAACCGGCATATTCACATAGGTGCCGCCGCCCGTCAGCGCGGTGCTCTTAAGCCCGATGACCAGGGGATGCGAGTTTTGCCGCAGAAGCGCGCTCAAGGCGCCTCGCTTGAAGGCCGCTTCGCGAATTGCCGAGGCGTCCGACGGCGGGATGCCGTTGTGCATCGCCGCCGCGGGGTCGGCTCCGCTGGCAGCGACCTCGGCGACGCGTCCGATCGCCTGCTGCTTGTTCTGCTCGGCCGGCATCAAGATGATCTCGTCGGCGGCGCTCGCGGTCAGACCGCCCGCACGGGTCATCATGTCGAGCACCGTCTCGTTGGGGCCGGTCAGAGTGATCAGGCCAGGATTGTTGACCATACCGATGACCGCCACCTGACGGCTGCGATATTCCTTGACGAACACGTCAACTTCGGGTTTGTACATGTACGTCTTCAGCCGCTCGCTGAGTTCGGCGCGCAACTGCTTTTCGGTCAGCCCTCCGGCCTGCAGCGTGCCGAGCATGGGTAGCGAAATGCTGCCGTCGGCTTCCACTCGCACGGTCCGCTCGCGCAACTCGTCGATGGGCGGCACCGAAATCTGAACAATGTCGCCCGGTCCAATCGGGTAGTCGGCCACCGTTTCACCGCGTGTGCGGCTGCGATAGAGCGCGTCAAGTCGTGTAGTGTCCTGAACATTGTCGACCGGCGGAGGAGTGGCCGGCACGGAAGCATCGGCGAATTGTGCCTCAGCCGCGCCAGGCTGCGCCGGCGCGCCCGCTTGCTCCGCGGGCGGCGGACCGGCGCTCGTGTCGCCGAAGTTTGGCTTGTCTGAGGCCGCGCTGGCGGATGAGATCGGAGCGCTCTCGGAAACTGAACTGCTCTGTGCACACGCCATCAGGGCGCACACGCAGAGCAGCGTCAGAAGATGCTTTACCGGATGCATGATTTCAGCGGCCCTACCGGCTGGATTCCAGCGCGGTCCGCTGGGCAGCTATTCGGTGGTCGATTTCGAGTGCTTGCTGTGATCCCCGCCACTGCCCAACCCGACTCCGAGTCCAATCGCGGTGGCACCCACCACTACCGCTCCCGCGCCGACCCACGGCGCCGGATCCCATGCTGCCGCCGCCGCACCCTGGCATGTAGCACCCGGCTGCGCCGTAGCTACTGCGGGAGAGGTCGTTGAGACGCCCCAGTTCAGGCATATACCGTCCGCGCCAACATAGGAAGCAACAGTCTGTCCCTGATATCCCGACGAACCCGGATCTAGAGTGAAGTTGTAATTGCCCGGTTGCAAGCCTGAAATGTCGTACACACCGCTGTCGCCAGGAGTGCCCGTGCCAATCACCTTCCCGTTGGCATCCTTCACAATGACCTGAATGCCGGATAGCGATTGACCTTGCGAACCTGCCACCGTGCCGCCCACTGATGCGGCCAATGCGCTCGCAGACGTGCCCACAACGAACGCGACAGCCAGAAACATCGAACAGCTCTTATTCATAGCGCTCCCCTCTAACCACCCCGACGATTGCGCCTCCTTCCGCCGTGTTAGCGGAATCGGCTCATAATTCTCAAATTCTTCCCCGAACAGTCCTGCGCTTGGTTCACTGCATTCAAACTTGCAATTATGATTGGTGCATAGATGAAACTAAGCTTGATATTAGGTGATCTCAAAGCCGGGTTTAAGACCTGATTGAGCATATAGATACACTTTAAGTGTGTCAATCCTAACTCTTAGCTTCTTAAACCGTTCAAATTGACCAATAAGAGAGTGTCGCGTGGCGACTGAAAGTCGGAGTTCACGACCTCGCGTAGTTAAGCATCGCTGGGGCATCCAGGTCGGCCATTTGGAACCCAACCGCAACTCTCGGGCGTGCAAAATCGGGGGTTGCCCCTTAGCGCGGCGTTATTGGGCCGCCAAAGACACAAGTCTGCAGCGTGAACGACTCTAGCAAGTCCGATGCGATGTCAGATTGAAGATTGAGCCGTAAATGCAGCTGCGAGTGCGGGAAGTATCACGGACCAGTCGTAAACCAGGCCCAATGTCGCGTGCTCAAAGATCGGCGCATCGGCCTCGGTGTTGATCGCGACCACGACTTCGGCGCGTTTAATTCCCACCGTATGGTTGGGAGCGCCGCGTACCCCAATCGCGATGTACAGCTGCGGATCAATAGCCTTGCCGGTCAGGCCGACCTGCAACTGCCGCGGCATCCATCCCTGGTCCGTAACGCGACGAGTCGCGCACATTCCTGCGCCGAGCTTTCGCGCGAGGTCCTTAGCCGCGGCGACGCCCTCGGGACCGCCCACGCCCATGCCGACACCGACCACAACGCGCGCGCCGTCGAGCGGGACGATAGAATCGTCAAGCAGCGAGTGCGTCGCGATCGTCCGGCTCAACCCCGCGGCCAGCCGCGGGCGCACCGTCTCGACTGCCGCTTCGCGCTCGCTGCTGGCGGCGGCGAGTTCAAGCACACCGGCGCGCACCGTAGCCATTTGCGGGAATGTTTTCGACAAAATCGGCGCCACGATGTTGCCGCCGAACGCCGGTTTTAACGCGACCATCCGCCCTTCGCCGTCGAACTCGATGCCGATCGCGTCGCCGGTAAGTCCCAGCCCCAAGCGTGCCGCGAGCCGCGGCCCCCAGTCGCGTCCGCGCTCGCTCGCATTCAGCAACAAGCCCCACGGTGTTCGCTCGCGCACCAGATGAGCCGTCGCTTCGGCCGCGGCCTCGGGGGTGTAAGCGTCCAGCGCCGGATGGTCGAGGACCACGACGTGGTCGGCCCCGAAGCTCGCGAGCAACTCCGCATGGCGCGCGAGCGCTGCGGGAAAACCGATCGCCACCAGCGCGCCGCCCAGCCGGGCGATCAGCTCATCACCGTGCGAGAGTAGTTCCAGGCTGCCCCGTGTGACCGCGCCGGCAAGGTCGGTTTCGCATGCGACCCACAAATCACGCCCGCGCACCGGCTTGCGTATGGCCGCGCTTACCGGGCGGCGCATCTTGTCTGCGCGCCGCAGCGCGCCCATCGCACTTAGCGCGGCGACCAATTCGCGCGCCGCATCCTCGGGGTTGGCTGCGTCGATCATGCGGCACTTTGGATGGCGCGTCTGTACCGCGCGAACTTCCTGCACCCAGGTCGGCGATCCGGACGCGCCGAAGTGCGTCGGGTCGGAATCGAGCGTGGCGGCGCGCACGGTTTCGATCGGCCGCGCGCTTGCCCGTTCGGCGGCTTCGGCTTTCACCCGGATTGGCTGTGCGACTCGCTCGGCGCAGGTCAGTACCGCGGGCAGAGCGCATTCGACTTCGTCGTAGCCCTCGTCGCTTTCGCGCTCGGCCACGACCGTGCGGTCCTTTATCTGAACCTTACGCACGCCGGTTATTTGCGCGATACCGAGCAGTTCGGCTATTTCGGGACCGACCTGCCCGGTCTCGGCGTCGAGCGAGTATTTGCCCAGCATGATGAGATCGAAGTTTTCGCGCTCGAGCCACTTGCCGAGGGTGCGCGCCGTGGCCAGCGTGTCGGATCCCGCAAACGCCCGATCCTCGAGATGGACCGCGCGATCCATGCCCATCGCCAGCGCGTCGGTCAGCGCCGCGCGCGCTTGTGGCGGCCCCATCGTGACGACCGTCGCGTGCGCGCCAAGGGTCCCCTTGAATTCCATCGCCAGCGAGATCGCGCGCAGATCGAACGCGCTTATCACGTTGACCCCATCGCGCCGGATGGTCTTGGTGACCGGGTCGAAGTTGGCGTCCTCGACCAGGGGAATCTGCTTGATACAGACGGCGATCCTGAGCACGGCGCGAGCTACTCCTTGCGTTGCGACGATCGAGCGGGGCCGGTTGGCGATGCGCGTCCGAGCGTAACCGAGCCGGGCGCGCCGATGCAAGGCAGGCTCAGCCATGGGCGCGTGCCGCTTACGGCGACGGCTGCGATCGGGTAGTTTCGCAGGGTGCAAGACCGTGCGGCATACTTCGCCGAGAACCCCGCCGCGCGCTTCGCCCCGATGCTGGGCCGCGCGCTCGGCCTGCTATTCGCAATCGCGCTGTCGATTGGCGCCGATGCAGCGGCCAGTGCACCTCCTAAGCGCATCGTGTCGCTCGCGCCCGCGGTGACCGAAACACTTTTTGCGTTGGGCGAGGGGGGCGCCGTGGTCGGCGTCTCGCAGTATTGCGATTATCCTCCGGCGGCGACGCACCTGCCCAAGGTCGGCACTTTCCTCACGCCCAACGTCGAGGCGATCGCGGCGCTGCGCCCCGACCTCATCATCGGGCCCGGACTCTCCTCGAGCCGGCGCGAGGTCCGCACACTCGAGGCCATGGGCTATCCGACGCTCACCGTGGACGACGACTCGCTCGCCGGTATCGAGCAGAGCATCACACGTATTGGTGCGCGCACCGGTCAGCAAAAGGCGGCGGTCACCCTGCTCGCGACGATCCAGGATCATATTGAAGGCGTCCGCGCCCGGCTTAGGCATACCAGGCCGCGCAAGGTCGTGATGCTGGTGGGACATGAGCCAATCGTCGCGGTGGGGCGCGGCACTTTTCTCGATGATCTGCTCCATCTGGCGGGCGCCGACAATATCGCCGACCTTTCGGCGCAGAGTTGGCCGCGCCTTAGTATCGAATACATCATCGCGATGCGCCCCGAGGTGATCCTCGATGGCGCGATGGGAAGTGACGCGAACACACCGGCCGGTTTCTGGGCGCGCTATCCGATTATTCCGGCCGTCCGCGACGATCGCGTTTTCGGCTACCCTCAGGACCCGATGCTTCATCCTGGGCCGCGCGTCTGGCAGTCGCTGGAGATCTTGGCGCGGCGAATTCATCCGGAAGCCTTTACCGCGCTGTCCGACAGCCAAGGCGCCGCGCGATGATGCAAAGTGCCGTGCGATGATGCAAGGTGCCGTTCGATGATGAATGATCCGGCCGGAATATCCGCGCGGCCCATCGACCCGAGTGCCGATCGCCGGGCGCTGGCGCCGGCTATCCTTGAAGATTTCTCTGGCGCGCATCTGACCCGCGCCCGGATGGCGCTGACGCTCGGCGCTATGGCGCTCCTGGTGCTGCTGAGCGCGATCGTCGCGGCCGCCTATGGCAGCGTCCACATCAGCCTGGTGCGTGCGATCGCCGAGCCGCTCAGTCCCGACCACGCGATCTTTTTCAGCGCCCGCCTGCCCCGCGTACTGATGGGCGCGGCGGTCGGCGCGGCGCTGGCCGCGGTCGGCGCAGCTCTGCAGGCGTTGGTGCGCAATCCGCTCGCCGAGGGCGGCATCCTTGGTATCTCGGGTGGCGGCGCCTTCGGAGCAATCGTGGCCCTCGTATTTGTTGCCGGCCGCACGGGCGCGGTGGCTACCGTGCCGCTATGCGCCTTCGGCGCGGCGCTGCTCTCGACCGTGGTGGTTTATCGATTGGCGGTGGTTGACGGGCGGCTCGAGCCGTTCACACTGCTGCTGGTCGGTGTGATCTTCAACTCGATTTGGGGCGCCGCGATCATGCTGCTCAACAGCGTGGTCAACTATTACTATGTCCACGACATCGTGTTCTGGCTGATGGGGAGCCTTGAGGCCCCGACCTACAGCGAGGTCGCTATGGTCAGTGTGCTGGGCCTGGCGGGATGCGCGGTACTGATGGCGCATGCGCGCGACTTGAACCTGCTGAGCCTCGGCGACGAGGCGGCAGCCGAGCTTGGGGTGGACGTCGATCCGATGCGCCGGCTGATTTTCGTCGCGACCTCGGTAATGATCGCGGCGGCGGTCTCGGTAAGCGGCATCATCTCGTTCGTCGGCTTGATCGTGCCGCATGTTCTGCGCCTCGCTTTCGGCGCCGACCATCGCCTGCTTTTGCCGGCGTCTTTTTTGGGCGGCGCGGCCTTCCTGGTGCTCGCCGACCTGGTCGCGCGAGTCGCGATCTCACCGACTGAATTGCCGGTCGGCGCGATAACCGCGCTATGCGGCGGCCCCTTCTTCATCTATATGCTGCGCCGCGAGGGCCGCGGTCCCCTGGCGCTCTAACTCGGGATTGCGTTCGATGGCCAGCGCTGACGACACGCCCCGAATCGCCGCGCATTCTTCCAGTCCCGGTGCGGGGCGGGGGCCCGCGCTCCGCGCCGCGCATCTGGTGGGCGGCTATGGCGAGCGCGCGGTGTTGCACGGCGTGTCATTGGAAGTCGAGGCGGGTGAGATGCTCGCGATTGTCGGGCCCAACGGCGCGGGCAAGTCGACCCTGCTGCGGCTGCTTGGAAGCTCGCTCGATCCATGGCAGGGCGCGGTCGAACTGCTCGGTGCGCCGCTTGCCTCGTTCGATCGGCGCGCCCTCGCGCGCCGGCTGGCCTTTGTCGGGCAGGAGAATTCGGTCGCCTTCTCATTCACCGTGCTCGAGGTGGTGCTGATGGGCCGCGCGCCGCATCTCGGATCGTTTCATTTCGAAAGCCGCGGCGACCTGGTGCTGGCGCGCGACGCGCTCGAGCGCTTCGGCCTGCTCGCGCTTGCCACCCGTCCGATCCAGGAACTTTCGGGCGGCGAGCGCAAGCGGGTGTTCCTCGCGCGTGCGCTCGCGCAGGAACCGCGGGTGGCGCTGCTCGACGAGCCCACCGCTCATCTGGATCTGCGCCACGTCGCCGAGATCTTCGCGCGCTTCGGCGAGTTGCGGGCCGAGCGCGGTCTGGCCGTGGTAGCGACGCTGCACGATCTCAACGCGGCGGCGCTCTACGCTGACCGTGTGCTGTTGCTCAAGGATGGAATCGCGATGGGCTGGGGCACGCCTGAGGATGTCTTGACCGAAGAAAAACTGCGCGAGGTCTATGAAACCGAAGTCTACGTCGGGCGCAATCCGGCCACCGGCGCGATCGCCGTGCTGCCCGGCGCGAACGCCGCGCCCTCGCGCCGATGAATACGCTGCGAGATATCCGATGAGACGTGAGAGAATGAAATATTTCTGTGCGGCGACACTTATGGCGGGGTGGTACCTGCTCGCTCCGCCGATGTACGAAAACTACAACTCCAAACACAAGCTTCTCTCGACCCGCGCCTACGTCAACGCTCCACTCACGGCGTGGACCAGCTTCGGCTCTTACGAGACCCGGGAAAAATGCGAGGCGCAACGGCACAACGACTTTGACGACGCGGTCAAGGCCGGTCCCGGCAACAACGCGCGCGACAGGGCGCTATGGGAAAGCTCGCGCAACGCGATGTGCGTGTCCGCCACCGACCCGCGGATGAAGAAATAAGGGCGCTCAGCCGGAAAGAATGTCTTCCAGGCGCGGGATCATGAAAAAGGAGCCGCCGTAGATCGACTTCCCCGGCGCACCGGGCGTGATCGGAACCAGTGCGGCCGCGGGCGGGAAGCCCAGCGAGTTCGCGATCGATATATCGTTAATCGCTGCCGAGGTTCCGGGCTTCATCGGGGGAAAAGCGTGCGCAAGTTTGATGGGGTCAACCGTGAGAGCGCCGATTTTCTCTAATTCAAGCCGCTTGAAGTGAACCGGCGAGCAGGTCCCCGGACTTCTCAGAACCCACGATGTGAGTGAACGCAGCATTGCGAAATCGGGCTTCTCCGTTGTCGCCTCCGCAATCGTAAGCGGCCTGTACCAGGTCAGGAAGTCGAACGCGCGTCCGCGATCGATCACGATCGCCGCGCCCCAGCCGTCCTGCTTCCAGTTGGGGATTTTGTCTTTCGATGGGTAATAGCTGTTGATGCAGTGCTTTCCCGAAGTCGGATAGACCAGGCAGTCTCCGACGTCCATCAAAAACGCTTGCGGCCGTTTCAGGACCGGCCGCGGCCTGACGCGGTCGGCGACCGCAGCAGTCACGCGCTCCCGCACCTCCGCCAGCATCTTCTGGCGCTTCCTGAGATCCGCCGAACTCATCCCGCGCTTCGCATGCACCGCAAGGTCCGCGCCGTCTTCGATAATCGCCAGCGCCTTTTCACGCACACGCGCGCAGCCAATGGCACGTCGGGCGAACTGGTCGGCGACCACCAGCCAGAAGACCGTATGTTCTTCGTCGTCGGGATTGTTTGCGACACCCGGCTCGGTCGCGCAGAGAATCTCGGCCAGTCGGTCACCTTCAAACGGCAAGCGGGCGACCGCGGCGATCGTGCTCCGCAGATCCATCGCCAGGTCGCCCGAATAAAGTCCGGTTCCCCAGGTCCCCATGGTTGTGCCGCGCTATTTCGATCGCGAGGGCAGGCGCACGAGGCCCTTGGCGCGCACCGACAATTCGCCGTCCTGGTTGGTCGCGGTCTGCGCGACTTCGGCAAAGTGCGCGCCGTCTTCCATGAAAATCCGTGTCACATCTCCGTTGATGTAGAGCGTATCGCCGACCGGGTTGTGGCGGCGGATCTCGACCGACAGGTGGCGCAGAAATCCGGCATCGCCCATCCAGTTGGTCAATTGGTGCGACATCCAGGAGCATCGCTCCGGCCCGTAGTCGTACGCCGCCGGCGTTCCGACCAGCGTTGCGAGGTCGTCCTCCCAGTGCACCCGTTCGGGAACGTCGGGGATGCCGAACTTGTTGGGGATGCCGACGCCGGGATGCTTGCGCAATTGCTTCCACGCGAGCTTGTTGGCGCGGATATAAAGGCCGCCCCATCCCTGCGCGAAAGCGATGAATCCGGTGACCGTCATCGGCCCCTTCGCCATGGTCTGTAATTTGTCGCCGACCTTCACGTCCTCGATGTAGCGCGGATTGGCGCCGCGAATTTCCTCTGCTTCATAGAGCGCGAAAATCTTCGTTAGGTCGTCGCGCGAATAATGGACCGGCGCTTTCTTTTTGACCTCGTCGTACTTGGTGCCGCGCTCGCGGGCGGTGTCGCGCTCGGTGCGAAAACACCAGCTGTCGCCTTCGGCGACCAACTCGCTGCGCTGATTGTAAAACTCACAGCGATAGATCTGCTGGATCGCGCGCCCGGCGAAACGGGTCTCATGTTCGACCAACTCCTTGAGCCACGCCTTGGTCGTGAACTGGTCGCCGAGCAGCATCGGGCGATGCCAAACCACATCGATGCCGGCGAACATCGCGTGCACGCCCGGCAGCCCGCCCACGTAACCGCTGAACGAGCGGTTTAGCGCGAAAATGAACGACGGCGGTGCGGCGGCGCGTCCATTCGCTTTCGCCGCGTACTCCGGCTCGCACCACAGCGGATTGTCGTCGCCGATACCGTGGGCCCAGTGGCGGATGTTGTCGCGCGTCGCTTCGTAGCACCACGGCTCGAGCGAATCTTCGATCGGCACGCCGACCAGTTCGCGCAGGTCGGCGAGGTTTTTGTCGTTGATCAACGAAAAACGTTGCTGAGGTTCGGCCATGAACGAGTGACTCTCCTTATAGCTCCGCACAGCTTTTTATTCCGCATGCTGGCCGTGCACATCTTCGCCGATCCACATCTTCGCCGATCTCCGTGTGATTGCTCAAACGCCGCTCAACCCGGCAGCAAGCGGCCATCGCGTCGGTTGCCTCGACCGTGGAGCCGGCGATAACATCCGCGCTGACCCGAGCAAGGAGCCGACGCCATGGCGAAAGAGCCCTTTACCGTTGCGATCCCGGACGAGACGCTGCGCGATCTGAAAGAGCGGCTCAAGCGCACGCGCTTCGCCGCCGACTTCGCCAATGACGGATGGCGGTACGGCACCAATCTCGAGTACTTGAAGCACCTGGTCGAGTACTGGATCGACGGCTTCGACTGGCGCCGCGCCGAGCGCGAGATCAACACCTTCCATCACTACACCACCCGCATCGAGGGTATCCCGATCCACTTCATCCATGAACCCGGGAAGGGGCCGCACCCGATACCGATTGTCATGAGTCACGGATGGCCGTGGACGTTCTACGACTTTCACAAGGTGATCCGCCCGCTCGCCGATCCGGCCGCCTTCGGCGGCGACCCGGCCGACGCCTTCGACGTCATAGTGCCGTCGCTCCCAGGTTACGGATTTTCGACGCCGCTTACGGTCACCGGAATAAACTACTGGCGCACGGCGGATTTGTGGGTCGCCCTGATGCGCGACGTCCTGGGATACAAAAAGTTCGCCGCGCAAGGCGGCGATTGGGGCGCTCTGGTTTCCGCCCAGCTCGGGCACAAATATGCCGAGCTTTTGTACGGCGTGCATATCCATCTGCTGGTGCCGCTGACCGCGTTTTTGGGCGGGATGCCCGATCGTTCGCTATACGGACCGGGTGAGGAAGGATGGCATGAGCGGACGATGAAGTTTTTCGGCGACGGCAGCGGCTACTCGGCGATTCAGCTTACGCGTCCGCAGACGATCGCCTTCGGGCTCAACGATTCGCCGGCCGGCCTCTGTTCATGGCTGCTGGAGAAGCGCCGCGCATGGAGCGATTGTAATGGCGACGTCGAGAGCCGCTTCACCCGGGATGAATTGCTCACCACGATGACGCTTTACTGGGCGACCCAGAGTTACGGAACTTCGGCGCGATACTATTACGAGGCGATCCACAATCCGTGGAAGCCCTCGCACGATCGTCATCCGGTAGTCGAGGCGCCGACCGCCGCCGCGATATTCCTCAAAGAGATCATCATGATGCCGCGGCGCTGGGCCGAGAGTTACTACAATCTCAAGCGCTGGACGGTGTTCGACTCTGGTGGCCACTTCGCCCCGATGGAAGAGCCGGCTAAGCTGGTCGAGGATATCCGCGCGTTCTACCGTCCGCTGCGCTAGCCGCGCGCGCTGCGAGTTGAACAAATCAAATCCGCACGAATCGTTCAGAGACCGGCGTCCGCTTCACCTGATCTTCGACGCCGACGACACGCTGTGGGATTCGAATATTCATTTTCTCGAGGCCGAAGCGCGCTTCGTCGCCGAACTGAGCGGCGCGGGCCTGGGCGAGATGGAAGCGGTGCGCGCGACAATCCGCCGGTGCGAGTTGGAAATCATCCGGCGCCATGGCTACGGACGCGAGCCATTCGTGGCGTTGATGCGAATGGTTGCGGCGGAGCTTACGCCCCCGCAGGCGAGCGAAACGATCGGCGCCGCGATCGAACGTATCGCCGCGCATTTTCTCGAGCGTGAATGCGACCTGCTGCCCGACGTCGAACCGACGATTATTGAGCTTGCCGCGCGCCATCATTTGACGCTGTTTACCAAGGGACAGCCGCACGAGCAGATGCGCAAGCTCGAGCGCTCGGGGCTGCGGCGCCATTTCAGCCACGTCGAGGTGGCGTCGGAAAAGGATGAGGCGGCGTACCGGCGGCTGATCGCGGCGGCGGCGCTCGACCGTGAGCGCGCTTTCATGATCGGCAACAGCCCCCGCTCGGATATTAACCCTGCTTTGCGCGCGGGCCTGCGCGCGGTCTTCATCCCGCATCCGCATACCTGGGAGCGCGAGCACGAAGAGCTCGACCTGACCGACGAACGTGTCACCGTGATTACCAACTTTCGCGTCCTGCGTGAAATATTCTAGTATGAGTGTTGTTATGGCAAAGGCTGATTCTGCCGCGAGCGCATTGGGGTCGCAGGTTGCCAAGGAGCAGCCGCGCCGGGTGCGCCGCCCCAAACCTCCGATCGCGCTGCGCCCGCTGCATCGCATCTGGCGCCGCACGCTCGACGAAATCGACGTCGCGCGTATTCGGCTTCCGGTGCGCGGCTTGCCGGCGGCGCTGGAGGGAATGGTCGCCTGCCAGCTGAGCGATCTGCACGTCGACCGCGACGAAGACCTCGAGCGCCTGGTGCTGGCCGTCGGCGCGGTCAACGCGCAGCGGCCGGATCTCGTTTTCCTGACCGGCGATTATTTCACCGGGCCCGAGACGATGCGCCGCTACCTGGCAGGATTTCGCGAGGCGATAAGCGCACTCAAGCCGCGGCTCGGCGTCTTCGCGGTCGCCGGCAATCACGATCATTGGTCTTCGGTCGAGCGGATTACCGGCGCGCTCGAACAGGCGGGTGTGCGCGTGCTAGCCAACGAGAGCCATCGCTTGCACGTCCGCGGCAAGTCCCTGGTGGTGGTCGGAATCGACGACCTGTGGTCGCGGCGCGCCGAGCCATCGCGCGCATTTGCGCAAGTGCGCCCGGACGAATGCACGATGGTGCTCGCGCACAACCCGGACACCGCGCTTTACGCGCGTCATCTCAGGCCGGGCGTAATGCTTTCCGGCCATACGCACGGCGGCGTGGTGCGATTGCCGTTTTACGGGTCGCCGCTCAAGCTACTCCGGATTGGCAAACAATTTTACGCGGGGCTGAATCGCTACCGCGATTTTTACATCTATACAAATCGCGGCCTGGGCACGTACTGGCTAAGAATCAGGATCAACTGCCGTCCCGAGGTTTCACGCTTTCACCTGACGCCGCTGAGCGACGCCGTACATGACACTCCCGAAACGCTGGTCGAACTCGCCGGCGTAAATGACGCGCATGCCGCGGCGACAGCGCGGCCGCGGCGGCGCCGGGTTCGCCGCCGGCGCGCATCGTAGCCATTTTTCTGATTATCGCGCCTGCCGTACGCCAAGGCGCGCGGTCTCCAACTGAACAGCAACCTGAGTATCTGAAACGCGAACATCCAGCGAGCATTTGAGTTAGTTAGATGGACCGCATCACCGTCGCGATCGCGGGCGGCTCAGGCTTTATCGGCCGGGCGATCGTGCGCCGGCTGGGCGACTCGGCGCACCTGCGGGTGCTGACGCGCAATCCCGACGCGGTGCGAGCGCGCCTGGCTGGAACCGGGGCCGAATTCGTCCGCGCTGACGTGACCGACGCGGCCTCGCTGGAGCCAGCGATGGGCGGGATGCGAGTCGCGATCAACGCCGCGCAGTTTGACGGCTATCCGATCGAGAACCCGCGCCGCGGCCTGACCTTCGAGCGCGTCGACTATGGCGGCACGCTCGCGATGATCGCGGCAGCGCGCAAGGCTGCGGTTGAACGCATCATCTATATAAGCGGCGCGGCGGCCGACGAGCAGAGCCTTCAGCCGGGCTTTCGCGCCAAGGGCCGCGCCGAGCGCGCGATCCGCGAATCCGGCCTCGACTACACCATCTTTCGCCCGGCGCTGGTCTACGGCGCGGATGACCGCGTGACTAACCTGCTCGCGCGCGCGATTAAGTACGCGCCGATTTTCGCCGTTCCCGGCACCGGCAAACAGGTGGTGCAACCGGTGGCGGTCGATGACCTGGCCGCGTGCGTTGCGATGTCCGCGATGGGGCGTGGGCGCAACGCCACTTTCGCGATCGGCGGGCCGGAAGCGATGAACTTCGACGAGCTGATCCGGCTGATGATGGATCTGAGCGGCCATCACCGGCCGATCGTGCATGTGCCGCAAGCACTGATGCGGATTGCCGGAAGGCTGGGTGAAATGCTGCCGCAGCCGGTTTTCTCGCGCGACGCAGTTGATTTCCTGGTCGCGGACAATCCTTGCGACAACGGCCCGCTGATCGCGGAGTTCGGAATTCGTCTCACGTCCGCGCGGCTTGGGATGTCCTACCTTAAGCCGAAGGCGTAAGCGCGCAACGCGGCGTCGCTATGCGGCGCGAACCCATCCGCCGCCCTCGTGGCCGAATTGGAACAATTCCGGATGAAGTATCTCAGCGAGGATTTCCAGTGACTCGGCGATCCGCGGGCCCGGCCGATTGAAGTACTGGCTGCCTTCGGCGACGAACACCCGGCCCTCGCGCACCGCGCGCATCGAGGTCCAGCCGGGACGCGCGGCCAGCGCCGGCAGCTCTTCTACCGTATGCCGCATGTTGAAGCCACATGGCGCGACCAGCATTACCTCGGGGTCGGCGGCGAGCAGCGCGTCAAATTCGAGCCGCCCAGAGTGCTCGCCCGCGGCGCCGAAGAGGTTGTGGCCGCCTGCCATCGCGACCATCTCCGGCATCCAGTTGCCCGCCGACATCAGCGGGTCGAGCCATTCGACACACGCGAGCGTGGGGCGGGTGGCGGCCCGGCGCGCGCGGGCCGCGACCGCGTCCATTCGGGCCATCAGCCGTCCGACCAACTCGGCGCCGCGCGCGGGCTCGCCCAAGGCGCGGGCGACGCGTTCGATATCGGCAAAGATATCCGCGAGTCCGTAGGGCGCGAGCGAAACGATTTGCGGGCGCGCTCCAAGCCAGCTTCCCACCGCGTCTTCGACGTCGCGTTCGCTGACGGCGCAAACCTCGCACTGCGACTGCGTGACGATTACGTCAGGAGCAAGGTCGCGGAGCTTTTGCGCGTCGACGCGATAGACCGAAAGCGCCTCGCCTACGATGCGGCGGACCTCGCGATCGATCTCGCCGCTGGGGCGGTCGGGATTGAACTTGGGCTCGGTAAGCGCGGGCAGATGGGTGACCGCGGCCGGATAGTCGCACTCATGCGAGCGGCCGATCAGTTGAGACTCGAAGCCCAGCGCGCAGACGATTTCGGTCGCACTGGGAAGCAAGCTGACGATTCGATGCACGCGGGGCTCCTTACTCTGAACGATAGCGTCAGACTACTGCGCGCCGCTCCGTCTGTCATTACTTCGCCAGCCGCCGGCGCGACATCGCGAGGCGGCCGCGCGCGGCATCTTCGCGCCATTGGCGTGATCGACGGATGCTGCGCTATACAACGGCACAGGATCGAAAAGCGGCGCGTTCCAGCGAATGGGAAAAGAGCGATAGCTGCAACGGGAGGACCGAACAATGATCCACGTGCATTATTTCATCACGCGCAAACCCTCGATGAACGATGCGGACTTTCATCGCTACTGGCGCGAGACTCACGGGCCGATCGCGGCTAGGATTCCGCAACTCCATCGCTACGTCCAGAGCCATCGCATCACAGCCTACGGCTCCAACTCGCCCTATGACGGCGAGGCCGAGGTGCTCATCGACAACCTCGACGCTATGGCGGCGCTCCGGCGCAGCCCCGAATATATCGACGGAGCGCTCGCCGACGAACGCAACTTCATCGACCTGGCGCGCGTCGAATGGATGGTCACGCGCGACCACGTGGTGCTTGACGGGCCGACCGGCGGCAAGCTGGTCAAGGGCGTATGGCAGCTCGTGATCAAGCCGGGGATGCCGCTCGACGAATTTCGCGAATACTGGCTCGGAGTGCACGGGCCGATGGCGCTCAAGCTGCCGGGCCTGCGCCGCTACGTCCAGTCGCATCTGGTCGACGAGGCCTACCTCTATGCCAACCCGCGCTTCGACGGCGTAGCGCAGTTATGGTTCGACAGCCCCGAGGCGTTCGCCGCGGCTTTTGCGTCGCCGGCCGGCAAAGACCTGCTCGAGGATGGCGCCAAGTTTATCGACGGACCCAAAATGACGTTTTTCATGGCGCAGGAGCATATCCAGATCGCGTCGCGCTGATCCGGCGCACGCGCAAGCTGAATTTTTCGGAGGAACTCAAGATGTCAGGGCTATTACACGGCAAGGTCGCATTGATAACCGGCGCCGCCAACGGCATCGGCCGCGCCACGGCGCTTGCCGCTGCACGCGAGGGCGCAAAAGTGCTGGTGGTGGACGCGGTCGCCGCAGGCGAAGAAACCGCCAAGGCCATCAAGCAGGCGGGCGGCGAAGCCGCCTTCCACAAGTGCGACGTGACGCGCGCCGCCGAAGTTGAGGCGACAGTCGCGGCGGCGGTCAAACAATTCGGCCGCCTGGATTGCGCGCACAACAACGCCGGCATCATCGGTAAGACGCTCCGCACGGCTGACGACACCGAAGAAAATTTCGACCGCATCATCGAGGTCGACCTCAAGGGCGTGTGGCTGTGCATGAAGTACGAAATCCTGCAGATGCTAAAGCAGGGCGCCCGCGGCGCGATCGTCAACACCGCCTCGGCCGCCGGGCTGGTCGGATCGCATGGCCAGCCGGCCTACACCGCGGCCAAGCACGGCGTGGTCGGACTGACCAAGGTGGCGGCGTTGGAATACGCGCGCCACGATATCCGCGTCAACGCCGTCTGTCCCGGAGTGATCGACACCGCGATGGTCGCCGAGATGGTGACCGGCCATCCGCGCCTGCGCGACCGCCTGATTTCAGTCGAGCCAATCCGCAGGATGGGCAAGCCCGAGGAAATCGGCGAGGCGGTGGTGTGGCTGATGTCGGACCACGCATCATTCGTGACCGGTGCGTCTTTGCCGGTTGATGGCGCAATGACTGCTCAATAGACAGACAGTAGAGACAGAGCAATAGGTATGCCCGCGTGCTGTCTCGAGGAAGCTTAATGTGCAACGACAACCGTTTCATCGACGCGGACGCACACGTCGTGGAACCGAACGATCTATTCGAAAAATATCTCGAACCGAAATTCCGTGAATGGATTCCCGAGGCATGGGCAAACTACGCCGGCAATCCGCTGGGGTTCGGCTTCAAGATCGTGATCGCGACGCCCACTGGCGCGAAACAGGTAATGCCCTTCGGGAACGACCCGATGAGCGCCGAAGCGCTGGAGCGCTGCGGCGGCGCGGGTTTCGATCCGGGCGCACGGGTAGCATTACCGGGCCATGACGAGGCATACGCGGAGTTCGCGCGGGAGGATTTTCCGCCGCGAATGTATCCGCTGGCGATGGATCGTGCGGGAATCGACTACATGGTCGTTTATCCGACGGTCGGATTATTGAGCACGGCCGCGTCTGAACTCGCCCCTGACGCGGCCGCGGCGATTCGCCGCGCCTACAACAACTGGCTGCACGATTTCTGTTCTGAGACCGACGGGCGTGTGTTCGGCGCCGCGTCGGTTGATCTGCGCGATGCCGAAGAGGCCGCGCACGAGGCGCGGCGCTGCGTCAAGGAGTTCGGCTTCAAGGCGGTGCACGTCAACCCTGTTCCGGTCGGCAAGCATCGGCTGTATGACAGCTTTTACGCGCCGCTTTGGAACGCGCTCGAGGACCTCGACGTTCCACTCGCTGTGCATACCGGCGCCGGCGTGAACGCCGACCAGATGCTTTATCATTACCTGCCAGGATTGCGCACCGCGCAGGTCACGGTGGCGTTCACGGTCGGCAATATGCTCGCCAGCACGGCGCTAATTATGGGTGGCGTCCTCGAACGGCATCCGCGTCTGCGTGTCGTCCACCTGGAGTCGGGCGCGGGATGGGTGCCGTTCTGGATGGACCGGCTGGCCGCCAGCGTGCAGGGCGGGTTTCGGGGACTGGGCATTCCCGGCCTCAAGCACAGTCCGGCTGATTACTTTCGCCGCCAATGTTTCATTTCGGCCGACCCGGACGATCCTTTCATCAAGCAGACGATTGAGATGATCGGTGACGGTAACATCGTCACCGCGACGGATTTTGCGCATCCGGAGGGCCGCCGCTACGAATCGGCAGTGAAGGAATTTCTCGAGCTTCCAGAGGTGGCGCTCGAGAGCAAGCGCAAGATCATGTGGGACAACGCGCTGCGGCTCTATCCAATCAGTGCCGCATAGGCGTGTTCGTCCGGATCAGCGGTCTATCCGTATTAGCAATGAATCCGTATTAACAATCGACCGGCGATAGTAAGTCGATCAGGGAGTGTATAATGGACCGGCTCAAGGGCAAGAACACGATTATCACCGGGGCGGCCGGCGGCCAGGGACGAGTCGCCTGCCGGATGTTTGCCGAAGAGGGGGCGCGCATTTTGGCCAGCGACCTGAGCCCGGCCGCCGCGCAGGAAATCGAGGCGCTGGCGCCCGGCGCGATCACCTACGTCGCGGCCGACGTCACCAAGGCGGACGGAATCCGGACTATCGTGGATGGCGCGCTGAAAGTGTTCGGCGGGCGAATCGACGTGCTCTACAACAACCATGGCGTGATCCTGGGCAAGCCGTTTCTAGACACCACGCCGCAGGAGTGGGACCGGGTGCACGACGTCGATTTGAAATCGGTTTATTTCCTGAGCCAGCGGGCGGTGCCGGCGATGCGCGGGGGTTCTTCGATCATCAATATCTCGTCCGTCGGCGGACTGGTCGCGATGCAAAACATGTCGGCCTACTCGGCGGCCAAGGGCGGCGTGGCGATGCTGACCAAGGGGATGGCGCTTGACCTGAGCCCGCGCGGAATCCGGGTCAACGCGATAGCGCCGGGAGCGATCGACACGCCGATGCCGCACAACTTCATCAAGGACCTGCCCGACCGGGAGGGGATCTGGGCGGCGATCGAAGAGCGTCACATGATGAAGCGTTTCGGGCAGCCCCATGAGGTCGTCGCGCTGGCGATATTCCTTGCAAGCGACGAATCGAGCTTCATGACCGGCAGTGTAGTGACGCTCGACGGCGGTTGGAGCGCGTTCTAGGCTTGGGCGGCGCGCGCTCAGTCCGGAAGTGAAAAGCTATACACGCGCGCGCAGTTTTCGCGCACGATTTTTCGACGGTCGGCTTCCGGGAGCGAGGCGAAGTCGCGCGCGAGCACTTCCATCGTATGCGGCCAGGTGGCGGCCTGATGCGGATAGTCAGTTGACCACATGAAATTGTCCGCGCCCAGATAGGGGTAAATCTTGAGCCCCAGCGGATCGTCAATAAAAGTGGCGAACACCTGGCGGCGGAAATACTCACTGGGCTTTAGCGAGAGTAGCGTTCCATAGCCCTGTTTGAAGCGGCGATAATACTTGTCGGCGCGTTCGAGCAGATGCGGCACCCACGCGATGTCGTTCTCCGCCGAGACTATTTTCAATTTCGGAAATCGCTCGAACACCCCGCCGAAGATCATCGAGCAGATCGAATGTTGCGCTTCCTGCGTGCGGATGACCATTCGCGCGTAAAGCTCGCCGATGTCGGACTCGTCCTGCTGGGCGGCCTTGGTCCGCCCGGTTAACGTATGCAGCGAGAGCGGCATCTTGAGCTCCTGCGCGGCGGCCCAGAAGGGATCATAGTCATGATGCGTGTAGGATCGATCCTCGGGCGGCGCCGCCCAGATGAGGGCCCCTTTGAGCCCCATCCTGGCGCAGCGCTCGAGTTCGCGGCGCGCGCGGTCAACGTCGAACAGCGAAATCATCGCGAGGCCGGCAAACCTGCCTGGCGCGTAACTACAGAACTCAGCGAGCCAGTTGTTGTAAACGCGGAAGCAGTCTTCCTGGAATGCGGCGTCTTCGATCCAGAACAGTACGAAGCCCATCGTGGTGTAAAGCACGGCCGCGTCCACCCCGTCGAGCTCCATGTCTTTGAGGCGCGCCGCCGGATCCCATCCGCCCGCTGGCGCGCTGTCCAGCCCGGCCTCTAGGAATTTTTTGTCGAACGTCTTGCCCGCAGCGAATGCACCCGAGACCCGTAACGGCGGCAACTGCTCGCAGGTGAAGAACAGGCCTTTGCGCCCATCCGGGTCCTTGAGGATTCGCGGCGCGCGGTCGCGAAAACGCTGGTTGAGCCCTTCGGTCCAGAGGCCGGGCGGTTCGAGCATGTGCGCGTCGGCGTCGATTATCTTGAGCGTGTTCATCGATGAGTGTTCAGGCGGCGAGGTTTTGCGCTTGCGTGTTTGACGTCGGGCGCGCGCTAGAGTTCCAGCTCGATCACGCGCCGGTCGCGCTTTTTGAGGTCGAGGAATTCTATATAAGGACGCGCACCGGGCGCTTTTTCGGTGCCGACTTCCGTTTCGAGATCGGTGGTGCCTTCGCCGGGATTTTTGCGCGTGACGTTGATGAACTGGCATTCCGCGCCGAGTGCGACCACGTTGTGCCAGGTGCCCTTGTCGATGAATGCGGCCTGACCCGGCTCGATAATGAAGGCCGCCAGCTTCTCGTACGCGACCTCGAAGCGTTCGTGACCCTCGGCGCGGTTGCGCGGCGCCGGCGCGACGATCAGAGCCATCGAACCACGCACCGGAATGAAAGTCTGGTTGTAGGAAAAGTGCACCGCCATCTGTGAGAGCCGCCGCGGATTCACCGGCCGCTTGAGGGTCAGAAGTTCGATCGCCACTCGGCCTTCGCCGGAGTCGACTTCGGGGAAGACGGGCTCCTTGTTTTCAAGCATCCGACCGAACGGCCGAAATGCTTCGGCCGAGATCGGCTCCATCTTCACCTTGATCGTTTCTTCCATCGGGGCGTCGCCCTCCGCGACCGGTGCGCCGCGCGGCATCGGGAGCAAATCGTTCGGCCAGCGTATCGGTTCAGATGTCTAGCAACTCCAAATCGGTTTGACAACGAACGCGGCGCTGGCGCATACGTCGGGAGCCAATGGGCTCCAGCAATCCGATCGCCGCCAGCCCCAACCGCCTCAAGCTCGGAGTCTTCGGGCTCAACGTGAGCAGCGGCTGTTCAATGACCAGCGCGGCCGACACGCTCAAGATCGATTGGGAGGAGTCGGTTCGGATCGCGCGCGCCGCCGAGGGCGCTGGAATCGAGGCGCTGGTGCCGGTCGCGCGCTGGCGCGGGTTTGGCGGCGCGACCAACTTCAACCATCGCAGCTTCGAGACCATGACCTGGGCGGCGGGCCTGGCCGCGGCAACCGAGCGCATCGGGATCTTCGCCACGGTACACGTGCCGACGGTGCATCCGGTGCGCGCGGCCAAGGAAATTGCGACCATCGATCATATCTCGCGCGGGCGCTTCGCGCTCAATATCGTAGCCGGCTGGAACGAGCCCGAAATCCGCATGTTCGGCGTCTCGCAGCGCGAGCATGACCAGCGCTACGCCTGCGCCGACGAGTTCACGGCGCTGCTCAAGCGCCTGTGGACCGAAAACGACTTCGATTTCTCAGGAAATTTCTTCAACGTACCCGGCGCCTACTCCGAACCCAAGCCGGTGCAGCGGCCGTGGCCGCTGATCATGAGCGCGGGCAATAGCCCGGCGGGCCGCGATTTCGCCGCGCGCCACGCCGATCTGAATTTTGCGCTGGGCCCCGACCTGCCGACGCTCGCCGCCACCTGCGCCGACATCAAGCGCCTCGCGCGCGAGCGTTACGCGCGCGAGCTCAGCGTATTCACGATGGGCTATGTGGTCTGCCGCGAAACCGAGCGCGAGGCGCTTCGGTACCGCGATTATTACGTTAAAGAAAAGGGCGACTTTGCCGCCGCGCAGAATTTACTCGAGACTCTGATTCCCAATTCGCAAAGCGCGCTTGGCGATCAGTACCGCGCGATGATCGAAAATTTTATCGCAGGCTACTCCGCGATGCCGTTGGTCGGAACACCCGAGCAGGTGGTCGATGGGATGGTCGAGATGGCGCGCGCCGGATTCGACGGCCTCACGCTCAGCTGGGTCGACTACGACGAGGGTCTCGCGCAATATCGCGACCAGCTCCGCCCGTTGCTGATTCAGTCCGGCCTGCGCGTCGAGTAAGGCGGGCGCGCCTTCTTTCCCAACAGACGAACTCCGATCCGGGTCGCACAAGATCGCTCTGCGAGCCCACGCCATGCCGCGCCTTATGTGTGCAGTCAGACCGGCCATAGACCTACGTAGAAGCGTCTTGACACCAATTGCGTTAGGGCGGAAGCTTGAATGTGGAGCGTGCCGGGTTACGCGAGAGGAGACGCAAAATTCCAATGTACTACAGCCACTTTGGTCTCACCGGTCCGCCGTTTCAGCTCACATCATCGCCCGCACAGCTCTACATGAGCAGGGAGCATCGGGAAGCGTATGCCGCCCTGGAATGGGGGTTGCTCCACGAGCCGAGCGGCTTCACCGTTCTGATCGGCGAGGTTGGAACGGGCAAAACGACGCTCGCGCTGGCGATTGTCGCGCGCCAGTTCGAAAACGTGCGCGTCGCGTACCTGAGCAATCCCAAGCTGACCTTCGAGGAGATGGTGAAGGTCATCATGAAGCAGCTCGGGATCAAGACCCGCGGCAAGAGCAAGCTTGCCGACCTCGAAGCGGTGAGCGATTTTCTGCGCGGGCTGCAGCCGGGCGAGCGCGTCGTCATTATGATGGACGAGGCGCAGGGGCTGAAGGACGAGACGATGGAGCTGCTGCGGCTGTTCTCGAGCACTGGAAATCCCGACCAGAAGCAGCTTCACTTCATCTTCATCGGACAGCCGGAGTTGCTGCGCCGGCTGACCAATCCGTCGCTGCGCCAGCTCGAGCAGCGCATCGGCGCCAAAACCGTGCTCAATCCTCTGCAGCGCGCCGAATGCCGCGAATACATCGAGCAACGTTTGAAAGCGGTCAATGGCACCACCGAAAGAATCTTCAAGCCGGGCGCGCTACGTTACCTGATTCGCCACGGCGGCGGAATCCCGCGGCGAATCAACGTGCTCTGCCACAATGCGATGCTGCTCGCGTACTCGGGCGGTGCCAGGACCGTCGATACCCGGATGGTCGAGGCGGCGGTGACCGAGTACGACAGCCTCTTTTCGGCGCTGCGCTCGCAAGCGCCCGGGGCCCACGACGCGCCCGTCCGCCGATGGCTCGGGCGCGCGCTCGAGGCCGTAGCACTTAGAATGCTGGTGCTGGCGCGGTCGCTGAATCCGCAGGAGCTTCGCGCCTTAGTATGAGGAACCGGAAAGCCCCATCGCGCCGCAGGCGGACGGCGGCGCGCTTGAAAAGCCGGGCCCGATGGTGCCGACCAGCTAGCGTCAGAGGACGGATTTTCCGCTCGCCCCGCCGCGCCGCGCGGCCATGAACGGGTTGAGCGCCTCCACCGCCTTTTCGAGCCGCTCGATTTCCTCGCTAACCACGCGCACGCGCTCGGCGACTGGTTTACCGGTCTCGGCGTCGCGGCGCAGCAGATCCAGCTCCGCGCTGATTGCGCCAAGCGGAGTGCGAATCTGGCGCGCCACGTCGGAAATCACTTCACCCAGACTCATCAGCCGGTCCGAATGATCGACTACCTTGCGCAGCCCGCGCACCGGTTCGAGGTCGCGCAGGATAACCAGCATCCCCGGCGCTGGCGGCTTGAGCCCCAGCGTCAGCACCGTGACCAGGAAATGAACTCGCAGCGCGCCGTCGCCTATCTCGATCGGCACGTCATGGACTCCCTGTGCGGCGTTGCGCGCGGTCTCGACTATTCTCACCAGCGGATTGTCGTCGTCAAGCAAGCGCGAGAGCGGTTTGCCGTCCGCGAGCCCGCCCGCCGGCAGTCCGATCCGGCCCTCGGCCTCCGCGTTGGCGAACATCACGTTCGCGTCCATGTCGAGCACCAGCACCGCGTCGCTGATCGAGTGAAAGACGTTCACCAACTGGCCGCGCTCGGTCTCCCACTGAGCATGGTTGAGCCGGACCTTCTCCGAGAGCTGGTTGAATTTCGCGGCCAGCACCCCCAACTCATCCGAGCCAGCGACCGCAACGCTTACCGCGCGGTCGTCGCCGACGGTCATCTGCTCGACCCCGCTGGTAATCGCGGCGAGCGGGCGCAGCACCAGGCCGCCGAAGAACAGGGCACCCAGCAGGCTGAGCGCGATTGCGCATCCGGCGACGATCAGAATTTGGCCAAGTGCGCGATGCACCTTGGGCGCGATCAGACTGGTTGAGACCCCAACCGCGATAATCGCCAGCGGTTTGCCGTTAGACTCCACTACGCGGTCAATCTCGTAGGTGCGCGCCGCCCACAAGGCGCGAATCGACCCGAGAGGCCACCATTCGTTGGCAATCGCCTGAAGATCGCCGAAAGGCGGCGGGGCGCCCACGAATCCCGACCTTCCGAGCGACTCCACCGGCTCGCCGGCGATAATCGTGCCGTCCAGCTTCTCGACGCGTAGATAGACGACGCCCTTGCCGAAAGCCTGCGCGGATCCGATGAGAGCCTGCAGCGAATGGCTGCCGCGGAGCGCGGTGATCGCGTCCGCTCTGGTCCCGCTCGCCGCGCCGCGCACCTGTTCGAATGTCAGGTCGATCAGCAGCGAGGCCGAGTCGCCGAGGTCTTCGACCATCACGGCGATCGTGCGGTCGAGCTCGAGCGCGGTGACGGCGATGATCGGCGCGATGAGGAGGAGCAGAAAGATCGCGGCGAACTTTGCCCGCAGGCTCATCTATATGCAGGATATATACAGGAGTGGCTACGTGAACATCGCCGCCAGGCCCTTGGGCCGTACCAGCTTGCCGGCCGGCTTCAACTCTGTAGCCAGCTGTGCGAGCCGTTCCTTGAAGACCTTGAGTTCCTCCGCCTGCTGACGCTCGAACGCCCCGCGGTCGAGCTTTAACTCGCCCTGCTCGAAAGCCTCGCGAGCCCGCTTGCGAGGTCCCCAGAAGCCCTCGAATACTTTGCGCATCCCCTTGGCAATCGTGGTGCTGGGCACCCATGAGCCTTGGCACAACGGGCAATGGAAGACCACGCCGGCGTGGAAGTTACGATACGGCACGATGAAAGGCTTGCCGCAATCCTTGCAGACGAGCGGCACATCCCATCCGAACGGATCGAATTCATCGATGGGCTGCGGCTGGGGCTGCGGCTGGGGCGACGCTGGCGGCGGCTGGGGCGCGACCGCCTTGAGGGCGGTCGGTGTCCCAGCCGCCGGAGCTGGCTTCACCGTCGTGGGTGGCGCGGCAGCCGACGTCCCTTGCGGCGCGTCGCTCTTGTGCTGCGGATCTTCGGCCATCATCGATGCCGCGCGCTCGTCGCGCGCTGCCTCTCCTCGCAAATTATCAATGTGAGGTTATCAACGGCAACTTATGGGGCAACTTATCGACGGGAACTTGGGCCAACTTGGGCCACGTGGGCCACTTGAGTTTTGACCGACCATCAATCGCGCGCGCCATACGGCGGGCGGTTTTCAGCTTTCAACCGCACGTCGCTTTTGATTATGCTTGGTCCAGCGTCTTGCGCTGAATATCGAATGAAATTCGATCTCTTCTACCAGTTGCCGTGGGCGGACTCGCAAAACCCGGCCGCGCGTTATCGCGAGCTGATCGACGAAGCGGTCGAAGCCGACCGCCTCGGCTTCGACACGCTGTGGCTCGCGGAGGTCCACTTCACGCCGCGATTCTCCCTGATGCCCGCGCCACTGCTGCAGCTGGCCGCGATCGCCGAGCGCACGACGCGGCTGCGCCTGGGAATCGCGGTCAACCTGCTCCCGCTGCATCATCCGGTGCGCCTCGCCGAGGAGATCGCGACGCTCGACGTGCTTTCGGGCGGGCGAGTCAACTTCGGCGCCGGGCGCGGCGCGTTTCCCAGCAACTACAATGGCTACGGCGTGGACATGGCGAGCAGCCGCGAGCGTTTCCAGGAGATGCTCACGTTCATCAGGCGCGCGTGGACCGAGGATAGGCTGGACTTTCGCGGCCGGTTTTATGAAGTCGAAGGCGTCGAGGTGATACCCAAGCCGATTCAGCATCCGCACCCGCCGTTTCGCCTCGCCGCGAACAGCCCTGACACCTTCAGCTTCGCTGGCGCCAACGCCTATCCGATTTTCGCCGGCGGACCGGTGAATCCGATCAACGTGCTGCCCGAACGGCTCGCGATCTATCGCGACGCGATGGCGGCGGCGGGCAAGCAGCTTCCCGAGGACTGGCTGGCGGCGATGTTCCTGACCTTCGTCGGCAAGGATCAAGCCGGGGTGCGGGCGACCATCGGGCCGAGTCTGGAAAACTATTTTCACACGATCACCGAAACGATTCGCCCCGAGAGCCTCGCGCAACCCGACGATTTCCAGCGCGTGATCGAGCGGATGCGCTCGATCAAATACGAGAACGTGGACACGCTGATGGGCGTTTTCGGCGAGCCGCAGCGATGCGTCGATCGGATTGCCGCGCTCAAGCAGGAATTCGGGTTCACCCGGATGGTGTGCTGGTTCGAAATCGGCGGCTTGACCGGCCATCAAAGCCTGATCGACGCGATGCGCCTGTTTGCCGAGCGCGTGATGCCGCACTTCAATTGAAAACAATTTGAGGGAGGAACCGCGATGCTGACCAGGAGCTGGACCAAAAACGCCGGGCAGATAAAGAAAATCGAAGAGACTCTGCATGCGCCGATTTTTGCCGACGCGCGATGGCTCGCCGTGCAATATCTGACCCGCCCCGAAATCGTGCGCGAGGTCCTGCCGCCGCCGCTGGAGCCGGCGGCTGAGCCGCTGGTGACCGTGGGAATCGGCACGCTCGGACGCTCCAACTGCGTGGGGCCGTTCGACGGCGGTATGATGTGCGTGCGGGCTCGCTACCAGGACGTCGAGGGCGATTTCTGCCTGGCGATGCCGATGTCGACCGACGTGGCGATAGTTTTCGGGCGCGAGCTTTTCGGTGAGCCCAAGAAGCAGGCACGGGTGCAGCTCAAGAGCGACGGCGACGTGGTCCGCGCGAGCGTCGAGCGCTTCGGCATCAACTATATGTCGCTGGAGGCGCGCCTGACCGAGAACGTGCCGATCGAGGGGCCAACCTACGCCGACCGCTTCCATTTCAAGTTCATGCACGCGGCCGACGGTCACGGGCTGGAATTCGATCCGATTCTGGTGCACGCGCACTTCACTCAGCACGTGCGAGTCCACCGGCGCGGCCCCGGCAAGGTGCTTTTCAAGCCGTCGCATCACGACCCGCTCGGCGAGATCGAAGTGGTCGAACTGCGCGGCGCGACCTACTTCGAAGGCGACATCCACGCCAACGCGCGGCGCCTGGCGACGGTTGACGCGGCGCACTTCATGCCCTACGCATTTCAGAATATCGACGACTACACCGCGATTGAGTGAGCGACCGCGCCCCGCGCGGCCGCTCGCTCAGCCGCGGGTGGCCTGACCCCGGCGGGCCTGCTCGGCGCCGTTGTTCAGCGAGCGCAGGATGTCAGTCTTGGTGACGATCCCGTCGAGCGCTTCGGCGCCCGAGCTAACCAGCAGAATCTGCGGCGCGTTTTCGCGCGCGAGCAGGCGCAAAGCCTCGTCGAGCTCGGTGTCCGGCGCGATCCAGTCAACCTCCGGGTCGGCGATATCGCTGACCCGCGTTTGCTCCCAGCGTTCCTGCGGAACCTTGCCGAGCGACCACGCCGTCACCGTGCCGATCGTGCGCGCACCGTCGAAGACCGGAAAAACCGTGTAGCGATGATGAGTCGCGACGCTGTCGGCAAAGGCGCGTAGCGTCGACGAAGCCTGCACTCCCACCACGCGGCGCTGCATCACGTCCGCGACCTTTATCCCGCCAAGCTCGCTGAGGCGCGCCGCCTGATGTAGGCGTTGTTCGGCGGATACCGAAGCCTCGCCCGACACCGCGTAGGCGACCGCCGCGCCGATAAGGGTCGGAATGATGTAGGAATGGCTGCCGCTGGTCTCGGCTACGAACACTACCGCCGCCAGCGGCGTCTTGTAGCCGGCCGCGATGAACGATGCCATCCCGACCGCTGCGAACAGGTCGCCGCGGGCGGAACCCACGACCGAATGGGCAAACGCCTTGCCAAGCGCGCCGCCGGTAAGAAAAAGCGGCACGAACATCGCGCTCACGCCGCCACAGCCGAGCGAGAACAGCGTCGCCAGCAGCTTGACCGTCGCGAACGTCAGTAGTTCGCCCGCGGCGCGCGGATGGTTCAGGATCATATCGACCGCTTCGTAGTTGGGGCCCAGAGGGATCAGCTTGCCGGGGTAGAACGTAACGTACACGAGGCCGCAAATTCCCGTAAGCATTCCGCCGATGAGCAGCTTGACCGTATGCGAAGTGCGCAGGTTGACGAAAAAGTGGCGCGTGCGCCGGAATCCATTGGCAAAGTTCATCGCGATGAACCCGCAGATCACGCCCAGCAGCGCCGACCATAACAGGTCGCGGTCCGAAAACGGCGCGGCACCGCCGAAAGCGAACAGCGGCGCGGTGCCCATCACGGCTGCTAGCACCGCGTATGAAACCACCGAGGCGATGAGCGAAGGCAGCAGCGCCTCATGTGCGAGGTCGTCCCGGTATGGCATCTCGAGCGCGAAGATGAGCCCGGTCAAAGGTGCGCGAAACACCGCCGCCATTCCCGCCGCCGCGCCGCTGATCAGCATGATCCGCCGGTCGCGCGCTTCGAGCTCCAGCCCCAGCCGCTTGAGTCTCGGCCATAGCCACGATCCGATCGCGCCGCCGCCATAGATGCTAGGTCCCTCCAGTGCGGCGCTGCCGCCGAAGCCGACGGTGGTGACGGCGGCGAGCAACTTGTACCCGAACGGACGCGTGTCGATGTCGCCCTGGTGCTCGTGATACGACTGGATGATCTCCTCGGTGGAATGGCGATCCGGATCGCGGGTCAGAAACTGCATGATCAGCCCGGTCAGCCCGAAGCCCAGGACCGTCACCGGAATGATCGCACCGTGATGCGCGAGCAGGAACGGAAGTAGCACGGGCCAGATGCCGTTCAAGATCAGCAGCGCGATGCCGGTGATTACGAGGCCCGCTGCGACCCCGATCAAGGGCGCGACCAGCAGCCATTTCTGGATGTCTCGCGAGTAGGTCTCGGATAGATCCTCGCTGACCAGCGCCGAGCACTTGCGAATCAGCGCGTTGTCGAACCATTGGGAATTTCTTATCGATGCCAGAAAATCCATTCCGAAAACGTCCTCACCTTATTCGCCTCCGAGCCCACGCGTCGCAATTCAGGAGGTCCGCTGAATCTGTGCCGATGTGCAACATCTGTTGCGATAAAGACGCGCGAGCGTCTCGTGCATGACCGGGGTCACCGTTTCCGCGCACTGCTCTCCTCGGACGACAGTAGGGCCGTGTTTGTCGTTTATAGCGGGCCAAAGGAAACTTGCGGTCAAGTTTATCAATGATTTCGTCTCAACCCGCTCGTGCGGACCGCTTCTGAGAAGCGACGTGAAAACAAACGAAGGCGCGTCATTCAAGTGACGATGGTCACGTCTTTATGGCACGGCAATTGTATTATGATTCGTCTGCACGGCGGATTCTGTCCGCCGCATCAGCGGCCTTCATCGGTTACTTCCGCCGCAATTAATGTATAGTGCTGGATGCGAGGCCGTCATGGATACCACCGAACAAGCACCGCCGGAATTCGGCGTCCGAGTTTTCCTGGTCGAAGATAATCCCGAACACTGCTTTATCGCGGTGACCGTTATTCGCCAAGTGCTCGGCGACGCGAGCGAAGTCATCGTAGCCGAAAATGCCGACGAGGCGGTCGAACTGATTCAGCAGTTCACCGATACCGACCGGCCCGATCTGATGCTGGTCGATCTGCGGCTGCCCGACAATGGCGGCTTTGCCGTACTGTCGGCGGCGCGCGCACACGATCCTTGCGCGCACGTTCCAATGTTCGTGATCACCAGCTCGCTCTATGACCTTGACATCGCGCAGAGCTATGAACTCGGCGCTTCCGCGGTGCTGTGCAAGCCGCTCTCGCGTGCGATTCTCAAAGAAGAACTCGCGCGTATCGGCGTCATCCCGCCCAAGCCCGGTTCTGCGCCTGCGTCGTCCTGAAGTCCCGCTCCAACCGCCAGCAGCTCCGCTAGATGGCGATGCGCGTGAGGCCGTCATTTTTTCTCGCGGCGGCGAATTCTCACAGCTCAGGCCATCTCCGACTCCACGGCCGCGCTCGCTCGTAGGCATACGCCGCCTGCAGCACGAGGTCGTCGCGATGGCGTTCGGCGACGATTTGAATTCCGCACGGCAGCCCATCGGTAGTCATCCCGGCGCGTACCGAGATCGCGGGATGGCCGCTTAAATTAAATGGATAGGTGAACACCAGCGCCGCCAGCGGATCAGGCAGGCGCTGGCCCTCAATTTCCATCGGCGGCGGCCCGTTGGCGGCGAATGCCACCGTCGCGCTCGCGGGAGTAAGCAACAAATCGTAGCGCTCGAAGACGCGGCGCGCCCAATCGTTGAACTCGGCGCGCACGCGCTGCGCCGCGCCATATTCCGGCCATCTGGTTTTCGCCGCTGCCTCTGTATAAGCCACGAACGCGCGATTCATCTCGGCGCGATGCCGCGGCAGGATGCCAGCCAGCTGGGCCAGGAGCTGCGCCGCGCGCACCGTGGTCCACGCGTCGGCGGTCTCCGGCACCGGGCCATCGATCACTTCCACGGCGCATCCGAATTCGCGAAACGCGCCCGCCGCCGCTTGCGCCGCGCGCCGCACCTCGCGTTCCACGGGATGACCGAAGTCGGGATGAAACGCCACTCGCAAGCGCGCCGGCAGACGCTCGAGGAGGTCGATATAGGAGATGCCCGGATGAGGCAGCGCGTCGGGGTCGGCCGCATGATAGCCGCAGGTCACATCGAGGAAGAGCGCGGCGTCAGCGACGGTACGCGCGATCGGCCCTACTGACGAAATCCCATTGAATGATTCCATCCCCATCCGCGGTCCGGCCGGGATCCTGCCGTGGGAGGGCTTGAGTCCGACGCATCCGGTGTACGCCGCGGGCAGCCGGATCGACCCGCCAGCGTCCGAGGCGGTCGCAATCGGAACCATCCCGCTCGCCACGGCCGCCGCGCTGCCACCGGACGATCCGCCCGGCGTGCGTTCGAGGTCCCATGGGTTGCGCGTCAGGCCGAAGAGCAGGTTGCGGGTGAATGCGCTGTGGCCGAACTCGGGGGTGTTGGTTTTGCCGATTACGATGGCGCCTGCGGCACGCAGGCGCGCGACTTCGATCGCGTCCTCGGCGGCGAGGTTGTCGCGAAAGGCTTTCGAGCCGAAAGTGGTCGCCATCCCGGCCACCTCCTCGAGGTCTTTGACCCCGATCGGCACCCCGGCCAGCGATCCGCATTCTTCGCGCCGCGCGAGTCGCTCGTCCATCGCGCGCGCCTCCGCGATCGCTTGTTCCGCACGCGTCGCGCAGAACGCGTTGAGCTTGCCGTTGAGTGCCTCGACCCGCCCAAGCGCATGCGCGACCGCCTCGCTGGGCTTGACCTCGCGCTTGCGGATGAGCGCAGCCAACTCGCACGCCGACTTGAAGTTGAGTTCTGTCATCACGGCCTCATTCCCACCTGTTGAGTTCCCGAACAAACCAGATTCGAGACCAGTATCGCGCCGGGACGTGCCTTGAAAAGCGCGGGTCGTAAAACGCAGGCTTGACAATATCCCTGGCTCCTTGTAATTAACCATCAGGTTATTTAACCGTATGGTTCAGCAGCAGCCGGTTCAGCAGCAGTCATCGCCCGATCGCTTGAGCACCATCTTCGGCGCGCTCTCGGACCCCACCCGGCGCGCGATCCTCGCCAGGCTTGCTGCGGGCGAGACCTCGGTCACCAAACTCGCCGCGCCGTTCGAGATGAGCCTGCCGGCCATTTCCAAGCATCTCAAGGTGCTCGAGCGCGCCGGCCTTATCGCGCGCGGGCGCGAGGCGCAATGGCGGCCCTGCCGGCTCGAGGCGGGTCCGCTCAAGGATGCCTCGGACTTTCTCCAGCGCTATCGCCGCTTCTGGGAGGAGAGCTTCGATCGTCTCGAGGACTATCTGCGTGAGCTGAAAATGCGCGAGCCGAAAATCCCTGAGCTGAAAATCAAGGAGCAGAAAAAAAATGGACGCAGAAAATAGTGTCGTCACAGAGCCGCAAGAGCGGGTGCTGGTGATCGAGCGCGTCTTCGACGCTCCGCGCGCGCTCGTTTTCAAAGCCTGGACCGAACCCGAGCGCATGGTCCGATGGTTCGGCCCCCTGGGCTTCACCACGACCGTGCTCAAGGCGGACTTCCAGCCCGGTGGAGGCTATCGGTTTCATATGCGCTCGCCCGAGGGCGCCGACCATTGGTTGCAAGGCGTCTATCGCGAGGTGGTGGAGCCCGAGCGGCTGATCTCCACTTTTTGCTGGGCGGACGCGAACGGCAATCCCACGGGTCCGGAAACACTGTTGACGGTTACCCTCGATGAGCGCGGCGCGAAGACCAGGCTGACGCTGCATCAGTCGGGCTTCGAGTCGGTCACGGCGCGCGACGCTCATAATGGAGGCTGGAGCAGCAGCTTGGAGCGTCTCGCTGAATACTTGGCCAAGGCCTGATCGGATCAACAACGCGGACAATCGGGAAGGCAGAGCCAATGGAAAGTCCGCAGGAATACTACCGGCGCTGCGGGCCGATGACCTCTTTGAGCGCACCCACGGCGGAGTTCGACGCACTCCCCTGCGACGTTGCGGCGCTATGCGAAGTCATACAGGGCGTATTGATTCATCGCGACATGGCGTCGTTCGCCTATGGCGTGACACTTTCCGACGAGCGTAAAAATCACGCGCACATCACTCTCGTCCGCTCAGCGTGGCGCAACGCGTCCGAAACGATCGCTGCGTCGCGTTCATGAACCTTGCGGGGATGACGTATGCACAACCGTAGAGACCATCTGGGCACCAGATTCGAGGTGCGAACCGATCGCTGGACCTGGTTCTGGTGCCTGATCAATCCACCGCTCGGTCGCGGCGCCGCCGGCGCGGCTGCGACCGAGGCGGACGCGGTCCGCGAGGCCTGTACGGCGATCGAAGACATGTCCACGCCGGCGCCATTGTTGCGCTGCGCCGGCGAGCCGCTCTGCGATTCGGCCGGCGCGCACGAAGCGCATCGGCGGATGTGGACCGGCCTTTTCGATCGCGTCGCCGAGTACCTGCGCGAAGCTGTCTGAAAGTGCGCGCCTGGAGCAAAGAAACATGAGCCGGGAAGATAAGACTGCCGTGGCTCTGGAGGGACTGAGGCAGACCATCGGCCCGGCTGGCGGAGTATCTGATTGAGGTGCTAATGCCGGTTTCGTCGGCGCGATGTTTTTAGAATTGCGCATCAATATCTCACTAACTGATTAAGTAAAGGAATGTACTATGCAATTGAATCCATACCTGATTTTCAGCGGCCAATGCGAAGCGGCATTCAAGTTCTATGAGAAAGTTCTCGGTGGAAAAATCGCCGCGATGATGTCGCACGAGGGAATGCCGGCCGCGGAACACGTACCGCCTGACTGGCGCAAGAAATCATGCACGCCCGCTTGAGCATAGGTGACGTGCTCCTGATGGGTTCCGACGCTCCGCCCGATCGCTACGAACCGATGAAGGGATTCTCGGTGACAATCGGGGTCACGGACCCCAGGGAGGCGGAGCGCATATTTCATGCGCTGGCGGAAAACGGAACGGTACGGATGCCGATCGGGAAAACCTTCTGGGCCGAACGGTTTGGCATGCTCGTCGACCAATTCGGCACGCCGTGGATGATTAACTGCGAATCAACACAGAGCAACTGAGATGGAAGGATGAAACCGACGCGAATAATGTCAGAAGCCCAAGCCTCACCCGAGGGAAGCGGCACCACCGCAAAATCGGCGGAGCGGGTGGTCGTGATCGAGCGGATCTTCGATGCTCCACGGAGCCTCCTGTTCAAGGCCTGGACCGAGCCACGACGCCTGGCGCGGTGGTGGGGTCCGAAGGGTTTCACCAATCCGGTGTGCGAAATCGACGCGAGGCCGGGTGGCACCCTCCGAATCGTTATGCGCGCGCCCGATGGCGCCGAGTATCCGATGAAGGGCGTCTTTCGCGAAGTCATAGAGCCTGAACAACTGGTCTTCACCAATATCGCGATTGATAACGCCGGCGATTCTCTTATCGAAGGGCTTACGACTGTCACGTTCGCCGAGCACGCAGGCAAGACGAAGCTTATCCTGCACACGAGCGCTACGGGCATGGTCGCGATGGCGGCGGCGATGATCGAAGGCATGGAAGCGGGTTGGACACAAAGCCTCGATCGTCTCGCCGAACACGTGGCAAAGGCTGAGTTCACGGAGGCATCATAGCCATGGCTACGAACGCGAAGCTCTCGCCGGCAGCCGGCGACCTTTTGCTGATCGTCGGAACCGTTAAAGGTGCGTTCATTTTCCTGAGCGATCGGAAACGCGGCGATTTCAAAATGTCGGGGCCGCACTTCCCGGGACAGTCAGTCTGGTCGGCGGCTTTTATCGGCAATGGCGAGCCGCGAATTCTCGTCGGCAACAAGAGTAATCACTGGGGCGCGATGGTCAGCTCGTCCGATGACTTCGGCAATACCTGGAATGAACCCGCCGAGGGCAATATCAAGTTTCCCAAGGGCAGCGGCGAAACGCTCAACGCGATCTGGGCGCTCGAGGTCGCAACCGCGCTGGGGCCCGAAGTGGTGCTGGCGGGAGTCGATCCGGCGGCGATGTTTCGCTCGGAGGATCGCGGCGAGACGTTTCGCCTGAACGAAGCGCTGTTCCAGCATCCGGACCGGCCGCAATGGAATCCCGGTTTCGGCGGACTCTGTCTGCATTCCATTCTGATTCATCCGCAGGAGCCCAGGCGCATGTACGCCGCGATCTCCTCGGGCGGGATCTATCGCACCGACGATGGCGGCAATTCCTGGGCCGCGTGCGTCAACGGCCTGCGAGTGCATCCGGATGTTCCCGGCGCGACGCTCTGCCCGCACAAGCTGCGATTCGACGCGGAAAATCCGTCGCGCATATATCTGCAGAACCATCCGGGCGTCTATCGGTCGGACAACGAAGGGCGGTCGTGGGTTACGATCGAGAACGGGCTGCCGTCGGATTTCGGCTTTCCGATGGTCGCGCACCCGCGTCGCGGCGCAACCATCTATACCTTTCCGTTGACCTCCGACGAGTTTCGGGTGCCGCGCGACGGCGCTCCCAGGGTCTGGCGTTCGCGCGACGCGGGCGCGTCATGGGAACCGCTCGGCAATGGGCTTCCCGATAGAGATGGATTTTTCACCGTGCTGCGCGACGCGTTTTCGGCGGACACGCTCGACCCGGCGGGACTGTATTTTGGCACCCGGGGCGGGCAGCTCTACGGATCGAACGATGAAGGCGAGAGCTGGCGTGCGATAGCGGAGTTCCTGCCGCCGATCCTCTGCGTCAAAACCGCGACAGTGGGCTAGTGCGATGCGCGTGCATATCCCGTCGGCGCTGCGCAAATGGACCGGCGGCCGCGATACGATCGACTTGCCGCTCGCGACCAGCAGGCGCATGACGGTCGCCGAGGTTATCGAAGCTCTCGCACGCGAGCATCCGGGGATCCGCGACCGCGTGCTCGACGAGCAGGGTCAACTTCGCCGCCACGTGAACATCTTTATCGACGGTGAAAACGCGCGTTTCGCGGGCGGGCTAAAAGCTCAGGTCGGCGCCAAATCGGAAATGTGGATTCATCCCGCGCTCTCCGGCGGCGCTTAGAAAATCGCCACCGGATTTACCGGCGACGCAGTCCCGCGCTCCAGAATAAGCGGCAGCATCGTGAACATGAACTCATAACGCGCGACGCCTGCGCAGGCCGCGCCCAGCGCCTCAAGGTCGGCATTGTCGATCAGATGCACGCCCATCGCCACCAGCGTCCCGACGTGGATCGGGAAAATCAGCTCGTTGCCGTAACCGGTCGGGAGCACGTCGCTCACCCCGTCGCATCCCAGCACTGCGATGCGCCGTTCGTGGAGCCACGGCAGGCAACTCGGATCGAGACCCGCCATCCCTTCGTTGCGGCTATCCCAAGCGCCCAGTTTTTTCTGCCGCGCCATGCGCCCCGTCCGGAGCAGCAGCACGTCGCCTTCCTCGACGCGCACGCGATGCGCGCGTTCCGCGGCGTCGAGGTCCTCGGGAAAAACGCGCTCGCCCGGCTCCATCCAGTCGACCTGCTTAAGCTGCGCGATATCGAACAGCACGCCACGGCTCACGATCCCGCCGCGCGCAACGTCGATTCCGCATTTGCGCGCGCCCCATCGGCCGACCTCGCCCGAGCTGAAGCCGTTGTACATCTTGCGCTCCCAGAATACGTGGCAGAGCGCGTCGAGATGGGTGAACGCCATCCCGTGCGGCGCGATTGCGAAGTAGTCGAGCGCGACGGCATGCCCGGTCCCGGAGTGGAGCATCACGTGAGTCACTGGCGTGGGATTATCAGGCCCCGACGCCGTAGCTAGCGGCAACGCCATCGAGACCGTTTCACCGCTTTGCACCAGGCGGCCGGCCGCGGCGCGCTTTTCCGGCGTGATGAAGTTGAGCGCGCCGCGCTCGTCGTCCTTGCCCCAACGGCCCCAGTTGCTGAGTTTCTCGAACAGCTCCTTCACTTCGGCGGCGCTTAGCCTGGGTGCGGTGGTGCCCATCGGCTTCTCCTGGAGCGGTCTGTTTAGGCAGTCCAATAGCACGCGCTGGTTGATAGCGGCCAGCGAAGTGCAAGCTGATATGCTCGGCCTATCGAGAACCGGTTGCGGGCGCAGGTCCGCCTAAGGCGGGAGTTTCAACGAAATTGGGCAATCGCGATATTGAGGCTGCGCGGAATTATCACGCGACGACCAAACATTCGTACACCAGTGTGCGGACGGACGCGCATTACCTGGATTGGGACAACCGCCCGATGCCCTACAAGCTCTATCCTGAAGTGTCGGGGCTCGCGCTGCCGCGCGATTTGAGCCTCGCGCGTGTCCCCGCGCTCGAAGCGATCGCGGCCGGCGCTGTGCCGGATGCGGGCGGCGGCGAGCTTACGCTCGATGCGCTGACGCGAATCCTTTTCTGCGCCGACGGCCTCACGCGGCGCACCCGGGTCGGGGGCGAGGACTACCATTTTCGCGCCGCGCCGTCGGCGGGCGCGCTCTATCCGATCGAGATTTACGCCGCAGTCGCGCAAACCGGCGAGTTGGAGCAGGGCCTCTATCATTTTTCGCCCGCCGACTTGCGCCTTCGCGGATTGCGCCGCGGCGACTGGCGCGCATTGATCGCGCGCGCCGCGGCCGGACGTCCTGCGCTCTTGTCGGCCCGCGCGGTGCTCGTGCTTAGCGCAATTTTCTGGCGCAGCACATGGAAATATCGCGCCCGGGCCTATCGCTATTGCTTTTGGGATGGCGGCACGATGCTCGCCAATCTGCTCGCCGCCGCGGCGGCCGAAGGACTGTCCACTGAACTGGTCACCGCGTTTGCCGATCCTGAGATAGAGGCGCTGCTCGGAATCGATGGCGAGCGCGAAGGCGCGCTATGCCTGGTGGCGATCGGCAGTGGCGCCAACGCGCCCGGCGCCGGGCCGGAGCTACGGCCGCTTGATCTGGAAACCGTTGAGCTCTCGCGCGAGGAAGTCAGTTATCCCGACCTGGTGCGGATGCATCAGGCGTCCCGGCTGCTCACTTCCGACGAAGCGGCCGCCGTCGCCGATGCACGTGTCGACGCCCTCGCGCCGTCGCCGCCGTCGGCTGATGCGCTGAAGCTCGAGCCCCTGGACGCAAGCACGGGTCTGAGCCTAGGCGAGACGATTCTAAGACGCGGATCGACCCGAGCCTTCGCGCACAGGGCGATCGCCGCCGAACAGCTGGCGGCGATCATGGCCGCCTCAAGTCGTCATCCGCGCGCCGACTTCCCATCGCTCAGCGACACTTACTTGATCGTGAACGCGGTCGACGGGATGGAGCCGGGGGCGTATTACTACCGGCGGCAAAGCGGCGAGTTCGAAATGCTCAAGACCGGAAATTTCCGCCGCGAGGCGGGGTACTTGTGCCTGGAACAACCGCTGGGCGCCGATTGTTCGGTGCTGGTCTGCTATATGGCCGACCTGGAGCGCGCCCTAAGCGCGTTGGGCAATCGCGCGTACCGCGACGCCCATCTCGAAGCCGGTCTGCACGGCGGCCAGGTCTATCTGGCGGCCTACGCGATGGGACGCGGAGCGACCGGATTGACTTTCTACGACGATGAGACCGCTGCCTTCTTCGCGCCGCATGCCGCGGGCAAGAGTCCGCTCCTGATGGTGGCAGTCGGCGTACCACGCTCATCCGACGAAGAAACCTGAGCCCACCTCTTCTCTGAAATTTCCGTGCTCTAAGCGCCGACCGGCTGCGTAGTATCCGAGCCGATGCCTGTTGCATGGGCATCACGGCTCGGATCGTCTCAGCCAAAAAGCGTAATTCAACTAGAACTAAAGTTGATCTCAACTTGTGAGATGCGCCCACGCCGAATCATTTTCTCCTTGGGGGCGGCCCAAGGGGCTTCCTGGGCGGAAAGGGGTTCTTCCTCAGTGGTCCCGGTTACGATGCCGGCAGCCTGTGTCTGACGCTGTTTGAGATCTTGTTCATGGAAACGGCCGGCTATATCATCGTCGGCGCCATCTGCAAGCGAATCACCTTCTGGGCCTTCGTTTTTGCGAGTCTCTTCATGGGCGCCATCCTGTACCCGAGCTTTAGCTGCTGGGTATGCGGCGGCGGATGAGGTGGAACTCGAGGGCCTGGACGTGCCGGAGTTCGGTATGGAGGCGTATCCCAAGGGCCGGGTCGAGATGATGGCTCCCTGGGCGCAAATGGCACGGGCCTAGAGATCGCAACGCATCGCAACCGGCCAGGGGATCGGGCCGCGCGTTCACACGCCGCCCGGTCCCCTGGCCTTTCTTCCGCCCCGTAAGGCCCGGCCCGCGCGTTTCGCGCGCGCCTGACCTTACGGGGGTATGCCTTTTCCGGGCACCGACCCGTGGCGCCACGGGTCGGTGGCGAGGGAAGCAGAGGCATTGCGCGACAGGCGTAGCCCGCAGCGCAGTGCGTCTGTGCTATGCGGGATGACCAGCGAGACGGCAGATGCCGCCCAGCTGGTCAGCAAGCCGATCTTCCATCGACAAAAAAACGACGTTGCAGAACAGCTTTTCTGGTTTGGCTTATAACGGCACAGAACTTGAGTAAGCCGCGCTGTTACGTTCGATCTCTGGGGGGACTCTCGTCTGCAATCTTGTTTTATCTATTAGACACAAGGAATGGAGAAGAAGTTAGATATGAAACATCGCGCAGGAAGCTCAACCATCGAAAGACTTGTATGGGCAATGCTCCTGACTTTCATGATCGCTGGCGGCCACGACGCGTGGGCTGACGGAGCCGCTCCGGCAGCTCCCGCGCCGGCGGCAAGCAGCACTCCGGCAGCCGCGGCGGCGGCGCCTACTCCGGTGCCGCCTCTTTCATCGCCGGCAATGACGGGACCGCTGGTGATGGCTTCGCCACACGAAATCAACATACCGAAATACGTGCCCCTCCTTTCCAACCTACCCGCCCCAGTTGCGAATCTTTTCGATTTCGACGTCAATGGGGTAGTCAGCGGGATTGGAATCTTTCAGAACCACGCCGTGGTTGGCGACCCGTACAACCGATTGGATTTCAGCAACGCTATGGCCTTCATTCAAAAGGCTGACGGTGTGATTCAATACTATGTGCAAGTTGGAGGCTATAGTTTTCCCATACTCGGCAGTCCCTATATCAACTTCACAAAAGCGGTAGACAGACTGTATGGCGTTCTGCCCGAAGCTTATCTCAAGATCGCTCCGACCGACAACTTTTCAATCGAAGCCGGGAACCTCCCCACGCTCTTCGGGGCTGAGTACACTTTCACTTTCGAAAACATGAATATCGAGCGCGGGCTGCTGTGGAATCAGGAGAACGTCATCAATCGTGGCGTCCAGCTCAACTATAGTTATGGACCGCTGGCCGCGTCGGTGAGCTGGAACAATGGCTTCTACTCCCACAGCTACACCTGGGTTGACGGCTTGTTGGCGTGGACGATCAATCCTCAGAACAGCTTGAGCATCGTCGGTGGCGGTAACGCCGGCTTTGCGAAATCCACCAATTTCGCCACCCCCCTGCTCGGCAATAACGGCCAGATCTACAACGTAATCTATACGTACAACGCCGCGCCGCTGGTCATTACTCCCTATTTTCAAGAGACCAATATCCCGTATAACCCGGACATCGGTGTCCTCAAATCAACCCAGACCCTAAGCGGAGCGATTCTCGCGAGTTACGCCATCACGAACATGTTCTCCGTAGCCGGGCGTGCCGAATATATAGCAACGACCGGGAATGAGAATTCGCCTAAAGGCAGCGCCGCGAATCTGCTGTATGGAGTTGGCAGTGACGCCTTCTCCTTGACCTTGACGCCGACTTTCCAGTGGAACCAGTTTTTCTTTCGGGGCGAGGTCTCTTACGTGCAAGCGAACAGCTACGCGCCCGGCGCCGTCTTCGGCAAGGAGGGCATCAACAACTCACAGGTACGAGGCCTTATCGAAACCGGCGTCATTTTCTAGTAACACCATTTTTCCCCAAGCCGGCCGGCGGGCCGCCGTCCCTCGGTCCGCCGGCCAATTCAACTGGAACTGACGCGCATTTAAAGCGGCCGTCCGGACTCTACGCGAGAACGGACGGCCGTGACCTTTGAAGGCCCTGCGTTCCTGGGGTACTTGGCCTGCGGCCCGGCGCACGCTATCCGTAGATGGTCGGGGGCCTTTGCGCGAGGAATTTTTTAAGGAGGTTGTTGTTAAGGTTATGGCTTCGGCTACAAAGGGGAATGGGACCACGGCGCGGCGACGAATCAAGAGCGCGGTCAAAAAAGCTGCGGCAGCGATGCAGGAATCCAACGGCGCGCTTGCGAACAACGGCACGCCGGACGCCGGTTCCGACAGCGAAGTGAAAATCGAGACCATACGCTTGCGCGCCTACGAGTTTTTTCTGGCGCGCGGCGCCACTCACGGCCATGACCTTGCCGATTGGCTGAACGCGGAGAGACAGGTGCTTGGCGCGCAAAAAACCTGATCGCGAGAAATGATCTCGCGATCGCTCGACGCCGCTGATGAAGGGCGACCGCGTTCTGCCCTGTGCAGGGATGGGTTCTGCCAATGATGCGCGAGGTCAGCGCCGGCGACAGGCTCGATCATTACCAGCTAACCGAACTCATCGCGCGCAGCGGGATGGCGTCGATCTTCAAGGCCGAAGATCGGATGAGTGGAGCGACCGTCGCAATCAAGGTGCCCTACCTGGAATTCGAGAGCGACGTGGTCTTCTATGGACGGTTCCAGCGCGAAGAGGAAATCGGCCGCCGCCTCGATCATCCCAACATCGTCAAGGTACTGTCACCCCCCCGGCATCGCAGCCGGATGTACATAGTGATGGAGTACGTAGACGGCGTATCGTTGCGCGAAATCATGCGCGGCGAGCGGCCACTGCGCATCGCGCGTGCGCTGGATTTTGCCTGTCAGCTCTGTGAAGCGATGGTTTACATGCACGGCCAAGGCGTCGTGCATCGGGACCTCAAGCCCGAAAATGCGCTGGTCACCACCGACGGCAAGCTCAAGTTGATGGACTTCGGAATCGCGCTCGACCAGTCGGCGCGCCGTCTCACCTGGTCGGGACTTTCGACCACGATCGGTACCCCCGATTACATGGCCCCTGAGCAGGTGAGCGGTCGCCACGGCGACGTGCGTACCGATATCTATGCACTCGGCACGATGCTGTTCGAGATGGTCACCGGCAATCTGCCGTTTGCCGAAAGCAATGTTTATGCGATGATGCGAGCCAAGGCTACGGCGGATCCTCGGCCACCGAGCAGTTTCGTGCTCGAGTTGGATTCCCATCTGGAGGAAATTATCCTGCGTGCAATCGCGCGCGTGCCGCGCACTCGCTACCAGAGCGCCGTCGAGATGCTTGCGGATTTGAAAGATCCTCCCCGCGTGGCGCCGATCAGGCGAGCCCCGTGGCTCCGTCCCCGAAGCCTGCGCGCCAAGGCCGTGCAGCGCGTGCTCTGGGCCGGGCTGCTTTTTTTTGGCTCGCTGGCGGGCATTTTTGTCCTGATCGCCTGGCTCGCCAGCCGCTACCCGGTCGCGCCGCCGCGGGCCGACATGACCTCACACGGGGAACTGAAGTGATCGCATCGGCATCGGAAGGCACGTCCTATCGCAATCCGAACGGAGCCGGACCCGCCGCTTGAAGGGACGGGCAGCCCGAGTCCCAACGGCCAGCGGCAGCTACGGATTGGCCGGAGCAGAAGCCCCGGTTGTGGCGACGCGAAAAGCGGGGAGCCCCGCTGCGAGAATGACGGCAAGCAGGCGGTAAACCTCGCGGTTGACGGCCATGCTGGCGTGGCCGCCCGCAACCTCGTAGTTGTCGCCTTCGTTGGTGATGCATGCGTGCCAGTCGACGACTTCGTCCGTGCGGGTGTAGAACGAGCTGAGTTTGACGCCGCGCGGAAAGCGCGAGTTGACCGCCTCTCCAAAACTGCAATGACATTGATCCGTCCCGCATTGCGCCGGGCGGTTGTTGAATGCCTGCCACAAGGTTTGGAAACCGCGTATAGCCGGCCGATAGCGCGCGCGAACCGCGCTCCATGCGATTTGCGCCGGCGATCCGAGAGTCACCACATGATGCACACGCGCGGGGTATTTCACCGCGAGCGCGCGAGCCAACACTCCGCCCAAGCTGTGCCCGAGTACGACCGCCGGCATCCCGCATTCATCGGTAATATGTGCAATCCGCCATCCCAGCCGTTCCGATTTTTCGTCAGGGCATCCCACGTTCCAATCGATTCCAGAGAGATACGGACGGTAACCGACGCGGGTCAGCCATCGGGCCAGGGTGGACAGCGACCAATCGCCGGCAAAAAAACCTGGAATCAGTAGAACCGGGCGTCCGTCGCCTTTAGGCACGCCGGAGCCATAAAAGACCGGATCACAAAGAAGCGATGACAGATTGTGGGCGAAATCGATGCAAGACTCGGCCATAGTCGTCGATGTGGAGCAGATAAGGACTACTTCCCCTCGGTTCTGGTAAGGCGCGCGGCTTGGCGTCGCGCGAAGCTGCTTTCATCCCGTGTCATGGTTCTGGCCCTTCTACACGAAATTTCACATAGCCGTAAAGCATGACGCGAAACTTTTTCATTTTACCTGTGGATAACAAGCATGAGTCGTACCGGACTCCTATTAAAATGGACGGAAAGGGGTGATTCTTTTATTCAGGCAGCCTCTTTCAGGGCATCGGAGCGAATCCGCCACCATAAATGAAGTCATAGCGTGTCTGACCGGCGCGCTATTTAAGGAGGGACGATTTTCATCCTTCGGAAACGCGATTAAATTACACTTTCAGCCTAATAAACCCTTGACATAATTCGATAGTCTGATAGCTTCATCA
>DATJID010000008.1:0-2477 GCA_035493515.1 Binataceae bacterium (SeqCode) | reverse complement strand
CTACTACCGCGATCGCGCTCTCTGTCTCACGTTGGGCGTCACACCGTACGAAATGCTCCTGGCCGCCGTGGGCGCGGCCGATGATCCGGCGTCGGGCGGCCGCCAGATGCCATCGCACTGGGGCGCGCCGAAGTACAACATCGTGACGTCATCCTCGCCAACCGGTACGCAGTTCGTTCAGGCCGTGGGCTGCGCCGAGGCCGGACGCTATCGCGACGCCAAAGGGGACGAAATCACGCTCGTCGCGGGCGGCGACGGCGCCACCAGCGAGGGCGAGTTTTGGGAGGCGCTAAACGTGGCCTGCATGAAGCGCCTGCCGGTCCTGTTCCTGATCGAAGACAACGGCTACGCGATCTCCGTCCCGCTCGAATGCCAGACCGCCGGCGGCAATATCACGCCGCTCGTCTCCGGATTTCCTCACCTATTCCGCCAGGAGGTGGATGGCACAGATTTTCTGCCTTCATATCGCGCTATGCGTGAAGCCGCGGCGTACTGCCGTTCGGGACAAGGTCCCGCGCTGGTGCACGCCCACGTGGTGCGCCTCTACTCCCACTCGCTTTCGGATGACGAACACATGTACAAGACCGCGGCGGAGCGCAAGGCCGAATCCGAGCGCGATCCCGTCCTCACCTTCCCGAAGTTTCTGGTCGACGAAGGCATTCTCGATCGTCATGCCTTGCAGTTGATCATCCACGAACTCGATGAAGAGGTACAGGAAGCCGCCCAGAAGGCGCTACGCCAGAATCCGCCGGCTCGCGATTTGGCCCTGGTCCATCTTTATTCCGACCGCATCGACCCTACTTCGGAGGAGTTCGCTGTCGCGCCGCATTTTACGGGCGAGCCGAAGACCATGGTCGATCTGCTGAACGCCACCCTTCGCGAAGAAATGCGGCGCAATCCGGACGTATTAGTGTTCGGCGAGGACGTGGCCGATTGCAGCCGCGAGGAGAATCTGTCTGAAGTGAAGGGCAAGGGCGGCGTTTTCAAAGTCACGGCGGGCTTGCAGATCGAATTCGGTGCGCAGCGCGCGTTCAACACGCCGCTGGCGGAGGCATCTATCGTGGGCCGTGCCATCGGGATGGCGACGCGCGGCTTGAAGCCGGTGCCGGAGATCCAGTTCTTCGATTACATCTGGCCGGCCATGATGCAGCTTCGCGACGAACTCGCAACCATCCGCTGGCGCTCCAACGGAGGTTTTTCCGCTCCCATGGTGGTGCGCGTCCCCATCGGCGGATATCTCAACGGCGGCGCCATGTATCATAGCCAGTGCGGCGAGGTCGAATTCACGCACATTCCGGGCCTTCGCGTGGTGATGCCCTCGAATGCACTCGACGCCTGCGGCCTGCTGCGCACCGCGATCCGCGCCGACGACCCGGTGTTGTTTCTCGAACACAAGCGCCTCTATCGCGAACCCTACAACCGCTCTCCACATCCCGGGCCGGATTTCACGATACCCTTCGGCAGCGCCAAAGTGGTGAAACACGGAAAGAGCCTCACGATCGTCACTTATGGTGCGGTGGTGCAGAAGGCTCTCCACGCGGCCATGCAGGTAGAGCGCAAGGACAATCACGTGAGTATCGAGGTGATCGACTTACGCAGCCTCGCGCCCTATGACTGGGACACGATCCGCGCCTCCGTCGAAAAGACCAATCGGGTTCTTGTGGCCCACGAAGACTGCATCTCGTGGGGTTACGGCGCCGAAATTGCCGCGCGCATCGCCGATGAGCTCTTCGACCGCCTGGACGCCCCCGTTCGCCGCATAGGTGCGCTCGATACCTGGGTGGGATATCATCCCCAGTTGGAGAACGCCATTCTGCCGCAGGTTGATGACTTGGCGCGCGAAGCCGAACGGCTGCTGGCGTACTGATCACCTCATGAATCGTAGAACTTTTCTGCAGGCGAGCCTGCTCGGAGGGGGAAGCGCGTTCACCCGCGCAGCCTTCGCGCCGTCTTCACCCAAGCCTGTTCCCGTGAAGCCCTTTGAGCTCAAGGAGGCAACCATCACGAATTTACAGGCGGGGATGAAATCCGGCAAATACACCGCCCGCGCGATTACAGAGAAATACCTTGCGCGAATCAATGAGATCGACAAGCGCGGGCCGGCAATCAATGCCGTCATCGAGATCAATCCTGATGCTCTCGCCATCGCTGAAGCTCTGGACAAAGAGCGGCGCGCGAAAGGCGTCCGCGGCCCGCTGCACGGCATCCCGGTCCTCATCAAGGACAATATCGACACTGCCGACCACATGATGACCACCGCGGGCTCGCTCGCGCTCTACGGTTCCATCGCGCCTCGCGATTCGTTTTTGGTTCAAAGGCTACGCCAGGCGGGCGCCGTTATTCTCGGCAAAACCAACCTGAGCGAGTGGGCCAACTTCCGCTCGAGCCATTCCACCAGCGGCTGGAGCGGCCGCGGCGGCCAGACGCTCAATCCCTACGCGCTCGATCGCAATCCCTGCGGCTCGAGTTCGGGATCG
>DATJID010000007.1:0-64123 GCA_035493515.1 Binataceae bacterium (SeqCode) | reverse complement strand
GCGCCGCGGCGACCGCACGTTCGATGTCCTCGGCGCCGGCGTCGGCTACCTGGGCGAGTTCGCGTTCGGTCGCAGGCTCGATATCCGCAAAGCGCGCGCCGCCGGCCGCCGCAACGTACCTATTTTCGATGAACAGGTTGGTTTCCATGTTGGCTGTGAGACACAACTGAATTTCCTCGATTTCCGTCCGCAAGACAACTCAGATCGCGACTCGCCATGAAGAGCCGTTCGACCTTCGCCGAGAGCGGATTTCCAGCGCAATTCGCCGGAGAACTTGAGCTTCGGTTTACAGCTCTCCAAATCTCCAACTTACGAGTTGAAACGGGCTACGCCTGATTTGCCTACATTGCACTAAACATCGAGGTGTAAGTACTGGAAAGTATCAAAAACAATGTTAAAGTATCCGAGGACTAAGACGACCTCAGGAGATCACAGGAAGTTCGATGGCGCATCGTTGGGCCATAGGCAGAGCGAAGGCGATTTGCGTGGCCGTTTTGGTGGTTGGCGTTGCGCTCGCCGGTTACGGTTCGAGTCGGATTGATGCCGAGACGACCACGATCGTGCCGACCGGCAGAGCAGTGGTCTCGCCGCGAGTCGTGTTGACCGGCACCGCGATACAAGGGCCGATGGTGGGGAGCACGGTGACGGCGTATGCGGTCGACGTGACGTCCGGGATTAACGTGACGCTGTTGGGTAAGGCCACAACCGACGCCTCCGGCAACTTTACGCTGAGCATTCCGGCGCATCGGCGCCCGGTATGCCTGGTCGTCACCGGCGGCTCGTTCCTCAGCGAAGCGGACGGCGCCACGGTGGGCGCGCCTGGCAGCCTCAGGGTTCTGCTGCCCGGCGCAGCCACGGACGTCTCGGGCATCTCGATCAATCCGCTGACGCGATTCATCCGGGCGCTGACCATCCACCAGCTTCGAGCCGACCACGTTACGTTAAGGACGGCGCTGTCCAGCGCGACGGCGACGATCGAATCGTACTACGGATTGTCGACCGATCCCGCGCGGCTGCTGCCCGACTACACGGCGGCCGGCGTAGGCACCGACGCCGGAAAGCTCGGGCTTATTCTTGGAGCGCTGATCAATGAAGACCAGCACCTGTGTCCGAACGCGCCGGGAGGATTGGTGGCCGCACTTGCGGCCGATATCTCCAATGGTGTCTTCAACGGGAGATACCAGGGCCTGCCGGTGCCGTATTGCGGCGGGATGCTGCCGGCGATCACGGGAACCAGTGATTTTCAGGATGCGCTTTCGGGTGTGCAGCAGCTTCAATACGTCGCCGCCGGGTTCGCGTTCGGCGGCCTGTATGGTCCGCCCGGCAATATTCTGATGAATCAGAATCCGCCGGTCACGCCCGACCTGCTGCTGGCATCGGTGGCGACGGTCAATGGCGCGATTACTCAGGCGGCGCCAGCATCGTCGAAAACCACGAGCCCGCCGATGACCGTGGCGCGCGCCTCCGCCACTGCCACGTTGCTTCCCAGCGGGAGGGTGCTGATTGCGGGCGGAAACACCGTCGGTACAACTGCCACAAGGTCGACCGAATTATATAATCCGGCAACAGATACGTTCAGCGCCGGCCCGTCGATGAGCCACGCGCGTGAGGATGCGACCGCGACCTTGTTGCGCGACGGTAGAGTTCTTATCGCAGCCGGTTATGATGGCAGTAGCGTCCTGAACAGCACGGAATTTTACAATTCAGCGACCAACACGTTCGCTCCGGGACCATCGATGATTGAAGCTCGGCTTGCCGCCGGAGCCACTTTGCTACCCAACGGAAAAGTGCTGATTGCGGGCGGCGAGGATGCCACTTCCTCTGGTGACCTGACCAGCACCGAGATCTACGATCCGGCTACGAATTCTTTCGGTGCTGGCCCGACCATGAGCGTAGCGCAGCCCTTCTGTACGGCGATCCTGATGCCCAACGGCAAGGTGTTCATTATCGGCTGGAATGGTACGACCCAAACCGACACCGTGGCCGAGCTTTACGACCCGGCAAACAATTCGATTGTAGAACGGTCGCTCGGCACGCAGCGCTATTTTCCTTCGGTTGCGTTGCTGCCGAACGGCAAGGTGTTGATCGCCGGAGGAGCCGGTCTGGGGGTCATTCTCACCAGCACGCAGATCTACGACCCATCGCAGGACGCCTTCGCCACCGGTCCATCGATGGGCACTGGTCATTATTTTGCCACGGCCGCGACGACGGCGAACGGCGAAGTTCTCATCATCGGCGGCGGCTATGGATTTTCGACTCCTCTGGACAGCGTCGAGATTTACGACTCCATTATCAATTCCTTCACGGCAGGCGCGCCAATGAGCGACCCGCGGCTGTTTCCCACGGCGACGCTGCTGCCCAACGGGCGTGTGCTCATCGCCGGCGGCTGGAACGGCACCAACTCCCTCACGAGCACGGAATTGTACCCGCCCTGAAGCGCACCTCCCGAAGCTCCGACAGGGGTCACCTTGACCGACCTGCTGCGCGCCCATAACGTTAGGGCCACGATGGCCGAGTTACCGGACATCATTCCGATCTTCCCTTTGCCCAATTTCGTGCTGTTTCCCGGCGTGACAGTGCCGCTGCATATTTTCGAGCCGCGCTATCGCGAGATGGTCGCCGACGTCGCCGAGAACCACGGCACGGTCGGAATGATAATGCTCAAGGGCGACTGGGAGCGCGAGTACTACGCTTATCCCGACATCTTCAGCATCGGATGCGCCGGCCGTATCACCTCCCTGGAGAAGCTTCCCGACGGCCGCTACAACCTTCAGCTCGAAGGAATCAGCGAATTTCAGGTCGGGCGTGAAATCCGTTCGCATTCGTACCGGCAGGCGGAAGTCCAATGGTGTCCGTCGGGCCGCAGGCTACTGGGGCTGGAGCCTTCCGAGATGAACTCCCTGCACGATCTGCTGGTCGGGTTTCTCGGCGAAAACGCCGACGCCGCCTGGCGCGGACTGGTGGACGAGCAGGGCCTGCGCGACGCTGACCTGATAAATTTCCTGTGCTTTCACCTCGACGTCACGCCGCTGGAAAAGCAAACCCTGCTCGAGGCCTTGGACGACCGCATCGCCTGCCTGTTCGACGTGCTCACCTTCAAGATCGAAGAACGCAAGCTTGGCCCGTCCGGCCCGCGCGGCGGCGGCACCGTCAATTAAGCCGAAAGTCGCAGTCACACTGAGACGAATAGCCGGATGCGTCTTTCGCGAAAGGGGCATCCGACACGGGCGGTCCGGCCGCCAAAGGGTCCGACCTGAGTGCCCAGATTAGTGGCGCCTGCCCAGTTTTGTCCCAATACGAGTACTAAAAATCCCCACTTGACTCGCTAACGGACGCTGGTACAAAGGCGCCCCTTTCGATCTCGAATCACAATCCGCTCACGAATTGAGCCGGTTAGCGTGCCTGCATCCGCTTTGGTCCGCTCAGCGCCGAGCGTCGCGCTTCGGCACAGACGTTGCTCAGAGAAAAGCTGAGGACGGTCGAGCAGTACTAGAGAGCAAACAGCAGGGCGAAGGACGATGCAATTGGAAAACAGCGCGATAGCGGGAATGATGATTCCCGATGCCTTGACCCCCGGGCAGTATTACGACGGTATCCGCGCTGACGATGCCTGCGCCCGTCCGATTAAGCGCCTGATGCTGGCGGTGCTCGAAGATGCGATGCGCTGCTATCAGACCTATGCCAACTCTCGCAGTCGCGTGCAGCGCCGCCTGTTCGTCGAGGCCGAGGGGTGGCTGATGGATCGCCGGGGCGACGGCGCGTTCGCCTTCGAGACCGTCTGCGAGACCCTCGGAATCGATCCTCGTTACCTGCGTGAAGGGCTTCGTCGATGGCGCGCGCAGCAACTCGACGGGATGAATCCGCGGCGCCTGGCGCGCCGATCTCCTGTGACTCGTATCGGCCGGATCAGTGCACCGCTTAAACGCCGGCGACGGAAGCTTTCCGAGACCGCGACGGCCGGGGACGGCGGCTGTATCGAGATCGCGGTCAACGGTCATGCTGGCGGCAATGGCAAGGGCGTCGCGCATCATCAGAGTGATGTCGCACGCCACGATCTGACCGCGCATCACGACGCGCACCAAGATCTGCCCGGCTACGACAGTGAAACCCAGGGCATAAACGAAGACGAGCTTGATACTGACATGGACCGGTCAGCGTCGATTGAGGTCCAGGAAGCCGCTCCGGCTTAGCCCTCGCCCTCGCTCAGCTATCTCAGGGGCGCGCTAGGTCTTTCGTCTTTCTTCCTTGCGGTAACGTTGACGCCCTCCGATTGTCGTTTGTCTCACCGCGCCTGCCACATGATGCGTCCGTGCTCGTCGACCCGGCGCGCGCGGCCTTCGACGCGCGAGTACTCCAGGTGCGCGAGGGTCTCGAACGTTGCCGCCATCACGTGGAAGATCGGCCGGTCTTCGTCGCCGAAAATCTCCTGCGCCACCTCGAAGGCGGTGCGCGGCGTGCGCCTGATCAGGTCGAGCATCTCGGCTTCGCGATAGCGATGATGTTCGATGAGCTGGTTGGCGCGGTGTCGATGGTCCTGGTAGACGGCGCCGTGTGCGGGCAGCACCAGTTCGACCTCGAAGTTTTGCACCTTGCGCTGCGAATCGATGAAGTCGCTCAGCGGATTGGTCGGTCCCGAGGGATAAATGCCGACGTGCGGGGTGATGCGCGGCAGCAGATGATCGCCGACGATCATCACCTTCTCCTTGCGCAGGTAAATCACGCTATGCCCGGGGGCGTGGCCCGGCGTCCAGATGATCTCGAAGCGCCGCTCGCCCACGGCGATTACGTCGCCGTCATGCAGGAACTCGTCGGGCTGCGGCACCGGATTGTATTGCTCAGTGCCCATCCACGCCGGCCGCATTCCTTCGATCGGGTAGCGATCGATTGGAAAGCCGTGGCCGGTGAAAAATGCGTGCACCTCGGGATTGGCCGCCGGCGCCGCCACCATGTTCAGCATCCGGTTGACCCGCTCGACTTCCAGGTCGTGCAGGTAGGTGCGCGCGTGGCTTAGGGCCTTGATTGTGCCCGAGGCGCCGAAATGGTCGACGTGGTGATGGGTGCCGAGCAGCACGGTCAGGTCTTCGACCCTGGTGCCTGCTTGCGTGAAGGCGTCCTTAAGAGTGGCCACGCTGTCGGCCGTGTTCATGCCGGTGTCGACCAGCACCCACTGTCCGCCGCCGCAATCGATCAGATAGACATTAACGATAGTCGGCCGCATCGGTAGCGGCAAAAAGAGTTCGTAAATCCCGCGCTGCACTTCCGAAATTTTGGCTGGCATCGCTTCAGGCCTTCGGGGCAGTCCGTGCGCGTGGCCGCGCGAATCGTCGGCCCGCCACTACCCGGCCAGAGCCCGGCGCTCTAATCAATACCGGTCCGATTTTACGCGCCGGCAAAATGACCGATCGCGTAATCGGGGCGCCCGGACTGGTTAACTGGTTATTCGTGGAGCTGATCCTTTATCTGGAAGGTCAGCTTAACCGTCACCTTCCAGCGTGTCACTTTGTTGTGCGCGACTTCGGCCGCGATGTTCGTCACCTGCGCCGTATGCACGCCCGAGATAGTCACCGCGGCGCGTGCCACCGCCAGGTCCACCGCATGCTCGATCGACTCGTTCGAACTGCCGGTCAACTCGATTGTTTTTTCAACCATCGGGATTTCCCGTTCCTCGGCCGGCGCGGCAGCGCTGCGATTTGACGCGCGCGCTAGCGTGGCGTTAGGGTTGAGCCCTGCGCGCTAATTACGTCACACGGGGTATCTGAAAACAAGGCAGATTTCTCTATGAGCTACGATCGTTCTGCAGTGCGGGCAGTCATCGAGGCGGCAAAGGCGGACCGGCGAAACTCGCTTTCGCCCGCCGAATGCAGGGCGCTCTGCGAGGCCTGCGCAATCCCGCTGCCCAAGGCCGCGACCGTGTCGTCCGCCGCCGAGGCCGGCCGCGCCGCCAGCGCGCTCGGCTTTCCGGTGGTGATGAAAATCGTCTCCCCCGAGATCCTGCACAAGACCGAAGCGGGCGGAGTGGTGCTCAACGTGCGGAGCGCGGCCGAGGCCGAGCGGGCCTACGAAACGATCATCGCCGGCGCGCGCGCCTACAAGCCCGACGCCAAAGTCGCTGGAGTCGAAATCCAGCAGATGCTCTCTGGCGGCCAGGAGGTGATCGTCGGGGCCACGGCCGATCCGAGTTTCGGCAAAGTGGTAGCCTTCGGTCTCGGCGGGGTGCTGGTCGAAGTGCTCAAGGACATCACGTTTCGCCTCTCGCCGGTGAGCCGCGACGACGCGCTCTCGATGATCAACGGGATCGCGGCGGCCGAAATCCTGGGCGGCGTGCGCGGCGCGGCCGCGGCCGACAAGGACGCGCTCGCGGCAATCATCGAAACCGTGTCGGCCCTCGCCGCCGACTTTCCGGAGATCGCGGAGCTCGATTTGAACCCGGTGTTGGCGCGGCCCGACGGCGCAGTGGCGCTCGACGTCCGCGTGTTGCTTGACTTCGCGCCTCCGGCCGAGCGCTATCGGCCCTCGCGCGAGGAAATCTTGCGCGCGATGAACCGTATCATGCGTCCCGGGGCAATCGCGGTCATCGGCGCGTCGGCCGAGGACGGCAAGATCGGCAACTCGGTGATGAAAAATCTCATCAACGGCGGTTTCGAGGGTGAGATCCATCCGATCCATCCCAAGCTGCCGGAAGTGATGGGGCGCAAGGCTTATCGCAGCGTCAAAGAAGTGCCGGGCGAGATCGACGTCGCGGTATTTGCGATTCCGGCGCCGCTGGTGGCGGGCGCGCTCAAGGAGTGCGGGGAAAAAAAGATCCCCGGCGCGGTGCTGATCCCGTCGGGCTTCGCGGAAACCGGCAACGTCGAGCTGCAAAACGAGATCGTCAAAATTGGGCGGCAGTACAACGTGCGCCTGATGGGCCCGAACATCTACGGCTTCTACTACCTGCCGCGCAAGCTGTGCGCGACCTTCTGCACGCCTTATGACGTGCTGGGCAAGGCGGCGCTGTCTTCGCAAAGCGGCGGCGTCGGGATGGCGATCGTCGGCTTCAGCCGCTCGACTCAAATGGGCGTTTCGGCGATCGTCGGGCTGGGTAACAAGTCCGACCTCGACGAGGACGACCTGCTGACTTTTTTCGAGCAGGACGACGACACCCAGGTGATCGCGATGCACGTCGAGGATTTGAAGGACGGCCGCTCATTTGCCGAGGTCGCCAAACGCGTATCGCGCAAGAAGCCGGTGATCGTGCTCAAGGCCGGACGCACCGCGCTCGGCGCGCGCGCCGCGCGATCGCACACCGCGGCGCTTGTCGGCAACGATCGCATCTATGAGGACGTGCTGCGCCAGTCAGGCGTGGTGCGCGCCCGCGCGCTCAACGACATGCTCGAGTTTGCGCGATGCCTGCCGATCATGGCGGCGCCCGCGGGCGAGAACGTGCTCATCATCACCGGCGCCGGCGGCTCGGGCGTGCTGCTCTCGGACGCCTGCGTGGATAACGGACTCAAGCTGATGGAGATGCCACCCGACCTCGACACGGCTTTTCGCAAGTTCATCCCGCCCTTCGGCGCGGCCGGCAACCCGGTGGACATCACAGGCGGCGAGCCGCCCGCTACTTATCGCAACACGATTCGGCTGGGACTGGAGGAGCCGCGCATCCACGCGCTCATCCTCGGCTACTGGCACACCATCATCACGCCGCCGCTGGTGTTCGCAAAACTGGTGACCGAGGTGGTCGAGGAGATGCGCTCCAAGGGAATCGACAAGCCCATCGTGGCGTCATTGGTCGGCGACGTCGAAGTCGAAGACGCCTGCCGGGTGCTCTTCGAGCACAACATCCCGGCGTATCCGTACACCACCGAGAAACCGGTATTGGTGCTGGGTGCGAAGTATCAATGGGCGCGCGCCGCCGGCCTGGTGAGAGCCTGATCGCACGAAGGTCGGACGGGATACTGCCGGATTCTCCCTGCCCGGGAAATTTGTGCCCCCTGAAATCAAGCCCTCGGCCGGGATGCGGGCCGCAATAGAGCCGCACGGCGACACAATCGCAGGTGTTAGCGACGCCAAAAAGGGTCGGCGTTACTTCTCCTTCTTCTCGAATTTCAGCGACGCCGAGTTCATGCAGTAGCGCAATCCCGTGGGGTTCGGGCCGTCGTCGAAAACGTGCCCCAGGTGCGCGCCGCAGCGACTGCACGTCACCTCGGTCCGCACCATTCCGTAGCTCTTGTCCACGTTGTTCTCGACCTTGCTCTCGTCCTTGGGGGCATAAAAGCTCGGCCATCCGCAGCCCGAATCGAACTTGGTTTCGGAATTGAACAGCTCGTTGCCGCAGCAGACACAGAGATAAACGCCCTGGTCGTGGAAATCCCAATATTTGCCGGTGAATGCGCGCTCGGTGCCTTTTTTGCGCGCGACCTCGAATTGTTCGGGAGTCAGGAGCCTTTTCCATTCCTCATCGGTCTTGACGATTTTTTCGGCCATGGTGCTTCTCCCTCATATCCAAACGGCAAAGCGCGTGCCTGAGTTTCATTTACGTCGCTACGCGGCGCACAAAAGTTTGACTACAAAGAAAAAGACCGCGGTGGTTTGTCCATCCCGCGGCCGTTCGCAATCTTTGATTAACGCGTGCGCAATCTTTAATTAACGATCGGTAATCAGTGCAACACCGGCTGCGCGGGAGGCGAAGTCAGCGGCACCAGCGGTGCCGGCACCGTGACCGGGCCGACCGGCGTGCGCTCGATGTAAGTTTGCGGCGCGGCGCTTTCGGCCGCTGAGGCCGTGTTGGCTGGCAGCACGGGCACAATTGGCTGAGCGTTCTCGCCGGGGTTGTATATCTGGCTGTATTCGGTGTCGCCGCTCATCATCGGGGCGAGCGAGGACTTGGTCGCGAGATAATGCAACGGACGGGTCACGCCCCACTCCAGCGCGTAGCCAATTGGCGCGATGAAGTAGCTGACCACCTTGAGCAGTTGCCCATCCTCGGTATTGGTATACTCGTTGGGATTCTGCTTGTCGTTGTATGGGCCCTGCTGGGCGAGCGCCATCGCCGGCATCGCCATCACCAGGACCATGACTGTGCAAAGCATTAGCCGTCGCATGACCATAGTTTGTGCCCGGCGTGCAGCTTATGTCAATGCTCGCAGGACGCCACGGGCGATGCGCCGCCGTGCTCCGCGCCCGCGATTCGAGGCTTAAATGCGCACCTATTCGGCTACCCCGGCGACACGCGCACTCACTCCTACCGGCGGTTTCCTGGACGGCTTCAGCTACTCGCTTAACCCATACGTCGGATGCGCGTTTGGCGACCATGGCGGATGCCCCTTCTGTTACGTGCGGGCGCTGCCGGTCGCTCGAGCGCGGGCGGGGCCGTGGGGTACGTGGGTAGTCGCCAAGTCCAATCTGCTGGAGTTGCTAGCGCGCGAGCTTGGCGCGCTGGAAAAATCGGGGAAGCTCGAACGCGCGGCCGTTTTCATGTCGAGCGCGACGGATCCGTACCAGGGCATGGAGCGCCGGATGCGCCTGACGCGCGGCGCGCTGGAGTTGTTCGTGCGTCGGCCTCCGCGCCGCGTGCTGCTGCAGACGCGGAGTCCGATGATCGAACGCGACCTCGATCTGCTGACGCACCTGGGGCCGCGGCTCATCGCGTCGATAACCGTGGAGACCGACGATGAGCAGGTGCGCCGCGCGCTCACGCCGACCTCGCCGTCGATCGCGCGGCGGCTCGCAACGGCGCGTCGGCTGCGCGCGGCCGGCGTGTTCGTGCAGCTCGCGATCGCTCCGATGATGCCGAACCATCCCGAGCGCCTCGCTGAGCTGGCCGACGGCGGCGCCGATCGCGTGGTCGTCGACACTTACTTCGACGGTGACGGCTCAGGTGGCCGGCGCTCGCGCGCGCTCGGGATGGAGGAGCTGTATGCGCGGCTGGGTTACAAGGAATGGTTTCGGCCGGGTGCGGAGCGCGAACTGATGGCGGCGATGCGCGCGCGACTGGGCGAGGAGCGGGTGCTCTTCAGCCGCGAGGGATTCAACGCGGTATAGGCCCGCGGCCGCTGACATTTCCCGCGCGCCCCCGCTTGTGCCATAAGGGCGAAGATTCGCCAGAGCGATTCAACGTTCCACATCGATCAAGGAGCTTCCGCCCATGGACTTCGGAATTCTTCTACCATTTCGCAACCCTCCGCAGTGGCATCGGCCGATAACCGAGGTTTACGACGAGCATCTTCAAGAGGCCGTCCTGGCGGAGGAACTCGGCTACGACCACGTCTGGACCACCGAGCATCATTTTTACGATGACGCCTGGTCACCCTCGCTGCTGCCGATTCTCTCAGCCCTCGCGCAGCGCACCAGCCGCATCCGCTTGGGAACCTTCATCATCATTCTGCCCTTTCATCATCCGGTCCGCGTCGCCGAGGACGCAGCGACGGTCGATATCCTGTCCAAAGGGCGGCTCGACCTGGGCGTTGGCCAGGGCTACGTGGTTAGCGAGTTCGACAGCTTCCGCATTCCGCGCAGTCAGCGCGGCGGACGGGTCGAGGAGGGAGTGGAGCTGATACGGCGATGCTTCACCGAGGAGAACTTTTCCTTCGACGGCAAGTACTACCAGATGAAAAACGTGAATCTGACACCCAAGCCGGTGCAGAAGCCTTTTCCGCCGCTCTGGATCGCCGCGATGGCGGAAAAGTCGGTCGCCCGCGTGGCCAGGATGGGATATCACCTGGCCGGCAGTGGCGGCGTCGATCTGCAGCAGATGTACGACGCGGGCCTGCGCAGCCACGGCCACGACGTCGCGAGCCACTACATCGCGCAGTTGCGCGCGGTCTATGTCGCCGAGACACGCGAGCAGGCCTGGGACGACGCCGAGGAGCATCTGTACTACATGATGACGGCGTACGATCGGCGTTTTAAAGAGGCGAACGATTTGCCCTGGAGCGAAGCGGTCTTCTCACAATCCGACGTTCCGCCTCCGGGCAAGATGCGCAATACACCGGGACTAAGCTTTTTTCAGGCGCCGCTGGCCGTGGGAACTCCGGATGACGTGGTACGGGAGCTCAAGCGTTACAGTGAGGCGGGCCGGGTGACGCATCTGGTGATGTGGATGCAGTTGCCGGGGATGCCTGCGCAGAAGGCGCGCCGTTCGATGGAGCTGTTCGCGAAAGAAGTAATGCCGAAGTTGCGTTGATTCATCAGGGCAAGGTTTCGGTCTCAACTATATAGTCATAAATCAAGGTCCGATTACGTAATCAGAAGCCCCGCTGTCCAAAGGACAGTCGGGCTTCGGTGCTTTTGGCCTCGAGGATGGCGTTCGCCACACGCACACGGCGAGCCGAAGGATACACGCGCGCTTTGGCGCAGGCGGCCTCAACCTGTCGTATGATGCCCGAGCGGGGCGGCGCGTTCCCCTCGGCGCCAGCGATGATCAAATTCGACCCTAGCAAGCCGTAATGTCGCAAATTTTCCAATCCGCGCTGGTTCGCTTGCTTCGTACCATAGCGAAGGCGTTAGTCTGGCAGATACTCATTTTGACTTTGAAAGAGGTATAACGGATGGAAAACAGAACTGGCTATCTTGCGCGTTTGGCTCTGGCAGCAATCCCGAGTCTCGGACTGTTATTGATGGCCGGTGGCGGCTCGGCCTTCGCCGGAATAAACGAGCATAATTTTCACGGACGCTACGTCGCCTCGTATCATGCCTTTGACGCGTCGATCACCGGGACCGTGAGCGAGCCGAATCCACCGGCGATACCGTACGCAGTTTCGGGTGCGATGTTCAGCGACGGCAAAGGGAACCTTTCCGGGTTCCTCAACGAGAACTACGGCGCACCAGGCACTGGCGCCGCGTCGAGTTGTTCTCTCCTTGGTTCGTATACGGTTGGCAGTGCTCCCGTCGGCACGGCGGGCGGATTCGTTACGATTAATCTGACCAGCAGTTGCAAAACAGTGACCTGCACCGGGACCACCGTGCCGAGCTGCGCGGTCAGCGGTTCCGCCAGCCCCGGATCGCCGGTCCAGTTGTTCTGCGCATTGTCGGGCCCGTCGGGCAAGTCACTCGATTGCACGGAGATGGGAGAGGCGGCGAGCGGCACTACCTTCCAGACTCCAATCTCGGCGCCACACTGGGAGCGGGAAAACTAGGAACTCCTGAAGAAGCCTGATGGCTTTGTTCGCCAAAGCGGCGGCGACCGATCCTCGGATCGGCCGCCGCCGGCGCGTTCAGGAGATCAATTCGATTTGTGCCCCGCGCCAGTCAGTGCTGAGGCGACGGGCTGTGAATCAGATGCACGATTCCGACCAGGACGATCGCGCCCACCGTCGCCATCGCAAGATGTCCGATTCCGCTATACACCTGGATGTTGAATGCGTCGAAAATCCGATTGCCGATGACGGCGCCCACCAGGCCGAGCAGGATGTCGGCAAACATGCCGTAGCCCTCGCCGCGTACGATCTTCCCGGCGAGCCAGCCCGCGATTAGTCCGATAATGATTGCGCCGATCATGCGATGAACCCTCCCTGTGGTGAAAGATCCGTGAGTGACGGGAACGCCGGGGCGGCTCGCGCACCACTCACGCGGCGATGTACTGGTCGACCGGAAACATCACGCGGCCGCGCAGGATCGGGACGCACTCGGGAGGAAACTCCTGTACGATCTCGGCGCCCGCGCCGCGCAGGAGGCCGAGAAAACGCTCGAGATTGAGCATCGCGCCGGTCGGCAGATCATGCAACACGACCACGCTCCATGGCGTGGCGCGGCACTGAGCGAGCGCCCGCTCGGGCCATCCGCCGGGGTCTTCCCAATCGCGTGGAATGCAATTCCATAGCACACAGCTGAAGCCGCCGGCGCACAGGTAGTCGACCACCTTGCGATTCAGCAGGCCCGAATCGAGCGCGCCGCCGCCGCCAAAGGGACGGAACAGGCGGTCGGGATGCGCGAGCGAGCCGATCATTCGCTGAGCGCGGCCAATCTCGTCCTCGGCGCCGTCGCGGTCCTCGCGCCGGCCGAACGGCTTGCTGTGCGTCAGGCTGTGATTGCCGATCCAGTGGCCCTCGGCGCGAGCGCGCTCGGCGCGGGTGCGGCAGCCGCGGTCGCCCAGCTTCTCTCCGATTACGAAGAAGGTCGAGCGCACTCCCGCGGCGCCGAGCACGTCGAGGACGTTACCGGTCACCTCGGGATCGGGCCCGTTGTCGAAGCTGAGCGTGACTTTCATTTCACTTCACTTCGACGATCTCTCGCTTCGGCGCCGCTGCGCCTACTTCTTCTGTTCCATCGGGGCGCCGCAGCACTTGAGCGCGCCCGCGCCGCCCTTGGTGACAATTACCTGCGATCCGCATTTGCCGCAGATGTAAACTTTTCCCAGCTGGTTGGCCATCGTTGTTGGTCGCTCCGTTAAGTTGGATGTGACGCGCCGCGCATAACGGCTTCAGGCGCCGCGAAACAGCGGCTTGCGCTTGTCCAGGAAGGCCCGGACGCCCTCGGCGCGGTCGGCTGTGGTTTGTAGCAAGGCGTACAGATCCTCTTCAAGCCTTATACCCTGATCCAGGGTCAAGTCGCATCCCTTGCGCACGGCCTCCTTGGCCAGCCGCGCGGCGACCGGACCGCGGCTTAAGATCGCACGTGCGACCTCGCCAACCACGCGCTCGAGCGCGACGCGGCCGGGACCAGGCGCGATATAGGTCACGAGTCCGAGGCGTAGCGCCTCGTCACCATCGACCTGCGCGCCCGTCAGCAGCATTCTGAGCGCATGGGCCGCGCCAATAAGCCGCGGGAGGCGCTGGGTACCGCCAAAGCGCGGCATCCGGCCGCGCCCTAGCTGGCCCATCGCGAAGCGTGCCGATCGCGCGGCGACGCGAAGGTCAGCGGCAAGCGCCAGTTCCGTCCCTTCATCGGCGGCAACGCCCTCGATAATCGTGAGCGTCGGCTTGGAGAGCACGGCGATCGATTCAACCACGCTCGGAGCGATCGTGTCGACCTCGTCGTCGAAGCCCGCGCAGAAGTTTCCGCCGGCGCCGCGAAGGACGAGCATCAGCGCTCCCGGATCGTCTTCGACCTCCTCGGCAAGTTCGACCAGCCGCTGCGCCATCGCGGCGTCAAGCCGATTGCGCGCGGTCGGCCGCTTGAGCGTTGCGGTCACGCATCCGCCGGCGCGAGCGACTTCGACCCGGCCCGCCGCGGCGCGCGCCGGACGCGCGCGTTCAGGGCCTTGGCGTATCGCCCTTGTCACGCAGCTCCTTGCGCAGAATTTTGCCGAGCGGATTCTTGGGCAGCGCCTCGATGAACTCGATCGACTCGGGCCGTTTGAAGCTTGCCAGGCGCGTGCGGCAAAACTCGCCGAGGTCGGCCGCGGTTACGTTCTGACCCGGCCGTTTGACGACGAAGGCCTTGACAGTCTGTCCCCATTCGACCGACGGCACGCCGATTACGGCCGCCTCGTCGATCCCCGGATGGCTCATCAGGACGGCCTCGATTTCGGCTGGCGCGATATTTTCGCCGCCGCGGATGATCATGTCGTCCTTGCGTCCGGCGAAGAACACGTAGCCCTCTTCGTCGACCCATCCGAGGTCGCCGGTCGCACGCCATCCCTCGGGCAGACGGGAATCGTCCTCGCGCCCGGCGTAGCCCTTCATAATGCGCGGGGTGCGGATGAGGATTTCGCCGACCTGTCCCGCCGCCAGCAGCGCGCCGTCGTCGTCGCGGACGGCGATTTCGACGTCGGGCAAGGGGCGGCCGATCGAATTCAGCCGCTTGAGCTTGAGCTCAACGGTTTTGGCGTCGCCGTCGATCCGATGGTCGTCCGGACCGAGCACAGTCAACGAAGAGGTGGTCTCAGTCTGGCCGTATGCGTTGACGAAGCCGACGGTTTTGGGAAACGCCTCGATCGCGCGCCGGATAGTCTGAATCGGCATCGCCGCGCCGCCATAGGCCAGGTTGGTCAGATGCGAAAAATCCGTGTCGGCGAACGACGGCTCGTCGAGCAACTGCTTCATCATGGTAGGCACGACGAAGGCGTGGGTGACTTTCTCGCGCGCGACCAGTTGCAGCCAGGTCTTGGGGTCGAACTGCGGCATGATCACCATCCGCCGCCCAGTCCACAAATTGGTCATCATCGCCGTGGTTCCGGCGATGTGGTAAAACGGCACGCATACCAGCGCGACGCCGCGCTCGCTGCCGTCGGCCATCTCGACGTTGGCCGTGACGTAGGCGGCGAAATCCCTAAAACGCAGCATCACGCCCTTGGGCAGCGAGGTCGTGCCGCTGGTGTACATCAGGACCGAGACGTCCTCATCCTCGACTTCGACTTCGCCGTCATCTACCTCGGCCGCCTTGACCAGGTCCGCGAGCCGCTGCATCCCGGCCTTGCCCTCGCCCCAGGCCACCGCCTTGGCGGTTTTTAGCTTGGGCGCGACGCGCCCGACGAGGTCGAGGTAGCGGTCGCCTGCCAGCAGCACCTTGGCGCCGGCAGTGTTGATCATGTACTCGAGCTCGGCATCCTTGGCGCGGTAGTTGAGCGGGAGCCAGGTCAGTCCGGCCTTGGCAGCGGCGTAGTAGCCGGCGATGTAGTTGTCGGAGTTGGTGTCGAGGGCGGCGACTACGTCGCGAGGTTTGAGCCCGAGCGTCTTGAAGGCCGAACTTAGACGCCCGACCAGTTCGTTGAGTGCTGCGTAGTTGAGCCTGCGATCGCCAAAGACCAGGATTTCCTGGTCGGGAGCGATCGAGCCGGGGATGCTGATGAAACTGACGGTGTTCACGGTACTCCGTTTCCTCCATGGCGGCGCGCCCTTTTGGGGAGGGACATGGCCGCCGATGCTCGCGCGTCGAGCGTGAAATTTTCGAGCCTGCGGGCGAGCCGGCGCTCCATCGCCAACCCCTCGCCGAGCGGCAGGTCCAGGCCGTCCCAGACCGCGAGTTTCGCCAGCGCCAGCCGCTCGCGCGGCAAACGGCCCAGACGGCGGGCCAGCGCGCCGGCCGCTCGCGTCAGCTTCGCCGCGGGCACGACTTCGGCGACCAAACCTATTGCTAAAGCCTCCTTTGCGTCAATCCAACGGCCCGTGAGGCAAAGGTCGAGCGCGCGTCCCACTCCCAGGCGTCGCGCGGCGGTCTGCGTGCCGGCCACTCCGGGAATCATGCCGAGCCCCGTCTCGGGCAGGCAAAAAGACGCGTCAGGGGTAGCGATAGCTATGTCGCACAGCAGTAGCATCTCGAGGCCGCCGCCTACCGCGTAGCCATGAACCGCGGCGATGGTCGGAATGGGCAGGCCGCGGAGCCGACCCCACACGTCGCGCCGAAACCGGACCCATCGCGCAACCGTCGGCGAGGGCGCGCTCCCGAACTCGCTCACGTCGCCGCCGGTGGAAAACGCGGAGCCCGCGCCGGAGAGCACCATCGCGCGCACCTCGGGGTCGTCATGGATCGCGCTTAGGGCGGCGAAGAGATCGTCGCGCATCGCCACATTGTAGGCATTGAGTTGGCGCGGCCGATTGAGCGTTATCCATGCGACGCGGTTGCGCTTGGCGAACCGGATCATGCTGAAGCCCGGCGATGGAGGTAATGAGCGGATGCTGTGCGATACCTGCGCCATAAAGGGCGGCCGTTGTTGGCAATCGGTCGGACTTCGTCGGCGGACTCAGGCGGAGAAGAGCTCGGCCCCGGGGCTGGCTGCAACCTCGGGCCGCCCGCGCTCGAAGACGACGCGTCCGCCGACGATCGTGAGATCGACGGGCAGGTTCATCAGGTCGGCCGGCTTCAGGACCATCGGATCGCGCGGCAACACGATCAGGTCGGCCAGGCGGCCGAGCGAGATTTCGCCCGCGTTGAGCCGTGCCAGGCGCGCCGCCTGAGTCGTGAAAAGCCTGAAGCCCAGTTCGATTGGAATCCGCTCGTTGAGGCCGATTTCGTACCCTTCGAGCGAGAAACGCATCGCGGCGGCGCCAATCGCGGTCAGCGGACGGGCCGGGGTGACCGGCGCGTCGGTGGCGCCGGCGAGTTCGATACCAGCCCCGAGGAGGCTGCGCGCGCGATACAGGTAGGGCAGCAGGCCGGGTTCGGTCATATACTTTGCGCCGCGGTAGTAAGGAAAGCCGGGATTGGTGACCACCCACGCGCCCAGGGCTTTGAGCCGCTCGAGATGCTCGGGCGTAATCACCCCGCCGTGCTCAATACGAAAGACCGGGCCGCCCTCGAGCGCCGGCGGCATCCCACGCGCGGCGGTCTCGAGCGAGTTGAGCGCGAGTTCCAGGTCTTCGACTTCGGTGCAGTGGAAGGCCGAGTCGAGTCCGATTTCGCGCGCCCGCGCGACCCATCGCGCGATCGGACGATAGTCGGTTTGCGGGCTCTCGACGAACTTGACCGCGACCAGTTTTATCCCGGCCGGCTGTGCCGCCCGCGCCGCTTCGTTGAAGGCGTTCAAGTGGGGCGCGCCGAGCATCATCGCGACCCGTTGCGCCACGGCCCGCCCGTTCACCATGCGCGCCATCAGTGCGACGTCTTCGGGCCCGTTGCGCACGGTCGCGTCAGTGAACGCGGTCACGCCGGCCGCCGCGAGCTCGCGGCTGAACAAACGCGCGCGCGACTCCAGCTCGGCCGGGGTCACGCGCGGGAGCCGACGGGAGATGTAGCTTTCCATGCCGGCCACCAGACCGCTCAACCGGCCGGTCGCGTCGCGCATCAGAACGGCGCCCTCGGGCGGCTTGAAGTCGGGCGCCTCGAGGCCGAGCGCGGCGATCGCGCGCGAATTGAGCCACGACGCGTGGAGCGTCTGATGGCGCAGGCGGAGCGGATTCTTGGGCACCGCGGCGTCGAGTTCCGCGCGCGTCGGTCCGCGGCGTCCGGCCAGCAGCGCCTCATCGCATCCGAATGCGCGGAGCCAGTTGCCCGGTGGCGCCTTGCCCGCGGCGACCCGCAGTTCGGCCATCAGATCCTCGAGCTGGCGGCATCGCCACAAACTCAGGCCGGAGACGGCGGACCCGGCCTCGAGGAAATGTAAATGCGAATCGATTAGCCCGGGCGCGACGATGCGGCCGGCGAGCCGAATCAGGTGAGTGCGCGGGCCGACCAGCGGCTTGAGGCCGCTGTACTGTCCGAGAGCGAGGATGGTGCCGCCGGCGACCGCAATCGAGTCACTGGCGGGATAACCGAGGATCGTTCCCCCATGCAGGACGAGATCAGCCTTGAGGGCCATCAGGGTCTCAAGCGCCAAGGCGTCGCGCGCGGCAGGGCGCCCGATGGCGCATCCTCGCGCGCGGCGCGCACTTCAAAAACCTCAAGCGGACCTTAATCTGAAGACGGAAGCGCTTTGGCTTCCTTGATCTTCATTTCGGCATCACAGCACTCGATCGCACCCGTGCCCGGCTTGTTGCAGAGCACTTCCGTGCCGCACTTGTCGCAGAGATAACGCTTGCCCAGCTGATTAGCCATCGTTTTGATTCTCCCGTTGATTCGCCCGTGATAATCGCGCGATCGCGACCGACCGTCGCGGATCCGGCCGCGCGAATGTTTTGCTCGAGAACGCGAGCGACAAACTCTCGCGCGATCCTTTCGCCCCTTTTTTAGAGCATCGCGCGCATTTCTTCAATGAGTCATTTTATCAATCGCGCCCCGACGCGTCGCCTGCAAAAGGCAACTCGCTCACAACCGCGGCGGCTTCGCCGTCGGGCGTTTCGATTTTCACCGCTGTTCCGGGCGCCCAGGCGCTATGATGCAGCACGGCTAGCGCGATCACGCCGAGCCGCGGCGAGCGCAGCGGACTGGTCAGATGTCCGACCTCCTTACCCGCAAGCACGACCCGGGAGCCCGCGCCCGGAACGCGCGCGCCGTCAATCCGAAGGCCCATCAGCCGCCGCTTCAGTGCGCCGCGCGCGGTTGCCCGCTCAATGGTCTCCTGCCCGATGTAGCACCCCTTGCTGAACGAGATCGCGGGTTCGGTGCGCGCCTCCAGCGCGATGGTTTTTTCATTGGTATCGACGCCGACCCGCGCGTTACCGCTTTCGACCCGCACAATCTCGTCGGCATCCATGCTGACCGCGCGGATTTCGCCGTGCGCGCTCTGGGCCGCGGTCATCCGCGCGACCATTTCCGGCGCGCTCGCCCCGTCGGCGAGGATCGTGAATGCCGGCGCGCCCCATCGCGTCACCTGCGCCACCAGCGCACCGCCGGTGGCCTCGCTGAATCGCCACGCACCGCAATGCGATGCCGGCTCACCGAAGACATCCTGGACCAGCGCCGCCGCGTGCGGCCCGTCGATTTGAATCACGCCGTAGCCTACTGCGTCGGTGCTTTCTTCCAGTTCGACGTCATCGGCGACCAGGAAGCGCTCGAGGTGGGTGCGCACGGCGGGCCAGAGCGCGCGATCCATTTCGAGCAGCAGAGCGTCCGCGGTGGCCCACACGTTCGCTTCGGCAATCAGATGGGCGCGTTCGGTCAGAAACAGCGCTACGATGAGATTGCCGGGTATGAGTCCCTTGATGTCGTTGCTGCACATTCCGTGCAGGAATGACGCGCGGTCATCCCCGCTCATCCGGATGACCAACCGCTCAGCGCACAGCCGCACGCCGGCGCCGCTCGTAACCGCGCGGTAATCGGCCTCAAGACCGTCCCCGCCGGTGACGGGATGATCTTCTGGCGTTTGGGTAAAACTTACGCGGTTCAATCTCAACTCCTTGCCAATTCGGCCTTAACGGACGCTTATCATTTCAATTCTATCATTGCCGTGGATTTCGTATACTGATTCTGGAGGCGCGGAGATCTCGATGTTTCGGCGCTCAGGAAAACGGGCGGCGGGAACGCCGTCAGAGCCGAGTCGCGGCTGGCGGCTCGGGCGCGAAGCGGTGCTATGCGGCGCCGTTTTGTTCGCGATGCTCTGCACCACCGCTCCTGCGGCGCACGCTGCCGCAGACGCCGGGGCTGCTTCCGCTGAACTGAGCAATCAGGCCTTCGCGCTGCTGAATTCGCTCAACGCCACCGACGCCGATGGCAACGCCAACCCGGAGGCTAAGGAGCTTGTGGGACCGGTCGCGAGCTTTGCCGGCGACGCGCAGACGCTGAGCCAGGCGCTGAAGGCAAAGGACAATGCCGGCGCGCGGCGCGCTGCCGCCTCGCTCGACGCCGACGCGGCGTCGGTCGACGCCGGGCTGAGGGCCCACAAGGCGGTGATCAGTGCCGATCTATGGGCCGCGCTCAAGCATCAGTTAGCCGCGATCGAAAAGAGCGTTCCCCCTGCGCCGGCATCCGCCGCGTCCGCTTCCGGCGCGCCGGCCTCGGTTGCGCCAGTTGCTCCAGGCGAACGTGGAGGCGCCGGCGCGCCCGCTTCAGGAGACGCCGCTTTGCCTGCGGCGGCGCCAGACAGTGCCGCTCCTGCGGGTGCGTCGGCGCCTCCGGATAACGGCGGCCCCACGATCAAGATTGAGTCGCGCAGCGTCGTCGGCAGCGTCACGCATTTGAAGGGATACTTCGAGGGCTCGGCGCTGCGCTCGGCCGGCATCTATGAGGGCGCGCAGAACGTCAAACCGCTCAAAGTGGATCACGTGATCGGCCGTCAGAAAGTCGATTTCCAGCTCTCGATCCGCGACGCCGATATAGCGACCAACCTCCGCGTCATCGACCAGGCCGGACGTTCGGCGACCGCCTCGGTGTTTGGCGAGGATTCGACGGCGCTCGCGAGCACGGGAAGAGAATCGGGAGTCGAAGTGGACCGCGGCGCCGGGTCTACCTCTGGAAACAACACCGCCGAAATTCCAAGCGAAAGCGCGCCGGACGCAGCGGATGCAGGTTCGAGCGGGCTGGACGAATCGGCGCCGAGCGCGGATGAAGGCGGAATCGGCAGCGGATCGATTGGAGGACTCGGACGCGGGCTCGGCGCTCCGATGAACAACACCCAGATCAACATCGAGTCGATTAACCCGGTAAATCCCCTTTCGCATCTCTACCAGGTCGTGGGACAGATAATTGGTAAGGTGCGCCGCGCGGGAATCTATGTCGACGGGCGGCTGGTCAAGCGAATACCGGTCAGCCATGGAAATCTCAGCAACTTCTCGACGACCTTCAGCCTGAATGGCGGCACAGCGACGATTCGCGCCTTCGGCGCCGGCAACCAGTACGTCGAGTCGTCGATCGCGATGCCGCCGGCGGTAGCGTCGGCGCCGCCGATCGTGGTCGCGCCCTATGGGATGAATCCATACAGCCCGTTCGGGATGAATCCGTACCCGATGGACCCGTACGGAAGTCCCTATGGCAGTCCTTTTGGTACGCCGTATGGAACTCCCTACGGCTCGAGCCCCTCCTATGGCATCAACATCAGCCCCTTTGGAATCACGCGCTATCCAGTCAGTCCATACGGCGCGAGTCCCTACGGAGCGAGTCCATACGGCGCGGCTCCGTACGGAGTCAATCCGTATGCCGCGCCGATCAATCCCTATGGCAACGCACGTCCAATGGGCCCCGCCGGCCGCTAAGGCATCGCGCATTACGCGTCGCGCATATAGGACCTGGGTGCCTTACTTGCCGCACCTGCGGTGATTCCGTTAAAGTTCAAGATTCAGCCAATAACCCCAAGCCATTCGATACTTCGCGAGTGCACCGACGATGCTGATTCAGGCGACGCAACTACGGCCCGGGATGATCCTGGAATACAACAACGGGCTCTGGCGGGTGATGGCGATCAGTCACATCACGCCCGGCAACTGGCGCGGGATGGTCCAGACCAAGCTGCGCAACGTCAAGACCGGAACCCAGACTGAAAACCGCTTCCGCTCTGAAGATCGCGTCGAGCGCATCATCCTGAGCCAGATCGAAATGGAATTCCTCTACCAGGAAGGCGACGATTTCCATTTCATGAACACCGAGACCTATGACCAGATCACGATTCCCAAGGAACTGATCGAAGATGTGGTCGGCTTCCTTACACCTAATCTAAAGGTTGAAGTTGAATTTCATGAGACCACGCCGCTCAACGTCTCGCTGCCCAAGACGGTCAATCTCAAGGTCGTGCAAACGGATCCCGGAATGAGATCTGCGGCGGTGACCAACACCCTTAAGCCGGCCACGATGGATACCGGGCTGGTGGTGCAGGTGCCGCACTTCGTCCAGGAGGGCGAGACTATCACGATCAACACCGAGACGCGCGAGTATATGGCTCGCGCCAAGTAGATGCGTCGCACGCCCGGTTCCGGCCGGGGCCGCAATTCTCCGCCGCCAAACGGTTCAAAGCCGCCGGCCCAGGGCCGAGTTCGGCGCCAGTGGACCAAAGGTCCGGCGCGCGAAACCAATCCTGCGGCCGCCGAGCCTTCCAAGTCGATTAGGCCTTTCCCGTCGGCGCAGTCCGGCAGATCTGGCAAATCGGCCAAGGCCGCCAAGGCTATGGGATTCGACCGGCGCGACAAGCCGGTCGGACGCGACAGGCCGGTTCGGCGCGACAGGCCGGTTCGGTTCGATCGCCGCGAGAAGCCCGCTCAACCCGACGACCCTGGCAAGTCTGGCAAGTCTGCCAAGTCCGTCAAATTAAACAAATCGTTCAGATTTGGAAAACCGAAGAAATTCGCCGAGCGCGCCGCCGTTGCGCCAATCGGCCCCGCGCTGCGCCTTACTTCGAACATCTATATCGCCCACACGCAGCCGGGATTCGAGGGTATCGCGGCGGAAGAGATCGCTGCACGCTACGCGGCGGCCGCGAGCGGGCGTGGAAGCGGTCGCCCCGCGATACGCGAACTGGGGCGCCGGACGGTGCCCGAGCGCGCCGGAATGACGATCTTCAGCGCGCCACGCCCCGATCTGCTGAGCGCCGCGCGTACCATCGAGGATTTGTTCACTCTCGTCGGTTATCGCGACGGACTCGGCACTACGCCCGCGACGCTTGAGAAAGTTCGCACGATCGCTCACGAAGCGCCCTACGTCGAAGAGGCGCTGGAGTCGCGGGTGCGAATGACTCCCGGCAGCCGTGCCGGGCGCAAGCTGGGCTTCCGCGTGATCGCGCGTATCGCGGGCGAGCACGAATTTCGCCGGCTCGATTTTCAGCGTGCGGTCGAGCGCGGCATCGCCGATCGCGGCGACCGTTCGTGGCGGGGGGCGGGCGATGACGCCGACGTCGAGTTCTGGGCCACGCTGCTCGGCGGTGAGATGTTCCTTGCGGTGCGGCTGGTCGACGAGCGGATGCGCCATCGCGAGTACAAGGTCGCACATCGGCCAGGCTCGTTGCGCGCCTCGGTCGCCGCCGCTCTGGGATGGCTGAGCCAGCCGGGCGCGGATGACCGCGTAGTCGATCCGATGTGCGGCGCGGGGACGATCCTGATTGAACGCGCGCACCTGGGACGCTACGCGATGCTCGCTGGATTCGACCGCGACCCCGATGCGATAGCGGCCGCGCGCGAAAATATCGGTCCTCGCTACCGGCCGATCGGTGTCGCCCAGGGCGACGCGTTGCGCCTGCCGCTCGACAGCGCCGCCGCGACCCATCTAGTCACCAATCTGCCCTGGGGCACGAAATACGGCTCGCACGGTGAGAACCGCCGTCTATATCCGCGCCTGGTCGAGGAGTTCGCGCGCGTGGTGCGGCCAGGCGGACGGTTGGTGATGCTGACGGCGGAACGGATGCTGATGCGCGAGGTTGCCAATCGCGGGTTCGTGCGGGTCGAGTCAGTCAGGCGGGTGATGATTCTCGGGGCCCCGGCCGTGATTTATCTCTGCCGGGCGTAACGCGCGCCCGCGCGCCGTTTCTCTGCTAACGCATCGGCTTGGTCAGCGCATAAGTCACGCCCATGTGGCTGAACCAGATTTGGCCATCCTGGCGGCGCACCTTGAGTCCCGAGCGGTCCGACACAAGTGACGCTTCCATCATCTCGATAATCCGCGCGCGGCGCTCGGGCGGCGGCCCGCCATGCGCCATCCACGATTCCAGGTCGTAGCTGGTCTCGCGCCCGCCGCGATAGGCAACCTCCAAATCCGCCTCGGCGATCATCCGCTCCCACTCGGAGACTGGAATCGCGCGCGCGTGCGAGGGATCGCACAGCCGCTCGACGCGATTGTGATAGTCCGACTTGGCCGAGTCCTCGGCGGTCGTCATATCGACGATCACCATCCGCGCGCCCGGTTTCAACACGCGCGCCATCTCGGCCAGGACCTCGCGCGGACGGGCGAAATGATGAAACGCGAAACGGCAGGTAGCGAGATCGAACTGGCCAGGCCCAAACGGCATTCGCTCGACGTTGCAGAGCGCGAAGGCGACGTTGGAGATTGCGCGGCGCTCGGTCTCCGCGCGGGCGCGGGCGACAAGCGTGTCGGTCGCGTCGATTCCGACGACGCTCCGGCACCTGGGCGCAAACGCCATCGCGACGAATCCCGGCCCGCACGCGACGTCGAGCACGCGTGAGTCCACCCGCACCGCGGAAACCTCGACCATGTTGTCGAGGATGCGCGGATCAGTGACCACCTTCATGGTCGAGTAGGCCTCGGCCTGGCGACGGAATTGCCGCTGCACCAAGGTCAGATTGTCAGGCTGATCGTGCTTGGGCTGGTGGTCCATTGTTCGCGTCCTCGTCTGGGGCCAAGTTCATTCCAGGTTCATTCCGCGCGCTCAAGAACAAAGCTAACGCTGGTATGCATCAGGCGAATAGTGCCGGCGTCGCGCTGGAGCGCAAGCCCCGGCCGGTCCTCATCTACCGCGTCTTCCAGTAGCGCGCGGATGATCGGGATATTCTCCGGCGGCGGATCGCCGAAGGCCGTCCATTCCTCGACCGTACTGAGCGACTGGCGCGCGATTTTCATCGCGACGGTAAAACCCTCGGCGGCGAAAATCCGCTCGAAATCCGAAGCCGCGAGCATCCGCACGTGCGTCGGATCGCATAGCCGCTCCAGTTCATTGTGTAGCGCGGCCTCCGCCGGATCCTCCGAGGTCGTTACGTCCACCACCACCATCCATCCCCGCGGTCCGACCACCCGCGCCATTTCCGCGAACACGCGCGCGGGATTGGTAAAGTGATGGAACGCGAAGCGGCACACGGCGGCGTCGAACGCGGCGTCGCGAAATGCCATCCGTTCGATTTCGCCTGCCATGAAGACGACGTTGCCGGCGCCGTGGCGCGCCGCCGCGGCCCGCGCCTGCGCGACCAGGTCGGCCGACGGATCAAGGCCGATCGCGAGGCCGCATCGCTCGGCGAATGCGAGCGCGCACGCGCCCGAGCCGCAGGCGACCTCAAGCACGCGTTCGTCCCGCGCGGCGCCGGAGATCGACACCATGTACTGGAGAAATTTCGCGTCGGCGCTCGAGGACATCAGCGCGGTCATCCGCGCGAACGTCGCCGGGTTGCGCCGAAACTGATCGGCGGCCGACCGGGACGTTACTGGCAGGTCCATGATGCGGATGGTAGCGCCGACGGTGCTTTGATGACAGTCGCGTGCGACCCTTGCAGGAGCGGCGCGGACGCCGCACAATCACCGAATATTGGTCGCGCCGGACATCCTGGTCGAAGCCCGCCCCGTATGCAAAAGGAGCTGCCACAAATGGCCCAGTGGAAAACTGAACTGGTACCGCCCGCGCCCAGGATTGCGGTCGATCACACGGGCGAGGGCAAGCTGGTCGTCTGCATGCATGGAATCGGCGGCAACCGCACCAATTGGCACGACCAGCTTCCCGACTTCGGGCGCCATTTCCACGCTGCCTCGTGGGACGCGCGCGGCTATGGGATGAGCGACGATTACGAGGGGCCGCTCGACTTCCATGACTTCGCCCGCGACCTGGTGCGCGTGCTCGATCATTTCGGCGCACGCAAGGCGCATCTGGTTGGACTCTCGATGGGCGGGCTTATTGCGATGGACTTCAACGCGCGCTTTCCCGAGCGCGTGGCGACGCTGACCATTTGCGACTCTCTGCCCGGCTTTAGCCATATCAGTCCGGAGCAGAGCCGCGAGTTCATCCGGCTGCGCCTGGAACCCTTGCGCGCGGGTAAGGAGCTGAAAGACATCGCCGAGGGCGTCGCGAAATCGCTAATCAGCAAATCTTCTCCCCCCGCGGTATTCAAGCGCATGGTCGAGAGCATGTGCACGCTGCACAAAAACTCCTACATGAAGACAATTGAGGGCAGCGCCAGGCCGGACCTGCAGATCGAGCTCGAAAAGATTCGGGTGCCGGCGCATGTGGTAGTGGGCGAGGACGACCTGCTCACGCCGCCGTCGTTGGCGCGCTCGATGGCCGAGCGGATCGCGGATGCGCAGCTGACGATTATCAAGAACGCGGGCCATCTGCCGAATATCGAGCGGCCCGATGAATTCAACGCCGCGGTGCTGCCGTTTTTACTGAAGCATCGCGATGCCGCCGCGTAAGCGGCACGTCGATAATCCGATCCAGGGCGGCTTGCGGGAAACAGAGGAGCGGGTCGTTTAACCCATCGCACGCAGGCGGAGATCGCGCGCCTGACTGCGGTAGGGTTCGGGCAGCGGAACCTCAGTCGCGTCGAGCCAGTTCCGCTCGAGCCGGTAGAACTCGCGCGTCTCTTCGAAGAATATGTGCACCACCACGTCGTTGAAGTCGAGCACGGCCCAGTGGCCATGGCTGGTGCCCTCGATCGACAGCGCGCGCTCGCCCTCGAGGTCCATTCGCTCCTCGATACCGCGGGCGATGGCGCGCACCTGCACGTCGGAGCGGCCAGTGGCGATCAGAAAGTAGTCTGCAATCGAGCTCAGATGCTCGACCCGGAGCACGACCAGGTCGTACGCCTTCTTCTCGAGTGCCGCCTGTGCGGCGGCTATTGCCTTCTCCTGAGAATTCACGCGGAACAGGGTGGCACGGCGAGCCGCCGAGCGGCGGCAGAAAGGGAGCAAATGGTTTGCTTGAAGCTCTTTTGCGAAAACACTGGCGCCGTCAGTACAGCCCGTGCCGCTGAATATAATCGACCACGTCGCCCGGCATCAGGTACCGGACGGAATGGTGGCGGTGAAGCTTTTCACGAATGAGCGTGGCGGAAACCGGGAAGTTCGTGGTGGCTACGAATGAAAGTGTCTGGCCGCTGGGATGCACGTAGTGATCGTCTTCTCTAATGTAGCCAAAGCGTTTGAGCGCGGCAAGTGAGATTCGCGGCGGTTCGCCATCGCCGTCCGACGCGCGCGTATGCACCACGATTGAGCTCAGGCGCACCAGTTCTTCGCAATCTTTCCAGGTGTCCAGTTCGGCAAAAGCGTCGGAGCCCATCATCAGGAACAGGGTCGAGGGTCCGCGCAGGGTGTTCAGAAAATGACGCACCGTGTCGATCGTATAGGAGCGCCCGGCGCGCCGAATCTCGACCTCGGAAACCATGAAGTGGCGATTACCCTTGGTCGCCAGCCGCACCATCGCGAGCCGATGCTCCGGGGGCGCGAGCCCGTCGGCGGGTTTGTGCGGCGGCACCGCCGCGGGCACGAAATAGACCAGGTCCAGCCTGAGCGCTTCGCGCACCTCCTCGGCCGAGCGCAGATGGCCGAAGTGGATCGGATTGAAACTGCCGCCAAGAAGTCCTACTCGCATAGGGTGGGGCCGCCCAAGTTCATTTGCGCACCTGGCCGTTGCCCGCGATGAGGTACTTGTAGATCGTCAGTTCGCGCAGGCCCATCGGGCCGCGCGCGTGCAGGCGATTGGTCGAGATTCCGGTCTCGGCGCCGAAGCCGAACTCGAAGCCGTCGGTGAAGCGGGTGGACGCGTTGACGTACACGGTCGCCGAGTCGATTTCGTGTTGAAAGCGCGCGGCGGCGTCGCGGTCGCTCGTCACAATGGCGTCGGCGAGGCCCGAACCGTGGCGTGCGATATGCTGCAGCGCCTGGTCGAGCGAGTCGACTACTTTCACGGCCAGGATCAGGTCGAGGAACTCGGTGTCCCAGTCGGAGTCGACGGCCGGTTTGATGCTGGCTACGATCGCGCGAGCTCGCTCGCAGCCGCGCAACTCGACGCCTGCGTCCCGCATTCGCGCGGCAAGCGGTGGCAGAAAACGCGGCGCGGCCTCGCGATGCACCAGCAGGGTTTCCATCGCGTTGCACACCGACGGGCGGCTGCACTTGGCGTTGAAGCAGATTTCCTCGGCCATCTTAAGATCCGCCGTGCGATCGACGTAGGTGTTGCAGAGCCCGTCGAAATGCGGGAGTAGCGGCACGGCTGAACCTGCGAGCGCGTCCTTCAGGGCCTTGCCGCCGCGCGGAATGATCAAGTCAATCGCCTCGGGATGGCGCTTGAGGATCTGGATCATCTCGCGGTCGGGATTTCCCACGAAGGCAACCGCGTCGCGTGCGATTCCGGCGCTTTCCAGAGCGCGTCCGGTAAGCTCCGCTAAAAACGCATTCGAGGCGAGCGCCTCCTTGCCCCCGCGGAGCACTACCGCGTTGCCGGCCTTCAGCCCCAGCACGCCGGCGTCGACGGTGACGTTGGGCCGCGACTCGTAGATGATCGCGATGACGCCGATCGGCACGCGGACCTGCGAAATCTCCAGGCCGTTGGGCCGCCGCCACCGCGCAATCACTTCGCCGACCGGGTCGGGCAGGGCCGCGACCTCCTCGACGCTGTGGGCCATCGCGTCGATCCGCGCCTGGTTGAGCGTGAGCCGCTCGACGAACGCACCGGCCATCCCGGAACTGCGCGCGCGATCGAGATCGCCGGCGTTGGCGGCGCGGATCTCGCCGCGCTCCGCGCGCAGCATCGCGGCGAGCGTAACCAGCGCCTGGTTTTTTCGCGCGCTGGGGCAGAGCGCCAGCGCGCGGGCGGCGGTGCGCGAGCGTTTGAGCGTGGCGAGGGTTTCGGTTTCGAGACTCACGTCAGCCGTTCATGCCTTGGTTCATGCCAATTCTTCGATCAGCGCGAAGTTGTCGCGATGGATGATCTCGTCGGCGACCTTGTAGCCAAGCGTGCGCGAGATGTCGTTGGAGCGCCTGCCCTTCACCTTCAGTATATCGGCGGCGGGATAATTGACCAGCCCGCGCCCGAACTCGACGCCCTGATGATCGAGCAGGCTCACGCAATCGCCGCTTTTGAACTCACCGGCGACTTCGCGGATGCCCGAGGGAAGCAGGCTGCGGCCTTTTTTGCGCAGCGCCTCGGCGGCGCCGGGGTCCACGGTCAACGCTCCAGCCGGACGCAGCGCAAACGCGATCCAATGTTTGCGGCTTCTTAGCCGGGTCCGCGTCGGAAGAATCAGCGTGCCGCACTCGAGTGCCGGATCGAGCGCGGTGGCAAGCGCTTGCTCGACCCGGCCCGGCGCGATGATCACCGCGATTCCGGCGCGCGCCGCCTGCTGTGCCGCCTTGAGTTTGGTCGCCATCCCGCCGCTTCCCAGCGGCCCCGCGCTATCGGCGACGAGCCCGCGCATCCCGGCCTCCGGGTCGGTGATGAGCGGAATCAGCTGCGCGTCGGGCCGCTTGCGCGGGTCGCCGGTGAGCACGCCGGCGACGTCGCTCAGGATCACCAGCAGTTGCGCCTGCGCCATACCGGCCACCAGCGAGGAGAGCACGTCGTTATCGCCCATGCGGATCTCTTCGACCGCGACGGTGTCGTTCTCGTTGACGATCGGCATCACGCCGGCTTCGAGCAGGGTCTGGATGGTATGAATCGCGTTGGTGCGGCGCGCGCGCTCGGCCAGGTCCTGATGGGTCAGCAGGAGTTGCGCGACCGTTCGTCCGACGGCGCCAAACGCGCGTGCCCATTCGCCCATCAGCTCGATCTGCCCGGTTGCCGCCGCCGCCTGGCGCGCCGCCACGCCCGCGCCGCCGAGTTTTTCCAGCCGCGCGCGGCCGGCCACGATCGCTCCGGAGGTGACCACTACGACTTCGCGCCCGGCCCGCACGATCGCGTCAATTTCGGCGGCCAGTCGCGCGATAATCTCCGGCCGCAATCCACCAGCGTCGGAGACCACGGCGCTCCCGATCTTGACCACCATCCGGCGCGCGCGCGCGATGAACTCCTGCTTGTAGCTCACCTGGGACATGATGCTTCAATCCCGCCCAGCCCGAGAATTCGCGCAATCGCCGCGATCAGCGGCTCGAGTCCAATTCGCTGCTCGGCCGAGATGACGAAGACGGATTCGATCGCATGCTCGGGCGCGAGCGAAGCGATCCGATGCGCCAGCTCCTCGGCGCGCGCAGTGCCGGCCAGATCGACCTTGTTGAAAACTATCAGTGCCGGGCGCGCCGAGAGCATCGGATCGAACGCCGCGAGTTCGCCGCGAACGGTGAGGAAATCGCTTTCGGGATCGGCGGTCAGGTCAAGCACGTAGATCAGCACTCGCGTGCGCGCGAGATGGCGCAAAAAGCGGATGCCCAGGCCGTGGCCGAGATGAGCGCCCTCGATAAGGCCCGGAATGTCGGCGACGCTGAAGCCGGAGCCGTCGGCAAGCTGGACGCGGCCGAGATTGGGTGTGAGCGTGGTGAAGGGGTAGGGCGCGATTTTCGGATGCGCCGCGCTGATGGCGGCGAGCAGCGTGGATTTGCCGGCATTGGGCAGGCCGACCAGGCCGGCGTCAGCCACCAGCCGCAATTCGATTTTGACCCAGCGCTGCTCGGCCGGTCCTCCCGGCGTTGCGATTCGCGGGGCGCGGCGCGTCGAGGTGGTGAAGTGCATGTTGCCCTTGCCACCCATCCCGCCGTGGGCGACGACGGCGCGCGAGCCGGGCATCACGAGGTCGGCGAGCATCTCGCCGCTCTCCTCGTCGAAGACCAGCGTGCCGGGCGGAACCCGCACCACCAGGTCGCCACCGGCATGGCCGTATTGCTGTTTGCCGCGACCGGCCTCGCCGTCGCGCGCGACCAGGCGCGGGTTGTATTTGAAATCAAGCAGCGTCGCGAGGCCCTCATTGACCTCGAAGATTACGTCGCCGCCGCGGCCGCCGTCGCCGCCGGCCGGTCCGCCTAAGGGGCGATACTTCTCCCGCAAAAAAGCAATCGCGCCGTCGCCGCCCTTGCCGGCGGCCACGAAGACTCGCGCTTCATCGACAAATCTCATCGCTCAGGACAACCGCACGCGGTTTCGCGCGGCGGCTACAGGAGCAGCTCGGCGAGCGCGCGAAGAGCTTCGGGTTGACGCGTCCCGATAAGCATCGTTTTGACTGGCGAGTCCTTCCAGGCGGCGACCCGCTCGGCGATCCGCTCGCGCGGTCCGACTAGCGCGACTTCGTCGACGAGTTTGTCAGGCACCGCCGCGACGGCGTCGTCGCGTTTGCCGGCGAGGAAGAGATCCTGGATTTTTTTCGCCGCGTCCTCATAGCCGGCGCGCCGCGCATAGTCGTTGTAGAAATTTTTGTCGCGCGCACCCATTCCGCCTATATAGAGCGCCAGGTTTTGTTTGATCGGCTCGCGGCATTTTGCGACCTCGGGGCCCATGACACAGGTAACGAACGGCGCGAGGTCGAATTTCGAGGCGTCGCGCGCGCCGCCCGCCCTGCTGAATCCGCGCTCCAGACTGGGCTTGAACAGGTCCCATCGCTCAGGATTCATCCACACCGGAATCACCCCGTCGGCGATCTCGGCTGCGAGCGCCACGCCGCTCGGGGTGATCGAAGCCATGTAGATTTCCATGTCGCGCCGGCCATGCAGGATCGGACGCAACGGTTTGCCAAGGCCGGTCGAGCCGGGACCGCGGTATGGTATCTGGTATTCGGAGCCCTGGAACTCCAGCGGCGCTTCGCGCGCGAGGATCTTTCGCAGGATCGCAATATACTCGCGGTAGCGCACTAGCGGCTTACCATACGGTACTCCGTGCCATCCCTCGACCACCTGCGGCCCCGAGGGGCCAACGCCGAGGATGAAGCGTCCGCCCGATATCGCATCGAGCGTCATCGCGGTCATCGCGGTCATCGCCGGCGTCCGCGCAGGCATCTGCATGATTGCGGTGCCGAGGCGGATTTTCCTGGTCAGCGCGCCAAGCCAGGCGAGCGGCACGATAGTGTCCGAGCCCCAGGCCTCGCCGGTCCATACCGAGTCGTAACCCAAGCGTTCGGCTTCGAGCACCAGGTCGAGCGATTCATGGGAATGAGAAAAGCCGTAAAGCAATCCAAGTCGCATCGCGAGTTCCTCTCACAGTTCGGCAGCCGGCTGCGACCGACACACCCGTCGCCGTAAACAAACAAAAAGCCCCGCGGCGCGGCCGCGGGGCTTGGAAGTCGAAATTCTAAGCCGTGCCGGCCCTAGGTTTGTGCTTCGACCGGCGGCTCAGTTGCCGCTTCGGTACGAAATGGGCTCTCCGGCGCGGTCGCCGGCTCGATCCGCACGCGCCGCTTGTCGGTGCGGTAGGTCTCGTATTTGACCACCCCGTCAACCAGCGCGTAAAGAGTGTAATCGCGGCCCATCCCGACATTACGCCCCGGATGAACCCGGGTGCCGACCTGGCGCACGAGGATGTTGCCGGCGCGCACGGTCTGGCCGGCGTAGATCTTTATGCCGCGATGCTGTCCCGGACTGTCGCGGCCGTTGCGCGTTGAGCCTTGTCCCTTCTTATGCGCCACGGGCCTATCTCCCTGTGATGTGACCGGCGCGAAGGGCCGGCGAAAAACTTGTGCGAGGGCTAAGCCGCGCCCCGCTTGATTTCTTCGATTTTGAGCACGGTCAGTTCCTGGCGATGGCCGCGCTTGCGCCGGTAATTCTTGCGCTTTTTCTTTTTGAACACGATGATCTTGGTGCCGCGCGGCTGCTGCACGATTCGCGCGCGCACAGCCGCATCGGGCACGGTAGGCGTGCCGATCACCGTTTCATCGCCGCCGAGAGCGAGCACGTCGCCCAGTTCGATATGCGCACCGACGTCGCCCTCGATACGCTCGACCGTTATCTGGTCGCCGACGCCTACGCGGTACTGCTTTCCGCCTGTTCTTACGATTGCAAACATGCTTTGGTCCGAACCCTCTTAGCTACCGGAGCGAAGCGGTGATGTCAAATATTCGCCGGCTCCGCACCGAGGACCCGGTCGACGAAACGCAAGCCTGCACAGGCCGCGTTTCGTCAGAAGCAGCGCAGTGAATCAGGCTTTCGCGCTCAGTCTAGGCCCAGGCGTTCGCGCCCTTCGGGCGAAATCATCTGCGGGGTCCATGGCGGATCCCATACCAGGTCAACGTTGGCCTCAGCGACGCCCGGGAGGGCGAGAAGTTTCTGGCGCGCATCGATAGCGATCGACGCGCCCATCCCGCAGCCCTGGGCCGTCAGCGTCATCTTGACGTCGACGCGCTTGGCGCCGCCGTCGACCGGCGCCACTTCCATCGCATACACCAGTCCGAGGTCGACGATGTTGACCGGGATCTCGGGATCGTAACAGGTCTTAAGCTGCTCCCAGACCATCGCCTCCAAGTCGCCTGAGGCGGAGGCTGGGGACGCCGCGTCCTCGGAGCTTTTGCCGAGCGCGTCGGCATCCTTGCCAGTTATCCGGTAGAGGCCGCCGTAAGCGGGCACCTGCACGGTGAAGCTGCCGCCGAGCGACTGGGTGATAAAGACCTCAAGGCCCTTCTCGAGCGTTATCGGAGCGCCGAGCGGCACCTGGACGGCCTCACATTCGCGAGTGAGTTCAACTCGTTCCATCGATAATTACCTTATTCGCGCCTGATTGCTTGTCGCTTCTGATTGTAGGCGCTCTCGCGCGCAAGCGCCAGTTACCCCCGAAACCGGTTCGACGGCCGCGCGCGCCATGATAGAAAAGGGCACCATGGGAAACATCCGGCTTTACCAGTTCGGGCCGCTGGGCGACCAGGAATCGGCGTCGCCGTTTTGCGTAAAGGTGCGCGATGCGCTGCGCTACAAGCGCGTCCCATTCGAGACCATCAACGCGACTTCGCCGATGCAGGTGCGCAAGCTCAACCCGCGCGGCAAGCTGCCGGTGATGATCGACGACGGGACCAAGCTCGCCGATTCCACTGAAATCATCCGTCATCTCGAAACCCGCCATCCCGAGCCCCGGCTCTACCCGCAAGATCCGCGTACGCGCGCGATGGCGCTGATGATCGAAGACTGGGCCGACGAATCGCTCTACTGGCACGTGGTCTACGAACGATGGCAGGTCTCCGAGCAGTTCGCGAAGTTTGCCGCGGTCGTGTTCAGTCCGGTTCCGGCCGCGGTAAGGCCGATGGTGAGGCTGCTCTTCGCGCGCCAGACACGGGGGCAGTTGCGCGGGCAGGGGCTGGGACGGCTGGGAGTCGGCGAGCAACGCGAGAAGTTCCGCTCCGCGATGGATTGGCTGGACTCGATGGTGGACGGGCAATTTCTATGCGGGAGCGAGTTGTCGGTTGCCGACGTCGCGGTCGCGGCGCAGGTCGGAGCGCTCAATATTCCGTTTACGCCGGTCGCCGAAGCGGAGATCCATGCGCACGCCAAGGTGATGCGATGGCTCGAGCGCACGTCCGAGGCGCTCGGCTGACAGAGAATCCCCTCCGCCGGGTCCACTCGGCAAAATTCTAAATAGTTTAAGCGGTGCCTTCGGCGCATGCGTCGGCGGTGGCGTACTGATCAGAACATTGACAACCCCGGCTTGGAAACTAAGCTCAGCCTCGCATGAAGAACAGACAGCTTCTCTGCGCGGCTCTCCTGACGACCATGGGTTTGCTGATGTCGCTATGGCTTTCGCACGCGACGGCTCAGGAAGCGACTGTGGCTATCGCGGGCAATCATTCGAGCGTCGCGCTAGCCGGATGGAGCCATGCGGCCGGCAGTCGCGAACTGCACATGGTGGCGGTGCTTGCGCTGCGTAATCGGCCTGAAATGGACGAACTTAAGGCGCAACTACAGCAGCCCGGCTCTGCGAACTACCACCGATGGCTAAGCGCTGCAGAATTCATGCGTCGCTTCGGTCCGACCCAGCGCCAGATGAAAAAAGTGATTAGCTGGCTCCGCGACAATCATCTCACCATCGTTGACGCCAATCTGGTCACTCGCACCGTCCGCTTTAGCGGTACGGTATCCCAGGCGGAGCGCGCGTTCTCGGCCGAGATCGTAAGCAGGTCCGGTGACTACGCGAACGTCAGCGATCCGCGGGTTCCTAAGCGTTTGGACGGCACCGTAGCGGCCATTTTCGGTTTGAGCGGGAAGCCGGGTGCAGGCCGGCCCCTGAGCTTGGCCGGGTTGGAAAGCGCCGATGTACCGTCCGCTACGAACGCGGCGCATCTTACCCCGCAGGACTTCTGGACCTACTATGATCAGAGCTCACCCATGGCGCCGGGCGGCAACGGCGGCACGCGCAGCCCCGATTGCATCGCGCTTCTGGAAGGCGACAGCATACAGCCGGCGGAGTTTGAGTCATTCGATACCCAATTCGATCTGCCCCCGACGAATCTTGCGGTGGTGCTGACACCTTCCTCGAAGATCTCGTTTGGGACCAAACATCACGAAGTCGAGCTGGACGTGGAGTGGGCGCACGCGGTCGCTCCCAACACTCCGATCAGGCTTTACGTCAGCAACGACCCGGCCTCATTGCAGCACCAGTTCGATGCGTTAAATCTCGCGGTCAGCGAGAATAGGTGTGGCGCAATCAGTTCCAGCATCCACGACGGCGGGAATCTGTGCGCCGATTTTGCCCAGATCAGCGCCTATGCCGCGCTCGAAGCTCAAGCCGTGATTCAAGGTCAAACGTTCTTTCACGCCTCGGGCGATTTCGGATCGTTTTTCGATTGCGGCCAACCTGCTAGCAGCCAGGGCGTCACCGGCGTGCAACCCAGTATCGACGAAACCGGGGCCAGCCCCGATGTGATTAACGTGGGTGGTACTCAATTCTCTCCCATCTACGTCGGCGGGGTTGATACTTCAGTTCTGAAGCCTGGATTCGAACAGGTGTGGAACACCTACCCTACTGTAAGCGCGACTCCCAATCCCACCCCAACGCCAACAAAGGGAGGCAGCACCGGAGGTGTCAGTGTAGTGTTTGGCAAGCCGGCCTGGCAGGAGAGCATCTCGGCGTATGGGCTTAAGCCGGGTGAGTTTACGATGCGCGGAGTGCCTGACGTGGCCTCGGTGGCGAACGCGGACGAGCCAGGACTGTGGGTAGCCGCCTGCTTCTCGAAACCGTGCCCGGTCACTCCGCCGTTTCCGATAAAGATCAGCACAGGATGTCCCGGCACTCAGAATCTCTGCTTCTTCGGCAACGGCGGCACCAGCGCGGGATCGCCCGTGTGGGCTGGGATTTCGCGTTTGCTGGCGCACAATCTGGGTACCAGCAAGTTGGGCAATATCAATCCGCAGCTCTATTGTCTCGCCGCCGCCGGCAGTCCGGCGCTGGTGGACGTTTCGCAACCGGGACAGAACTGCCCGCAAGCTGGACCGGATTGCACCGTCTTTGCCGGTTACCAGGTTGGTCCCGGCTACGACCTGGGAACCGGGTTGGGCAGCGCCGACATAGACAAGCTGGTCGGCGCCTTTCCTCCGTCCGTGCCGGCCGCGAGTGTCACCGCGTCGGATACCAGGTCGTCGGGCTCCGCGGGACAGCCCGTCGAAGGTGGCGTCATGACGCTGACTAATACCGGCAGTCTGCCCGAAACGGTAAGCACGGTGACATTGAATGTGAGTAATCCCGCCCTGTTTTCGTTTTTGTCGCTGAGCGCGAGCGTCGAGAGAGGACCGGTTCAGGCAGCGCTTTCCGCACCACTGAGCTCCATTGTCACGTTCACGTTCGCGCCTCCGCTGGTCGTTCCCGTTGGGGGGAAGGCGGCCCTTACGTTACGGGCGGGCATGAACGGAGCATCACAGGTTGCTCGACGGTTCGGCTCCCCGGGATCAACGGTCTCCGGTAGCGGGCGCGGTGCGGGACGGTTGGCTGCGCTCCTCTGCGAGGTTCTGGGCCTGATCGGCTTTGGGTTGGTTTTCGCATCCAGCGGAAACCGCCGCCGGATACGTTTGTTCTCAGCGTTGTTTTTGCTGATCGCGGCGACCCCCGTCGGCTGTGGCAGCGACACCGGAGTCGCCGTCATAGGCACCTCGGTGCAAAGCGTGCCCCCATGCGGCATAGGTGCGAGCAGGCCGAGCGTGGGCAGCGCCACCACCGCCGTTGGCGTGACCGGTTTGCCTGCTACGCTTGGTCAGATCCGTCTGGTGAAGTAGCCAGGCGTTTGCCCGGATCGCGAGGTCGATCCCCGCGCACAGGTCTGCCTCGGCGGACTACTTCGCAAAGTCTTGCGTGATGTAGGCCGCGCCGTCGGCGGCGCGCGCAATCCCTATGCCGGTCGTGGCGAAATCGCGTGAGAGCATTTTGGCGCGATATTCGGGGCTCTTGAGCCATACCTTTACGGTACGCTCGGCGAGCTTCGCGTAGTCGGTGTCGCGGTCCAGGTAAATGTTTTCACCCAAGGTGGCCGAGTCGATACCGACGCCGCGCACGCGCTCGGCGGGGGTATCGCCGGCGGGACCGTCGTGGCCGAGGTAGTTACGCAGCGCCATGTCGTAGCTGTGTCCGCGCGAGGCCAACACCAGGCGTCGCGAGGATTTAAGCGCCGGGGCGCCGCCACGCCTGCGCTCGTCGTTGACCAGCCGCAGAATTTCTCCTTCCTGCGCGCTCATTCCCGCCGTCAGGTCCGGCGCAAGGCCGATTAGCGGCACAAGGTAAAGCCATACCAGCGCCGCGCCAGCCGCCGCCACGCCCATCGACGCGATTCCTATCCCGACCGTGCGCCGGTAGCGCCGTCGCCGCCGCGGTCCGGTCGGTAATGGAATCACCTTGGCCGGACCCTTGGGAATCCGCACCGACTTGCGCCCGCTTGCCGAATGGACACTCATCGCACTACTCACTGCCCAATGAGCCCGTGCGCTGCAGCGCGCCGGGTTGCCTAGAATTTCTCCTTGAACGGGCGCACGTCGAGTTCCTGCGTCCATGCGCTCGGGTCCTGATTGGCGAGGTGCCAGTAAGCGTCGGCGATCGCGGCCGGCTTGAGCAGGTCCTCGTCCTTGACCGAGGCCATTTGCGAGCGCACGGCCGGCATATCGATCATGCCGTCGACATTGACGTAGGCGACGTGAATTCCGCGCGGGCCGAGATCGCGCGCCAGCGACTGCGCGAGTCCGCGCACCGCGAACTTGGCCGGTCCGAAGGCTGCTGACTTGGGCCCTGCCTTGATTCCCGCCGTCGCGCCGGTGAAAAGCATCACGCCACGTCGATGTTTGAGCATGTCGGACACCGCCTGTTTGGCGCATAGAAACGCGCCGTAGGCGTTGGTCCGCCAGGAGTCCTCGTATTGTGCGGGAGTTATTTCGGCGATGGTTCCCCATTTACCGCTGCCGGCGTTGTAGAGCAGCACCTCGGGCGCGCCGAGCTGCGCGCGTACAGTGTCGAACGCGCGCGCAATCTGCTCCGCATCGCCAACGTCAGCGGTGACCGCGAGCATACGTCCACCGGCTGCCTTGACCTCGGTGGCGAGCTGGTCCATGAACTCGCGCGAGCGCGCGACCATCGCGACCGGATGACCGCCCTGGGCGAAGCGACGCACCAGCGCGGCGCCGAGACCCGGTCCCACGCCGACCACGATTGCGACTCCTGGCTGATTTGCTTGCGGGGTCATCTAATCTCCCTACGGCGGCGACCGCCTTCTGCGGATTACGGTACCAGCACCAGCTTACCGACCGACTGGCGAGATTGCAGCAGGCGAAGTGCCTCGGGGGCTTGGGCGAGCGGAAAGCTTTTGCCGATCACCAGCCTGACTTTTTTCTCACGCATTAGCGCAAACGATTTTTCAACTCCCTCGCGCATCAGCTCCGGCATCCCGAATACCACCGGCAGCACAAAGCCGCTCACCTTGGCCGACTTCTCGAACAGCCGGAACACGTTGAGCGGGTCAGGCGGTCCGCCGGCGCGTCCATAGAGCAGCAGATGGCCAAAGGGGGCGAGGCACTTAAGCCCGGGCTCGAAGGTCGGCTTGCCCACTGCGTCCAGGATCAGGTCGGCGCCGCGCCCGCCAGTCAGGCGCATGGTCTCGGCGGCGAAGTTGGAGCTTTCGTAATTGATTACGTCGTCGGCGCCGTACTCTTTGACCAGTGCGATTTTGGAGTCGCTCGACACCGTGCCGATCACTCGCGCGCCGGCCGCCTTGGCGATCTGCACCGCGACGATTCCGACGCCGCCCGCCGCGGAATGCACAACCACGGTCTGGCCCGGGGTCGTCCGATGCGCCGTATGCAGGATATGCCACGCGGTCAGCACCTGGATCGGAAAAGCGGCGCCCTCCTCGAAGCTGACGAAGTCGGGCAACGGAATCACCTGCGCGGCACGGACGAGGCAGTACTCGGCGTAGGCCTTAAGCGTGATCGAGGTCACGCGCATTCCCGGCCTGAGCTCCTTCACGTCGGGCGCTACGGCCTCGATCACCCCGGCCGCTTCCATCCCCGGGGTGTCGGGCAGCCGAGGTTTGATCATGTACTCGCCGCGGATGAAGAAGGTGTCGGCGAAGTTGATTCCGGCGGCCTGTACCTTGACCAGCGCAGTGCCGGACGCGAGTTCGGGCTTGGGCGTCTCGACATACCTGAGCACGCTGGGATCGCCGGGTTGTTCAAAGACAATCGCTTTCACCTGATGCGCTCCTCCCACGAACCGTGGCCGCTTCCTTGGTCAATTCCCTTGGAGCAAAAGAGCCTCAAACTTGCAACCGCGACCGTGCTTGCCGCATGCGCGATGCTGGCCCGCGGATTCGCTATGCTACGGGGGGGAGGGTGACGAAAAGGCGATGCTTGAACTGGTCATCTTTGACGCCGACGGCGTGCTGTTCGAGTCGGCCGAATCCAATACGGCATACTACAACGCGATCTTCGCCGCGATCGGCGAGCCGCCGCTCAACCCCGACGAAGAGCGCGCGTGCATCTTCATGGCCGCCATGACGGTCTTCGAACTGCGCGCGCGCGAGGATCTGACCAAGCTCGCACGGATGCGCGAGGTCGCGCGGTCGCTCGACTTTGCCCCCTTCTTTGCGTTGTTGCGTCCGCCGCTGGAACTGCGGCCGTTCCTGCTTGAATTGAAGCGCCGCTACCGCGTGGCGCTCGCGACCAACCGCTCGGCCACTACTCACGGACTGATCGAACACCTGGGCCTTGGCGGGGTTTTCGACGCAGTCGCGAGTGCATACGACAAGGTCCGTCCCAAGCCCGCACCGGACATCGTGCGTCTATGCCTCGACCGCGCTGGTGTCGCGCCCGAACGCGCCGTATATGTCGGCGACAGCCAGATTGACGCGGAAGCGGCGCAAGCTGCGAGAGCGCACTTTCTCGGCGTTGGCGAGCGTGTCATCCATCCGCATCGCGTGGCGACTCTGGGTGAGGTGCCGGCTGCGCTGGAGCGAATGTTCAAGCGGCCGTAGCCGCCAGATCCGCTCCCGTCTCTACTTTTCCCCATCTTCAACCGCATTTCTGTCGCCTCTCGTCCTGACCCCGTTCCAAGGTATGCGCGTCGCCTCGGATGGCGCCGCAACCGAGCGCTTACCCTTTCTACGGCAACGCCGTGTTTGCCCAGCCTTGGCCTGGAGACCGCCACAACTGTCTCAGATATGGGAAACGCGGCGACACCTTCCTAAGATGGCGGAACAATAGTCATATCGATCCTAACAAAGACTAACGATAGAACAATCATTATCAGCTTCGCACTATCAACTAATCAGAGGCCACATTCTCCATCATCGCGACAATGAATATATATGTATTAGAACCGATACATAATCGCGACTTCGACCCGAGTGGTTCTTTATGTAACCCTATTGGACTGCGAGTAATAGTGTCGGTACCGACGACGGGATAGACTGAAACTTCGACTTGATATCCATTCGATGAGCGCGAAGTCAAATAACCGGTGCAGGGATGCGCACCCCAAGCAGGCGCATCTTCAATTGTAGCCTCGAAACTGGAGAGAGATCCAAACAATGAAACAAGAACCGCTTAGATTCGGGTTCATCGCGATAATCCTGGTCGCGTTCATGTCCGCGTGGGCAGTAGTCAGTGGATCGCAGAACGGAGGGCCAGGCTCGATTGTGCCCAAAGTGACCGCGACAAATCCCGCTGATAACGCGATTGGCGTCGCGGTCAACCAGCCGGTGGCAGTCACCTTCAGCCAGCAGATGTCCGCGCCATCGCTGACTGACTGTCTGATCGTCCGGAAGCCGAACGGCGTTGCCGTGAGCGGGACCATCGCCTTATATAATCGGACCGCGATCTTCAGGCCGCTGGTCGACCTGGCGCCCCATACGACGTATACCGTCAGAATCAGACCCGAGGTGTCGGACCTGGCAGGCATCGCGATGGGGGTAGCGTATAAATGGAGCTTTACTACCGGCGCCGCCTCCGATACCACCGCGCCGACGGTGACTTCGACCGATCCCGCAGACCTTCAGATGAGTGTACCAACTAATCAGCGCATCATCGCGACCTTCAGCGAGGACATGGCTCCCGCGTCAATCAACACCACCAACTTCAAGGTGACTAAACCAGGCGGCGTCGCAATCGCAGGAGCCGTCCACTACGTTTCCGGAACCGCGATATTTGTTCCTACGTATGGGTTGAAGATAAACACTCAGTATACCGCGACGATTACGACCGGAGCCAAAGATGTGGCCCGCAATCCGCTGGCCGCGGACTATGTATGGAGTTTCACTACGGGCGCAAGTCCGGATACCGTCGATCCGACTGTGACTTCGACGATTCCCGCCGATGGTGCGACGGGCGTACCTTTGGATCAGACAGTCAGCGCGACCTTCAGCGAAGTGATGAACTACGCGACGATTACTACCGGGAATTTCCTTCTGACCTGGTCGGGTGGGAGCGTAGTGGGAACCGTTACTTATGTTTACGATTCGATAAACAACGTGACCCAGGCGACCTTTGTGCCGCAGGCGAATCTTCTGAACAACACGCTGTATACCGCTACGATTACCACCGAAGCCCAGGATCTTGCCGGTAACCCCCTGGCGGCTGACAAGGTATGGCAATTTACCACCGGCGCATCTTCGGATTTGAGCCCGGTACCGCTTGGCGCGGCTGCCAGCTTCGCGGTCCTAGCCGCCGCCGGAGTTAGCAACACATCGACGCCGACCACGATTACGGGAGATGTGGGCATCTGGCCGGGCACGTCGATGACTAATTTTCCGCCGGGGATAGTGACTGGAGCGGTCCATGTGAATGACACTACTGCTCAGGCTGCCGAGGCAGCCCTCGGAATCGCGTATGGCAACGCTGCAGGCCGCGTTGGGCCATTCACTCCCGCCGACGGCAATGTGGGTGGATTGACCTTCACCCCAGGCCTCTACAGGTCCGGAACCTCGACGGAGATATCGGGCGGCGGTAACCTCACGCTGGACGCCGGCGGCGATCCGAACGCGGTCTTTATCTTTCAGATCGCTTCAACTCTGACCACTTCGTCCGGATTCGGGATCACTCTTGCGGGCGGGGCCAAACCTTCACAGATCTTCTGGGAAGTGGGCAGCTCGGCGACCATTGGCGTCGGTTCTCAATTTGTCGGAACCATTCTCGCCAATACCTCAATCACGCTGGTGAGCGGCGCAACGCTGAATGGCAGAGCACTGGCTGGGGCCGTCTCCGGAACAGGCGCGGTTACGATGGACGATAATACGGTTGTGCTAGCCACTCCGTAGGAGAGGACATTCGATGCAGATGCGGAGCGGGGCCATGACGGCTCCGCTCCGTTTTTTGTGGCGTCTGAGCGCGCTCTGCGCGCTCGGGATATTGTCGTTTTGCGCCTAAATCGGGCGCGGCGGGCGCGCCGCTTCGGCCTCCGGCGACTGTGCCATCAGCGTTCGATAGAGCGACCCGCCGAGAATTGCGCCCAGGATGGGGGCCACCCAGAACAGCCACAACTGCTCGACCGCCCATCCGCCGACGAACAGCGCCGGTCCCGTGCTGCGAGCCGGGTTAACTGAAGTGTTGGTCACCGGAATGCTGATCAAATGGATAAGCGTCAGTACCAGGCCGATAGGTATCGGCGCGAAGCCGGCTGGCACGCGCGGGTCGGTCGCGCCCATGATCACGAACAGGAACATCAGGGTCATCACAATCTCGCACACGAACGCCGCCAGGAGGTTGTAGCCGCCCGGCGAGTGCGCGCCATAACCGTTGGCCGCGAAGCCCCCGGCCAGGCTGAAGCCCGGCGCGCCGCTAGCGATTATGTAGAGGACCGCGGCAGCGAAGATTCCGCCGAGCACTTGCGCCGCAATATAGGGTGCGAGTTCTTTACCGGGAAAACGGCCGCCCGCCCATAATCCAAAGCTCACGGCCGGATTGATGTGGCATCCAGAGATATGCCCAATCGCGTAAGCCATCGTCAGCAGGGTAAGCCCGAACGCCAACGCCACTCCGGCGAAGCCGATTCCCAGATGGGGAAAGCCGGCAGCAAGGACGGCGCTGCCGCATCCGCCCAACACCAGCCAAAACGTTCCGATGAATTCCGCTCCAGTGCGTTGCGGGAGGCTCATGGCCATCACAGGTTCTCCTACCGACTGATTTTGAGACAGTCAGAGAGCCTAGTTCTTTGGCGGGGGTATGTCTGCAGCAAAACTTTAACAGGATTTGAAGACTGCTCGTATTTAAGATCACCACTGAACGTGGTTGAACGGCACAACGCCGTCGAAAGCTACGAAAGTGGGGAAGTCACGGGCTGAAATTGTTGGTTCTGACTTACGCTCATAATCCGAGTTCGGCGCGCGAGCGAGTCAGCGTATCGATGACCACGTACATGATCGCGCGCGCGGACTTGATGAAGTCCCTGATGCTCGCGACGCCCATCCCGCCCAGGCCTTCTTTGTATTCATCCGGGCATCCGTGGGGCGGCCACGGATAACCGATTCGTGCGCAAGGGATACCGAGGCGGCGGATGAGCGCGCCGTCGGTCTGGCCTCCCATTTTGGGGGCGTCGCCGTGGGGGCGGCCCTCGACGCGCTCCCATCCGCGATAGCTCGACTGCACGATCCAGTTTTGCGGATCAGTGGCGCCGCCCGGGCAGGCGCCGAACATCTCCCAGTCGAACGCGATGTCCGGATGGCGCTCGTGAATCGAGCGCATCGCCTCGGCGAATTGCGATTTGACATCGCCGGGAGAGGTGCGCGGATTGCATCGCAGGTCGAGATAGATTTCCGTGGTGGCCGAGGGAAAGGCCGGTTTCTCAGGCCATCCCGCGCGCAGCGCCGCAATATGACCCTCCGGCAGCACGGTGCCCGAGGTGTTGCGAGCTGTATATTGCGGAAGCCACGCTTCGAGTTCTTCGACTACTCGAACCGCGGGGACGATCGAACTTCTGTAGCCGGGCGTTCCGCGCGTGATTCCCGCGTAGCCCATCGTGCCGCGCACTGAGACCTTGAACCAGCACATCCCGGGCTCCTCGGCGAACACCGCCCACCACGGTTTCATGATCACGGCGAAATCAGGCGCCACCCCTCGCGTGAGCATGTGATACACGCCGTCGCTCATTCCGTAGTTGTTGCGATATGGCAGGCTTACCGGCATGCCGCCGCCGGCAAAGCCCACCTGCAGATCGCCCTGGATAGGCACCTTCGCTTCGCGAAGCGCGGTCGCGATTTCGGTAAGGCTCGCGACCATTCCCTTCGGATTGGCGGCGCCGAGTCCATAGACCAGGTCGCCTTGCGCGAAACTCTTGGGCATCATGTCGGCGCGCAACGTCGGCCCGACCCATGGAAGGTCGCGCTCCGGGTCGGCCTCGAGGTGAGTGTCGATCGGAGCGTAGAGCAGTAGCGACGCGCCACCGCCGCTTCCGCGGATTTCGCCGATAGCGTTGCCGGTATCTTCGCCGATCGGCTGATACAGAGAATGCTCGCCCAGATGCTCGCGCATGTAGGCGGCGACAAATTCGCTGGCCGGGCGTTCCGCGCCCGTGGGGCTGTGGATGTCGATTAAATGGAGGAGCAGCTTTTTGAGCCGCTCCGGATTGAGCCGGTCACACGCCTGGCCGTACCATTTCTCCTGCTCGGCCGAGAGCGGAACGATGCGCGTCTTGTCGGCCATCGAAGTCACTCCTGCGGCGTCCGCCGCTCTGCACTTCGCCTCAGCGATGCCCGTTGCCGCTGCCGCCGCCGTTCATCTGACGGATGGCCGGCCGTTCCTGGATCCCGCGGTTGTAACGCGACGCGACCTTGCGCCACGCCGTCAAGGCGTTGTCCAGTTGGCACAGGACCTCTTTGTTCCAGCCGTCGCCGTGCTCATAGAAATCCTGCATCGCCTCGCGCGCGAACAGATCGTTGTCATTGAAATCGCGCAGCGCGAGTGGTTCGAACACGTTGTTGTATCGATACTCGGCGTCCTTCAGGTCCGCCTCGCTGCGGCAATGCGCGACCAGGATTTCCCAGTACTCGTGATGCGTCTCGTCGGTGGGAACGTACCATTCGTATTGCGCCCAACCCGGAATCGGCCAGTGCTCAACCAACAGCACACCGGGCACATACATCGAGGTGCGCAGGTAGTAAGGCTTGGTGCCGCGCGCCTTCAGCCCGAGGAGCGGATTTTCGAGCACCATGTTCCAGGCCTGGGGCCGGTTGTACATCATCATTACGCCTTTGGGACCGTCCTCTTCCTCGACCACGCGGACCGCCTCGTCCGAAACGGGCTGCGCGCCGAGCGGAAACAACACGTCGGCGCTCGCGATAATCGTGTTGCCCATGTGCACGAGCCAGTGGCCCGGGTCGTAACCGTTTTCGACCGCCAGGCGCCAGTTGGAATTGCCGGTGCGATGAATCCCGCGGACGAAGACCTGCTGGTCGAGAATGTAGGCGACGGCGTTGGGGTCTTCGTCGGCGCCGATTCTAAGCGGCAGGTCGGATGACAGTGATGGCACGGGTTGGTAGTCCTCGTCACCGACGAAGACGAAGATCATGCCGTTGTGCTCTTCGACCGGGTAGGTGCGGATCCGCACTTTGCCCAGAATCGGATCGTCGGGCGACGCCACGATGGTCCGCAGGACGCCGTCTTCGAGGCCGTAGCTGTAGCCGTGGTACCAGCAGCTCATAAGCTCGTCGCTCAGACAGAGCGGCCGGCGCGACATTTTCACGCCGCGATGCAGACAGCGGTCCTGCAGTGCGTAAGTCTTGCCCCTGGCGCGGCGGAGCGCGATCTCGTGGCCCGCGATCAGTACGCCCTTGACGTCGTTGTCCTTGAGTTCGTGACTGAACAGCGCCGGGTACCAATGATTCTTGAAGCCGCACGCGGCCTCCAGGTATGGCGCCCATTGCCGGCTCGAGGATGCGCCCGGCCTGCCTGCACCAGCGGCTCTTCCCGTGGATCCCGTGGATTCGCCTGCGCCCATCGAAGTTACCTCCTCGAAATTCCCGCCGGACGGAGCCGCGACAGATGCATCCCCGCGCGATCGTCAGGCTTTACGACTACCTCGTTTTACGCCATCAGCATCTCGATCATTTTGGGGCCCGGCTCCTTAAGCGCGCGCTCCAATTCCCGCGCGAGCGCCTCGGCCGTTTCGACCCGCACCCCCGGCACGCCCATCCCCTTGGCGAGCGCCACCCAGTCGAGGTTCGGATTGCCCAGGCTGGTGAGCGAGCGCGCCGTGGTGCCGGGCTCCGTGATGCCGGCGCGCGCGAGTTCGACTTGCAGGATTCGGTAACGACGGTTGTTGCACAGAAGCGTCGTGACGTTGAGCCCTTCGCGCGCCTGCGTCCATAGCGCCTGCACCGTGTACATTCCGCTTCCGTCGGCCTGAAACGAGATCACGCGGCGGTCAGGACAGGCGACCGCGGCACCGGTTGCGCATGGCAGGCCCTGGCCGATAGCGCCGCCGGTCAGCGCGAGATAGGTATGCGCGGGCGCGCTCAAGGAGGCGCCGAAGAACGGCAACCCGGTGGTCGCAGCCTCGTCCATAACGATCGCATTCTCGGGCATCGCGGCCGCGACCGCCGCGCCGATCGTGGTAGCGTCGAGCGCCCCTGTCGGCCGCGCGGCAGCGCTCTTCGCGGCCAGTGCGGGGGCGGCTTTGGGCGCACCGATAAGTTCGGCCAGTGCTTCGAGCGCGAGCGCGGAATCCTGTTCCAGCGTCGCCAGCGTGGTGACGTTCCGGCCCTCGGGAATCAGGCTGCTCGGCATCTTGGGATAGCCGAAAAACGCGACCGGCGCGCACGCGCCCGCCAGGATGACCGAAGCCGATTTCGAGAGCGCATCCAGCGCCATTTCGGGAAAGTAGGGCAGCTTTTCGACCGCCGGCATCGCGCCGCCGCGCTCGACGCGCGCGGGGAAAGTCTCGCACATCAGGCGGCATCCGCTGGCCGCGGCGATTCGCGCCGCGGCCCGCAGGCCTCGCTCGCGAAGCGCCGCTCCGCCCATGAAGAGCACGCTGTTCGCGCCGTCGCGCCGCAGTGCCTCGGCCGCCGCGCGGACGCCGCTATCCGGCGCCGCCGCCGGCTCCGCGACCGGGCGCGGCCCGGCGGCCGCACCGGCCTCGGTCCATTGGCAATCGGCGGGTACGATAAGGGTCGACGTATGGCCCGGGAATCGCATTGCCTCGGCGACCGCCTCGGACGTGTCCACGGCGATCTCGGCCGCGCTGCCCGAGTGGCGCACCCATGAAGAGACCGGGCGAGCCAGGGACTCGATATCGGAGGTGAGCGGCGCGTCGGCCTTCAGATGCCAAGTCGCATGGTCGCCAATCACGTTGACGATCGGCGAGTGGGCGCGCCGCGCGTTGTGCAGATTGGCGATTCCGTTGGCGAAGCCCGGTCCGAGATGGGTCAGCGTGAGCGCGGGCCGGCCGGCCATTCGCGCGTAGCCGTCGGCGGCGCCGGTGACGACGCCTTCGAACAGCGCCAGCACGGCGCGCATCCGGGGCGCGCCGTCGAGCGCGGCGACCAGCGGCATCTCGGTGGTGCCGGGGTTGGCGAAACAGACCTCGACGCCGCAATTGAGCGCGGTCAGGATCAGGCTCTCGGCTCCATTCATCGCTTATCAACTCCGCTTCGCTGGGGTGTTCGGACGCGGTTCAATGCATAGCCTCAAGCGCCGGTTTGCGAAACCGTACGCATCACTTTGCCCGGCAAGCCGCCCTGGTATTGGTCGTGCGCGAAGAGCACTTCGCCGCCGACGATCGTGTATTCGATTCCCTCCGCGCGCTCGATTAGCCGGGGCTCGCCGCCGGGCAAATCGTTGACCCACTCGGGCTTGAGCGCCTTTATCGTGGCCGGATCGAAAATCACCAGGTCGGCATCCATCCCCGGCGCCACCCGTCCCTTGGTACGCAGCTCGAGAAAATCCGCGAGTTCAGAGGTTAGCCGCCGCACGGCGTCTTCGAGCGTCAGCACGCCGCGCCGATGCACCCATTCGTGCAGCAGGTACGAAGTCAGGCCAGCGTCGCAATGCTGCGCGACGTGAGCGCCCGCGTCGCTCAGCCCGATTAGCGTATTGGGCAGTTTGAGGATGCGGCTCACGACGTCGGGATTGACGTTAATCACCGAGAGCGTCACGCCCAGTTCCATCCGCTCATCCAGCGCGAGGTCGAGCAGCGCATCGACAGGGTCCTTGCCGGTGGCGGCGGCGAGGTCGGCGACGCTCAGGTTGAGAAAACGGCGATTGCGCTGGTTCTCCACGCGGGCGATGTGTACGCGATCCCAGCGGCCGCGAAAAATCGCATTGCCACCGCCGCCTTTGATTTCGTTGCGGAACGCGGCGCGGAAATCCGCCGAGCCTACAAGCGCCATCTGCTCCTCGGCGCCGCGGTTGAAGATGCCCTTCCACGAATCGAGCGCGGCAAAGATGAACGGCTCGCGCATCGTGTAATACTGCTGAATCGGCCGTGGCGTGACCTGCGGCAGTATCCTGAGCCCGCTTTGGAGCAGCGGCGCCAGACGCTCGACCGTATGCTGATGCGCGTCGGGCGGCGTTCCGGGCAGGTCGAGCAGCGCTAGCCACGTCACCGGTCGCGTGCTCTCGCGCGCCAGCATCGTAAGCAGGTCGAAGCCGCCCTCGTTGGGCACGCTGGTCGAGCCGCGGTTGGGCAGAATCTCGATAACTCCGCGGTTAAGCTCGCGCATCGCGCGGCATAGCGCGCGCAGCTCATCGTCACTCGCCATCCGGCTCGCCAACGGACGGCCCTGAAAGCCGATATGCTGGGGCGCGAGGCTCAACGAGCATCCGGCGGCGCCGGCGCGGAGCGCCTCGCAATACAGACGCGCCATCTCGGCCGTCTCGGCCTCGGTCGCGGCGCGCTCCGCTGCTTCCTCACCGATGACGTAGTAGCGCAGCGCCGAAAGCGGCATCAGGAAGCCGACGTTGAGCGCGACTCCGCGCCGCTCGATGGCCGCCATGTACTGCGGAAAGCTTTCCCAGTCCCACGCCACCCCGCGCATCAGCACCTCATGCGGCAGCGCCTCGACGTTGACCAGGTCCCACGCCATCGTGGACTGCTGCCCGGGGCGGCAGGGCGCGACGCCGACTCCGCAGTTGCCCATCAGCAGCGTGGTGACGCCGTGCCACGACGAGCAGGTGAGTAGCGAGTCCCACGAAATCTGCGCGTCGTAATGCGTATGGATGTCGATGAAGCCGGGCGCGAGCACTGCGCCGCCGGCGTCGATCTCGCGCCGCGCCGTGCCGCCCGCATCACCGACCGCGGCTATTTTGCCGTCCTTCACCGCGAGCGCGCCGTGACGCACTGGCGCGCCGGTACCGTCGCAGATGATGGCGTTGCGGATCAACAGGTCGTAGGCCATCCCGAGATTCCTCCGGTATGAGCGGCGGACGAACCACGGCGATGGAGGTAGGGCGGCGCGACGGTGGATGCGCCGCGCGCGGTTACTTCAACCATCGCGGCACGGCCGCGAAACTCAGGTGAGCTTCGCGCCGGCTTTATGGAGTGTCAAGCTGCGCTCGGAGCGACCAATCTCAGCAATTGCGCGGCGGACCGAGCGAGGAAGCGCCGAAGGCTTGTTTCCTTCGGCGCTCCCTGCGCTTGCGGTTTTACAGGTACTAATAGCGCGGTCCAAAAGTGATTTGGGCCGCGAACAGAGGCAGGTTGGTAAGGGACTTGCGCGGCGTAGGCGAGCCGCTGACCGTCAACTGGCCCGGGCCGTATTTCGAAAGAGTGCCCGTGGTGTAATTGGACACCCACAGCCTGTTACTGGAGTCGAAGGTCAATCCCCACGGGGTGGAGAGGCTGCCAGAGCCGTCATCGCCGAGCACCACGGTCGCCGGAGGAGCGCCCGACGCGCTCAGTTGCGCCGGCGTGAAACTGACCACGGTCGAATTGCCGGCATTCGCGACCCAAAGATTGCCGGAGCTGTCGAACGCCATTTGTCCCGGCTCATTGAGGTCGTTACTGGAAATAATGACGGGAGGCGTCGGCGAACCGGACATGGTCAGTTGGGCGGCGCTGAATCTCACAAGGTGGCCATTGTCCAGGCTCGATATCCAGAGGTTGCCGGCCGAATCAAAGAGCGCAAAGGAAGGTGAGGTCAGATCGGTACTATTCGTGATTGTCACTGCGGGAGTGATGGGTCCGGAAGCACCAGCCAACTGCGCATGCGATATCTCATGTATCGCGTCCCCATTGTCGACGATCCAGAGGTTGACGTGCGAATCGAAGGCGCAGCCAATACTAACTCCCAAGGCGGCAGTGTTTCTGAACCTTCTCGCTGGCGTGGGATTTGGGTTAATCGCCAGATTCGACAGCTGCCCTGGACTGAACTTCAGAATCCTGTTGTCAAGCGTGCTCACCCACACCGCCCCGCTAGGGGCGAATGCAAGACCGGCCGCATTCGCCAGGGGAGCGGCCCCGCTGACGAGCTTGACCTGGTGTGGTGCGCCGCTGACCGTTAACCAGTAGGGCCGTATCTCGATTAGGCCGCCAACGGTTCCGGCGCCCTGTGACGGGCTGGCCATCCATAACGCGGGACCCTGCGCGCGAGCGGGGGCCGAACCTCCACCGGCTACCAGCCACAACAGCGCCAATGATGCGGCCAAAAACAGTCGCAAGATCGACGAACTCCGCCTATAGTTGATAAGAGCCTCAGAATGAGAAGTCGAACCTTGCATATTAAGCCTCCATCTCGAGAATTGTGGTGGATGACGATAAGCTAATTCGTGTCGGGGACGATGAACGCAAGAATTATTCCGCACTTTAAGTGCTAAATAATGCCAGAAAACAAGCGAACGCATAGGCGACCCTGGATTCCTTCCAATGGTGTCGGGAAATCTTACTGAAAAGCTTTTTTGGGTGGCGATAAACGAGCGATGAAAGCGTGAGCTGCGAGCGCATGGACGTTGCGAGCGCTTCTCAATATGACGGCAATCAGCCCGCTTCCGGCCGATCAAGCAAAGGCGCTCGACGGCGCGCCCGATGCGGTAAGGTGCGACGCGGGCCATCTGTCGTTCCGCCTCTGGGTGGCTAGGCGAACGCCGGCATCACCTCGCGCGCGAACAGCTCGACCGTCTGGGGCGGCCCCATGTCGGCGAACATCATGGTGAACATCGTGATGCCCCACGCGACGCGCTCGCGCAATTGCTTGACCACCTCGTCGGGCGTGCCCCTTATCGCGGTGAACGAAAACGGCTTGCGCCCCTTTACCATCTCCCACTTCTGATCGACTTCGGCCTTGTTCGCGCCGATACAAACCATCACCTGCTCGGAGACCGTGATTTCCCCAGGGTCGCGCGCGACCGCGCGGCAGTGCTCGTGCAGCACGCCGAGGGTTCGTTTGAAGTCACGATAGCCGGCCGGGCAGTTCCAGCGATCGGCGTACTTCGCGACCAGCCGCAGCATCACCTTTTCCCCGGCGCCGCCGATCATGATCGGCGGATGCGGTTTCTGCACGGGCTTGGGATTGTTGGGCGCATCGGCGACCGCGTAGTAGCGGCCTTTGAAGGTGGCGCGGTTTTCGGTGAACATCGCCTTCAGGATCTGCAGGCCTTCCTCGAGTTGGCGCAGGCGGGTGCCAACCGACGGAAACTCGTAACCGTTGGCGCGGTACTCCTGTTCCATCCAGCCCGCGCCCAAGCCTACTTCGAGCCGGCCGTTGGAGATTTGGTCGATAGTGGTGAGCGACTTGGCCAGCAGCGCCGGGTTGCGAAAGGAGTTGCACAACACCAGCGTTCCGATCCGTACGCGCTCGGTGCGCGCGGCGATCGCGCTCATCATGGTAATCGCCTCGAGCAGGTCAACGTCGGGGAGGCCCAGGGTCCAGAAATGATCGACCAGCCAGAACGAATGATAGCCCAAGCGCTCGGCCATCTCGGCCCGGTCGAGCAGTATCTTGACGGTGGCGCCGGCTTGCGGCGACCAGAACGCGAATTCGATTTTTCCGCTCATCGCATTAAAACTCCTGGCCCCAGGAAATCTGGACTCAAAGCTCCCGGCCTAACCCTGCGACAGTCGCTCGATGGTTTAATCAGAGACGATTTCTTTTACCGTTTCTCTTTTACTGTTTTACTGCGCGGATGCATATCGAAATGAGAGGGCGAATCGCGATCGCCTTTGGCGTGGCGCTGATGCTCGCGGTCGCGACTGTTGCCGGCGAATGGGGCCACGCATTCGCGGCGCCCGCGCAGCAGGAATTTTCGCAAGTCGGCGCGCCACTCGCGCTAACCGGCGCGCCCGGAATTTACCAATGGCATTTTGTCGCGAAGCGCGGGCCGTCGCCGTTCGATCGTGTCGGGCTCCATCGAATAGCGAGCGGTCCGGCTGCGCCCGCGTTTCCGGGAATCGTAATGCTTTACCTTCCCGGCACCAATATGAATGGCGAGGTCGCGGTCGATGATCTTCGCTACTCGATGCCGCTTTATCTGGCGGCGCACGGCGTGGACGTGTGGGCGATGGACTATCGCACCCACTTCGTCCCCTCCGGCACACCGGCCGAAAAGCTCGCCGTTATGGCCGGATGGACGAACCGCGTCTTCGAGGGCGACGTCGAAGCGGCGGCCGCATTCGTCAGCGTCCGGACGCATGCGGGAAGGGTCTTTATCGCAGGGTTCAGCCGCGGCGCGAGCTTCGCCTACCTGTTCGCGGCGATGCATCCGCAGCGCGTGGCGGGACTCGCGATCCTCGACGGGTTCATTCCGCGCGTTCCCGCGCGAGCGATGCCCGCGGGGCGCGTCGCCGACGATATTGGCGGACGCCATCTAACCTATGAGAAGCGCCGCGCGCTGATGGAGGCGGTGATTCGCGATCCCGGCGGTCCGGCGCCACTGCAGAAATATAAAACCGCAGCCGAAAATCTCGAGCACGTAGTCTATGACGCGGACGGCCTGTTCGGAGGACATGGCGGCCTCGCTAATCCGCAAGGCGGATTTTCGGACCCCTCGGTGCTGGCGCGAGTGCTGATTGGGTACGACCGATGGTGGCCGGCGGTGCAGGACTATGACAATCCATTCGACGCGAGCGCGCTGGCGAGGCTAAGGGCCTCAAAAATTCCCGTGATTGCGTTCGCCAGTACCAACATCTCCGCCAAGTGGCCCGCGATGGTCGTCGAGTCGGCGACCGCTACAGGCAACACCGAGGTAACTGTCAAACGGCTGGATGGGTGGGGCCACCTCGACGTTATCTGCGGCACGCATGCAGAGAGCGAAGTTTACGCACCGCTGCTCGCCTGGCTCAGGCGGCATCAGAAGTAGGCGGCGGCACGGCCGCGATGCGCGGACGTATGATCAGAGCCGCCGCGAGCGCCCACATCCCGAAGGCGAAGCCGAGCAGCGACCAAATCACCAGCGAACGGCCGCGGCGCGAGGCGATCGTCGCGGTGAGCGGCGCCAATGCCGCGTCAATGATCAGCGAGGTTGCGATGATCTCGGCCGCTCCCCCACGATAACGCATCAGGGCGAAGCCGGAGGTCACATTGAGGATGGTCGCAATCGTCCACATTAGATCACGCGTGGGTCATTACGTCCATATTTGACGATAGGTTGCACGTTGGCGGTTTCAGGCCGGCCTTGGAGGTTGGCTTGCGGCGCTGCCCGGCGGGACTATAGTGATTGGTGATGGCACGCCGAGACGCCGAAAATATCATTTCCAAGCTGCGCCAGATGAGCGAAGAAGGACTGGGGAGCGTGATGGGCGAGCTGATGGCCAACGAACGGATGCGCAAGGGGTTGGGCCGCGCGGGAGAACGATTGATGGCCAACAAGCACGTTTTCGATCGCAACGTCGAGACTGTTCTCGACTTCGTCAACATCCCGTCCAAACGCGACATCCGCGAACTCAAATCCCGGCTCGATACGCTGTCCAGCCAATTGGTCAACCTTAGCATCAAGATCGACCGGATGCTGGCGGCGGACGATACGCCTGCGCCGCGCCACGTCCGCGCTGCGGATCCGGCCACGCCGGTTCGGCCAGTTCGGCCGGCGCCCGCGGGGCCGCGTCCGGTGCCGCGCCGGCGCAAAAGCCGTCGCGGCGGCAGCAATTCCGACTGACCCTGCTGGCCCGGCCTGGCTTTAGCAAATCCGTCCGCGCGCACCGCATTTATAGAATTTCCAGACTCTGCCCCAGCCAGGCGAGATCAGCAAGGTCGATCGGTTCTCGTCCGAGATCGGGCGACGCGGCGAGTTCCAGTTGCGGCAATCCGCCGGCGCGCAGGGAAGCTATCGCCGCGGCTTCGCGCTGGCGCAACGCGGCGAACTCTCCGGCCGCGCGGATGAGTTTGCGCCTTAGCGCCGGTCCGAGCGGCGCGCGCCTGATCTGCCCCATCGACGGAATCGTGGGCAGCGTGCGATTGATAATTACCGCCCGCGGCTCGATTCCAGCCGCGCGCAGTGCGTCGAGGAACTCGTGCGCCTGCGCGATGCGCTCGGGCTCAGCCGTGGTGACGACGACCACCGCGGTGTCGCTGGCAACGAGGAGTCGCTGCGCGCGCCCGGCCCGTTCGGCGAATCCCGCATACATCCCGTCGAAGCTACGCACGAAGGCTTGCACGTCGCCTAGCAGATGCAGTCCCGTCAGCCGGTCGAAGGCTGAGAGCACGGCGCGCGCGGCGAGGTCAACGACGCTGAATCCGCGGCGCATCCCGCCGCCGAGCAGGGTCACCGCGCGCGAGTTGAGCAGGTCGAGCAGGCGACGCGGCGCGTCGAGGAAGTCCAACGCCTCGCGCGCGGGCGGCGTGTCGAGCACCACCAGGTTGGTCGTCGACTCCTCGCTGAGTTCGAGCAGCCGCTCCATCGCCATATAATCGCCGACTCCGGCCAGCGCCTGCGAGAGATTGCGGTAGATGCGGTTTTGCATGATCGCGTCGGCGGCGGCGGGCGAGGGCGCGTGGCGCGCGACGATCGCGTCGAAGGTGCGCTTGGGGTCCAGGCGCAGTGCGCGCAGGCGTCCGGCGGGTCGCGCGGGACGCCTGCGCGCACCCGCCGCATCGCCCTCCGCCTGGTTGATGGCTTGCGTGGCTGCCAAACCCTCCAGCGGCACTCCGCGGGGCTCGGCGGCGTCGACGCCGCCGAGCCCCAGCGCGTCGAGCAGGCGCGGCGCCGGGTCGACGGTCATCACGTCGACCCGCCGCCCGGCCATCGCGGCGCTAAGCGCTAGCGCGGCACTGACGGTGGTCTTGCCTACGCCGCCCGGGCCCAGGCAGACGAGGAGCCGGCCCGCGAGCAGGCCGTGCGCCGGGTGCGTGGCAATCATCGTGATTTAGCCGCGCGCGGTCTTGCCGCGCGCGGCGGCTTTCCCGCCCGGCGCGGGGCTGTTCCCGGCGGAGCCGGGAACAGCCACGCGTCGAGCACCCGGCTCAGCTCTTGGAGTTCAGCCCGGCCGAGCGCCGGGCTGAACAGCATCGGCAGTTCGACCACGCCCAGCCCGGCGCGGGACGCATCGCGGCGCATCCGCGCCGCGATGCGTCCCGCGCCGTCGCGCCACTGCGCCAGGCGCGCGCATCCTGGATGCCCCGGCGGCGCCTCCAGCGCGTCGAGGTCACTGCGGGTGAACAGCGCCGACGGCACGCAGTTGAGCGCCGCCGCCGCGACGCTCACGTTGAGCCGTCCGCGCAGTACGTCGGAGGCCTCCAGCGCTTCGCGCAGCGCCAGCTCCTGCGGCGTCAGCGTCAGTATCACGGCAAAGCGCGTCGCGTCGGCGAGGAAGCTTTCGACGTTGGCGGCGAGACGGTTGAGCGTTCCGATCGGAGCAAGCCGCTTGAGCGCGCCGGGGACCGCGAGCAGTTCCAGCGCGCTGCCGGTCGCCGGCGCATCGACCACTGCGTAGCGGTCCTCCAGCGCGGCCCGGCCGGCGATAATGCGCAGGCGCTCGAGCATCAGGAACGCTTCCAACCCCGGCAGCGCGGCACTGACGTAGCCGAAGGTGCGGCTCTGGAGCATCCGGCGCGCGACGGCTTTAATTGGCACTATCCTTTCGATGAACGCTTCGAGCTCGGCGCTTGCGCTAAGCGAGATGGTTTCCAGGTCGGCGATCGGGTCAAGCTTTGAGGTCGCGTCTGCGCCATGGCGCGAGCTGGCTTGGTTACCATCGTGCGCCGCTACCCCAAGCATCCGCGCCGCCCACATCCGCTGGTCCAGATCGACCAGTGTCGTGGGCCGCCGTTGCGCCAGCGAGAGCGCAAGCGCCGCGGCCACCGCACTTTTGCCGGTGCCGCCCTTGCCGGTGACCAGGATTAGCCGCGCGAGCGCCATCAGCTACAATCTAGAGCCGCGCGAAGCAGCGGTCCATTAATTCACCGCTCCCGGGAGCTTTGTCGCGCGGCGGAGCGTTTGCCATCTGCGTATGACGGAATCGACTAACAAGGCTTCATTTCAATCCGTGCTGCTGGCCATCGAGCCGGCCGCGATAGCGCGTTTCAAGGCGATCGTCGAATCGTACGACAACCTGGCCACGATGCGCACCGAGGACCCGCGCCATCATTATCTGCGATTGTGCTTCGACGCCGGGTCGGCGGCCGACGTCGATGCGCTGCTCGATTCGCTGAGCGCAGCCTTTTCGATTCGCCGTATCGAATCCTGAACTGTCCGAGGTTCTAATCCTGTATCCGTTGGAGTCAAGAGTCCGATCGGCGAAGCGGCCATAAGACTGGGGGCTTTTTTTACGGTGTTCGCCGCGATGGCGCTGTCGGAAGCGGCGGCGCCGCGCCGTCCCCGCGCGTATTCCCGGTTCACGCGGTGGCCGGGCAATCTCGCGATCGTGGCTCTTAATACGGCTCTCATTCGGGTTGTGCTCCCGACCACGGCCGTAGCTCTGGCCGTGCTTGGAGCGAAACGAGGCTGGGGACTGTTCAACAACCTGCCGTTCCCATCGTGGGTCGAGGTGGTCGTGTCCGTGGTGATCCTGGACTTCGCCATCTATCTGCAGCACGTGATGTTCCATGCGGTGCCAGCCCTGTGGCGGGTGCATCGGATGCATCATACCGACCTGGATTTCGATGTGACTACGGGCGCGCGCTTCCATCCGATCGAAATCGGGCTCTCGATGCTGTTCAAGTTCGGCCTGGTGGTGGCGCTGGGAGCGCCGGCGCTCGGCGTACTCAGCTTCGAAGTCCTGCTGAATGCAACTTCGATGTTCAACCATGGTAATCTTCGCATCCCGGTTTGGTTCGATCGCTATCTTCGATGGCTGATGGTAACGCCAGACATGCACCGGGTGCATCACTCGATCGTCGTGACGGAGACCAACAGCAATTTCGGTTTCAACCTGCCATGGTGGGATCGCCTGCTCGGAACTTATCGTGACCAGCCCGCTGCCGGCCATGACGGCATGGCCATCGGGATAGAGCAGTTCCGCGACGTGCGCGAATTGCGGATCGATCGGATGCTGCTGCAGCCATGGCGCGGCTCCGCGGGCGGATACCCGATTGCAGGGAGGAGTGCGCAATGAACCATCGTAGTATGGTCGGGCGTCTGATCGTCGTTGCGGCGCTGCTCGCGGCGATTGCTTACCTGGCGCTCCATCGAAGCTGGCTCGAGCCTTCGGTCCTGAATCGTGAACTGCATCGTTTCGGCCGACTGGCGCCGATTCTGTTCGTTCTGCTCTACGCCGTGGGCACCGTCGCATTCGCACCCGGATCAATAATGACCGTGGCCGGAGGTGCTCTGTTCGGCCCGGTATGGGGAACCCTGTGGAACCTTATCGGCGCGGCCCTGGGCGCCGCGCTCGCCTTCGCGATCGCCCGCTACCTCGCCTCGGATTGGGTTTCCAGGCGCGCGGGAGAACGACTGACCCGGCTGATGCGGGGAGTCGAGGAGGAAGGGTGGCGCTTTGTGGCCTTCGTGCGACTGGTGCCGCTGTTTCCGTTCAATCTGGTCAATTACGCGTTCGGACTGACACGAATTCGGTTTGCTGAGTATGTACTCGCATCCTTTATATTCATGGCTCCGGGGGCGTTGGCGTTTACCTACCTTGGTTACGCGGGCCGCGAAGCCGCATCCGGGCAGGCCGGGGCAATCCGCAAGGCTCTGCTTGCCCTGGGGTTGCTTGCGGCCGTTGCTTTCCTGCCGCGGCTGGTGCGCCGGCTCAAGGGTCCGCGCTTTATCGATGCGGGCAACCTCAGAGGCCGGCTCCAGAGCGGCGCGGAGCCGGTGCTGCTAGACGTGCGCGCCTCCGATGAATTTCAAGGACCGCTGGGCCATATCGCAGGCGCGATCAATATTCCGATCGCGGAGCTACGGGGAAGAATTCGCGAGCTGTCCGAGCTCAAGGGAAAGCCCCTGATAACCGTTTGAAGAAGCGAGCAGCGCTCGGCGAGCGCCGCGGCAGTGCTTACGAAAGCGGGTTTCGAGCAAGTATTCATTCTGCGCGGAGGGATGGAAGGCTGGAACAAGGCGGGCTGTCCGGTCCAGAGGAATTGAACTTTGGAGTCGGCCGTGACGATCGAATTCGCGGTCCCGCTTACTCAGCCCGCGCGCAATTCAACTGCGTAGTTGCGGCCTTCCCACTGCTCACGCGTCTTCCAATAGAAAGTAAAGCGCACGGGCGCGCGGTCGGCGGTGGTGACCTCGATATCGACGAAATCGAGTCCCACCGCAGTGTGGGTTGAATGGCTGTCGAAGACGTGATGCCATTCGTCCTTGCTCCAGTGCAGCATGAAGGGCTCACCGCTGTGGATGCGGAGCTTGCACGGGAGGGTGATCGACTCGATTTGCCGGTTGTGCTTCCAAACCTCGATTGGGCCGCGCGGCGTCCCGTCGCGGTAGCGTTGCGCGACTTCGGGGATGAGATCGAAGATGACGCCGTCGGCGGCCGAGCGCAGAAGCTTCAGGTACTCCGCGTGCGCCCACATCAGGGGCATCGCAGCCCCGGTCGGCCCGCCGAAATGCATCAGCGCCGCCGGCAGGTCGGGCCCATCCCAGACCTGCTCGGGCAACAGCCGCGTCGAAGTGGCGAAGTTTTCGATCGCGCGCAGGTATGGGATGACATCGCGGCCCGCTGCGAATTCGTAATGGCCGCGCTCGCCGCTCAACAGCGGCCACGGCCGCCCGACGCCCCATCCCACGAACGGGCCGCCGTCGTCACGCTGGCCGTAGCCGTCATGGGTATAGCGCTTCCAGCAGGGCCCGGCCGGGAAATCGGTCTTGAGCACCGCGTCCACGACCCGCAGCGAATCCTCGACCAGCGGGTCGCCGGGACGGCGGATACCGTAGCGCACCAGTTCCAGGAAGCCCGCGTCGACAATTTCGGCCGCTGGAAATAGATAGGACGCGCCGGGCGGGCGGTTGCGGATCGGCACCAACCCCTGGTCGGGATCGTCATTGGGCACCGTGAGCGCGGAGTCGGCGGGATTGATTCGTACGTAGTGGCGCTTGATGCCCGGCACCAGAAAGCCCTGGTTGGTTACGGTCCAGCGTTCGATATGCGATTCGAGGAAATCGGCGTAGTCGAGCAGAAACTGCGCCGTCGTCGTGTCGCCGCGCCCATGCGCCAGGTTCGACGCGCAAACCAGCGCCGCGATATTGCTCGCGAGCGTCGAGGGCGAGTAGCCGCTATTCTCCTCCCATCGCTCTTGCGGCGTGGCCGGGCCTTCGTGAATCAGGTAGCGCGCGGCCGCCAGCACCATCGGGTACGGATCCAGACCCATCGCCGCGCCGGCATGCACCAGCCTGTATGCCAGCACGATCGGAAAGGCTACTTCGTCGAGCTGGATGCCCTGCCAGTAGGGCGTGCCGTCGATCCAGAAATTCTGCGGGAAACCGCCGTCGGGCCGCTGCGAGCACGCGAGGTAGATGAGCGCGCGCACCGGAGTCGCAAGGTCGCCGCCGGCGAGCAGCCCGGTCGCGCTGTTGACCATGTCGCGAGTCCATACCAGATGATAGCCGCCGAGGTCTTCGTCGCCCTTGACCTCGCCCCACGGGATGCTCAGTGACGCGATGAGCGCGCCGGAGAAGCGCTTGTCCTCGTGCGCGAGCAGCAATTCGCGGGATCTGTGGCAGAGATGGCCGCCGTCGCCGGTCCATCGCTCCAGCGGGTACATGTGCAAGCAGGCGCGGTTCCATTGCTCCAGGAAGCGCGCCGAGTGCTGCGCGAACGGCACCCCGAGCGACTGATAAAGACAGGTAACCGCGCGATGCAGGCCGTTGCCGAAAGCCAGGCCAAGGGTGAAGCGGTAGTCCTCGGGCAGGGCGATTTCCGCGGTCAGCGCAACGTTGCCGTCCGGCGCCGAGGCGAACTGCCAGTCGAGCTTGAAATTGTGATTGAGGTCCTGCCATCCGTCGGTCTTGCCGACGTAGCCGCAGGAGCGGCGCACGAACGGCACGTTGGCCCCCAGAGCCAGCCAGGTATTGTCCTTGTGCGCGGTCAGAAACTCGTACCCGGCCATCCGCGCCACGTTGGCGCTGTTGCCCCAGCCTCCGACGTTCAGATGCGGCGAGAGCAGCACGAACAGCCGCAGGCGGCGCAGCAGGTCGGCCTCGCCTTCCAGCCGCGTGTCCACCAGCAGGCACGGCTGATGCGGGTCCGTGATGATCTCCATCACCACGCGGTAGCGCCCCTCGCGGTCGGCGTTGATTATGCGCACGCCGAGGCCGCGATCGCCGAGGTACTCGATGGAAGTGTCCTGGTTGCGATGGACGTCGTGGAAAAAAGTTTCGCCGTCGGTCACCAGGTACTGCAGATCGCGGATTTGCGGCCGATCGATCGTCGGATAGTAGATTTCATTGAGCACGCCGCCCGAGGCGGTGAACCAGATGGGACTCGCGGTGGAGTAGGCGGTGCCGACAACGTCCTTGGCGCTATGGGTCCAGCGCGGCTCGATACCGGGGCCGCCCGAGGCGCGCGGTTCGTTCTCGATGATGGCCATCAGGGGGCTTTCCTTTGCACGCGCGTGCAGTGTGCGGTGAGAGCGCTTAGGGCGTGGCAGGAGGTTCGGCCGCCGGATCGCTGAGCTTGGCCTGCGCGCGAAACATGTAGGAAACGCCCACGCTCAGCAGGTAGAGCAGCAGCAGCGGAATGGCGAGCAGGAAAATCGAAACCATGTCGGGCGGGGTCAGCGCCGCCGAGACCACGAAGATGCCGAGCACCGCGTAGCGGAAATATTGCAGCATCATGCGGTAGTCGATGAGTCCGAGCCGGGTCAGGAAAACCGCGAAAATCGGCATCTCGAACGTCAGCCCGAACGCCAGCATCAGCTTGGCCGAGAACGCCAGGTATTCGCTGATACGAATCGTCGGCGTAACCCCGATCGAGGCGTACTGCGCGATGAAAAATGCGTAGCCGACCTTGAACACCACCGCCCAGCAGAAGTAGCCGCCCAGGGCGAAGAACAGGCTCGAGCTGACGACGAACGGCAGCGCCATCCGCCGCTCCGACTCATACAGGCCCGGCGCGATAAACTTCCACACTTCGTAAAATATCGCCGGACTGGAAAGGAACACGCCGGCCACCAGCGAGACCTTGATCTTGGTGAAAAACGCCTCGCCCACGCCGGTGCCTATTAGCAGCAGCTTGCCTCCGCCGACCTCGCGCAGGGGCAGCGTCAGCCAGGCGAAAAGATGGTCGGCGAAAATATAGGAGAGCGCGCATCCCACCGCGATCGCGATCACCGCCCGCACCAGCCGTCCGCGCAGCTCGCGCACGTGGTCGAGCAGCGGCATGCGGACCTCCTCCGTCGCGGCGGGAGGAATGGCGGGAAACTCCTGGATGGCCACGTGGCGCGGCGCGGGTTACTGGTTGTCGTCCGGGGGCACCGCGGCCTTGGGGACCTTCGGTTGCCTCGGACTGCGGGGGCGGCGTTGACGAGCCGGCGGCTGGGCCCTCACCGACGGCGGTGGTTCGGTTGAAGTCGCCTGCGCCATCACCGCCTGTTCTGTAACCACATGAGGCTGCTGCCCGCCAGTCCGCGGCTCGGCGGCCGGCGCGGAACCCGATGCGGGAGGCGCTGGGGCCGTTTCGGCAGGCGACATACTTGCGGTGGGCGGGCGCGCCTCGAGCTCCGGGACGAAAGAAATCAGCGATGATGTCGCTGATGGTCCGGGCACCTCATGTTCGGCAGGCAGGTGAAGTTCTGCCGTCGACCGATGTTGGGCCGGAAGTTCCGCAGTGACGTGGCTGTCGATGGGCGATGCCTCGGCTGTGGCGGGTGGTGCTACGGCCTCGGTCGGCGGTACGGTTTCAGCCGGCGGTTGCGGTTGAGGCTCCGGTGCGAGAAAAGCGGGCGCGGGCGGCATCGGTGTCGCGGGCGGGGCGGGCGGATGCGGGTCGTCGAAGCGCGGGGGCAAAATATTGAACGGCTCGTCGCCGATGGCGCCTGAGATTTCGCGCATCACGGTGTTGCTCGCCAGGCGCAACTCGCGCATTACTTTGCCCACGGCGCGCATCACCTGAGGCAGATCGTCGGGCGGGATCACGATCAAGGCGATTATCAGGAACAGGATTATTTCAAAAATTCCCAAGGATATTCCGTCCGCCGAGGTCTTGGCCCATAGCGCAAGGGCGCGGGGTCTGAGTTAATGATCGTTATCGAAGTTCGGAGTGTCAACGATGCTCAGGACCGCATTAATCAGTGACCGCCGTTTTTTGAAGCATTTCGCCGGCCGCAGCCATCCCGAACGCCCCGAACGCGCGGCGGTGATGATCGAGATGGCCGAACAGCTCCATCGCGACGCCCTACTCGCGCTTAGTCCGCGCGAGGCGAGCATCGCCGAGGTCGAACTGTGTCACGACCCCGCCTACGTGGCCGAGGTCAAACGCAGCGCCTCGATGCCGCGTTATGATTTCGACCCCGACACTCACGCCTCCCCCGACTCCTATCAAACCGCGATGCTGGCGGCGGGCGGCGTGCTGACGGCGGCCGAAGCAGTAATGGATGGTGCGGCGGACAACGCGTTCGCGATCGTCCGTCCGCCGGGCCATCATGCGCTCGCCACGCGCGCGATGGGGTTCTGCCTGTTCAACAACGTGGCGATCGCGGCGCGCTATCTGACCCGGCATCGCGGGCTCAAACGAGTGCTGGTGATCGATTGGGACGTCCATCACGGCAATGGCATCCAGGACATCTTTTACGACACGCCCGAGGTGCTCTACTTTTCGACCCATCAATATCCGTTTTACCCGGGCACCGGCGCGCTCGACGAAATCGGTTATGGAACCGGCGCCGGATACACCGTCAACGCGCCGATGCCGGCGACTTTCGGCGACAATGAGTATCTGCGCATCTTCGACGATCTGCTGGCGCCGCTGGTCCGGCAATATCGGCCAGAATTCATCCTCGTTTCGTCGGGCTTCGACGCGCACTTTCGCGATCCGCTCGGCGGGATGCGGGTTACCGAGAGGGGCTTCGCCGTGCTCGCGCGGCGCGTCAAGCGGATGGCGGCCGAGTGCTGCGGGGGGCGGCTGGCCGTGGCGCTGGAGGGCGGCTACGATCTCCAGGCGCTCGCGGATTCGGGACGTAGCGTGATCGAGGAACTGGGGCGCGAGGCCGACGAGCCGCTCGCACCCGTCGACGACGGGGCGCGGGTGATTCCTATAATCGAGCGCGCGCGATATTTCCTGTCGCGCTACTGGAAGTTTTAGGGTTGAGCGAAAAACGCGCCGACGTGCCCGGCCCCAACTCTCCCGACCCATCTGAAACGCTGCGGCTGGTCGCTCTGGGAGCCGCCGCGTCGCGGATTCTCGAATTGCGCTCAGCGCGCGTCACGGTCGGGACCGCGGCCGGCAACGATCTGCTCCTGGACGAGCCGACCGCCTCGCGCCGCCATGCCGCGCTCGAGCGACGCGGCGGCCGATGGCATGTGGCTGATCTCGGCTCGACCAACGGCACCTATATAAATGGACGGCGCGTGACCGCGCCGACGCCGCTTGAGCGCGGCGACGAATTGCGGTTCGCCAACGCGCGCTTCGCGTTCGTCGCTCCGGGCGACGACCTTT
>DATJID010000006.1:0-42564 GCA_035493515.1 Binataceae bacterium (SeqCode) | reverse complement strand
CGCGCCTTAAGGCGCGCGCGAGTCTCAGCGCCGCGGCCACCGGATCATCAGCGCCGAACACGGCGCCGATGACGGCGACCCCGGCGGGACGGCCGCCGGCACCGGCGGCGGCCGTCCCGCCGGGCGGCGCACCCAGCGCCGCGACGCGCTCGGCGGTGATACCGCCGAGCGCGTAGAGCGGCATCCCGACTGCGGCCCGGCACGCGGCCGCGAGCTCTTCGGCGCCGCGTGCCGGGCCATAGCCGGGCTTCGAGAGCGGCGGCCACACCGGCCCGAAGACGGCGAAGTCGGCGCCGGCGGCGGTCGCGTCCGCGGCCTCGGCAGGGCTGTGAGTCGATACACCGACCAGACGCGACGGCCCCATAAGCCGCCGTGCGTCGGCGATCGCGATCGAGTCGGCGGGCAGATGCACGCCGTCGGCCGCGGCGGCGAGAGTGACATCGGCTCGATCGTTGACGATCAGATAAGCGCCGTAGCGAGTACAGATCGAGCGCAGCGCGGTCGCGAGCTGATATAGCTCGCGGCCGCCGAGGTCCTTTTCTCGGAGCTGCAGCGCGGTGCGGATATCCGACGGATCGCGCGCGAGCGCGCCCAGCACTTCGTCGCAGACTTCAACGAGACCGCGTGGTGCGACGAGGCGGCGGTCGCTAATGAGGTAGAGTTGGAAGTCAGCCGGCGGGCGGGGCGTTCTATTCAACGACGGTCGCTGTCGCGCAACGGCGGCTCGTGCGCGGGACGCTAGCGGATCAGGCCGCTCAGCGGGCTCGAGGCGGTGGCGTAGAGCTTCTGCTCGATGCGCCCGGCGAGATAGGCGATTCTTCCGGCTTCGATCGCGAGTTTCATCGCCCGCGCCATCGCGAGCGGATCCTTGGCGCCCGCGATCGCCGAGTTGATCAGCAATCCGTCCGCGCCAAGTTCCATCGCCTCGGCCGCGTCGGAGGCGGTGCCCACTCCGGCGTCCACGATCACCGGGACCTTTGCCTGCTCGATGATGATGCGCAGGTTGAAGGGGTTGCGGATACCCATTCCGGAACCGATCGGCGCCGCCAGCGGCATCACCGCCGCGCATCCGATCTCCGCCAGTCGCAGACAGGCAACCGGATCGTCGGTAATGTAGGGCAACACTTTGAAGCCTTCCTTGACCAGGATTTTTGCGGCCTCGATTGTCGCCGGGACATCGGGAAAGAGCGTCTTCTGATCGCCGATGACTTCGAGCTTGACCAGGTCACCCACGCCGACCTCGCGCGCCAGGCGGCAGGTGCGAACGGCCTCTTCGACGGTGTAGCATCCAGCCGTGTTGGGAAGTATCTGGTAGCGCTTGGGGTCGATGTAGTCGAGGAGATTCTCGCTTTTGCGATCGGATATGTTGACCCGGCGCACGGCGACCGTGACGATCTCCGCGCCGCTCGCTTCGACCGCCGCGCGGGTTTCGGCGAAGTCGCGGTACTTGCCGGTGCCGACGATCAGTCTCGAATGAAAGACCTTGCCGGCAAGTTCGAAATGATCATGTTCCATGGCGTGTTCCATCTGTCGATCATATACCGGCCGGAGGCCTGGGCGCGCACGCGCGGCTCCGTGCGTGGTCTAGCCGCCTCCAACGAAGTTGATTACCTCGACGATGTCGCCCGGGTTGAGCCTGACCGCGTCGTATTGCGCACGCGGTACCACGGCCTGGTTGATTTCGACCGCAACCCGCCCGCGGCGCATCTTGAGCCGCTCGAGTAGCGCGGGCAGGCTTGGGTCGCCGTCGACCGTATATTCTTCACCGTTGAGCTGAATTGCGAAGCACGATGGAGACATCGAAAAAGCCGCTTCCCCGATGTCGGGCAAGCGGCTTTAGGCGGAACCGCGATCGTTCCGCCATGCGGCAAGGGGCGGAGCGCGGCTTCCCTACGCCGGCATGACCCGGATCAGGTTCGAGGGGTTTCGTTCTCAGTGCGCCCTTCGTGCGCGCACACCCCCAGCCAATTCTGTGAATATCACTTGAGCGGGGGAGTGTCAAAAAACCGGTCGGACCGGTATCATCCTGGTGTCATCGAGCGCGTCGGGAAAGATAATCCCAAGGGGCGGGTTTTCAACCATCGATGGAAATTGTGAGCGCACCACCGAGCGTGGCCGAGATCGACCTGGGCGCGCTGGGCGCCAACTATCGCGCGATCAAGGCGGCCGGCCGTGGCGCCGAACTAATGGCGGTGGTCAAGGCCGACGCGTATGGGCACGGCGCGATCGAAGTCACACGCGCGCTGCGCGACGAGGGCTGCGGCCACTTTGGCGTTGCCCGCGTATGCGAGGCGCGTGAGCTGCGCGCGGCCGGCGTGCGCGATCGCATCTATCTGTTAGGCGGCTTTCTCGCCCATGAGGCGGAGGACATCGTCGGCCTCGACCTCACTCCGTTTGTGTACGACGTGGCGCTGATTGCGCCGCTGGGGCGCGCGGCGGAGGCGCAGGCGCGCGCGCAATTTCCCGTTCATCTCAAGATCGACAGCGGCGCGACACGCCTTGGGATCTTACCTGGCGAGCTGGAGCAGGTAGTCGCCGAGCTGGGCCGCGCGCTGTCGCTGGCGGTCGAGGGTGTATGCACCTTGCTGGTCAATGCGGGCGATCCTCAAAGCCCCGTGACGGGCAGGCAACTGGAAGTGTTTAACGCCGCGCTGGCGCGGCTGCGTGCGGCCGGTATTGATCCACGAGTCGCCCACGTCGCCAATTCCGCGGCTTCCATCCTTCGGCCCGACGCACACTACAGTCTGTTGCGCCCCGGGCTTGCGATTTATGGATTGCCTCCGGTGCCGGCCGTGCGCGAGCGCGTCGAATTGCGGCCCGTGATGACCTTCAAGACCCGCGTAGTCCAGGTCAAGCGCGTGCCGGCGGGAGTGGGCGTCAGTTATGGCCATACCTTCGTTACCCCGCGACCGAGTGCGATAGGCGTGCTCGCGGTCGGCTACGCCGACGGCTATCGGCGCGGGCTTCAGCATGGCGGCGAGGTGTTGATTCGCGGTCGGCGCGCGCCGGTGGTTGGCGCGGTCTGTATGGATCTCACCATGGTAGACTTGACCGACGTGCCGGGCGCGGCGATCGGCGACGAAGCGATCCTGTGGGGCGGCGCAGGCGAGGCGATGATCAGCGTCAACGACATCGCGCGCCTGGCGCAGACGATCTCCTACGAGATGCTGTGTACGGTCGGCAAGCGCGTGCCGCGCGTATATCGCAGGGCGGCCTGAGATGGAAAGCGGCGCGGTTAAAATCACCCGGGCGCTGCTCGGCGTCTCGGACAAGGCGGGACTGGTCGAATTCGCGCGCGCGCTGGCGGCGCGCGGGATCGAGATCGTTTCAACCGGCGGCACCGCGGCGGCGCTTGAAGCGGACGGCGTCAAGGTGCGCGGAGTCGAGAACTTCACGGGTTCGCCCGAGATGCTCGACGGACGGGTCAAGACGCTCCATCCGAAGATTCACGGCGGAATCCTGGCGCGGCGCGCCGACGAAAATCATCAACGCCAGATGCGCGCGCATGGGATCGAGCCGATCGATCTCGTGGTGGTCAACTTCTACCCGTTCGAACGCACGGTCGCGCGCGCCGGCGTGAGCCTCGACGACGCGATCGAGAATATTGACATCGGCGGCCCGACCCTGGTGCGCGCGGCGGCCAAGAACTGGAACGACGTCGCGGTGGTTGTCGATCCGGGGGACTATGCGGCCCTCGCCGAGGAGCTTGCGGCGAGCGCGGGAACGCTTTCGCGGGAAACGCGATGGCGTTTGGCGCGCAAGGCGTTTGCGCACGTGACCGCCTATGACTGCGCGATCTCGAACTACCTCGGCGCGATCGAAGACGGCGCGCGTCAGCCACTGGGCGAGACCTTCAGCCTCTCGCTGCCGCGCGAGCAGACGCTGCGCTACGGCGAGAATCCGCATCAGGTGGGCGCGCTTTACGGGCGCTTCCTTGAAATCGCCGAACAGCTTCACGGGCGCGAGCTTTCCTTCAACAACGTCTTCGACATCAGCTCTGCGGTCAACCTGATGATCGACTTCACCGGTTACAGCGACGCCGTGGTCGCGATCCTCAAGCACAACACGCCGTGCGGCGTGGGCGTAGGCGCGACGCTGCTCGAGGCCTGGGAGAAAGCGTTTGCGACCGACCCCGACTCGCCCTTCGGCGGGATAATCATTGCCAACCGCCCGTGGGACCTGCCGTTCGCCGAGGCCGTCGACGAATTGTTTACCGAGGTTTTGATCGGAAGCGCCTTCGCGCCGGGCGTGCTTGAGTTTCTGCGCAAGAAAAAGAACCGGCGCGTGATGCGGTTCCATCCCGAGGCCGTGCGGCGCGAGGACCTCGACCTCAAGCGCATCGTCGGCGGCCTGTTGGTGCAGACGCCCGACCTCAGTCTCGAAGACCCACGCGAGGCTAAGGTCGTGACCCGGCGCGCGCCGAGCGCCGCGGAACTCCGCGCGATGGAATTCGGCATCCGGGTCTGCAAGCACATCAAGTCCAACGCCATCGCCTTCGTCACCGAGGATCGAACGCTGGCCGTTGGCGGGGGAGCGACCTCGCGAATCGACCCGTTGTACGCGGCGCGCGAAAAGGCGGCACGGCTTAAAGTGTCACTTAAAGATTCGGTGCTGGTCTCGGAGGCCCTGTTTCCTTTCCCGGACGGGCCGGCGCTCGCCGCTGAGGCTGGCGCCACGGCGATTGCACAACCGGGCGGTGCGATGCGCGACTCCGATGTCATCGCGGCCGCCGACGCGCACGGCCTCGCGATGGTCTTTACCGGAGTGCGCCACTTCCGGCACTGAAGCCTGCACACTAGGATGGAATTCCGGAGCGCGTCTGCCAGGCGGCCTCCTATCAGGCGGTTGCTGCCTGACGGTTGCCGCTCGATGAAAGTGGCCTGATGAAAGTACTGGTTATCGGCAAGGGCGGCCGCGAGCACGCATTGCTCTGGCGACTGAACCAGAGCGAGACGGCGCGCAAGCTCTATTGCGCCGGCGGCAATCCGGGCATCGCGCAACTTGCGAAGATAATTCCGGTGGCGCAGAACGATTTCGGCGGGCTGGCCGACTTCGTGCGCAAAGAGGCCATCGATCTTACCGTGGTCGGTCCCGAAGATCCGCTGGCCGCGGGAATCGTCGATGAGTTCGATCGCGCGGGACTCAGAATTTTCGGCCCGACCAGGGGCGCCGCGCAATTGGAGGCGAGCAAGGCCTTCGCCAAAGCCGTGATGCGCGAGGCCGGTGTGCCGACTGCGAGCTTCGAAGTTTTCGACCAGGCGGATGCGGCGCGCCGATGGGTCCGCGCGCACAGCGGCCCGATGGTGGTCAAGGCGGACGGTCTCGCGCTCGGCAAGGGCGTGGCCGTCTGCGAGGACGCCGGGTCCGCATTGACCGCGATCGACGACGCGATGGAACGCAGGCTCTTTGGCGCGGCGGGCGCGAGGGTCGTGATCGAAGAGCGGCTCGAGGGCGAGGAACTTTCGTTCTTTGCGCTCTGCGACGGCGAAAGCGCGGTCGCGCTCGGCTCGGTGCAGGATCACAAGGCTGCGTTCGACGGGGACCGCGGTCCCAACACCGGCGGGATGGGCGCATATACGCCGGTGCCGCATTTCGGCGCGGCGCTCGAGGCGCGCGTGATGGACGAGGTGGTCGCGCCGACGCTCGCCGCGATGCGCGCGCGCGGCACACCGTTTCGCGGCGTGATGTTCGTCGGATTGATGGTCGATGGCGATCGAATCAAGGTGCTCGAATACAACGTGCGCTTCGGCGATCCTGAATGCGAGCCGCTGATGATGCGTTTCGAGGGCGACCTCGCCGAAACCCTGCTGGCCTGCGCCGAGGGCCGGCTGAAGAATCTGAAGATCAGGCTTTCGCCGCGCGCCGCGGCTGCGGTGGTGCTGGCCTCGGGCGGATATCCGGGCGAGTATCGCAAGGGGGTCGCGATAAGCGGACTTGAAAGGATCGACGGCGCCGAGCCGTCGCAGGCAAAGGTGCGATGGGCGCTGCAAAAGACCCGGGTGAAGGTTTTTCATGCGGGGACCGCGACGCATGATGGGCGATTGGTGTCCGACGGTGGCCGCGTGTTGGTCGTTACCGCGATGGCGGCCGATTTGCGCGGCGCCGTTGCCGCATCCTATGAAGCGGCCGCGATGATCGAGTTCGACGGCATGCGGATGCGCCGCGATATCGCCCGCCGCGCGCTCGAACGCATGCCGCTATGATTGGAACGCGTCGTGATGGCTGAAAAGAATTCCGTGGCCATCGCCGATGCGCTGGCGGCTCTGGCGGCGGGCGAGGCGATCGTCTACCCGACGGAAACCTTCTATGCGCTAGGCGTGGACGCGCTCTCATTACGCGCCCTCGACCGGTTGTTCGCGATCAAAGGCCGCGAGCCCGGCAAGCCGGTAGCGCTGATTGCGGCCGACACGGCGATGGCCTTCACGGTCGCGCGCGAGGTGCCAGCCCCGGCGCGCGTCCTCGCCCAGGCGTTCTGGCCGGGCCCTCTGACCCTGGTGCTGCCCGCGCGCGCGGAAATTCCCGCGCCGCTTGTCGGCGTCGACGGCGGCGTTGGCGTGCGGGTCTCGTCACATCCGATTGCCCGCGCGCTCGCGGCCGAACTTCGACGCCCGCTGACCGCAACCAGCGCCAATTTGGCCGGCGAGCCGCCGGCCTCGGAAATAGAAATGGCGCGACGCGCGTTCGCTGGTAAAATTAAAGTATTCGTTGAGGATGGGGCGCTCACCGGAGGCTCGCCGAGTACGGTCGTCGCCTTGGATCGCGGCGGGATACGCATACTGCGCCCGGGGGCGGTGACCGAGCGCCAGTTGGCCGCCGCACTTGAGGGCGGCTTATCGAAATGAGGCTTGAGCGATGCCGATGACGCGCCGAATCGAACCGTTTGCGGGGCTGCTTTACGATCCCGAGCGAGCCGGCGTGCTCAGCAACCTGGTGGCGCCGCCATATGACCTGATCGACAGAGCGCGCCAGGACGCCCTCTACGCGCGCAGTCTCTACAATGTCGTCCGTCTGGAACTCAATCGCGATCCGGATCGCTACGCGTCGGCGTCCCGTACGCTCGGCGAATGGCTCAGCGACGGCATGCTCAAGCGCGCGGTCCGGCCCGCCATTTATTTGTACTCGCAGTTCTTCGAGATCGAGGGGCGCCTTCTCCGGCGCGACGGTCTCATCGTGCGCATCCGGCTGGAGGAATTCAGCGCGGGGCGAATCCTGCCGCACGAGCGGACTTTCCCCGCCGCCAAACAGGACCGGCTAGAGCTGCTGACCGCGCTGGACACCAACGTGAGCTCGGTGTTCGGCCTCTACGCCGGCAAGCATCCGGCCCTCGCCGCGATCACGTCCGAGCTTGCGGCGCACGAGCCTCTGCTGGAAGTCACCGACGACCTGGGCATCCGCAACCAATTGCGCCTGGTCGAAGACGAAGCCGCGATCGCGGCAATTCAGGACGAACTCGAAAGCCCGCGCATCTTCATCGCCGACGGACACCATCGCTACGAAACCGCGCTCGAATATCGCCGCCGCCGGCGCGCCGCCGAGCGCGATCCAGAAGCTTCGCGGCCCTATGACTACACGATGATGACGCTGGTCGCGTGCGACGATCCGGGGCTGGTGATCCTGCCGACGTATCGCGTGGCGCGGCGGCTCGACCCCGAGACGATAGCGTCGTTCGACTCGCGGGTGGCGCCGCTGTTCGAGGTCGATGAGTTCAGCAGCTCGGATGCAATGCGCGCGGCGCTGGTGCAGGCGGGGCAGGGCGCGATCGCGGTCGCGCTTGGTGGCGATCGGGTCAAGTTGCGGCTCCTGCGGCTCAAGGATTCGCGCGCGCTGGCGGACGCGATGCCGGGGGCCCCACCGGTCGTGCAGCGGCTCGACGTAAGTGTGCTGCATGCGTTGGTGTTGGAGCGAATCTTCGAGATCACGCCCGAGCAGGTAAAGGCGGGCGGCCTTATCGAATACACCATCGACGCGCTCGCCGCGCTTGGAAGCGTCAGGCCGGGCGGCGCCAGTGGCGCCTTCCTGATGAATCCGCCGGCGATCGGCGACGTCGAGGCGGTCAGCGATGCGGGCGCTGTGATGCCCGAGAAATCGACCTACTTCTATCCCAAGCTGTTGACCGGCCTGGTGCTCAATCCGCTCGACAACGCCGCACCAGTGAAGCCCTGACGCGATGACCCGGCCGGCGCGGTTGGTGCTGGTGCGCCACGGCGAGACCGTCGGCAACTCCAGCATCCGTTACTATGGCCGCACCGATGTCGCACTGTCCGAGTTGGGCCGCCGCCAGATGCGTGCGGCGCGCGAATGGCTTATGGCGCGCGACGGGGCGGACGGCTTCTCCCCGGTCTTCACCAGCCCGCTCGTTCGCGCGGCTGAGGGTGCACGGATCATCGCGGGCGAGGACGCGGCGGCGATTACGATCGAGGAGTTGGCCGAAGTCGACTTCGGGCTGTTCGAGGGCTTGACGGCGGGTGAGATCGCCGAGCGCTATCCCCAGGAGTTCCGGCGCTGGAATGCCAACCGGCTGGCGTCGGACTTCGTCTATCCCGAAGGCGAGAGTAGGGCGGGGTTCGCGGCGCGCGTGGCGCGCGGGACCGCGCGAATGCTTGGGGTGTGGCACGACGCGCATGCGAGCGGACGTGCCGGTGCGAACGCGCTGCTGGTCGCGCATCGTGGCGTGATTCGCGCGGTGGTGCGCCAGTTGACGGGCGTATTTGAGCCGCACATCGATCTCGGATCGATTCACATTCTGAAAAAGGAGCCGGATGGCGCGGATTTACGCATCGCACGATGGCGTCCGGTCGCCCTGGACCTCATCGAGCATCTGGCAGATGGCGCAAGAACGGCTGATTAAACCACCTGCCTCTTACCTGCGCTGAGTGATACAAGATGGGCCAGTCGTCTGGTCTTCGGGTGATTCGATGCGCTGCTTTAAGTGCGGCTCAGAAAATCCCGACGGGGCGAAGTTCTGCGACGGGTGCGCAGAGCTATTAGCGCTGCGCTGCCCCTCGTGTGGGACCTCAAACAGGGCGGGCGCAAAGTTTTGTATCGAATGTGCCGCCGCGCTCGGAGCCGTCCCTGTTGCGGCGAGTTCTTCTGGAGCGGCTCAACCGGCACGACCTGAAAAGGACTCTATCGCTCTGGGCGCGCCGGCCGAATCTCACGACGTACCCGAAGGTGAACGCAAGACCGTCACCGCGCTGTTCGCCGACATCAAGGGATCGACGGAGCTGATGCGCGACCTGGATCCCGAGGACGCGCGCGCGATCGTCGACCCTGTGCTGCAGCTTATGATGGCGGCGGTGCATCGCTACGGCGGCTACGTCGCGCAATCGACCGGCGACGGAATTTTCGCGCTGTTCGGGGCGCCCGTCGCACACGAGGACCATCCGCAGCGCGCACTGCACGCGGCGCTCGCGATGCAGGAGGAGTTGCGTCGCTACGCCGACCGCCTGCGCGCGGCGGGCAAGATTCCCGTCGAGGCGCGAATCGGGGTGAACACGGGCGAGGTGGTGGTGCGCTCGATACAAGTTGGCGGGCATACCGAGTACACGCCGGTCGGTCATGTGACCAATCTGGCGGCGCGGATGCAGACCGCGGCGCCAGCCGGTTCGATTGCGGCCAGTGAGGCGACGCAGCGACTGTGCGAAGGATATTTCACCTTCCGCGACCTGGGCCGAACGGAGGTCAAAGGTCTGAGCGAGCCGATCAACGTGTACGAGGTGGTAAGCGCCGGGCCGCTGCGCAGTCACTTCGAGTTGGCGGCGCTGCGCGGGCTCACGCGGTTCGTCGGACGCGAGCGTGAGATGGCGGTGATGGCCGGCGCGCTGGATCAGGCCAGGATTGGCCATGGGCAGATCGTTGCGGCGGTCGGCGAGGCGGGCGCTGGCAAGTCGCGTCTGATGTACGAGTTCAAGGCGACATTGCCGTCGGACTGCAGGTTGCTGGAGGCCTATTCGGTGTCGCACGGCAAGGCGTCGGCCTGGTTGCCGGTGCTCGAATTGCTGAAGCGCTATTTCGAGATAGCCGACGAGGATGACGATAGCCGCCGGTCGGCGAAGGTCGAGACCAAAGTGCGTGGTCTCGACCCGGCGCTCGCGGAAACGCCGCCTTACATTCTTAGCCTGCTGGGTATCGCAGGAGCAGGTGCGCTGCTGGCAATGATGGACGCTCAGGTACGACGCCGGCGTACGTTGGAGGCGCTCAAGCGCATCATCATCAGTGAGAGCCTCAGGCAGCCGCTGGTGATGATCTTCGAGGATCTGCACTGGATCGACCCGGAGACCCAGGCGGTACTCGACTTGCTCGTTGACGCCGTCGCCGGGGCGCGCCTGCTGCTGCTCGTCAACTACCGCCCTGAGTATCGCCACGAATGGTCGGGCAGAAGCCATTACCTGCAGCTCAGGTTAGATTCCCTGGGTGACGAAAACGCCATTGCGATGCTGGCGGGGCTGCTCGGTGAAGGGGCGGAACTCGAAGCACTTAAGCGTCTGGTGATCGAGCGCACTGAAGGCAACCCGTTCTTCATCGAAGAGATGGTGCAGTCGCTGTTCGAGCAGGGCGTCCTTGTACGCAATGGGGCGGTGAAATTGGTGCGCCCTTTTTCGCAGGCGCGTCTGCCGGTCACCGTGCAGGCGATGCTCGCTTCGCGCATCGACCGGCTGCCGATTGAGCAGAAGGAACTGCTCCAGACGCTCGCGGTCATCGGCCGGAAGTCGCCGCTGAGTCTGATCAAGAAAGTTGCGGGCAAGTCGGACGCGCAACTGGAGCGCATGCTGGCGGATTTGCGCGCGGCCGAGTTCATTTACGAGCATCCGGCGCTCACCGAACCGGAGTACGTCTTCAAGCACGCGCTTACCCAGGAAGTCGCCTACAACTCGCTGCTGATTGGACGCCGCAAACTCCTGCACCAGCGCGTCGGACAGGCACTGGAGTCGATGTTCGCGGAGCAGTTGGACGATCATCTGGGCGAATTGGCGCATCATTTCAGCCGCAGCGACAACGTCAAGGCGGTCGAATATCTGGGGCGTGCGGGAAAGCAGGCTCTACAGCGCTCCGCGCATACTGCCGCGATCGGTAGTTTAAAGGAGGCGATAGGCCTACTTCCAAGGCTCCCTGACGGCTCCGAGCGCGCGCAGCGAGAATTGCAGATGCAGCTCGTACTGGGTCCAGCATTAAGTGCCGTTAAAGGCTGGTCTGCGCCCGAAGTGGAGCGAGCATACTTTCGCGCGCGGGAACTTTGTGAACGGCTGGGTGACGCTGCGGAGCTGTTCGCGGCCTTGCTTGGACTGTGGTCGGTCTATTACTTACGAGGTGAATTACGGGAGGCCTATGAACTTGCCGAAGAGCTTCTGCGCCGAGCGCAGAGCGCACCGGATCCAACGCCATTGCTGTACGCGCATCTGGCTCTGGGAGACACTTCAATGTCGATGGGAGAATGGCTTCTCGCCAAAGACCATCTCGAAATGGCTATCTTCCGCTATGATCGCGAACGGTCGATGGCTATTGGCCATGATACAGGGGTAAATTGCCTCTCGTACATGGCCTTGACTCTGTGGACCCTCGGCTACCCGGACCAGGCTCTCAAGAAGGGCGATGAAGCGGTCGCGTTAGCTCGAGCGCTATCCCATCCCCTCAGTCTGGCTTTTGCACAGGGTCTTGTCGGCTACCTCCACCAATATCGGCGGGAACCGTGCGCAGCTCAGGAGATTGCTGAGCGTTTGATTTCACTTTCTGCTGAGCACGGGTTTCCCCACTGGATGGCTCAAGCGAACATCACGCGCGGCTGGGCAAAGGCAGAGAAAGGGGAAACCGAAGAGGGGATCGCGCAAATACAGGAGGGGCTGGCCGCGTTTCGCGCGATGGGTAATGGAACGTTGCTACCGCATGCTCTTTGCCTGCTGGCCGATGCGTGCAGGGGCGCAGGCTGCCTCGGGGAGGGGGTAGATGCGGTGACGGAAGCAAAGGCCGCAGCGGATGAACATGAAATTCGTCACTACGAGCCAGAAATGCATCGGCTCAAAGGCGAGTTGCTGCTAAAGCAGAATAGTTCCAATGGCGCGGAAGCTCAGAGCTGCTTTCGGCGCGCGATTGAGATTGCGCGGAAGCAGAGCGCCAAATCATTTGAGCTGCGCGCCACGACGAGCCTTGCCCGGCTGCTTGCGAAGCAGGGTCGGCGCGATGAGGCGCGCGCAATGCTCGCCGAAATCTACGGCTGGTTCACCGAGGGCTTCGGCACCGCCGATCTCAAAGACGCCCAGGCGCTGCTCGACGAGTTAAACCCGTAGCCCGTTCGATTTGCATGGGACTGACATCCCAGACCAGGGCAGAGCTCTCGATTGAAAGCTTTTCGTGAAGCTTCTAGTGAAACTCCTCACCCGCACGATTCAGAAATGCTCGGGTTCGCTGGCACGGCGGCTGTCGCGCTCGAGCTGCACCGTCATGTGCCGGATGTTGAACTTCCGCTCGAGCATCGCCGACATTTCCGACAGCACGCGGTCCTGGTCAGCCTCGCGCGCGACCACCGCATGCGCCGAGAGCGCGAACTGGCGGCTCGCCAGGCACCAGACGTGGAGGTCGTGGACTTCCTCGGTATCGCGGACCGCGAGCAAATCGTGGCGTAGCTCTTCGAGGTCGATATGCGCGGGCACCGATTCCATCAGGATGTCGACGCCCTCCCGCACCAGGCCCCACGAGCTGTAGAGCACCAGCGCCCCGATCAGAAGGCTCACCAGCGCGTCCGCCTGACTCCATCCGAAGACGTATACCAGGCCACCCGACAGCATCACGCCGAAGGTGCCGATCAGGTCGGAGATGACGTGAACAAACACCGCGCGTACCGCGATCCCGGGACGGCCCTGTTCGCCGGCGGCTCCGGCGGAATGCGTAATCCAGGCCGAAAAGGCGTTAACGCCCAGACCGGCCGTGGCGATCGCGATTACGGCGAGCCCCGCGACGGGATGGGGATAGCGCAGGCGCTCGATGGCTTCGACCCAGATGAAGATAACCAGCAGCCACAGGAATACGCCATTGGCGAGTGCGCCGAGAATTTCGGCGCGCAGGTAGCCATAGGTCTTGTCGCCGCTCGCCGGACGGGTCGAGATCCAAAGCGTGAGCAAGGCGAGACAGAGCGCCGCGATATCGGTCAGCACGTGGACCGCGTCGGAAATCAGCGCGAGACTGTTCGAATAGTACCCGCCGATGAATTCGGCGCCGCAATAGAGCGCCGTCACTGCGAGCACGATCAGGAGGCGGTTTCGATCCGCGGTGACCGTCTTCTGCATCTCGTCCAGGTGCACAGAATCAGCACGTCCGCCGGCAGGCGTTAGAAGTCACGCCGGAACAATCGCTATCGAAGCGGCCGCGCCGCCCCGAAGGTCCGGATGACTTCAATCATACTGGATAAGCGAGAAGCATTGGACGGGCTCGATTCGCTTGCGGCCGCCCAGCGCCGCGAGTTCGATCACGAAAGCGCAACTCACAATGGAGGCCTGCAATTTTTGCGCAAGGTTAATCGTCGCCACCGCGGTGCCGCCGGTCGCCAGCAGATCGTCCACGATCAGCACGCGCGCGCCGCGGACCATCCCATCCTCATGGACCTCCAGACCGGCGCTGCCGTACTCCAGATCATAGGTTTCGCCGATCGTGTGGAAGGGCAGCTTGCCCGGCTTGCGCGCGATCGTCAGTCCCACGCCGAGGCGGTAAGCGACCGGCGCGCCGATGATGAAGCCGCGCGACTCGATTCCGAGCACGGTGTCGACCTTGCCCAAAAAGGGCGCCGCCATCATGTCGACCAGCGCGGCGAAGGCGCGCGCGTGGCCGATCAGGGGAGTTATGTCGCGGAACAGAATTCCCGGCTTGGGAAAGTCCGGGACGTCACGCACGAGTGCTCGCAGTTCGTTCAATTCCATCATTTGTCGTTTGTGTGCCCCGCGCATCGCCGCGCCAGGGTCCGGCTAAGATACTAGGAGGGGCCGTTGCGGGCAAAGCTTTCGGAAGGCGACGGACCCGGCGGCGCAAGATAACTCAGCGGATTGTATGCGTGGTTGTCGTAGCGCACCTCGAAGTGGAGATTGGGGCCGGTGGTTCGTCCGCTGGTCCCGACCTCCGCGATGTTCTGGCCGCGCGCGACCGACGTGCCCTCGCTTACCAGCACGCGCGAGTTATGCCCGTAGACCGTCACGTAGTTGTCGGAATGACGGATGATAACCGTGTTGCCGTAGCCGTTGAGCTTTCCCACGAAGACCACGGTGCCGGAGTCAGCGGCGCGCACCGCGGTGCCGAGCGGCGCCGCGATGTCCACCCCGTCATGCATCGTGCCGTGGCGGATTCCGAAGCCCGAGGTCACCGTGCCCGACCATACCGGCCACGCGAACTGCCGCGAGGCGCGCGGCACGTTCCACATCGCGCCCAAGCCGCTCTCGGCGCCGCCGAGTGAGGCGTAGGTGTAGGAGCCGGGAATCAGCAGGCTCTGGCCCGCGCGGAGATCGCGCGAGTCGCTCAAATGGTTGGCTTCGAGCAGGCTCTGAACACTGACGCCATAGACGTGGGCGATGTGATAGACGGTTTCGCCGCGGCGCACGACGTGCTCGACCGGCTGCGAACCTCTGCGATACGGCGTGAGCGGCTGATTGGACCGGCCCGACGCCGAGCATCCCGAGCCTGCGACGATCGCCATCATGACCGTCATGATAGCGGCGACGGCGAGCGCCGGGCCAGCCGTCACGATCGACGCCACGGGCGGATGCGCCGCTAAATCGAACTTGCTCTCGCCCGCGTCCTCTTGCACCGCACGTCCTCTTCCACCACCGCGCCACCGTTGCCGTTTGCTACTGCTGCCGCTCTGCGAACGCGCGCTGGGGGCGAATGGCCGCGTGAGTCATTCGGTCTTGAATCCGTGGCGGCCGGTCATCTTGACGAACCGGCATTCGCCGAAATATTCCTCGCTCCAGGCGTCGCCGCGCCGGCTGATGCGCACCAGGGTTTGCAGGTCGTCATCGCCGATCGGCGCCACCAGCCGTCCGCCGGGCTTGAGCTGCTCGAGCAAGGGACGCGCGATGCCGGGCATTGCGGCTGTCACGACGATCGCGTCGAACGGCGCCTGCTCGGGCCATCCCTCCGATCCGTCGCCGAGGCTCAAATGGACGTTTGCGATCGCGAGAGCCTCAAGCCGCGCGCGTGCCCGCTCGTAAAATTGCGGCAGACATTCCATCGAATAGACCGTGGCCGCGAGACGCGCGAGCACCGCTGCGGCATAGCCAGAGCCGGTGCCGACTTCGAGCACGCGCTCGTCGCCGGTCAGTTGGGCGACCTCGCACATCAGGGCGACCATATAGGGTTGCGAGATGGTCTGCTCCGCGCCGATGGGCAGCGGTTCATCGTCGTAGGCTTGTGCGGCGTATTCCTGGGGGATGAAGCGATCGCGTTCAACCATGCGCATCGCGGCCAGCACGCGCGCGTCCCGGATGCCGCGGCGCTCGAGTTGCTCGAGCACCATCCGTTCGCGAGCCCGCGCCAGGTCGTCCATCGTCAGCCCCAAATTTCCCGCCCCGTCATCCGCTACAACCCATATATCAGGTAATCCGCGCCCTGTGAGTATAGCTTTCGCTCATGCCTCATTGTAGAGCGTCTACTGGCAGGCTGGCTGCCTGGCGCGGCGGTATCGCGGGGCCGTGGCACGCCTGTCCGGAGCCCAAGCCGGCGCAACGACCGGGAAATCCGGTGGCAAATGGCAAGGCACTGTACTAAAGCTGAATTGGAATCGGATCTGGTTTTGCACGGGCGGACCGTTTTTGGGGGACATCGACGGGCCCGCAAGGACGCCACGAATACAACCTGGAGAAAGTCTCAATGGCAGACAAGGAATGGACTGAAGAAAAGGTCCGCGTCGGGGACACGGAACTGGTGACCATCAAGGGCGGCAAGGGCAAGCCGCTCCTGCTCCTGCATGGCGAGTTGGGATGGCCCGGGTGGACCCCGTGGAACTCGGCGCTGGCCAAGGAGCGCACGCTAATCGCGCCGATTCATCCGGGCTTCGGAAAGACCGCGATGGCCGATTGGATCTCGAGCATCCGCGACCTGGCCGGCTTCTATCAGCGCTACGTGCGTGAGCAGAAGCTGGGGCCGGTGGACGTGCTTGGCCATTCGCTGGGCGGATGGATCGCGGCCGAGATGGCGGCGGCCAATCCGGCTCAGTTCAGCAAGATGATCCTGGTCGCGCCCGTCGGCGTGCGCCCACCTCAGGGCGAGATCATGGACATGTTCACGGTGACCGCGCGCGTCTACCTGACTCGCGGCGCGGCGGATCCGCAGAGCCCGGATTTTACCAAGCTGTTCGGCGGCGAGCAGACGCCCGAGCAATACGAGGCTTGGGAAGAGGCGCGTGCCGAGACGGCGCGGCTCGCGTGGGAGCCGTACATGTTCAATCCGAGCCTGCCGCATCTGCTCGAAGGTATCGACGGGTTGCCGACGCTGCTGCTGTGGGGCAAGCAGGACCCGACGGTGCCGCTTAGCGCGGCCGAAGTTTATCAGCGCTCGATCAAGGGTTCGAAGGTCGTGACGATCGACAATTGCGGGCACTATCCCGGAGCCGAGCAGCCGGCGGAATTTTTAAAGCAGGTGCGCGCGTTCCTGGGCTGAGGGTCCGGAGCAGTTCGATGCACATAATGTGGTTTACCGAGCGGGCATATCACCACGTGCCCGAAGACGAGGTGCTCAAGCTGCGCAGTTTCTTCGGCGTGTCGAACAAGTTCTTCGATCCGCAAAAAGGCGCGCAGCTCCTTAACCAGTATCTGGACGAGAAGATCTATTCCGACGAGCTCGGCACGTTCGACGGCGTCATGCTCAACGAGCATCACGGCACCCCGTTCTGCATGGGCGCGGTGATGGATGTCGAGGCGGCAGTGCTCGCCAGGTGCACCAGGAAAGTCAAAATCGTGCTGCTCGGCAATCCGCTGCCGGTGGCCGCCAATCCGGTGCGCCTGGCCGAGGAGCTGGCGATGATCGACATGATCTCCGGCGGGCGGCTGGTGCCGGGATGGGTCCGCGGTGCGGGCAGCGAGCAACTCGCCAACAATGCCAACCCGGCCTACAATCGCGAATATTTCGAGGAAGCCCACGACCTGGTGATTGCGGCCTGGACCCGGCCCGGTCCGTTCCGATGGGAAGGCAAGCACTTCAATTTCCGTTTCGTGAATCCGTGGGTGCTGCCGCTGCAAAAGCCGCATCCGCCAATCTGGATTCCCGGCCTCATCAGCCCCGAGACGGTACGATGGTGCGCCGAGCATCGATACCCGTACGTGGCGCTGGCCACGATGCTCGAGCCGACGCTCGAAATGTGGCGGATGTACGCCGACCGCGCGGCGGAGATGGGCTATCAGGCGGGGCCGGAGAATTTCGGCTACCTGCAGCCGATCTTCGTGCACGAGACCGAGGAGAAGGCCGACGAGATGGGCCGGCACTTTCTTTTTGGCGGCGGGTTCTCGCATTTCGCGCGGCCCGAGTGGATGTTTCCGCCGGGCTACAATTCCAAGGCCGCGACCCGCCGCCTTTCGACCCTATTCGCCAATCCCAATACGCCGGGCCTCTCGTTCGTCTCGCAGGATCACACCGAGGACTTGAACGCGCTGCGCAAAACGATCCATGCGGCCTACGACGGATCGAAGGACACCCTGCAAATGATCACGGGGACGCCCAAGTCGGTGATTCCCAAACTAAGGAAAGTGCTCACGGTGCTGCGGCCGGGAATCTTTTCGTTCTGGCTCGACGGCCCGGCGCCGGCCAAGGATCGGATGATCTGTCTGAAACTGCTGGGCACCGAGGTCATCCCGCAACTGCGCGAGATCGGCAGGGAACTGGGTCTCGCGGGTCCGTTCGAGCGCCCGCCCGGCGCGACGCCCCTGGGGCCGACGGGCAAGCCGGAATATGTGGGTTCGATGGATGGACTGGGGGCATAACAATGCAGCGGCGGGTGAGCCGCGCAAGCGGCGATCGCGTCTCGAGATAGAACTGCAATCAGGAAATGCAGCGCGCAGCACAAAGCTCATAAGACGGCAACGGAGGGCTTGATATGCACATAATGTATTTCACTGAACGGCCGTATCTTCACGTTCCCGAAGACGAGGTTCTGAAAATCCAGAGCTTCTTCGGGGTGCCCAACCGCTTTTTCGATCCAGCCAAGGGCGCGAAGCTTCTCAACGAGTATCTCGACGACAAGGTGATAGCCGAGGAACTCGGCTTCGACGGCGTGATGCTCAACGAGCATCATGGGACGCCGTTTTGCATGGGCGCAGTGATGGACATGGAAGCCTCGATCCTCGCGCGCATCACCAAGAAAGTCCGCATCGTGCTGCTCGGCAATCCGTTGCCGGTGGTTGCCAACCCACTGCGCCTGGCCGAAGAGCTCGCGATGATCGACATGATCTCCGGCGGGCGCCTGGTGCCCGGATGGGTGCGCGGCGCAGGCAGCGAGCAGCTCGCCAACAACGCCAACCCGGCTTACAACCGCGAATACTTCAACGAGGCGCACGACCTGGTAATCGCCGCCTGGACGCGTCCCGGTCCGTTTCGCTGGGAGGGCAAACATTTCCACTATCGCTTTGTGAATCCGTGGGTGCTGCCGATCCAGAAGCCCCATCCGCCAATCTGGATCCCCGGACTGGTCAGCCCCGAGACTCTGCTGTGGTGTGCCAAGCACAGGTATCCGTACCTCGCGCTGGCGACCTACCTAGAGCCGACGGTCGAGATGTGGAACCTGTACACCCAGGCCGCAGCCAAGGAAGGCTACCAGGCTGGCACCGAGAATTTCGGCTACCTGCAGAAGGTCTTCGTCGCCGAGACCGAGGAGAAGGCGCAGGAGCTGGGCAAGATGGACCTCTATGGCGGCGGGCTCTCGCATTTCGCGCGCGGCGAGTGGATGTTCCCGCCGGGCTATCTCACCAAGGATGCTACGCGGCGGATGGCGCGGCAGTTCAGCGATCCAAACAATCCCAACGGCCCCGCCCTGTTTCAGTCGCTGGAGGGCGAGGTCGATGTCGAGGGTCTGCGCAAGGCGGTCTACGCCGGCTACGAGGGTGCGCAGAAGAACAATCAGATCATCGTCGGTACCCCGAAGTCGGTAATTCCCAAGCTCAAGCACATCCTCGACGTCTTGCGGCCCGGCATCTTTGCGTTCTGGCAGAACGACGGGCCGATTCCGACCGAAGCGCGGCGCACGAGCATGAGACTCATTGCCGAGGAAGTCATTCCGCCGCTGCGCGAGCACGCGAAGAAGCTCGACTTGAAGGATCCGTTCGAGCGCAAGCCGGGCTCGACCCCGCTCGGCGCTTCGGGCAAGCCCGAGCCGGTGGCGCACGCCGACGCGCTCGGCGCGACCGCCTAGGCGCTCGGCACCGCGCGCCGTCTTGGTGAACGGCGAGCGGAGGCACTACTGATCAAGAACGGCGGCGCGCGCTCCGCAAGGGACGCGCGCCGCCGCGCTGAGCCCTTCCATGTCAGTATTGCGTCGCGACCCCCGTCCGCCGAGGGGCAGAACCTCTGCGCGGCAAATTTCAACGAGCGGCGGTTTTATCTTTACCGCTGCACGCTAGATTGAAACCTGAGGCTCCTTCAACCGCGCCTTGCGCTCGCCGGAGTCAAAAATAAATCGCGCTGCGGCCTCTATGATGAACTTCTTTCAGATCGCGACCGTCCTGATCACGCTGTCGGCGCTGTTCAGCTACCTTAATTTTCAATACATCCGCATGCCGGCCAAAATCGGCGTCATGGCGATCTCGCTCGCGATTTCGCTTGCTCTGCTGGGGGGCGGCCTGCTCGGCATTCCCGGCGCCCGGCACCAGGCGGCGCACATCCTGAACGGTCTCGACTTCAACCAGGTGTTGCTGCACGGGATGCTCGCGTTCATGCTGTTCGCCGGCGCACAGTCGCTCAATCTTAACGACCTCAAGCACGAAAAAGCCCCGGTCGTGCTGCTCGCGACGGTCAGCGTCGTGGTTTCGACTCTGGTAGTCGGCCTGGCGACCTACCTGCTTCTGCAGCTCATCGGCATCCACGCGACCTTGCTCAACGCCTTGTTGTTCGGCGCTCTGGTTTCGCCCACAGACCCGATTGCGGTTATCGGAATCATGAAAACCGCGCGCGCTCCAAAGAGCCTCGAAACACAGATCGCCGGAGAGTCGTTGTTCAACGACGGCATAGGCGTGGTCGTTTTTCTGGTGATCCTGGAGCTCGCCGGCGGTGACGTGGCGGTGTCGCCGCTTCACGTGGTCACGCTCTTTTTTGAAGAAGCCGCCGGCGGCGCGCTGTTCGGGCTGGCCACCGGTTACGTCGTTTACCAGATGCTCAAGCGAATCGACAATTACGAAGTCGAAATTCTGCTTACCCTTGCGCTGGCGATGGGCTCCTACGCGCTCGCCGAAATGCTGCCGATTTCCCCGCCGATTGCCGTGGTCGCGGCCGGACTGCTGATTGGTAATCAGGGTCACGCCTTCGCCATGTCGGCTGAAACGCGCGAGCATCTCGATAACTTCTGGGAATTGCTCGATGAGACGCTCAATGCGGTCCTTTTCGTGCTGATCGGGCTGGAGGTACTGGTCATACCACTGCGTTGGTCGTATATAGCGGCCGGTTTGCTGGCGATATCGATCACCTTATTGGCGCGATGGATTAGTGTGGCCGGCGTAGTGGCCATTGTGCGCCTGAGCAGACCGATGGTTCCGGGGACCATCTCCATCCTCACCTGGGGCGGCTTGCGCGGGGGAATCTCGGTCGCGCTTGCTCTCTCACTGCCGTCCAGTCCCGACCGCAACATTATTATTGCGATGACCTACGCGACGGTTATTTTCTCGATCATCGTCCAGGGGCTGACGGTCGGGAAGGTCACCGCATACTTCGTGCAAAAAGCCACTGCCGCCAGCGCGGCGGTGACGGCTCGCGATGCCAGGTCGCTTAGCTGAGGCCGGATTCCTTGGGCGGGGGCGCCGGCACCGCGCGGGCTTTCGGCCCGCGGCGCAGCAGTATCGCCGAGAGCACCGCGATCGCGAATCCCACCAGCAACAGCACCACGGCGAACCAGAGATAGGTTTCGACCTCGGTGCCGATCACCGCCGCCACCGCGAGAAACGCGCTGACCCAAAAGAAACTGCGGTCGAAGTGAACTCCGGCGAGAAAACAGGTGACCGCCAGCAGCAGAATGATCGCCAACGCGACCGCGTCGGTCGACATCTGGCCCCGGGCGTGCTGCATGAACAGGATCTTTACCGCCGCGATCGGTCCGATCCAATGGAGCGCCTGGCGCAGCAGGATTCGCCATAGCGCCACCTCGTATGCCCGTCCGGCGGCCAGTTCATGCGCGAGGCACGCGACGCCGAAGATCGGGAACATCGCGCACCAGTAATAGCTCGCCTTCTCACTGGAGTAGTTCGACAGGAAAAGCCCCAGCATCACCATCACGCCCAACACTCCGACCACCATCAGGCGGCGCACGAAGATCGATTCCAGTCGGCCCGCCCACGTGCCGGCTTGCGCCGCCGCAGCCGCGTTGGGCGGAGGCATGGGCGCATGCGGCGGAAGTTCGGCGGTTGAAGCGTCGGAGATATGCGGCGCGTCGGACGGCTGATTCATGGCCTATTGGATCCCTTGTCGATCGTTGCAACGGCTATGGGCCCATCACTCTATCGAGTTTGATACATAGCTCAGCGCGACGCCATTTCCACCTGCGTATCTGGAGAACAGCCAGCATTCTCCAGAAAACTTCACGCAACCATAGCGGCTTAAAGATGTGATACAGAGTATCGTGTTGCGCGGCGACGGTTTAATGCGGTACGGAACCGCCCCGACTCGTACATCGCGTCGCCAGACGCTTCTGACTGGGTCAATTGTTCTTTGTGGAACAAATTCGGCCCCTTCTCGTGGTTTGTCACCTTCTGATTCCGTATGCCCGAGTGTAAAGTCGTTCTACCACGCGAGGCGCTGGCCGCACGGCCCTCCGTGCGGCCGTTAACCGAATTTCCAGAACTCGCGCCAACTGCCGAATTTCCCCGGCTTGTGCGAGTTGGAAGACGTTGATGTCAGGGGAATCCGTCCATCCACTTCTTCGGTGGCGATTAGTTCCGCAAGGAACAGAATAAGCGTGGGCTATGAAGCTCTGGCACACGTGACGCGCAACTCCTTGGAAGAAGGGTTCTTCAGACGAAAGCGGCACAGATAAATAGCGGCTCCGCGGTTTCCGAGATCGAGTTTTCCACGCTCGTCGAAGCGCTCGGCTGGCGGGCGCTGCGCCATCCGGGGCAGCGCATCTACAGCTACCTGCTCGATGGTGAGACAGAGGGTGAACAGCTGACTTTCGCAGCTCTCAATCGGCAAGCTCGCGCCATTGGCGCTCTGTTACAAACTTATGGAGCGAAGGGCGAACGCGTCCTGCTGCTCTATCCGACCGGTCTCGAATTCATCGCTGCTTTTTTTGGCTGCCTGTACGCCGGGGCAATCGCCGTGCCTGTGCCTCCGCCAAATTTGGCGCAGCCACAGAAGACTCTTCTCAGGCTCCGAACGATCGCAAACGACGCGAAACCCTCGATGGTGCTCACCACGTCGTCAATCCTCTCCAGGGTTGAGAGTTTATTCGCCCAAACTCCGGAACTGCAGACGATGCGCCGGTTGGCCAGCGATAAGGTGGCCCCAAGCCTGGCCGGTGACTGGCAGGACCCCGCCGTGACTGGCAACAGCCTGGCGTTGCTCCAATATACGTCGGGCTCCACCACCTCGCCGCGAGGCGTGATGGTCAGCCATCGGAATCTCATTCGCAATTCCTCGAATGTCCAGGGCGCCTTCGAGGTCACCTCGGACACGGTGTCCGTGACCTGGCTGCCGGCCTTCCATGATATGGGGCTGACCAACGGAATCATCCAACCGCTGCTCGAGGGACGTCGGTGCTATCTGATGTCTCCGCAGTCATTTCTCCAGCGGCCGTTGCGTTGGCTGCAGGCTATTTCGCGCTACCGAGCCGCCGTCAGTGGCGGACCAAACTTCGCCTATGAACTATGCATTCGCAGAACTACCCCGGAGCAGCGCGAAGCGTTGGACCTCAGCAGTTGGTATGCGGCTTACAATGGCGCTGAGCCGGTCCGCGCGGACACTCTCAGACGGTTTACCGCTACCTTCGCCTCCTGTGGCTTCCGTCCGCGATTTTTCTATCCCTGCTACGGACTCGCCGAAGCGACGCTCATTGTTTCCGGCGGACGTTTGCACGAGGAGCCGGTCCTCTGCACGGCGGAGACGATAGCGCTTGAACGCAACCGTATTGTGGAGATCTCCGAAGGGCAACGGAACGCGCGGACGCTGGTGGGATGTGGCCACGCGATGCCTGGGACGCGAATTGTCATCGTCGATCCGGAAACCTCGACTCCCTGTGTCCCCGAGGCCGTGGGGGAGATCTGGGTTTCCGGCCCGACCATCGCTCATGGCTATTGGAACCGCCGCGAGGAGACCGATCGAACTTTCCATGCTGGTCTGGCAGGCGCGGGTGCTGGCCCCTTTCTACGGACCGGCGACTTGGGATTTCTGAGAGACGGCGAGCTCTTCGTCACCGGCCGCTTGAAAGACCTGATAATCATCGACGGCCGCAACGTCTACCCACAGGACATCGAATCGACCGTGGAACAGAGCCATCCGGCGATGAGGCCGGGATGTTGTGCGGCGTTTTCGGTTGACTTGAACGAAGAGCGTCCGCAAGAGCGTCTGATTGTCGCCGCCGAAGTTGATCGTCGCTACCAGTCGGCTCTGCATGACGGCCGAAACGCGCAAGGCATGGGAGCGCGCGCGCCTGCCGACGGCCGGCCGCCGCTCGACGTCGACGCGGTGGTGCGGGCAATTCGCCGGGCAGTGGCGGAAGAACACGATATGCGAGTCCACGCGGTCGTCCTGCTTCGTGCCGGTAGCATCGCGAGGACTCCCAGCGGCAAGGTTCAGCGCCGGATCTGCAAGGCCAGTTTTCTCAATGACGCGCTGGGCCAGCTGTGAAGGTGACCGATGGCCGGGAATTCCACTAACGCTGACCTACGGAGCCTCGCGGATCCACACCAACGTGTCGAACGGCGAAATTCGGACTCTCCGCCGGCCGAAGTCATCAGCGCCTGGCTGGTTTCGCGCCTTTCAACTCTGCTCGCGATCGAGCCTTCAGAGATCGACACTCGCGAACCGTTCGCCAGCTACGGCCTGGGATCGACGGAGCTGGTAAGCCTCTCGGGTGAACTCGGAGAGTGGCTGGGACGCCAGCTTTCCCCCGAGCTGGCATATGAGTGTCCCACCATCGAGGCTCTCGCGCGGCATTTGGCGGATCCTCCGGACCTGTCACGGCCATCTGGACGGCCATCTGCATGGTCACCTGAGCGATCATCCCTCGAACAATCGTCGACGGCTATCGCCTGCGACCCGGCAACACAAGCCGAGCCCATCGCGATCATCGGCATCGGTTGCCGCTTTCCCGGCGCCAATGACCCGGTCGCTTTCCGGCAACTGTTGCGCGACGGCGTCGATGCCATCACGGAAGTTCCCGCGGACCGGTTCGACCTCGACGCTTTTTACGATCCCGATCCGCAAGCTCCCGGCAAGATAAGCACTCGATGGGGCGGTTTCCTCGACCAGGTGGACAGGTTCGATGCGCATTTCTTCGGCGTCTCGCCGCGCGAAGCCGCGCGGATGGATCCGCAGCAACGCCTGTTGCTGGAGGTTGCCTGGGAAGCGCTCGAAGATGGCGGGCAGGTGCGAGAGCGCCTGGCAGGAAGCCAGGTTGGCGTCTTTATCGGTATCTCCAACAACGATTACGGCCGGATGCAGTTGAGCGATCCTTATCGGATCGACGCCTACGCTGGCACCGGTAATGCACTGAGTATCGCCGCCAATCGCCTCTCTTACCTGTTTGATTTTCGCGGACCGAGCATCGCGATCGATACCGCCTGCTCTTCGTCGCTGGTCGCGGTTTATCTGGCCTGCCGAAGCCTCCAGAGCGGAGAGTCCACGCTCGCCCTGGCCGGAGGAGTGAATCTGATCCTTGCTCCGACCCTCACCATCAATTTCAGCAAGGCCGGCGTGATGGCTCCCGACGGCCGCTGCAAGGCTTTCGACGCGCGGGCCAACGGTTACGTCCGCAGTGAGGGCGCAGGGGTTGTCATTCTGAAGCCGCTCTCGAGGGCCGTGGCCGAAGGCGATCCGGTTTACGCGGTAATTCGCGGCAGCGCGGTCAACCAGGACGGACGGAGCAACGGCCTGATGGCGCCGAATCCTCTCGCCCAGGAGGCTGTCCTGCGCGAAGCCTACCGCCGAGCCGGCGTTTCGCCCGGCCGCGTTCAATACGTTGAGGCGCATGGCACAGGCACTTTCCTCGGGGATCCGATCGAGGCCAAGGCGCTCGGCGCCGTGCTCGCCGTTGATCGTCCAGCCGGGAGTGTTTGCGCACTGGGATCAGTCAAAACCAATATCGGCCATCTCGAGGCCGCGGCTGGTATCGCCGGCTTAATCAAGGTGGCCCTTGGGCTCAAGTATCACGAGCTGTTACCGAGTCTGCACTTTCGCGAACCCAATCCCCATATTCCTTTCGAGGCGCTACCGCTCCGCGTGCAGACCGCCGCGGCCCCGTGGCCGTCAGACCTGGGTTCGGCACTGGCTGGAGTAACGTCGTTGGGTTTTGGCGGCACCAATGCTCACGTGGTTCTGGAAGAAGCTCAGCAACCCCACCTTAGTGCGCATTCGCGAGTGTACTATCAAAGCCGCGAAGCGGAGGATTCGCAATCCAGAAGTCGCAATAGCAACTTCGCGCATTTGCTGCCACTTTCGGCCCGCAGTCCCGAAGCTCTTCAATCTCTGGCGCGCGCATACCTGGATTTCCTTGCGCCTCCCCGCTCCGACGCTTCACTCGGCGACATTTGCTACACGGCCAGTGCGCGTCGCAGTCATCACGACTATCGCCTCGCGGTCACCGGCTCCTCCTGCAAGCAACTCATCGAGGGCCTGGCCGCTTTTCTACGAAGCGAGACGCATCCCGGACTCTTTTCCGGGCGCAGCGTTTCAAGCCGTCCAAGAAAACTCGTCTTCGTTTTTCCCGGTCAGGGCTCTCAATGGTGGGGCATGGGACGCGAGCTTTTACGGCAGGAAGCGGTTTTTAGCGAGGCTATCGAACGATGCGACCGTGCGATGGCGCCGTACTGTTATTGGTCTTTGCTTACGGAACTAGCGGGCCCCGATGCTTCGCGGTCGCGCCTGAACGAGATCGACGTCCTGCAGCCGGCTCTGTTCGCGATCCAAGTCGCTTTGGCGGCCCTGTGGCGCTCCTGGGGTATCGAACCTCAGGCCGTGGTGGGGCACAGCATGGGCGAGGTCGCGGCATCCTGTGTCGCCGGTGCGTTGAGCCTGGAGGATGCGGTCCGGGTCATTTGCCGGCGTAGCCGTTTGATCAGACCCACCGTCGGAAAAGGAGCTATGGCGGCGGCCGAACTTTCGATCGAAGAGGCCGAGCGCGCTCTGGCCGGCTACGAAGATCGCGTGTCCATCGCCGCCAGCAACGGCCCCGGCTCAACCATTTTGTCCGGCGACCCAGCGGCGCTCAAAGCAATTCTGGATCGATTGCGGAGCCGCGACATCTTTTGCGCCATGCTCAAGGTCGATTTCGCTTCGCACAGCCCGCAGATGGATCCCTTGCGCGCTGATCTGTTGCGGGCTTTGGACATACTGAAGCCGCGACCCGCAGCGCTGCCTATCTATTCGACCGTGACCGGGAAGATCAGTGATGGAAGTGAGTTGGGGGCGCTCCATTGGGTAAAGAACCTGCGAGAGCCCGTGCTCTTTTCAACCGCTGTCCGGCTTTTGCTCGAAGACGGACACGACACCTTCCTGGAAGTCAGCCCGCATCCCGTTTTACTTAGCGCCATTCAGCAGGGGATTCATCACCGGAGCCAGGAAGGCGTCCTGCTGCCCTCTCTGCGGCGCGAAGAAGACGGGCGCTCAGTGATGCTGGGATCGCTGGGCGCGCTATATGCACTCGGATACTCAGTTGATTGGGCCCGGATCCATCCGCCCGCAAGCCGCTGCGTCCAGCTTCCATCCTATCCGTGGCAGCGCGAGCGCTGCTGGCTGGATGCGGCGCCGGCTGACGATTACGACTCGCCATTGGAGCCGGTCGCTCGAACCGAGATCGGTAAGCATCCGCTTTTGGGCCGCCATTTCAAATCCGCCGATCCGGCGGAAACCCACTTCTGGGAACTCGCCCTGGACAAGCGGGTACTGCCTTATCTCGATGAGCATCGGATACAGGGCGCAGCCTTGCTGCCGGCCTCGCTCTACCTGGAGATGGCGCTGGCTGGTGCGCGCGAGGCTTTCGCGGAGCGGACATTTGTCCTGCGGGATATCGAATTTCATAAGGCGTTGTTCTTGCCCGAGACTGGAACCCGCACTGCTCAGATGATTCTTTCTTCGGGGGCGGACGGGACTGCGTCGATTCGCATCTACAGTCGTCCGACAAGCATAGGACAGCCCGGCGGTGGATTATGGACGTTGCACGCGAGCGCGAAAGTCTGTTTGCAGCCCGAAGGCGGCGTCTCGCCGGTGCTCGGGCAAGAGGTGCTCGCCGAGATCCGGGCGCGCTGCTCGGAGAAAATCTCCGGTCAGGATTATTACTCGAAACTGAGCGAGAGCGGCGTTCAATATGGTGCATTTTTCCAGAGCATCTCGCAGCTGTGGCGATACAACGGAGATATGCTGGGTGAAGTGCGGATGCCCGATGGTCCGTCTACCAGGTTCGACCCCTATCAATGTCATCCGGCGATTCTTGATGCTTGTCTGCAAACTCTCGGAGCGGGAGTAGCCAGCCGATCGATGGAAGCCGGTGAACAAGCTATCTACGTACCTACTCATATCGATCAACTCCGGGTTTACGCGCCTGCGGGCCCGCAACTGTGGAGTCACGCCCATCTGCAAAAGCGCGAGCACGATCCCATCAAGGGAGAGGTGCGGCTGCTCGACGGGGCGGGGCGGGTGGCGCTCGAGATTTTGGGACTCCGTTTCGATCAACTCGGGCGGCATGCGCACCAAGCGGTCGGGGAGAATCCGGACGATTGGCTCTACGAGTTGGAGTGGTGGCCCAGGGAGCATCGGGCCGAAGTGCACCCGCAGGGCGAGAGCGTCGCGCAAAGTTCGTTGCCGGGCGGCATCGGACCATGGTTGATCTTTGCCGATAGTGGGGGCGTGGGGGACGCTCTTGCCGCTCGGTTACAAGGGCACGGCGATGCGAGTGTCCTGGTCACTCGCGGACCATCCTACGAGCGCGCGGACGCCGCGCATTTTCGTATCAATCCGGAACAGCCGGAGGACCTTCGCCGATGCCTCGCGGCGGCGCTGCCCTCCGGTCAGACCATCTGCCGTGGGATTATCCATTTATGGAGCCTTGACGCCGGACTTCCCGGGGACGCCGACCTCGCTTCGCTGAACAGAGCCCAGAAGCTTGGATGCTGCAGTGTTTTACAGTTGGTCCAGGAGCTGGTCCGAATCCAAGGCAGTGGCCGCTCCCGTTTGTGGCTGATAACGCGCGGGGCGCAGGCGGCAGGGCAAAAAGTTTCGCCCGTGAACGTCGCTCAAGCGCCGCTTTGGGGACTGGGCCGCGTCATTGCGCAGGAGCATCCGACGCTTTGGGGCGGCTTGATAGATTTGGAGGGCGCTCCAGGCTCGGCGCCAGACCTGGCGCTCCCGGACCCGGCCCTGAATGACGCGGCCGCTAATCAGTTGTGTGCGGAAATCTCAACTCCGGATGGAGAGGACCAGATTGCCTTTCGTCAGGGACGCCGACATGTCGCCCGTCTGATACCCAAGCGCCGATCAGCGGACCAGACGGCTCCGCTGGGCCTGCGGCCCGATGGCAGCTACCTGATAACCGGAGGGTTGGGAGACCTGGGCCTACTGGTCGCGCGCTGGATGGTAGAGCGGGGGGCGCGGCGACTTATCCTTTTAGGGCGGACCCAGTTGCCGGCGCGCTCGAGCTGGAGTTCGCTTGGGGCAGGAACTCACGCCGCCCGTCAAATCGAATCCATTCGCGAACTGGAAGCGATGGGAGCGAGTGTGCATCTGGCCGCGGTGGATGTAGCGGATAAAGGAGCGTTGCGCTTTTTCCTGGACGGATTCCGCTCTGAGGGTTGGCCGCCAATCCGGGGCGTAGTGCATGCGGCGGGCATATTGCATGACGGACTGTTGACCCAACTCGATAGCGCGACGCTGGAGTCGGTTTTGCGGCCCAAAGTGATGGGCGGATGGCTGCTGCATCGATTGCTCGAAGACGCTCCCCTGGATTTCTTCGTACTATTCTCTTCGGCGGGTTCTCTTTTGGGCCAACCCGGCCAGGGAAACTACGCCGCCGCCAACGCCTTTCTGGATGCTCTGGCGCATCATCGAAGAGCTCAAGGCCAACCCGCACTGACTTTGAACTGGGGAGCGTGGGCCGACTCCGGTTTCGCGGATACGGCTGGGGGTAAACGGCTGGCGGCGCGCCTCGCGCTCTTGGGAATCACCAGCATGGCACCCCAGCAGGCGCTGGCAGTGATGGAGCAGCAGCTGCGGCAAAACTCGACTCAGGTTATCGCGATTCCCGTCGACTGGCGGAAGTATCGCGAGTTTTTTTCCGCCGAGACTGTATCGCCGCTGCTCTCCGAATTTGCGCATGAGCGCGGCGGCATCCAACCGCCATCGCAACGCCGGGAGGAAAAGAAATTCCTGGCTCGCGACGCTTTTCTCACGGCGCAATCCGCCGAACGCCAAAAGCTGTTGCAGTCTTATCTCAGTGAGCAAGTGGCTCGGGTCCTCGGGCTTTCCGTGTCCAGGCTGGACCTACATCAACCACTCAGCAATCTGGGGCTGGACTCCTTGATGGCGGTCGAGTTGAAGAACCGGATCGCGCTTGACCTGGGCGTAAACGTGCCGATGGTGAAATTTCTCCAGGGCCCCAGCGTCGAAGAGGCCGTGGCATATTTATTCGAACAGCTGACACAAGAAGTTTCCGACTCGCCCGCGCCTTTGGTTGCGGGCGTTGCGCCTTTTCAGGAAGAGCACGAAAACGGACGTCTCGATGAGCAGCTGCTGGCGAATCTCGACCGGCTGTCGGATGAGGAAGTGGATTCTTTGCTCGCCGATACGCTGGCTGAAGAAGAAGGCAGCGAATGAGCGACTCTTCTCAGCGAACAGCCGGTCTTTCGCCAGCTGAAAAGCGCGCGCTGCTCATGCAGCTACTACGCAAAAAGGCGGAGCGTTCCAAGTCGATCTTTCCGCTTTCCTATAATCAGCAGGGGATATGGTTCCTTTACCTACTTGCACCACAAAGCGCGATTTACAACGTCACCTTCTCCGCACGCATCTGTTCCGATCTGGATATCGCCGCCTTGCGCGGCGCGTTTCAGGCCCTGATCGATCGCCATCCCTCGCTCCGGACCACGTTCTTCCTCGCAGCCGGCGGCCCTGTTCAACAGGTCCACCAACACCACGAAGTCCATTTTGCTCAGACCGACGCCGCAGCCTGGAGCGACGATGAGCTGAAGGCTGCCCTGGCCGAGGACGCCTATCGCCCTTTCGATCTGGAGCGAGGGCCCGTCCTGCGGGTGAGTCTGTTCAGGCGTTCGGCGAGCGAGCACGTCCTGCTGCTGGCGATCCATCATATAGCCATAGATTTCTGGTCACTGGCCCTGATCCTGAACGAACTAAACGTGCTGTATCCAGCGCAAAAGGCTGGCGTGCCAGCGGCGTTGCCGCAGCTCGATTTGCAATACACTGACTACCTGCGCTGGCAGAACGAAATGCTTGCCGGCCCGCAAGGCGAAAAGTTGTGGCGGTACTGGTCCAGGCAATTGGCCGGACCATTGCCAGTGTTGAATCTGCCCACCGATCGGCCGCGGCCGCCGATCCAGACCTATCGCGGTGCCGCACACGATTTCAGTTTGAACGATGAACTAAGCGGGCTTCTAAAAGGCCTGGCCAGGTCCAACGGCGCTACACTGTACATGGTATTGCTGGCGGCGTTCGAGGCGATGCTTTATTGCCTCACCGGCCAGCAGGACCTGCTGGTGGCTTCGCCCGTGGTCGGCCGCAATCGCGCCGAGTTTGAAAATATCGTGGGACTGTTTACCAATCCCGTGATGCTGCGGGCGGATCTTTCAGGAAATCCAACCTATCGGGCGCTTCTCGGCCGGGTGCGTCAAACCGTGCTGTCCGCGCTCGAGCATCAGGATTATCCCACGCTTCTCCTCGTCCAGCGGTTTCGACCGCCCAGGGATTTGAGCCGTCCGCCGCTTGCGCAAGTGATGTTCGTGCTGGACAAACCGCATCGCCTGGCCGAAGAGGGCGCGCCCGCCTTCATGCTGAGCGAAACCGGACTGCGTATGAATCCCGGGGGGCTGGCGCTCGAATCCTTCGCGCTGGAACGCCGGGCGGCCACTCTTGATCTGGTGATGTTGGTAATCGAAACCGCGAGCGCACTCTCGATTTCCATCCGTTACAACAGCGATCTATTCGATCCGGCTACCGTTGCGCGGATGGCGGTGTCTTTTGAAACCCTGCTCCGCGGCATCGCGACGGATCCGGAAGTCGGGTTGGACGCTCTGGCCCAGTCACTCGCCCGCGCTGAGCGGAAGCAAAAAGCCGTCGCCCGGCAACGGCAGATGCAACTGAATGTCCAGAAGTTGAAAACCGTCACACGGAGACCGGTTGGTCTGCCGCAATTCAATCGTAATGGCGCTCAATGAGAAACTTGGAGCTCGAGCCGCGGGGCGCCGCCGGCATGCACAAGAGCGTCGTTGAGGGATTTCGACTATCGGCGCAGCAAAAGCGTGTGTGGTCGCTGCAACAAACTGACGGGAGTGCGGCGTATCGGACTGAGTGCAGCGTTCTGATCGAAGGTCTCTGCGATACCAATATCCTCGGTGCCGCCCTTTGTGAGGTCTGGGACCGCAATGAGATTCTTCGCACCGGCTTTGTATGTCTGCCTGGAATAGAGGGTCCCGTTCAGGTCATAAAAGAGGGCCTGGCACCGGCAATTCATAGCTACGACCTCACTGATAGGGGGCATTCGTTCCAGGAAGACCGAATCGACGCACTGCGCACTAAGGCGAACGAGTTGTCGTTTGATTTCGATGATGGACGGATTGCTCGCATATCTTTGGTTACCTTGTCGCCGGCCGCGCATATTCTGCTATTCAATCTGTCCTCTCTTTGCGCGGATCTGGTGTCGCTCGGGAATTTGGTGCGCGCGATCTCCCATGCATATGCGGCGCGGCTGGAGGGCGGCCCGACCTTTGCGGATCAGCCGGCGCAGTATGCCGATCTCGCGCAATGGCAAAACGAGTTGCTCGAATCGGAAGAGACCAGCGCGGGAAGAAACTACTGGCACACGCAGATTCGTCCCGATGTCGTTGCCTTAAAACTACCGTGTGAAGGCCGGGTCGCCGCGAACCATCGGTTTCGGCCGCGCCGTCTGGTTTCGACAATCGATTCCCAGCAGACCGGGAGGATCGAATCGCTCGCCCGCAAGCATGATACCTCAGCTTCGGTATTTCTGCTGGCATGCTGGCAAACGCTGCTGTGGCGTCTGACCGGAGTCTCAGACTTCAACCTCGGGATGGCTTGCGATGGTCGTTCTTATGAAGAACTCCAGCGAGCGCTCGGGCTGTTTTCCAAAAATCTGCCGCTTCGTTGTCACTTGGAAAGAGAGGTTCCCTTTTCCAGGCTCCTGCGGCGCGTCGACGAATCAAGTCGCGAGGCGCTTCAATGGCAGGAATATTTTAGTTGGAAGGACGACTCGACCGGGCCAGGATCCAACGCTGCAGGCTCAAACGCGACAGGATCGAATGGAAAGGTCGAGGCGGTGCCATACTTTGCCGCCGGTTTCGAGTTCAGGGAGCGGCCCGGCAAGCATTTCGCCGCTGGCTTGAGGTTTTCACTGCGCGATCAAAACTGCTGCGCCGATCGCTTCAACATGAAGCTATGTTGCGTTGAAGCGGAGCACTCTTTCGCTGCGGAGTTTCACTACGATTCGACTCTGTTTGGAGCGGCGGATGTCAGGCGACTGAGCGAGCAGTTTCAGACGCTGATCGAAAGTGTGCTCGCAGAGCCGGAAGCTGCCGTCAGCGAATTGGCGATTCTCAATGGCGCACAGCGACAGCAGCTGATTGCGACATTCAACAATACCGCGACCGCCTATCCTAAAGACAAGCTCGTCCATAAACTGTTCGAAGAGCAGGTCGAACTTACTCCCGATAGCGTCGCTGTGATCCTTGAGCATCGGCAACTGACCTATGCCCAGCTGAACGCTCGCGCCAATCAACTCGCTCATCACCTGAAGGCTCTGGGCGTGGGACCAGAAGTTCCCGTCGCCATTTGCATGGAGCGATGCCCCGAGATGGTAGTCGGGCTTCTTGGCATCCTTAAGGCCGGGGGTGCGTACGTGGCTCTGGACCCGGCGTATCCGGAAGAGCGCCTCTTTTTCATGTTGGAAGACTCCCGCTCGTCAGTCCTGCTGACGCAGGAACACATCGCCGCGGCCATGGGCGCGAATCTAGCGCACGTGGTGTGTCTGGATTCCGATTGCGAAGCTATCGATCGAGCCAGCGAAGAGAATCCGATCAACGACGTGATGCCCGCGAACCTTGCATATGTGATTTACACCTCAGGCTCGACGGGACTGCCGAAGGGAGTGATGATCGAGCATCGCAGTCTGACCAACTATCTGTGCTGGATCGGCCAAGGCCCAATAGGTGAGGCTTTGGCGCACGTGCCTCTGACCACCAAACTGAGCTTTGACATGTGCCTCAAGCAGTTGTTTGCCCCGCTGTTGCGAGGAGGCGTCGTATGGATGCTGCCCGAGGAGGCTGTGACTGAACCCGCGGCGCTCCTTTTGGCGCTAGGTTCAAGGAGCAGGTCTGCGCTCAACTGCGTGCCGACGCTGTGGAAGGCGATGCTGCAGGCAATGGAACCCGGCCATGCGGCAATTCCACGCGAAAGCCTCGCGTATTTGTTGTTCGGGGGTGAAGAACTCAGTCAAGAGCTGGTCGAAAGGTCTTTCGCGGCGTTTCCCGACCTCCAGATTTGGAATATCTACGGCCCGACCGAAGCCACCGCAAACGCGTGCGCCATCATAATAGCTTCCGGAGATGAAGTCACCGTCGGTCGTCCCATAGGTAATGCACAGATATATATTCTGGATCCCTCTTTGCAGCCGGTGCCGCTCGGCGTGCAGGGTGAGTTGTATATTGGCGGCGCGGGTGTGGCTCGCGGCTATCTCAATCGGCCGGATTTGAGCGCTGACAAATTCATACCAAATCCATTTTGCGAAGGCCGCGGAAGGCGGCTGTACAAAACCGGAGATCTGGCGCGCTATAAGCCGGACGGAAGAATCGAATTCCTCGGCCGTTCTGACTACCAGGTAAAGATTCGCGGCTTCCGTATCGAACTCGGAGAGCTTGAAGCAGCGCTCCGCGAGCATCCGGCCGTGCGCGATGTCGTCATCCTTGCTCGCGAGCACGCGCAGGGAGAGAAACGGCTGGTGGCCTACGTGGTCACCCAGGGACCGGCCCGGCCGGCAGCGACCGACCTGCGCAATTTTCTGCGGGGCAAGCTGCCCGAGTATATGATACCTGCGGGGTTCATGGTGCTAGACGCGTTTCCGCTGATGCCCAACGGCAAAGTGGACCGCGGCGCGCTGCCGGCGCTCGACCGAGCCGTGTCCGAACTGGGGGAAGCCTTCGCGATGCCGCGCACCGCCACCGAGGAGTTGCTGGCGGACATCTGGGCCCAGCTCCTCGGCATGGAGCAGGTAGGTATTCACGACAATTTCTTTGAGCTCGGCGGCCATTCGCTTTTAGCGACTCAGGTCGTTTCCCGAATTCGTGACACCTTCGGAGTCGAAATGCCGCTGCGTCGGCTGTTCGAGCTGCCGACGGTTTCTGCCCTGGCTGAGGACATCGAAGTGGCCCGCCATGCGGGACAGAAGCTGCGGGCGCCGCCGATAACGCCCATGGCGCGCGATGGACACCCGCCGCTTTCGTTTGCCCAGCAGCGGCTGTGGTTCATCGATCAGTTGGCGCCACGCAACTCCGCCTACAATATCCCTGCCGCCATCCGCCTTGAGGGACCGCTAAACGTGATAGCGCTGGAGCGGAGTCTAAACGAAGTCGTGAGACGTCACGAAGCCTTGCGGACGACATTTACCGTCGTTGATGGGGGCCCGGCGCAAGTTATCGCGCCAAGCTTGACTATGGCGCCGCGGGTCATCGACCTGCAGGCGCTGTCCGAGAACGCGCGAGAGATAGAAGTTCAGCGGCTGGCCGCTGAAGAGGCCTGCCGGCCATTTGACTTGGCGCATGGCCCGTTGCTGCGGGTCACCCTGTTGCGGCTAGGCGAAGAGAGGCACGTGGGGCTTCTCACGATGCATCATATTGTTTCCGATGGCTGGTCAACCGGAATACTGATTCGCGAGCTTGCAGTCCTCTACAATGCTTTCTCTTCGGAAATGCCCTCTCCGCTGTCTGAACTCCCTATTCAATATGCGGACTTCGCCAACTGGCAACGCCTTTGGTTGCAGGATGACATTCTGCAAATCCAGCTCAGTTACTGGAAACAACAACTGTTGGGAATTCCGCCTTTATTGGAGTTGTCCACACAGCGCACGAGGCCGGCGGTGCTGGGGTTTCGGGGTGCTCGTGATTCGTTGCTGCTGCCTGGGAGTGCAGTCGACGCGCTAAAGGTCTTGAGTCGCGATGAAGGCGCCACCCTGTTCATGACCTTCCTCACGGCGTTCTACGTGTTGCTGCATCGCTACAGCAATCAGGATGACTTGGTTGTGGGCACGCCGATCGCCAACCGCAACCATACGGAGACCGAGGGACTGATTGGATTCTTCGTCAACACTCTAGTCCTGCGCACGGACTTATCAGGTGATCCCACTTTTCGGGTACTTGTGCGCCGGGTCCGGGAAGTATGTTTGGCGGGATATAGTCATCAAGATTTGCCTTTTGAGAAACTGGTCGAGGAATTGCACCTAGAGCGGGACCTTAGCCGCAACCCGCTATTCCAAGTGATGTTCATGGTGAACGGCCCTCGAACGGAGACCATGGAATTGACGGGATTGCGCGTGAGCCCGATAAAGAGCGGCAGTGAGGCTGCGCACGTCGATTTGGCTCTGCAGATAAGCGAGACGGAGGACGGGCGGACAGAAGCAGCTTTGATATATAATACGGATCTGTTCGATGCCGCAGCGATCACGCGGATGCTGAGGCAATTCCAGGTTTTGCTCGAAGCTGCGGCAGCCGATCCCGACCGACACGTTTTGGAGCTGCCGCTTCTGAATCCTGAGGAGCGGCATCAACTACTTGCCGAGTGGAATGATACCAAAACCGGCTATTCACGACATCTATGTATCCATCAGCTGTTTGAGGCTCAGGTCGAACAGACTCCAAACGCAATAGCGGTTTCACTTGAAGACCGGCAGCTGACGTATGAGGAATTGAATCGCCGCGCCAATCAACTAGCTCATCATTTGCGGAGTCTGGGAGTGGGGCCGGAGGTTCTCGTAGGAAGCTGCCTGGAGCACTCGCCTGAGAATATCATCGCATTGATGAGCATTCTGAAGGCGGGCGGAGTCTACGTACCGCTGGACCCGACTTATCCGAACGAGCGCCTTCGCTACATGCTAGAAGACGCCTGTATATCGGTGCTTGTGACACAGGAGCGGTTGGTACAGCGTTTACCTCACGATACACCCACGATAGTCTGTCTTGATTCAGACTGGAATGCAGTCGCCAGAGAAGGATCGGATAATCCAATCATCGCGGTTACGGATGGCAACCTGGCTTATGTGATCTATACCTCTGGATCCACTGGTTGGCCAAAAGGCGTCTCGGTGTCGCACGCTTCGATAGCGAGTCACTGTTGTGATATCAGGAAATACTACGGATTGGACTCAAGCGATCGGGTGCTGCAGTGTTCTTCGATGAGTGTGGATTTGTCCTTGGAGCAGATTGTGCCGACGCTCATCGCCGGAGCCACGTTAGTTCTGGCACGAGTGAATGCATGGCAGATGACTGAGTTCGAGAGAAAGGTTGGCGAATTAGGACTGACCATAGTTAATTTGCCGACGCCCTATTGGGAAGCGCTCGCCTGGGAACCGAGTGAAAACCCTGCGCAAGCTGCACGCATCCTCCCCAGACTAGTAGTCGTCGGTGGTGATGTAATGTCGCCAGACGCGCTCGCACGATGGCAGGAAAGCCCTATGAGAGGGGTCCGCCTGATCAATGCCTATGGTCCAACGGAGGCAACAATAACGGCGACTGCGTTCGAAATCACTCCCCGGTTGGGGGAGATTGCAGCTAATCAGGGGATTCCGATTGGCCGTCCGCTAGCTAACCGGGAGATCTACATTCTTGACAGATATGGCAATCCAGTTTCCGTCGGAGTTCCCGGTGAAGTGCACATCGGCGGCGCCGGCCTGGCCCGAGGGTATCTCAACCGCCCCGATTTGACCGCCGAGAAATTCATCCCAAATGCCTTCGGGCAGGAACCAGGCGGCCGGTTGTACAGAACTGGCGACATCGCGCGCTATCGGTTAGACGGGAACGTCGAGTTTCTGGGTCGCCTCGACCATCAGGTCAAGATCCGTGGCTTTCGAATCGAACTGGGAGAGATCGAGGCGGCATTGGGACAATATCCGGGCGTGCGGGAGGCGGTGGTTCTTGCGCGTGAGGAGACGCCTGGAGAGAGACGGCTGGTCGCTTATGTTGTCACTGAGAAAGAGTCTTCTGTCGCAATCGAGGACCTGCGCCGGTTTCTTAAGCAAAAACTGCCCGAATACATGATGCCTGCGGCCCTCTTGACGCTCGAGTCGATGCCATTGATGCCTAATGGAAAGATCGACCGGAAGGCGTTGCCGGCCTCCGCGCCAACACGCCGGGAGGTAGAAAAGACGTTTGTAGCGCCCCGCGACGCGTTGGAGGCGGAGCTCATTGGACTCTGGGAAGAGGTTCTGAACGTTCGGCCTATCGGGGTGACAGACAATTTCTTTGAGCTGGGAGGACATTCTCTGACGGCAGTCCGCCTGTTTGGATTGATCGAGAACAGACTAGGCAAACGGCTTCCTCTAGCGGCGGTTTTTCAGGGAGCAACCATAGAGCATCTCGCGACTATTTTCCGCGCGCACGTCGAATCCGGAGGCCCATCCTGTCTAGTGGCTATTCAACCGAATGGCGGCAAACCACCGCTTTTCCTGGTTCATCCCGCCGGCGGACACGTTTTTCCTTACGTTCATTTGGCGAAATGTTTAGGGTTCGATCAGCCTTGCTATGGGTTACAAGCGAAAGGCCTCGAGCAGGGACAAGAACCGCATACTCGGATCGAAGATATGGCTACTCATTACATCAACGCTCTCCGAACCGTTCAGTCCGCGGGGCCATATCACCTGGGGGGATGGTCGATGGGAGGCGTTATCGCCTTCGAGATGGCCCAGCAGCTTCACGCGCAGGGGCAAGAGGTTGATTTCCTGGCTTTGCTGGACGCGCGGGTGCCAAGTTCCGACGATTCGTTCGAGGGTGAGAACTTCGAGGCGAGTTTGTTGGCCGATTTTATACGCTATTTCGGCCTTTCGCTCGAACCTCGCGAGCTGGCTGTAGAAGCTCCGAGCGACGAACTGCTATCCCGTGTGCTTGAGCATGCGAAGGCAGCAGGGCTGGTGCCTTCGGATGTAGACGCTGCGCAAGCGCGTCCCTTTGTTGAACTCTGCAAGGCTGATTTTCGAGCCACGCGCAACTATGCAATGCATCGCTACCCTGGTCGAGTCATGCTCTTCAAGGCGGCTCAGGAGCTGGCCGTGCCGGCGGCCGACCCGACGCTAGGTTGGAGCACCTGGGCCGCGGGGGGAGTGGATGTCCACGTCGTTTCCGGCAATCACGCAACCATGGTTTACAGCCCTCACGTCGAAAGTCTGGCCGAAGCGATTAAAACTTGTCTGAGTCAGACGCAATCGCCAATGGAATTGCTCGCTGATGGCAGAGAATCCAGTGACGGCATGAAGAAGGCGGCTCTATGAACACCGACGATAGGCAAGACGATACAATTTATCGAGTCGTCCACAATCAAGAAGAACAGTACTCGATCTGGCCGATCAATAAGGTGAACCCTCCTGGCTGGAATGATGCGGGTAAGAGCGGGACGAAGGCGGAGTGTCTGGCTTACATCAAGGAAGTCTGGATCGACATGAGGCCGCTCAGTCTGCGGAAGAAGATGGAGGAGCAGCGAAGTTAGATTCTCTTGGTCGAAGAACGAATGTGGACATTTTAGACGCACGGAAAAGATTCGATATGCCCCGGTCCGCAGCGATCTCCGCCGCCTTTTCCTCCTGGATTGCATGTCGCGAGCCGCGCCCACACGCGCGCCTGCGCTTGTTCTGTTTTCCATATGCAGGAAGCGGTGCATCGATTTTTCGTGCCTGGCAGATCGGGCTGCCCACGGATGTCGAAGTCTGCCCAATTCAACTCCCCGGGCGAGGAACTCGGCTGGCGGAACGTCCGTTTACTCGACTGACGCCACTCGTTGAGGCTCTGACGGAAGCCATTTTCCCGCTCCTGGACAAGCCGTTCGCGTTCTTCGGCCACAGCCTGGGGGCCCTGGTGAGCTTTGAACTCGCCCGTGAACTCCGCCGACGATACGGAATGCATCCGGTTCGCCTGTTTGCTTCTTCGGGTCATGCGCCGCAGATTCCTCATCGAGGGCCGCTTATCCACACCCTGCCTCAAAGAGAATTCCTGGCGGAACTGCGTCGTCTGAACGGCACTCCGAAAGAAGTGTTAGAGCACGAAGAATTAATGGAGATTATGCTGCCGCTGATACGCGCGGATTTCGCGTTGTACGAGACCTACGCGTATGAGCATGATTCTCCTTTGAGCTGCCCCATCGCAGCCTTCGGCGGATCGCATGATCGCAAAGTGAGTCACGGCGACCTTGCGGCGTGGCGCTGTCAGACGAGCGGTTCTTTTTCGTCCCGGATGTTTCCCGGCGATCACTTCTTTATGAACGCAAATCTTCCGCTTCTTCTCGAAGCTGTGTGCCAAGAACTGCGCGGCGACTACTGAGAATGAGCCGGATGAATGCATTTTCCAATTACGTTCCGAGATGGCGCGGTCGGCCGAAGACGGTCGCGTTGCATCGCGACGAAGTGCATGTGTGGCAAGCCTCCCTGGACCAGAGCGAGTCACAGATTGCTAATTACCATCGCACCCTAGCCGCCGATGAACGAGCGCGAGCCGAGCGGTTTCATTTTTCCGCAGACCGGCGGCGCTTCGTTGTCGCTCGTGGAGCGCTCAGAGCGATCCTTGGGGTTTATCTGAATAGGGCGCCGGAATGCATATCGTTTCGCTATAGCTCGTACGGGAAGCCCGAGCTGGTGTCGGAGCAAGGCCCGGATCAGATCTACTTCAACCTGTCGCATTCCAACGGAATGGCTCTTTACGCGCTCAGTTGCGGCCGCCAGGTTGGTGTCGATCTCGAATGCGTACGCTCCAATCTGGAAGTGGAGCAGATAGCTGAGAGATTCTTCTCGCGCCGTGAGGTCTCCGCTCTACATGCGCTTCCAGCGGTCGTTCGCAGATTCGCATTTTTCCTCTGCTGGACACGCAAAGAAGCCTATATCAAGGCAAGGGGGGAGGGTCTTTCCCTGCCACTAACGCAGTTCGACGTGTCGTTAACTCCCGGGGAGCCCGCGGCCCTGCTTTGTACCCGGCCGGATTCTGACGAGGTATCGCATTGGTTTCTGCAGGATCTGACACCCGAGTTGTACGGATACGCAGCGGCGCTTGCAGTCGGGGGAAGCTGTGGGTCTCTCGCATTGTGGAAGTGGTCGGCCTCCTCCGAGAATAACCCCTAGGGCCTTGGGAAATAACCCATTACGCATCGCAATTTGGGATCGACCGATCCCGATTTGGACCTGGGGCTTGAGCGTGGGTTCCGGATCAACGGTCGCTTTTTTCATTCTCTTGGCATACAAGTGATCTTAGCCGCCTGAGGTTCCTTTACATCTTCAGACTTCGCCCGCAAGCGCGGACCGTCCAGGTTGCCCGAAATGGACAACCGCATCGCAAGGGCGAGGCCTCGGTCAGGTGCGTGAGGCTGCTCAGGTGCAAGAAAGGAACGCACGGAGGAAGGCTAATGGCGTATGGCCGTCGCCAAGGAGTCGCAAATTTTCTTACAAATCAAGATATCGTCGTCTTTAGCTTGGCTGGTGGTTATTGCGATTGCGTCGTTCGGGCCGCTCGGAGTCTTGTGGTCCGCCGCGGCCCATGCGGGGGTTGTGCAGGCGCCGGGTACTGAATCGAGTGCCGGGGGAGCCACGGACGCATGGCTGGTGGAGCGCGGGCTCATTGGACGTGCGATGGTAGGAGATCAAGCCGGCCCCGATCTCATGATTCCGGCCGGGGGAGTCGAAGTCGAGGAGACCCGACAGACGGAGGACCGCACTGGCACAGTAGTGAAGCAAGGCAAATTGTGGGAAGAAAAGGTCGGCGACGACACGGTTCATATCGAAGTCACCACACTTTCCAGTACTCAGTTTGAAGTCAGTTTTTGGCTATTTCCGAATCATCGACGAGGCTGCACGATGTATCAGTGGACTCTGTACGATCACGGCCGAGCGCTGCAAAGCGCGTTCTGGCGTAACGACGCGCCGGTGCTGCGATTGGCCGGAGCCGCCGATCTGCCGCATGACCTGTATCCTGACGCGGTTCCGTGGATGGCATTTCTTCGCGTGCTCGACGCGCCGGGGGAGGGTGGCGAAGGCGCCCTGCATCAGCAGATAACGCCGTACAGTTACGTGGGCCAGAATGTGAAGGCCAAGGGTATCGAGCAGGTAACGGTGCCGGCGGGCAGATTCTCCGCGCTCAAGGTCAGCGCGCAAGTGGACATCGCGACAGTGATGCCGAACTGGCCGCGTTTCGTGATGCACGTCGTGCAGCCGGTGATTCCGCGGAACACAATCTATTTCCAATCGACGCCGCCCTACCGTCTGCTCAAGCAACAGGGCGCCACGTTCGTGGGCGGCCCGGAGGTCACCACCGAACTCGTTCGCTTCTACCTCGTCGCCGCGCCGCCGCGCGTAGCACGCGCGCCAGCCGTTGCCGCTCTTCAACCGCGGGACGTGCCGGTTGCCGCGGCTTCGCCGATGTCTGCCAGGCAATAGGGCCGAGGAAAGTGAGTTCAGCTCAGGCGACGCTAGCGACTCCTGCCGCCGCGCGCGGCTCGGGCCCATCACGCATATCGTCACTTACTATCTGGCCGTCGCGCAACCTTATCATGCGATGAGCCCGCTCCATGACTTGAGGATCGTGGGTGGAGAAGATGAAAGTGGTGCCGGTGACGCGATTGAGATGTTGCATCACGTCGAGCAGCGCGATGGCGGTGGCAGAGTCCAGATTGGCCGTCGGCTCGTCGGCCAGGATGAGCGCCGGTTCAGTGACCATGGCGCGAGCGACGGCAACTCGTTGCTGTTGCCCGCCCGACAACTCGGCAGGACGGCGATCC
>DATJID010000005.1:0-3719 GCA_035493515.1 Binataceae bacterium (SeqCode) | reverse complement strand
TCGGGGATGTCCTCGCGGCGCTGACGCAGCGGTGGCAGATGGATCAGGATGATACGCAGGCGGAAATAGAGATCTTCGCGAAAACGGCGCGCGGCGACCGCTATTTCGAGGTCCTGGTTGGTGGCCGCGATAATGCGGGCTTTCAGGTGCTGCGTCTCTACCCCGCCGACCTTGGTAAACTCGCGCTCCTGGAGCACGCGCAACAACTTGGGCTGCAACTCCAGCGGCAGATCGCCAATCTCGTCCAGGAACACCGTGCCCTCGCCGGCGGCTTCGAACTTGCCGGTGCGCCGCTCGGCCGCGCCGGTGAAGGCGCCGCGCTCGTGGCCGAACAGTTCGCTCTCGACCAGGCCGTGCGGGATAGCCGAGCAGTTGACCGGGATGAAAGGCTCGCGCCTGCGCCCCTTGAAATGGATCGCCCGCGCCACCAACTCCTTGCCGGTGCCGCTCTCGCCGCTCACCAGGACCACGTCGATCTTTTCGTTGCTGACCACCCGTCCGATGAGCTTGTAGACTTCCTGGATGGCTGCGCTATGCCCGATGATCTCGCCGCCCCCAAGCTTGCGGTCGAGTTCCTCCTTCACTCTTTGCAGCTCGGAGGTCTGCGCCGCGGTCTCAGCCGCGCGCGCCGCCGTGGTCACCACCAGGTCGAGGTTCTCGAACGGCTTGGTCAGGTAATCGCGCGCGCCGCGCTTGAGCGCTTCGATCGCGTTGTTCATCGTGCTGGCCGCGGTGATCACGACGATGGGCGTCGCGCATCCCTGCTCGCGCGCGGTCGTCAGCACTTCGAGGCCGCCCACGCCGGGCATGATGATGTCAACCAGGGCGACGTCGAAACGCCGGCTGCCGAGCGCGTCCAGCGCGGCGCCGCTGTCGGCGGCTTCCTCGACGCGCCATCCCTCGGCCTCCAGCCGATGGCGCAGGACCAGGCGGATCGCCGGGTCGTCATCAGCGATCAGTGCACTGATCGCGCGTGTCCCGGCCACGCGGCCGAGATCTTGTTCGGTTTCGTTCATTGAGATTCCATCGTAACAGTATCGCCGAACGCGGCAACGGCTGCGAGACCGTGGACTTTGCCCGCGATGCGCTTCCCGGCAGAGGCGAACATCTCTCTAGGCGGCCTCCGACGGTTCGGGATCGCGCGGACCCACCGGCAGCGTGACCTTGAAGGTCATCCCGCGCGCGCGATGCTCCTCGGGGCGGGCCGGATGGGCGTGATGGGGCTCGGCCAGGTGGATTGTCGGCGTCGGCCGCGACGGGTTTACTCCGCCCGCCTCCGCCCATAGCTTGCCGCCGTGGGCGGCTACGATCCGTTGGCTCAGCACCAGTCCCAGGCCGGTACCTGAGGGTTTGGTGGTGAAGAACGGCGTGAAGAGCTGCGCCATCTCGGCCGCGTTCATGCCGCGGCCGCTGTCGCTCACTTCCACCCGCAGGAACTGCCGCCTCCGCCCCTCGGCCGTCAGGCGAAACTCGGTTTCCATCCGGGTGCGCAGCCGGATCGTCCCGGTCGCCCCGATCGCCTCGGCGGCGTTGCGCACCAGGTTGAGGAACGTGCGCTCGAGCGCGGCGGCGTCGGCGCTGATCTCGGGCAAGCTGGGGTCGAAAAGTTGCTCGATGGTCACCCCGTCGGGCGCTTGCGGATGAAGTCCGGCCATCCTGAGCGCCTGGTGGAGTACGCGATGTATGTTGACCGGCTCGAAGGTCAAGCGTTGCGGCGAGCTGGCGGCCAGCACCTGCTCAACCAGCGCCGTGATCCGGTTGACGCCCTCAAGGATGAGGCCGCAGTACTGCTGGGCGCGCGGGTCCTCGCGCAACCGCCCCGCCAGCAATTCGGCCGCGCCCTTGATTCCAGTCAGCGGGTTTTTGACTTCATGCGCGAGCCCCGCCGGCGAGAGCTTGAGGTCGGGCTCAGCCGTGCCCAGCGCCTGTGCGGCACCGCGATGGAGCGCGAGGTCATGGAGCAGCACTACGGCGCCGCGGCTTGCGCCCCCGGCCGCCAACAGTGGCGAAACTTCCGCGCCGACCGTCGCCATCCGCGACCCCAGGCTGAGCTCGGCCTCGGAGTCGGCCAGGTCCTGCCCACTGATTAGGCAGTTCTCGACCATTCGCAAGAGCCACTCGTTGCTGCGCAGCATCGCGCCGACTGCGGCCTCGTTGAGGTGCGAGACTCCGAAGAGATTTTCCGCCGCCTGATTCATCGCAATCGGAGCCAGAGCCGGGTCGAATACGACGACCGCGTCGCTCAAACTGTCGACGATTTCCCGCCACAGACCTGTGGGAATGGAGGGGGCTTTACGCATGGCGACGGCGACCAAATCGCACGGTATCACAAAGCTCACAATGGCCTAAGAACCTGTCTCATGGACCATAAAAAGGCAATTGTCACTAATAGACATGTAAAATTGTATTAGTTTTTTTAACTGCAAACCAGCGCCGAGAGGGTTGATTGTGGACCATCCGGGTCTGTAGGGTTGGCGCGGGTCAGTCAGGTTCGTCCATGCGGGGAAATTTTGTCACATCGCTAGCGGTGGTTTGTTTGCTCGGCGCAACCGTCACAGGTTGTGTGTCAACTCAGGCCACCGACGTTACTTCCAGCCCAGGCGACAGCTTCGCCCTGATGGGAAGCGCGCCGGCCGGCAGCCAGCATCCCATGACTTCGGCCAAGGCATCCTCGACCCCATCCAATAGCGCCGACATGGACGAAGCGGTCGCGCTTGCTGAAGGCGTCCCATACGTCCGCAGCGAGCCGCACAAGGTGCCTCCGTTCCCTCTGGTCCTTAATCGAACTGTCCAACACTATGTCGACGAGTTCGCCGAGCATAACGCGGGTCTCAGGGCGTCGTTCCGGCGCAGCCGTCCTTACTTGCCGGCAATGCTGAAGGTCATGGAAAACCACGACCTGCCGCCGGAGTTGGTCTATCTTTCTTTCGCTGAAAGTTCGTTTTCGAGCAAAGGTGCCGGCCCATGGCAACTTAGCGTGGCCACCGCGCGACGGTTCAATCTCAGGGTTAATCGGTACATCGACGAGCGGCGCGACCCTATAAAATCTACTCGTGCAGCCGCCCAGTACCTGGCGACGCTGCACGATGAGGTTGGCGACTGGCGCGTCGCCCTGGTGGGATGGAACCGCGGCGAAACGGCGATGAACGATTACTTCTCGCTGCGCGGCGTCGACTACAGCCTCCTGACCGCTAATCTGCCGTACAATACCCGCTCTCTGCTCAACCGTTTCATGGCCGTCGCGATCATCGCGCATCAGCCCGAGCGATACGGCCTCGAACCGGTGAACTATACGGAGCAGCGCCAGTTCCGGGTGCTCAAGGTCAAAGGCGGCACGACGCTCGCCGCCGTGGCCCGCAGCACGGGAGTCCCGGTCAGTGTTCTGCGCGAGTACAACCCGGCTATCCTGCACGACCGCGTGCCTCCCGGTTCGAGTTACGACTTGCGGCTCCCGCCTCTGGAGAGCGCCGACGCGCGCGACCCGGGCAGCGTCGCGATTTTCTAGCTCGGCCGCACTCGCATCCGCCGTACTGACAGCGCTCGCCTTCTTTTAATTGTCTAACCGAACAATTTGCCGCGCAACTGGCGCTTGAGCAGGTGGCAGGTTAAGTTCGACTCGGGTTAGGTTCTACCAATGATAAGCGCCGACGAAGCCTTACAACTGGTGCTCGTAACCGTGGCGCCCCTCGGTGTCGAGCGCGTGCCCATTGTGGCCGCGC
>DATJID010000004.1:0-30782 GCA_035493515.1 Binataceae bacterium (SeqCode) | reverse complement strand
TATGTTTTCGAGACTGGTGAAGTAGGTGGGCCGAAAGCCGTGGCGCGCGAGAAACGGGATCGAACTCGCGCTGCCGCTCATCGCGACGAAGACCGGCGGATAGGGCCGCGTATAAGGACTGGGAACGACACTCACGCGCTTGATGCTTCCGTCGGGGCCGACTTCGCCTGGAGCGCCCGCGGTCGCGGCGCTCTTCCATGCCGGATAGCCGCGCACGCCGGTCTCATAGGGATAGGGAATCTCGTAATGCGGCTGCCTGGATTCGACCGACTCCTGCGTCCAGCACTGCATCAGCATCAGCGTGCGCTCTTCGAAAATCTCGCGGTTCCTCGCGTCGTCCGCGCTGCCATCCGAAAGCGTCGCCACTGCGTCGATGGACTGGCCCAGGATGTTGGTCCAGCGCGCCTGGTAGCCGCGCGTCAGACCGACGAAGAAACGGCCGTTGGTCATGTGGTCCAGGATGGCGGTTTCCTCGGCGACGCGAATCGGGTCCCGGGTCGCCATCACGTAGCCCAGCGCGCCCAGGTAGGCGCGCTTCACCGCGCCGGCCCACCAGGCGTTGAGCACACCCGGATTGGGCCCGAGTTCGTAACCCTCAGAGTGGAGATGGTGCTCGATCGTGCTGATGCCCCAGACTCCCATCTGGTCGATCTCTCTGACCAGGTCGAGCGATTCATGGAGCACGCGATGGTAGAGTTCGCTGTTGCGTCCGAGCGGACGTTTGCGTTCGCGGTCCGCGCGATCCTCGGCAGGCAGCACTGGATACAGCTGGACGATGACCTTGGGAGTCGCCATCTCGTTCCTCCTCCGCTTCGCCGAATTACTACTGGCTATGGCACGGACAACATCACATCCCGATTCGACTTTCAATCACGATCTGACCGGCCGGCCCGGCCAAGAGGGGTCGCGGAGCGGACAGCGCGTTACCCGGTGCTCAGCCGGTTCTGGGCGAAATGTGCTATGGTGCCGCCGCCTGCGGACAACCACAACGCTTGCCGGGGGACATGATGAAAATCGAGATCAGCCGCGTCGAAAGCGCTTTCGCCGGGATGTCGTTCGGCAATGTCGGACCCTACGAAAAAGTCGTGGGCCGTGCATTCGGTGAGGTCGATCCGTCCCATGCGCTCAATGCTGAAATTGTCAACCTCGGCAAGGCGCCCCGGAACGCGGCTGGCAGAGTCGAATACTGGGTGGATTTCTGCCTATTGAAGCCGACCAACATTCTTAAGAGCAATCGACACCTTTTGTTCGACGCGCTCAATCGCGGCGACAAGCTTGTCCTGGTCGACCTGAACGACGCGCCGAAGGGCCCCGGTTCGAACGAACTTGCGACGGCGGAGGATGCCGGCAACGGTTTCCTCATGCGGCAGGGCTACCCGATCCTGTTCGGCGCCTGGCAGGGAGATGTTGTCGCCGAAGAAGGCCACATGCTCGCGCGCTTCCCGATTGCCACCGACAATGGAGCCCCGATCGCCGAAAAATCGAGAGAAGAATATGTATTCGGCACTGCCGGGAGCACCGTTATTGCGCCCTTGACCTACCCTGCGAACACGCTGGAGCAGAGCGCGGCGACGCTTACGGTTCGGCAACATGAGAAAGATCCACGGATGCCGATACCGGCGCGGCAATGGCGCTACCTATCACCCACCAGGCTCGAAATCACGCTGGCCGAGGGCTTTGATGCGGGCGCGATATATGAGTTCATTTACCCCGCTCGCGATCCCATCGTCATGGGTCTCGGATTTGCCGCCGTTCGCGAGCTCGTAACGTTCATGCGCTCTGCCTCAGCCGACGAGAACGGCCGGCCCAATCCGCTCAGTCAGGCTGGAGGCGGACCCGCTGTCGACGACGTCATTGCCTACGGCAGATCGCAGCCGGGACGCTTCCTGCGCGAATTCCTGCGCCTCGGATTCAACCAGGAGCGGTCCGGCCGCAGGGTCTTTGACGGCGTATACGCGAGCCTTGCCGGATCCCGGCGGATTTTCCTCAACCAACCTTTTTCCCAACCCGGGCGATTTAACCGGCGACACGAAGACCATCTTTATCCCGGCGACCAATTCCCGTTTACCTATACGACGCGCTTCGATCCGATTAGCGCAAAGACCGACGGCATCCTGACCCGCTGCCTGGCTACCGACACCTGTCCCAAAATCATGCACGTCGATTCCAGCACCGAGTTCTGGCAAGGGCGAGGTTCCCTGGTCGTAACCGATGAAAGCGGCAAGGATATAACGCTGCCCGATCAAGTCCGTGTCTATGCGCTCGCCGGCACTGGGCACGCTGGGCCTGCGATGTTCAGGCACAGCGCAGTGTTTTTTCAAAACCACAGTTACCCACTGAATCGTCTGGATTACGGTTGCCTGAATCGGGCGCTGCTGGTGGCGCTGCAGGAATGGGTGAGCCGGGGAACACCGCCGCCCGCGAGCCGGTTTCCGCGCGCCAGCGCGGGAACTCTCGTGCCTCCGTCACCCGAAACGGGACTCGCGTTCCCAGACATTCCGGGCATGCATTACACGGGACTGGTTAATGGCTTGTGCGAACTCGACTACCGCCAGCAGCCGCCCCGGCCGATTGCCGGGCACGACTACCCGGTGCTGGTGCCAAAGGTCGACGCGGACGGCAACGAAATAGCGGGCATCCGCTTGCCCGACGTCACCGTGCCGCTGGGGACGCGCACGGGTTGGAATATCCGGAGCGCGGGTTTTGCCGAGGGCGCGTTGATGGCGGTAGGTTTCTATATTCCGTTCGCGGCCACCGCAAAGGAGCGGCGCAAGACGGGCGACCCACGGCTCTCTTTGGAAGAGCGCTATCCCAGTCACGAACACTACGTTAAAGCGGTCGCGCGCGCCGCAACCGAGCTACAAAATGAACGGCTGCTGCTGGCCGAAGATGTGGAACGCTACCTGGCTGCGGCGGTGGCGTCGCAGGTGGGGCGTTAGCGGACCGGCCATCGCAACCTTGACCTGTTCTTTCTTCTATTCAGTTTCGCGCCCATCGAATCACAGCGTATTTACCCCTCATTCTTCCTGCTTGTGATTCGACTCGCGTGGTGGTTCGGTCGGCTCTGAAAGCAGCGTCACGACCTTCTCCAAATTTGCGCCGACCTGCTCCAAAGCTGTCGCGGCCCGTTCCAGGATGGGCATTATGTCATAACGCAGCAGTTCAATGAGGGCGTTCTCCATCGGACTAATCCTCCTGCTGATTGCACTCGCACGAAATGGACCTCGCGCCATAGAATGATCACTTTCCACGTTTTGTTATTGCCCTTCATTGCCACAGGCCCTCGCCACGCACAAGCCGCCCGGCAAGTACGGGTGATATGGGTCGGCGAATCAGTTCGATCGCCGTTGCGAGGATCCTCGGCGCGACGTTAACGGACCGGCCATCGCAGCCGCTCGAATGTGACGTGGCGTTTATTTTCCGACGAAGCGGCCGGGACGCCGCTCGGCGACGGCCTTGATACCCTCGCGATGATCCTCGGTGCGCATCAGCCAGTCCTGCTCGACGAACTCGAGATCGGTCTGCGCCTGCACGGCCTCCGCGAGGCCCCGGCGCATGGTCGCGCGAGTTGAATTCACGGCGAGCGGCGCGTTCTCGGCGATTTCGGCCGCAAGCTTGACCGCCGTCTCGCGCAGGCGATCCGAGTCCACCAATACATCGGCGAGCCCCCAGGCATGCGCTTCCTCGCCGGTAATCCGCCGCCCGGTAAAAAACAGTAGATTGGCTTTCTGAATCCCAATCAGCCGCGGCAGCGTGTAGGTCAGGCCGAAGCCGGGATGAAAGCCGATTTTGACGAAGTTGGCGGCGAAGCGCGCCTCGGGCGAAGCGACCCGGAAGTCCGGCACCAGCGCCAGTCCGAGGCCGCCGCCGATTGCCGGCCCCTGAATTGCCCCGACCATCGGCTTCTTGCAACTGAAAAGCCGCACCGCCTCCGAGTAAAGCGGATTGCGCTTCTCCGTGCCGGCTTCGACTCCGGTCGCGGCACGATTGGCAAAATTGGCGCCGGCGCAGAATGACTTGCCCTCAGCGCATAGCACCGAGGCACGGCAGGCCGGGTCTTCGTCCAGCGCGTTGAATGCATTGGCAAGGTCCCGGATAAGCTGAACGTCGAAAAAATTATGCGGTGGGCGATGAATCTCGACCAAGCCAACGTAATCCTTCACCCCCACCGATACGTCGCCATATCTCGCTTCAGGCATCTCGCTTCTCCCATTTTCAAAAGCGCCCGGGGTCTCCGGGCAGTCTTCGGCGGACGGTCTTGAGGATGGCGAAGTTGCGGGTTTTGCTCAAGGCAATTCCGCTTGCCAAAAAGCTCGCGCCGCGCTCAATATTCGTCACCCATATCGGATGGCGAGGAGTCTCATGGATTTCGCAATCACCGAAGAGCATCGCATGATGGTCGATAGCGTCCGCCAGTTCCGCGAAAAGGAGCTGATGCCGCTCGAGAAAGAGTTTCTGATCAAGGGCAAACTCGACATCGAGGTACGCCACGGCTTGGAGCGCAAAGGGCGCGAGGCCGGCTTTTGGGCGCTCGAAGTGCCGGCCGAGTATGGTGGCAACGACGTCGGCCAGCTCGCGATGTGCCTCATCAACGAAGAGCTGTTCAAGCATCCCGCGATGTTTGAATTCGGCGGCAGCCCGGAACCGGCGCTCTACCTGTGCAACGACGAGCAGAAGCAGCGGTTCTTCTATCCGATCATCAAGGGCGAGAAGCACAGTTGCTACGCCTTCACCGAGCCCGACGCCGGATCGGATCTCGCGCGCATCCGCACCACCGCCGTGCGCGACGGCAACCGATGGATCGTCAACGGCACTAAAACCTTCATCTCCTACGTCGAGGGCGCCGACTTCGTAATCCTGTTCACCACTTCCAGTCCAAAAGCCGGCTCCCGGGGAATTACCTGCTTCCTGGTCGACATGGGCACACCGGGCTTCAAAATCGCGCGCGAGATTCCCACGATGGGCGACAACTGGGATCCCCACGAGCTGCAATTCACCGATTGCGTCATCCCGGACGCGAACCGCCTGGGCGAGGCCGACGGCGGCTTCGCGGTGGCGGATTATCAGCTAACTCATGGGCGGCTGAAGATCGGCGCGTTCCAGCTTGGAATTGCCGCGCGTTCGATCGAGATGGCGGTCGAGTGGGCCAAGCAGCGCACCACCTGGGGCAAACCGATCGCCAGCCGGCAGGCAATCCAATGGATGCTGGCCGATTCCGAGGTCGAACTGGAAGCGGCGCGGCTGCTGGTTTACCGGGCGGGATGGATGGCGGACGCGAAGCAAAAAATCCGCAACGAGGCGTTCATCGCGAAGCTTTACGCGACCGAGATGGCGCAGCGCGTCACCGACCGCTGCATCCAGATTTTCGGCGGCCTGGGCTACACGCGCGAGTTGCCGATCCAGAGCTTCTTTCGGCAGGTGCGAGTGTGGCGAATCGGCCACGGCACCGCCGAGATCCATCGCTGGATGATCGCGCGCAACATGCTCGGCCAATCGTCCCGGGACTGACACGGAGATCGTTTATGAGCGTTTCGATTCCCCAGCTGTGCGAAGAGCTCAAGCCGTACGTGGGGCGGAGCGAACGGACCGACCTTGGAATCATGCGCAAGGAAGCCTTCCAGCGCTTCGCGATCGCGGCCGACAATCTCAACCCGGTCTTCTTCGAGGCCGACTCGGCCAGGGCCGCCGGCTATTCCGACACGATCGCGCCGCCGCTTTTTCTGAGCGCGGTGCGCAACTGGCAGATGGGCCCGCCGCAGGATTCGCTCCGGCCCGACGGAACCACCAGCCACGAGTTCGCGTTCCTGCCTCTGGAAGGAATGCGCATCATGGGCGGCGGCCAGGACCTGGAGCTTCACGCGCCGGTGACCGACGGCATGCGGGTCTCGATGGAACTGCGGCTTGACGGGGTCGAACTGAAGCAGGGCCGCTCCGGCGATCTGCTCCTGATCAAAGTGATCCAGATCTATCGCGACGCCGACGACCATCCGCTCGTGACCTGCCGCGAAACCTTCATCGCGCGCTGACAGGGAGAGCCCGACCATGCATGGCCATCAGCTTCGCTTCGAGGACGTTAAGCCCGGCACCGCACTCACGCCGCTGGTGAAGCGGCCGACCACCATCCAGCTTTTCCGCTTCAGCGCTGTGACCTGGAACGCGCATCGGATTCACTTCGATAAGCCCTACGCAGCCATCGAAGGTTATCCCGACGTTCTTGTCCAAGCCCATCTGCACGGCAGTTTTCTCTACCAGGCGGTCGCTGACTGGGCGGGCCCGCGGGCGCGGGTGCTGAGGTTCCGATGGCAAAACCGCGGGATCGCGATTCCGGGCGACGTGCTGACCTGCACCGGCACGGTCGCGAAGGCCGAAGACGGCGTGGTCGAATGCGAACTGGAAGAGCGCAATCAAAAGGGCGAGCTGTGCGCTTCGGGATGGGCGCGGGTCGAACTTCCTCGCCATAGCTGACACGGCGGGCAACGCGCGCGGACCCACGCCGCAACATCGCAGCGGCGGCTGTGACATCAGTGAAAAAGAAAAAGGACCCGGAGCCTGGAGACTCCGGGTCCTTTTTATCGGAACTGTGGTCTGCTGTCCTAGTTGACCGTCCAGGTATCGCCCTGGCGCAGTAGCTTTTGCGGGTCGCCCGCGCCCATCTTGGCGCGCGCCTCTTCGAGCTGCTTGTTCATCGCGGCGTCGTAGGTCGGACGCGGCGAGCAGTAGAAGACGCCGACCGGCGTCGGCATCGGCGGCTCGAAGTTCCCCAACATGAAAGCCAGCGAAAGGTTGGTCTCGTCATGCACCACGATGTCGCTTTCGCTCACTCCGTTGCCGAGCTGGACCACCTCGGGACGCATCCCGTTCATGCGGATGCCGCGGTCGCGGTTCTTGCCGAAGATGAGCGGCTTGCCATTCTCGAGCACCAGCTGATGGTCGGCCTTGATAGTCTTGTCGCTGACTTCCTTGAAAGCGTCGTCGTTGAAGATGTTGCAATTCTGGAGGATCTCGATAAACGAAGCGCCGCGATTTGCGTGGCCGCGCTTGAGCATTTCGCCGAGATGTTTCTGCTCGACGTCGATTGTGCGGGCGACGAACGCCGCATGCGCACCAAGGGCGACCGTGATCGGATTGAACGGGAAATCAACCGAGCCGGCGGGTGTGGACTTGGTGACCTTGCCCACTTCGGAGGTCGGCGAGTACTGACCCTTGGTCAGGCCATAGATTTTGTTGTTGAAGAGCAGGATCTTGAGGTCGACGTTGCGGCGCAGCACATGAATCAGATGGTTGCCGCCAATCGAGAGTCCGTCGCCGTCGCCCGTGACCACCCATACGTCCAGATCCGGCCGCGTCACCTTAAGCCCGGTCGCGACCGCCGGTGCGCGGCCGTGAATCGTGTGGAAGCCGTAGGTGTTCATGTAGTACGGAAAGCGGCTGGAACATCCGATGCCCGAGATAAAAACCGTGTTCTCGCGCGCGACGCCCAGCTCCGGCATGACTTTCTGCACCTGCGCGAGGATTGCATAGTCGCCGCATCCGGGGCACCAGCGTACTTCCTGGTCGGAAATGAAATCCTTGCGGGTCAAAGCGGTAGCCATTTCTCTCAGCCCTCCAGTGCGCGCAGGATCCGATTAGTCAGTTCGCTGACCTTGAACGGGCGCCCCTGTATCTTGTTGCAGCCAATTGCGTCGACCAGGTAGTCCGCGCGCACCATCTTCAGCAGTTGTCCCATGTTCATCTCGGCGACCATTACCTTGCGGAACGCCCGCAGCTTATCGCCCAGGTCGCTCGGGAGCGGGTTCAAATAGCGCAGATGGATATGCGAGACGTTCTTGCCCTTGGCGCGCAACTGCTTGACCGCCTCGCGAATCGGCCCGAAGGTCGAGCCCCATCCGAGCATCACCATTTCGCCGCCGCCCGCATCGCCGAAAATTTCGATCGGCGCAATCTCGCGCGCGATGCCCGCCACCTTGCGCGCCCGCTGCCGCACCATCAGCTCGTTGTTCGCCGGCGAGTAGCTGATATTGCCGGTCTGGTCTTCGGTCGAGAGGCCGCCGAGCCGATGCTCCAGCCCCGGCGTACCGGGGACCGCCCACGGCCGCGACATAGTCTCGGGGTCGCGGATGTAAGGCATGAAACCGTTGGGGTCGGTGCGGAACTCAACCTTGATGTCGGGCAGCTTGCTTACGTCGGGCACCAACCAGGGCTCGGCGCCGTTGGCGAGCTGGCCGTCAGTGAGCAGGATTACCGGGGTCATGTACTTGGTCGCGATCCGCACGGCCTCGTAGGCGCAATCGAAGCAGTCGCCCGGAGTCGCGGCCGCGATTATCGGAATCGGCGATTCGCCGTGCCGCCCGTACATCGCCATCAGCAGGTCCGCCTGCTCCGGCTTGGTCGGCATCCCGGTCGAAGGTCCCGCGCGCTGGATATCCGTGATGACGATCGGCAGTTCGGTCTTGACCGCGAGGCCCACCGCCTCGGCCTTGAGATTCATCCCCGGACCCGAAGTCGTGGTGATAGCGATCGCACCGCCGAAGGCCGCGCCGATTGCGGAGGCCATGCCCGCGATTTCATCCTCGGCCTGGAAGGTGTAGACGGGAAAATTCTTGAAGCTGGCGAGGTCGTGAAGCACGTCGCTGGCGGGGGTAATCGGATAGGAGCCGAGGAACAACGGGCGCTTGGCGCGGCACGCCGCCACGACGAAGCCCAACGCGGTTGCGCTGTTGCCCGTGATGTTGCGGTAAAAGCCCGAAGCTATCCGGGCGGGGTCAACGACATAGGAACTCGCGAATGCCTCGGTGGTCTCGCCGTAGTTGTAGCCCGCCTTGAGCGCCTTCACGTTGGCCGCCAACACGTCGGGCAATTTGCGGAAACGCCCGGCGAGCCAGTTCTCGGTGCTTTCGATCGGCCGCTGATAAAGCCACGACACCAGGCCGAGCACGAACAGGTTGCGGCAGCGCATCACGGCCCGGTTGTTGAGACCCGAGTCGCGCAATGCGAGCGTCGTCATCTTGGTGACATCGACCTGGAAGACCTGGTATTTGTCGAGCGAATGGTCGGTGAGCGGGTTGGAGGTGAAGCCCGCGCGTTTCAGGTTTGAATCGCTAAACGCCGCGACATCAGCGATGATCACGCCGTTAGGCGGAACGTCGTCGATATTGGCCTTCAGCGCCGCCGGATTCATCGCGACCAGCACGTTGGGCTCGTCGCCGGCGGTGAAAATCTCACTGCTCGAAAAATTTACCTGGAAACCGCTGACCCCGGCGAGCGTTCCCGCAGGAGCGCGTATCTCGGCGGGAAAATCGGGCAAGGTCGCGATATCGTTACCGGCCAGCGCCGATTCGGTGGTGAACTGCATCCCGGCGAGCTGCATCCCGTCGCCCGAGTCGCCCGCGAAACGAATGACGACGTGGTCAACCTTCTCGCGCCGCTTGTGTCCCGCACCGCCGCCGGCAAGGCCATGCGAGTCCGCGGCTTGCCCGGCTGCCTCAGGTGGTAGAGCCATTTTTCTTCAAACTCCTTGCGCTACATGGCCCGCGGCGAGCACTTATCAGCGTCATAGCCGGGGCCAAGCTCCTAATGCCATCTAAAACTATAGCTAATAACAGAAAAAGGCGAAAGGGTCCGATTCTTAAGCACCTGCCTAACGGATCATAAACGCCCCCGCCTCGCCAAGATAATCCGACCACTCCTCTTCAACCCCGGTTACGCGCGCCAGTCGCGGCCCCTGGAGCGCCCACGCGGCAAGAATCATTAACTCGCGACGGGGTCCCTCCGCAACGATTTCGACGTCGCCGCCAGGAAGATTCTTCACCCACCCGCGAAGCCCCAGTTCACGCGCCTGCTCGGCCGCCGCATGGCGGAAAAATACTCCCTGCACCCGCCCATGCACCAGCATCCGAAGCCGCGCCAAATCTGGTTCGGGCATCGCCTCCCCCCGCGGCGGCATCAGCCGCGCCCTTCGCCGGCAAGCATCGCCATGAACGCCTGCTCATCGAGCGTCTTCACTCCGAGCTCTGCCGCCTTGCGTAGCTTGGAGCCCGCCTCCGCGCCGGCCACGACGAAGTCGGTCTTGCGGCTGACCGCGGAAGTCACGCGGCCGCCGGCGGCGCGAATCTTCTGCTCCGCCTCCTCGCGCGTCAGGGTCTCGAGCGTCCCGGTCAGAACGAAGCTCTTGTCGCGCAGCGCCGCGCGCCCCTGGGTGGGCGGCGCTGCGAGCGGCTTGAGATCGAGGTGCCTGGTCAGCCGCTCGACCGCCTTGCTGTTGCGCGGCTCGTCGAAGTACTCGCGAATACTGCGGGCGACCTCATCGCCGATATCGCGGACGGCGCACAGGTCGTCCTCGCTCGCGCGGCTAAGCGCATCGATGGTTTTGAAGCGCAACGCAAGTGCGCGCGCCGTGCTCTCGCCAACGTGGCGAATTCCCACCCCGTTGATAAAGCGGTCGAGCGTGCGATGGCGCGAGCGCTCGATCGCGTCGAGCAGGTTTTGCGCGCTCTTCTCGGCCATCCGCTCGAGCCCCGCGACTTGATCGTGCGTCAGGCGGTAAAGGTCGTCGAGTTCCTTTACCATCCCGGTCTCAACCAGCTGGCCGACCAGCTTGTCGCCGAGGCCGTCGATATCCATGCAGCCCTTGGAGGCGAAGTGGCGAATCGACTCGCGCACCCGCGCCGGGCAATTGACGTTTACGCAAAAGTAGCCGACCTCGCCCTCCTCGTGCACGATCGCGCCGCCGCAATTCGGGCAGTGCGCCGGCATCTGGAATTCGCGGGCACGCGGCTTGCCCTCCTTGGTCACGCGCACGACGTAGGGAATCACGTCGCCGGCGCGCTCGATCAGCACGATATCGCGCTCGCGCACGTCCTTGCGGCGGATTTCGTCGAGGTTGTGGAGCGAGGCATTCGAAATCGTCACGCCGGCGAGCGCCACCGGCTCGAGTTGGGCAACCGGGGTGAGCGAACCGATTCGCCCGACATACACCGCAATCTTGTTGACCCGGGTCTCGGCCTGCTGGGCCTTGAACTTGAAGGCAACTGCCCATCGCGGCGAACGCGAGACCTCGCCCAGCTGCTCCTGGAGCGTGAACGAGTTGACCTTGGCGACCACGCCGTCGGCTTCGTAGTCGAGCGAATGGCGCTGCTCGGAAATTTGCGCGTGGTATTCCAGCACCTGGTCGACGCCGTGACATATTTTCGTCAGCGGATTCACTTTGAGCCCCAGCGACTTGATCCCCTGGAGAAACTCCCACTGGCTCTGGTAGCTGAGGCCCTCAACCGCGCCCGGAGTGTGGCAGAAGATGTCGAGGGGGCGCGCGGCGCTGATTTTCGGATCGAGCTGGCGAAGAGACCCGGCCGCGGCATTGCGCGGATTGGCAAACGGCGGCTCTCCCGCCGCGACGCGCTCGTGGTTGAGCCGCTCGAACGCGCGCCGCGGCAGAATCACTTCGCCGCGAGCTTCGAGCAGCCGCGGGACCACGCCTTTTGCCGGATGCACCAGGCGCAGCGGCACGCTTTTGATCGTGCGGATGTTCTGCGTCACATCCTCGCCGTTGACTCCGTCGCCACGGGTCGATCCGACGGCCAGCCGCCCGTCCTCATAGACCAGCTCGACCGCGAGACCGTCGAGCTTGACCTCGGCGACGTACTCAACCTCGGCCTCGCTATGGAGGAAACGCTTGATCCGGCGGTCGAACTCGCGCATCTCCTCAGCGTCCATCGCGTTGGCCAGCGACATCATCATCCGGCGATGCACAACGACGGCGAATTTTTCGCTCGGCTTGGCGCCGACGCGCTGGGTGGGCGAGTCGGGCGAGAGCATCTCGGGATGCGCGGTCTCGAGCGCCTCGAGCCGGCGCATCAGGGCGTCATACTCAGCGTCGGTCAGCTCGGGATTGTCGAGGACGTAGTAGAGATGGTTGTGAAGGTTTATCTGCTCGCGCAGCTTTTCGATTTCGGCGCGCGCGCGCTTGAGATCGTCCCTGGGCATCGCCGGTCAGGTCGCGACGGATCGATTCAGCGCCGCGCGTAGCCCATCGCGTCGAGAAAATCTTCGAGATTGGGAAACCGCATATACATGTTAGTCCGCTTCTGCGCGCCGATCGTCGTGCTCGACTCCGACGAATAGGCATGTCCGGGATATACCACGGTGGTGTCGGGTAGGCTCCGCAGCGTGCGGTTGAGACTGTAGTACATCGCCTCCGGATCCGAGCCGGGAAGGTCCACGCGTCCGCACGAATTGACGAACAGCGTGTCGCCCGAAACCAGGTTGCCGTCGACCAGGAAACACTGCGACCCCGGCGTATGGCCGGGCGTGTGCAGAAACGTGACCGTCAAGTCGCCCAGCTTGAGCGTGTCGCCGGCGTCCATCTTGACCAGGTCGGAGTCGCTAAGGCCGGCCACCTTGCGGGTGCCCTCGGCCTCCGCCTTGTTGACGTAGACCTTGGCCTTCACCCGCTCGAGCATCCGCGCCGCGCCTTCGATCGTCATCCCCATCATGCTGCCGCCGAGATGGTCGGGATGGTAGTGCGTTATCAGGATGTGCTCGATTTCCATCCCGTAGCGTTCCGCCCACTTGATTATCGTGTCGACGTCCCATGCAGGATCGACCACGGCGGCCTTGCGGGTCACCGGATCGCCGATGAGATAAACGAAGTTGGCCATCGGGCCCACCTGGGCCTGATGCAGCACGAGCCGTTGCACTTCCGCCATCGAAGTTCTAGACCGCCCGCTATCTCCACCGCGCGTTCAGCGCGTCGATTTAGCCCTTGTCAAATTTAGCGCTTGCCGCTCGGTCGCGCATCCTTGTTTTTGCCGTTATCGTTCTTGATCTCCGCCGCGGCAGAGGTCTGCCGCTTGGCCTTAACCGCCGCACGCGGATCGATTCGCAGACCACGGTCCCACAGGAACTCGGGCTCCTTCAGCCGCTTGGCGACCCATCGCGATTGCACGAACAGATGGTCGCTCAACCGGTTGACGTAAGCCATCAGATGATCGTTGATCGGCTCGACGCGCCGCAGCGACCAGCACACGCGCTCGGCCCGCCGGCAGACCGTGCGCGCCTGATGCAGGAAGGCATTGAGCATCCCACCGCCCGGAAGCGTGAAGGAGTTGAGCGGCTTCAGCTCAAGCTGCATCCGGTCCATCTCCTCCTCGAGTACCTTCGCTTCCGCCGCGCCCATCTTGTGCATCCCGGCGTATTCGGCGGGCGGCGGCGTCGCCAGCTCGGAGCCGACATCGAACAGCTCGTTCTGGATGCGCCGCAGGCTTTCCGAGTACCACTTGTATTCTTTGCCGAAGCGGCGCTTGTAGGCAGGGAGATAGCTGCGCACGATACCGACGATCGAATTCAGCTCATCGATCGCGCCGTAGGCTTCCAGGCGCGCGCTTTCCTTGGCCACGCGAGCGCCGCCGACCAGCGCGGTCAATCCGCGGTCGCCGCTGCGGGTGTAAATCCGTGTGAGCCGTATCGCCATCTAAGGTGCAACCCCGTACGCGCCTAGATGTAATACGCGCGCGTCAATGCCAATGCCAGAGGCCGCTGCGCCAGGGGGCCAGGCGCGCTAGAGCCCGGCCTTGCGCCGCAGCGCCTGATAGCTGTTCTCGCCGACCTCGGAGGAAACCGGCAATCCCGCGTCGCGCCATCCTGTGACCACGACCTCGCCCGCGGCATCGCGTGCACCGCCAAAACCGCCACGCACGTTGGTGAGGTCGGTGTAGCCGGCCGCCTCGAGCAATTCGCATGCGCGCTGCGAGCGTCCACCGGCAAGGCATCCGACCACCAGCTTCTTACCCGGCGCAAGGGTCTTGGCCACCACGTCGACGAATTCGCCGTTGAGCTCCATCTGGCCCGGCCCTTTGATGAAAACCACCGGCACGTTGATCGCGCCCTCGGGATGGCCCTGCGCGAACTCGGGTTCCGTGCGAACGTCGAGATAGATCGCTTCCGGATTGCTCTTGAGTATCTCGTGAGCCTGCGGTGGCTCGACCTGGTTAATCGGCATCGTGGGATGAAACCTCCGTTTGCAGTGTGGTTAAAATCGCGGGCCGGTTTCCTGGAGTTGACAGCGGCATTGACGGGGCGTCACGGCGCGCGGAGCGGCTATTCGTGCACCTTACCTCGCTACTAACGCCGCCGTGCACGAATCAAGCGCTGCGCCGAATCAGCCTCTGCGCCAATCAACCTCTACGGTAGATCGCGAATTCCTCCTCGAACTTCGCCGCCCGCTCCTGCGCGGAGCTCAACCGCTGCGTACGCAGAAAGAATTGCACCAGTTCCTCGTGGCTGACCTGCCCGGCTGGGCTCGCCACTTCAACCAACTCTTCGATAAGACTCGGAAACTTTTCGCTCGGGATGTAGTAATGCGCCCAGCCGAAATTGCAGTGGCGATGCAAAATTCTGGCTATCGCCTTCTCTAGAAGTTCGCGACTGCTCATGCACACGATACCGTCCAGGGTTCGCGGGGCGGTCGCACACCGTACTCTGACACGATGTCGCGCGCCTGCGCTGCTTACTTATCGCAGACCCGGCGCGCGTCGCACAAGCCCCGTCAACCGGCCTCCAGCTTGGCGCTTTCCTCGGCTTCCGTGTCGGCCCACACGATTCGCCGATAATCGAAACGGGCGCCTGCGATCAGGTTGAATTTGATCACTTCGAAATAGGGCGAGAGGTCGAAGTCGCGCGGCGTGACCAGCGACGGCGAGATCATATGGTAAAGGCCGGGCGGAAGATGGACCGGCCTGGAGATCAACTTGCCCAGCCGGCGCGGCGGGCCCTGCACGACCGGATAACCCTCGGGCAGCGGCTCGATTTTGGGCACGATCGGGAATCGGACGCGGTCGAAGCACTCGGCGATCATGCTCGAGCAGATGGCGCGCGTCGGATCGCCGCTGCCAAAGCGCAAGGCCGTGTGGCGAAAGCGCGCCGGCACCAAACTTACCGGCAGAAAGTATCGCGCAAGGTCGAACGCGTTTCTGAGGTCGTACATCCGCCCGACGTGCGCCAGCGCCTCATCCATCACCAGCCTCAAGTCCGAATCCGAAAGCCGGTACGGGCGGCAGATGCGGATGTTGAAGTTGCGGTACTGCGCAAGCGGCGTCAGCACGACTCCGCTCTGCACCAGCGCCTCGACCACCATGTAGTTGGCTTCTTCGCCGTATTTCTGGGCGAGCTTGAGCCGCAGTTCCGGGTCGCGCTTGATCGCCTCGTCGCCCACGTAAAGCGCCGAGTGCGACCACGAACTCTGAGTCAGGTACTTGATGACCTCGCTGATACGCTCGTTGCCCTCGACCAGGAGCACGTCGCCCTTGCGGATCTGACGCTTCAGTTCCGTCAGGTCGTTGGGATAAACGAGGGTATAGCGTTTGAGCGGCTTGGTGAGCTGACGCGCCGCAAAACGCATCAGCGCGTCACGCATGCGGCCAAACGGCTCCAGCAGTATTGACGCGCCCATCGGCCAATCCGCCTTGGGCCGAAGCGCCTGCGGGCGCGCCGCGGCCGCTGACTTTCAGTATACGGGGCGCTAACCTACCGAAACAAGTACGAAAATGGCGCGCTTCGCGCGCAAGAGGCGGTCAAATGGCGATCCCGGAGCGGCGGCTGAGCTCGCCCCACAATTCGTCCCGGTCGTCCCGAATCGGCCCGACCTACTTCTCGGCTCGCATCCAGTCGGCCACGCGCTCGCCCATCATAATGCAGGTCAGATTGGTATTGGCGCGCACGATATTGGGCATCACCGAGGCGTCGACCACGCGCAAACCCTCGACGCCGCGCACGCGGCAGTACTGGTCGACCACCGCCTCCTTGTCCGAGTCCGGCCCCATCTTGGCCGTGCTGGTAGGGTGATAGATAGTGCCGCAATTGTTGCGCACGAAATCGGCGGCCGCGGTATCGGAATCGACGACCTCGCGCGCGATGTTGACGAAATCCTTCACATAGGGCGCAAAGCGCGGGCTGTTCATCAGGCGCCATGCGATACGCACGCCGTCCACCATCCGCCGCAGATCCTCCGGATGGCCGAAATAGTTGAGCTCGATAGCCGCGGGCACGTCGGGGTCGGCGCTCAGCAAACTGACCCGCCCGCGCGCGCGCGGACGCTGCAATCCAGGCGTCACCGCGATACTCGGACATGGCAGATCGAGTTCGGCACCGATCCACAGGGATTTGTTGAAAAAATTGAAGACGTACATCTGCATGTCGTTGAACTCGTTCGATCCGCTCGCGGTGTAGCGGATACCGACCGGGTTGGTGACCTGCGAATCATGCGGCACGCCGGGCCGTGGCGTCGCGACCACCGGCACCAGCACGTGATCGATAAGATTGCGGCCGACGCCGGGCAAATCCATCACCGACTCGATGCCCAGCGCGTCGAGCTCGGCGCGCGGCCCGATGCCCGAACGCATCAGGATCGCCGGTGAATTGATCGCGCCGGCCGAGAGCGTTACCCGGCGCGCGCGGATGGTTTGGACCACGCCACCGCATTCGACTTCGACCCCCGTCGCCCGGCCGCGTTCGACGATTACGCGATGGGTATGGCTGAAAGGCCGCACGGTCAGGTTCAGCCGATGGCGCGCGGGATTGAGATAGCCGATAGCGGTCGATATGCGGATGCCGTCGCGGCGATTGCGCGGCCAGGGCCCGACGCCGGTCGATCGCGGATCGTTATGGTCCCAGACGTCGGCATAGCCGAGTTCACGCGCGGCCTCATGAAAGGCGCGATTTACTGGCTGCCAGGTGTCGGCGCGCGGACGTTCGATCCAGATCGGGCCGCCGGCGCTATGAAAGTCGCCCTGCGCGTCGCGATCGTTTTCGAGCTTGCGGTAAAACGGCAGCACCTTCGAAAAACTCCACTCCGGGTTGCCCCAGGCGGCCCATTCGTCGAAATCCTCGGGCGTACCCCGTAGCGCAATATGCCCGTTCACCGCAGAGCAACCGCCGGTGACCTTGCCGCGCGGATACGCGATCTCGCGGTCCGCCGTAGCCTTCGCTACCAGGCCCCAATCATGCGGCCCCGCCGAAATCCACGTGTGCAGCAAATCGGACGGGGTTTGCTCGACGGCGGGATAGTCGGCCCCGGCCTCGAGCAGCATCACGCTGCGATTGGAATCCTCGCTCAGCCGGGCGGCGAGCACCGCCCCGGAAGAACCGGCACCGACCACGATGTCGTCGTAATCCATAACCGCCTCATCCACGTCGACAGGATGGGCGACTCTTAGCCCCGTGCGCCGGCCGTTGCAAACGCTTCACGCGGCGCTTTGCAGGTATAGGATGCTGGCCCGCGGATAGCCGCCGGAACTTTATTCCTGTGTGGGAGCCAGGGCGCCGCGGGCGGACCTCAGCTGCGGCGGACCTCAGCTGCGAAAGGATCCGACGATACCGTAGTACGGCACGGTCAGAGTCGTCTGTTGTGGATCGTCGGTGCGGATAGTTAGAGCGCCGCGAATCTGCCCGTCGGGAGTGTTGGGCCTGAGCGCCACCGTCAGCTTGTATTCCTTGCCCGGCGTCACCGGCGCGACCCGCGCGAATACGCTGTTGCTGGTGCTGTCGACGCCAAGCACGTTAATCGTGCGGCTGCCCTGGTTGGTGAGCCGCACGATTCGGACCGCGCCCTGGTGATGCGGCAGAATGCCGAACGAGACCTGGTTCGGCTTGACCACCAGGTCGCCCGTCACCACACCGAGAACTGCGACTCGAAGCGGCGCGAGGCTGGTCTCGATCCGCAGGGTGTCGCTGATCGGTCCCGCCGGCATTGAGGGCGACAGCGCCACGTGCAGCAGCGCGCCCGGCTTGCCGTCGGTGCGCACTGCCTCAGTCACTTTGATATACGGACTATCGTTCTTGACCGACTTAAGCGCGAAGCCCGCGGCGCCGACCGTGTCACTGACGACGACGTCGCGGACGGCCGCATTCCCGTGATGAACGCTGCCGAAGTCCACGTCCATCGGCTCGGCCGCCACTTGCGGTTTGATCACGCCTTCGAGCTTTAGTTGCACCGACGGATTCGCCGGATCGTTGGTGGTGAGCGTAACCACGGAGAGGCTGTGGCCCTGTTCAAAATGCGTATCGACGGAAGCCGCGATGGTCGCGACTTCGCCCGGCGCGAGAATATTTTTGCTGGGCTTGGCGGCCGTGCATCCACATGAGGACGTAACGTTTTTGATTTCGAGCGGCCCTGTACCCACGTTCTTGATCATGAAGACGTGGCTTATCGGCGGACCGCTAAGCGCGGTGCCGAAATTGTACGCCGGCTCGGTGACCTCGGCCCTGCCCGCTCCCGCCGCCGCCGTGCCCGTTTGATGCTCCCCTAGCAGTCCCGCTCCCGCCGAAGGCAAGTCGGCGGCGAGAGCGTAGCGCGCCGGAGTCGCGAATCGCACGCCGACCACGAGTATCGCGGCGAGCGCCAAAACTGAACGGACGCAAATAGTCATAGGCAAATCGTCATATAGTCGGCGTATATTCGGCGTATATTCGGATAGTGCGGTGGGCGACCGACGAGCGGCAAAGCCCGAGGCTTACGCCTTCGACCAATGCTCCCAATCCCTGGCGAAGTCCTGCACGGTTATCGCCCGGCGCAAACTGAAATCGGTATTGAGCAAGTCGTAGATGTGATCGTCCTTGCCCCGCATGCTGAAGTAAACGACCACGCCGTCGTCACCGCCGCCCTCGATATGGATCTCGTTCTCGGCACCGCTCGAAAACGAACCGGCCGGCTTTACTTTCTCGACCACGCCCTTGGCGGTCTGATCGAAAACGTGCAGCGAACCTTCGAGCACCAGGGTCGTGGTCGCGGCCACGTGACGATGAAAAAGGCAGCGGGCTCCGGGTTCGAATTTGACCAGCATGTCGGCCGTATGGGCCTCGACGTTGACGTCCAGAATCCGGTAGTAGCAGCCTTCGGTAAGGAAGTCCTTCCATTCGATCTTGCTGGTATCAAAGCGAAAGTTCGAAGGCTGGGTCTGCTGCCGCTCGGCGGATGCGGTGCTGCTCATTGCTTTTTCCCCTTGCATTGGACTGCCTTGAGAACGTCGATTGGCGTCCCGACGCTCCGGGCGATGTCTCTATAGCATACCAGAACGCGCGCGGACGATCGGCAGCTTTGCGCCGGTCTGACAGTTGGGCGGTGGCGGCGCGCCAGCGAGAGCGCGAGCCGCGCGCGGCTCAGCGCCCTGCGGCGCGCACGGCTTCGGCGGCGTGAGTCTCGCGCTCGTAGCGGCTTAGGAAATCTGTCGCGAACTCGCCGCGCAAAAAGTCAGCATCCTGCAGAATCCGCAGATGGAGCGGAATGTTGGTCTTGATGCCGTCGACCAGATACTCGCGCAGCGCCGCTCGAGCCCGCGTGACCACGCCCGCTCGATCGCTGGCGTGGACGATCAGCTTGGCAATCAACGGGTCGTACTGCACCGGCACGCGATAGCCGTCGTATAGCGCCGATTCGACCCGTACGCCCAGCCCGCCGGGCGCATGATGATTCGACACCACGCCGGGCGACGGCAGATGCGTGTCTGGATCCTCGGCGTAAACCCGAAACTCCATCGCCGCGCCGTTGATCCTGACCTGGCGCTGCTTGAGCCGCAGCTTCTCGCCCATCGCAAGCGCCAGACTCTCGCGCACCAGGTCGACCCCGGTCACCATCTCGGTCACCCCGTGCTCGACCTGGATCCGCGTGTTCATCTCGATGAAATAGAAGCTGCCGTCGGCAGAGAGCAGGAACTCGACCGTGCCGACGTTGGAATAGCCGACGACCTGGGCCGCGCGCACGGCTGCCTTGCCCATCTTGTCGCGCAGCCGCGCCGTCATCACCGGGCACGGCGCCTCTTCGAGCACCTTCTGATGGCGCCGCTGAATCGAGCAGTCGCGCTCGCCCATGTGAATCACGTTGCGATAGGTGTCGGCGAGAATCTGGAACTCGACGTGCCGCGCGTGCTCGAGGTACTTCTCCAGATACATCGTGCGCGATCCGAACGCGGCCTCGCTCTCGGCGCGCGCCAGCGCGAACAGCCGGCTCAGTTCCTTCTCGTCCCGCGCCACCCGCATCCCCTTGCCGCCGCCGCCCGCCGCGGCCTTGATCAGCACCGGGAAACCGAGACGCTTGGCGTCGGCCAGCGCCTCGCGCACTTCGGTCACGCCCTTGCCCTCGCTGCCGGGCAGCACCGGCACGCCGGCACGCTGCATGATACGCCGGGCTCGCGGCTTGTCGCCCATCAGGCGGATGTGGCGCGCGAGCGGGCCGACGAAATGCACCCCCGAACGGCGGCAGGCCTCCGCGAAGTCGCCGTTTTCGGACAGGAAGCCATAGCCGGGATGCACCGCGTCGGCGCCGTAGGTCAGCGCGGTGCTGATGATCGCGGGGATGTTGAGGTAGCTGTCCTCGGCCGCGGCCGGCCCGATGCATACCGCCTCGTCGGCCATGCGGACGTGCAATGCGTCCTTGTCGGCGGTCGAATAGATCGCGAGCGTCGCGATATCCAGCTCGCGGCATGCGCGGATGATCCGGATCGCGATCGTTCCGCGATTGGCTACCAGCAGTTTCTTGAACATGGCGCGGTCGTCTATATCCAAAAGCGCGGCTTCAGCCGGCCTCGATTATCATCAGCGGTTGCCCGTATTCGACGGGCTGTCCATTGTCGCAAAGTATCTTAATCAGCTTACCACCAATCTCGGCCTCGATCTCGTTCATCATCTTCATTGCTTCGATGATGCATAGCGCCTGTCCCTTGCGTACGCTGTCCCCTTCTTCCACGAACGGATCGGAATCGGGCGACGATGCGCGATAAAACGTCCCCACCATCGGGCTTTGCACGTAGCGATGTCCGGGGGCAAGTTCCGGCGCCGCCGCCGGCCGCGCGTTCGAAACCGGACCGCCGAGGCCGACGGCGGCCTTGGCCGCCGCGCGCGCCGTGGCGCGCGCAGGAGGGCCAGAGTTGGCCGCCTGATGCTCGCCGGCGGAATCGGCCGCGCGCACCAGGCGCACCTTGCCCTTCTTATCTTCGATCTCAAGCTCGCTCAGCCCAAAGTCGCGCATCAGGGCGAGCAGAGCTTTTATTTCCCGCAGTTCCATCGATGCTCCAAGAAATACGATCCACGCCGTCTCGCGTTACGCCGGCCGCCCGACCCGCATCGTCAGGCGCTCGCGGCCGCGCGCTGCGTCTCAATCAGGCGCTTGGCCGCGCGCAGCGCCAGCAGATAACCCTCCGCGCCGAATCCCATGATCCGGCCGACCACGATCCCGGCGATGGTCGAGTGGTGGCGAAACGCCTCTCGCGCATACACGTTGGAGAGATGCACCTCGACGGTCGGCAGGTCGCAGGCGGTGATCGCGTCGCGAATCGCTATGCTGGTATGCGTGTACGCCGCCGGATTTATCACCAGCACTCGCGCGCGGCCCCGCGCGCGCTGGATTCGATCTACTATCGCCCCTTCGCTGTTGGACTGAAAGGTCTCCACCTTGAGGCCCAATTCGCGTCCCAACTGCTTGAGCGCGCGATCGATATCACCCAGGCGCGTGCGGCCGTAAATTTCCGGCTCGCGCTGGCCGAGCAAATTCAGATTCGGTCCATGAATGACCAGCACTGCCACCGGCGCGCCAGGGCCACCGTTGGCGGCGGCTCCGTCAGCGCTCGCTTTGCCTGTCGTCGCCATCTCTCTGGCGGCATTGAAGCCTACCGACCCACGGCTTTCAAGCAACGGGCAGCGTGCGCGTCAACAGCGAAGTGCGGCGTGACGCGCCAAACCATCACTAATCGTCTTGATTGTCGTCTTGTTGATCGTCACCTGGACTGTCATCTGAATTGTCGTCCGCATTATCGTCCGTGTTATTGTCCGCATTATCTTCCAGTTGATGGCCATGGCGGCGCGCTCGCCGCATGGCCAACGCCTCCTGGTAAATCCCACGCCGACTGCGCCCGCCCAGCCGCGCTACCACCGCGCTCGCCTGCTTGAGCGAAAGGCCGGCCTCACACAGCGTCTCGACCGTAAGCGCCGGTGTTGCAGCGGCCTCGTCGCCAGCGGCCGGTTGCGGCGCACCCTGATCGCGGCCGAGTCCCGCAACCACCAGCGTTATTTCGCCGCGCGCCGGGGCTGCGGTGAAACGCGCCGCCAACTCTCCCAGGTTCGCGCGCACCACCTCTTCGTAGGTCTTGCCGATTTCGCGCGTGACCGCGGACTTACGCGCGGCACCGAATATCTCGGCCATGTCGGTAAGTGCAGGGCCCAGGCGGCGCGCCGCCTCGAAGAACACCATCGTGCGCCGCTCCCGCGCGAGCGCCCTCAACTCGTTGCGGCGCGCCGCGGGCTTCGATGACAGAAAGCCCTCGAACGTGAAACGGTCGGTAGCCAACCCCGCGATCGAAAGCGCCGCGACGACAGCTGAGGGGCCAGGAATTGAGCCAACGCGGATTCCCGCCTCCAGCGTCTCATGTACCACTCTGAAGCCGGGGTCCGCGATGCCCGGGGTGCCCGCGTCAGTGACCAGGGCTACTCGCGCGCCGCGGCGCATCCGCTCAACCAGCCCAGGGGTGCGGCGTTCCTCATTATGTTCGAAGTAACTGAGCGTCGGGGTGTGAATCGCATGTGCGGCGAGCAGCGGCGCGATTCGCCGCGTGTCCTCGCACGCGATTAGGTCCACTTGCCCAAGGATTGCTATCGCGCGCGGGCTCAGGTCGGCGATGTCGCCGATCGGCATCGCGACGACATAGAGCATTCCCGCCACGCCGAGATGTTATCAGATTGTTAGCTTGGAATATCTTCCCGCACGAGGCTGTCGGCTGACTTACGTGCGGAGACCAGGCTCAGATGCATGATGCCAATCGTCCCGAGCATCAGGACCGTTTCGAACGACGCACTCCCGACAAAGCCCGCGATCCCCGAAAGGAAGCCGAAAAGCAGGGTGAACGCTATCGAAGACATCTCATTCTCCTTCGATCCGTGGCGATGCGCCCCCTGCAGCGCCGGCTGAGGAAATACCGGATCACAAAAATCAGTCTGTCTTTAGATAGTGTACATCCGCCCGCGCAATTAGACCATCGAATTTCTGCGATGCGCGCAAAGACACCTGTGCGCGTTCACTTTCAATCGTTCGTGATTCCTTTAGGTGAGCCGTATCATTCGATGGCCGGTCGAATAGCCGCCATCCACGACTACGGCTTGTCCGGTGATGAAAGATGCGTCCTGAGAACACAAAAACAACGCGACGCGCGCAATCTCCTCGGGTTCTCCGGCGCGTCCCAGAAGATGCATCGCGGCAAACATCTGATGCGCTCGTGCGCGCTTCTCGGGCGTCAGGTTGTCGAAGCCACTCTCGTAGAGCGGCGTTTCGATCGATCCGGGACAGATGCAGTTGACCCGAATCCCATGCTCCGCGTAATCCATCGCTAACGACTTGGTCAACATGATCACGCCGGCCTTCGCCGCGCAGTACGCGGCCATCTGGCGAAAGCCCTCGATACCGGCGACCGACGCGGTGCTCAAGATCGCGCCGCCCCGTTTCATCAACTCGGGCAGGGCGTATTTGCAGCCCAGGAAGACGCCCTTAAGATCGACGTCGATCGTGCGATCCCATTCCTCCTCGGTCAGCAGATGCGTGCGTCGGGCGAAACCGATGCCGGCGTTGTTGTAGAGGATGTCGAGCCGGCCGAAGCGGCTCACCGTCTCCGTCACCATCCGCTCGCTGTCGGCGCCTTTCGATACGTCGGCCACAATCGCGACCGCTTCGCCGCCGCCTTTCGCGATCTCCGCCGCTACCGCGCGCGCGTTGTCCTCGGCGCGGTCGACCACCGCGACCTTTGCGCCTTCGGCCGCAAAAACCAGCGCGGTGGCGCGTCCGATTCCCGATCCGCTTCCAGTAATCAAGGCGATTTTTCCGTCGAGCTTGCCCATTCTCTCTTCCACTCCGTTTGATTCGCCGCGTGTTGTCGGGCGACGCGCGCAGGCGCTATAGCATCTAGCCTGCGATCATTTGCGCATCAAGCGCGCGACCGCATCCGGGGAGGTTCCAACGCGATGGCACGGATACCATATCTCGACAAATCCGACCTGTCGGCGAAAAACCAGGATCTACTGGCACGCAACATCAATTTGGTGCGCGCGCTGGTGCACAGTCCCGACGGCGCCCGCGCCTTTGGTGCGCTCGCCGCGTTCATCCGTTTCAAAAGTCGCCTTGACCCTCGTCTGCGCGAGTTAGCCATCCTGCAAGTCGGCTATTTGACCCGCTCGCCCTACGAATATTCGCATCACGTCAAGCTCGGTCGCGAATTCGGCGTCTCGGACAGCGACCTTCGTGCGATCGCCGAGGAAACCGTCGGTAGGCCGACCTCACTGGAACCACTAGCGAAGGTGGTGCTGCGCGCGGCGCGCGAGATGACGCAAGACCTCGCGGTGTCAGACGCCACTTTCGCGGCGTTGCGCGCCGAACTCGACCACGAGCGCCTGGTAGACCTGGTAATGACGATCGCGGTCTACAACGGCGTGGTGCGATTGCTCGCGACCCTGCAAATCGACGTCGAGCCCGACTATCAGCATTATCTCGAAGAGTTTCCGCTGCCCAAGGGATGAAGCCCGGGGCGCCGCGAGGTCAGGGGTGCGCTTATGATGGGCCGGTAAAGAAGTGCATCGAGCGGTCGGCGAACGCGATGATCGGTGTCCAGTACAATCCCAGCACCACCGTCGCGCACGCCAGCACGCCCATGAGGCCATAGTTCCACGGCTCGAACGTGATCGGCGTTTCGTCGCCGCGCGGCTCTTCAAGGAACATCATTCTGATCGGCGCCATATAGTAGTAGAGCGAAACCGTCGAATTCAAAATACCGATCACCGCCAGCACGTAGAATTGCGAACGGATAACTGCCGCGAAAATATAGAACTTGCCAATAAAGCCGATGGTCGCGGGGATGCCGGTCAGCGAGAGCAGGAAGATCGCCAAAGCGATTGCCGGCACCGCGCCGCCGCGCCAGGCCAGGCCGCGATAGGCCTCGAGGTCTTCGCGGCCGGTCGCGTTGGCTATGATCATCACGACCAGAAACGCTCCCGCGTCCATCACATAATAGGCGAACAGGTAAAACAGCATCGCGCGTACGCCGTCGTTGGTCAGGATCACCACGCCCATAAGCGCGTAACCAGCTTGCGCGATCGATGAGTAGGCGAGCAGGCGCTTCATGTTGGTCTGCTGGAGCGCGGCGAGATTGCCGAGCGTCATCGTGATCACGCAAACGACCAGCAGCAGTTGCGGCCAGTCGACGCCGTGGAGCGGCTGCCAATTTCCGCCCGCGCCCAGGCGCGAGATCGCCGGGTAGAAAAAGCGCGTCAGCAACGCGAAGCCTGCCGCCTTCGATCCAACCGCAAGGAAAGTGGTGACGGGAATCGGCGCACCAGTGTAAACGTCGGGCGCCCACATGTGAAACGGGACGGAAGCGATCTTGTAGCCGAGCCCGGCCAGGATCAGCACCAGCGCGATGAACACGGTGAGCACCGGGATATGGCCGGTCGCGCCGAGCGCCTGGTTGATCGCGCCAAAGTCGAGCGAGCCGGCGATTCCGAAAATCCAGCTCATTCCATAGACCATCGTGCCCGAGGCGACGCCGCCGTAGATCAAGTATTTCAGCGCGGCCTCCTGAGAGCGGCGGTTGCGGCGCAGGAAACCGGTCAAGATGTAGGAAGTGAGGCTCACGAACTCCAGCGCCAGATATGCCATCAGGAGGTTGGTCGCCTCGGCCATCAGGAACATCCCGAGCGTGCTGGCGAGCAGGATGGCGTAGTACTCACCCTGGTCGCAGGCGCGCACTTCCACCGAGCCGATCGACATCCAGACCGCAACCAGCGCGGCCAGCGCGATCAGCGCGCGGAAGAAGACCGCGAAGGCGTCGAACACCAGCATCCGATGGAACAGCCACGCGCCGCGCTGCGCCGGCTCGATCGCGATCAGGACCAACGCTCCCGCGGTGATGATGAGCGCCATATCGCCGAGCGACGACTTATCGCGCACGATCAGATCGACGACCACCAGCAGGATGACGCCTGCCGTGAGCAGCAGCTCGGGCAGGAAATGGTTCAGGCTGGCGAGGTTGCCGAGGTCCATCTTCGATTCGCCAGCGCGCGACCGCCGCTCACGGCACCATCGCGGCGGCCGCTGGCGCATGCGCCATCAGCACGATCTGGTTTACGTGATTGAGCGATGCGCCGAGCAGGTCGAGGATGGCATGCGGATAGACGCCGAGGACGAGCACGATGATCGCAAGCGGAATCAGTGTGAAAGCCTCGCGCAGCGTGAGGTCGCTGAGGCCGCGATATTTTTCGTTGAGCGGGCCGAGGTAAACGCGCTGGAAGGTCCATAGCATGTAACCGGCGGTCAGAATCGCGGTGCCGGCGCCCAGGATGGTCATCACCGGGTAGCGCTGCCATGCCCCGATCAGCACCAGGACCTCGGAGATGAAGGCGGAGAGCCCCGGCAAGCCCATTGCGGCGAAAAACGCGAAGCCGGTTATCGCGGCATACATCGGCATCTGGCTGGCCAGGCCTCCGAAGCCGGCGATTTCGCGGTGGTGCGCGCGATCGTAGATCACGCCGACCAGCAAAAAGAGCATCGCGGTGATGGTGCCGTGGTTGAACATCTGCAGCACCGCGCCGTTGATCCCGGCAGTGGTCAGCGCCGCCATCCCGAGCATCACGTAACCCATGTGGCTCACCGAGGAATAGGCGATAAGCTTTTTGTAGTCGGTCTGCGCCATCGCGCACAACGCGCCATACACGATGTTGATCGTGCCGATCACGCCGAGCAGCCAGAAGGCGAACTCGTGGCTCGCCGCCGGCAGAATGGAAAAGTTGATGCGCAGGATGCCGTAGGTGCCCATCTTGAGCAGCACGCCGGCCAGGATGACGCTGATCGCGGTGGGCGCTTCAACGTGTGCGTCGGGCAGCCAGGTGTGAAACGGGAAGGCCGGGATTTTGATCGCGAAACCGATAAACAGCGCGAGCCACGCCACGCGCTGAAAGGTCATCGAGTAGTGACCGGCGTTCGCGGCAAGCTCGATCATGTCGAAGGTCGGCGTCGCGCCATAATAGTACAGCCCCAGCATCGCGAGCAGAATCAGCACCGAGCCAAGCAGCGTGTAGAGAAAGAACTTGATCGCGGCGTACTCGCGCCGCGGACCGCCCCAGATGCCGATAAGGAAGTACATCGGCAGCAGCATCACTTCCCAGAAGATGTAGAACAGGAAAAAATCGAGGGCCACGAATACGCCCATCATGCCGGTGTCGAGTAGCAGGAGCAGCGCGTAGTAGCCGCGCTCGCCGCGATCGATGCTGAAGCTCGCGAACACCGAGATGAAACAGATGATCGCGGTGAGCAAAACCATCGAGATGCTGATTCCGTCTACGCCGAGAAAGTAAAAGATGTGATAGGCGGGAATCCAGGCGCGATGCTCGGCGAATTGAATCGAAGTTGTGGTAGTGTCGAAATTGGCGTACAGCCATCCGGCGATGAGCAGTTGCGGGAAGGTGAAGGTCACCGCTATCCAGCGGATGAACTTCTCCTGCCCCTTGGGGCAGAGCAGGATCAGGACCATCCCGATTAGCGGGATGAAGGTGATAAGGGTCAGCGGATGGCTCATCGTCGGTTGCGCGATACGGCCGTTGGTTTTACCGCCCCGCCCCTCCCCGCCTCAGCCTCACGTCCGCAACACGGCGCGGACAATGAGGGCGAACGTAACCGCCGCCAGAATTCCGTATAGATAGCCGTTGATCGAACCGGTTTGCAGCCGCCGCATCCGCTGCCCCGCATCGAGCGTGACGTTGGAGGCAAGATTGACCAGTCCGTCGACCACGTAACGGTCGAGCAGCCCCGAGAGCCATGAGCTGAAAACCGTCAGCGTGGCGGCGAAGTTGACGATCCAATCTATAATGTGGAAGTCGAACCAGGCCGCGGCTTGCGAAGCCTTCAGCGTCCCGGCCACCGGGCCTGCCGTGTACGCTTCGTCGACGTAGTACTTGTTCAGCACCGTGCGATAGAGCGCGCCGCCCCACAACTCGCTCACCCAATCCAAGGCCATCGAGCGCTGGCGATAGATGAGATCGGCCAGAAACCATCCCGCGGCCACTAGCGCCAGCGACAGCACGGCCAGGCCGGCTTCTGCGCCACGGTTCTCGGCCACGGATTCAACCACCGAGCGCGTCGCCGGCGAAGCGAACACCGGCCCCAGGAAATTTGCGAACGGATGGCCGAACGGATCGAAGCGCTCGATAAACGCCGGCAATCTTACGAAGCCGCCGACGATCGACAATGCGCCCAGCACCACCAGCGCCAGGGTAATCGAGGGCGGGGATTCATGCAGATGGTGTTCCTGCTCGGGAGTGCCGCGAAACTCGCCGAAGAAGGTCATGTACACCTGGCGGAACATGTAAAACGCGGTAATTCCGGCTCCGAGCCACAATAGCGCCCACAGCAGCGGATGGCCGTGGGCGAAGCTGTCCCAGATAATCGCGTCCTTCGACATGAAGCCCGCGAACGGCGGGACACCGCAGAGCGCGAGGGTCGCAGCGAGAAAAGTCCAGAACGTGATCGGCAGCCGTTTGCGCAGGCCGCCCATCAGGCGCATGTCCTGCACCCCGCCCATCGCGTGAATCACCGATCCAGCCCCAAGGAACAGGCAGGCTTTGAAAAACGCGTGTGTCATCAGATGAAAAACGCCGTCGACGTACGCGCCCACGCCGACCGCCGCGAACATGTAGCCGAGTTGGCTTACGGTCGAATAGGCCAGGACCTTCTTGATGTCGTCCTGCGTCGTGCCAATAGTGGCGGCGAAGAAGGCGGTCAGCGTCCCAACCGTCGCGATCGCCAGCATCGTCGCCGGCGCCATCGAGAAGAGGAAATTGAGCCGGGCCACCATGTAAACGCCCGCCGTCACCATCGTGGCCGCGTGGATGAGCGCGCTCACCGGGGTCGGGCCCGCCATCGCGTCAGGCAGCCATACGTGAAGTGGAATCTGCGCCGACTTGCCGGTCGCGCCCGCGAACAATAGCAGGGTGACGAAGGTGACCAGCGACATCCCGAAGTAACCCGACATGCCCGCCAGCGAAGGAGCCCAATGGGCGACGTCGCGGATCACCAGGGTCGGATGTCCCGCCGCGCCGAGTCCGGTGAACAGCGCGTACAGCGCGACCACGAAGGCCCAGTCACCAACGCGGTTGACGATAAACGCCTTGTTGCCGGCTGTCGTGTTCGCGAGGTCCTTGTACCAGAACCCAATAAGCGCGAAGGAGCAGAGGCCGACTCCCTCCCAGCCGACGAACATCAGCCACAGGTTGTCCGCGAGCACCAGCACCAGCATCGCGAACGTGAACAGGTTGAGCCACGCGAAGAAGCGCCAGTACGACTCGTCCTCGTGCATGTAGCCGGTCGAATAAATATGAATCAGGCCGCCGACACCGGTGATGATCAGCACCATCAGCATCGAAAGCGGGTCGAGCCAGAGCGCGATGTCGAGCCGCAGTGGGCCGACGTCAATCCATCGCCAGAGGTGGTCGAGCATGAAGCGATGGGCCGGCGCGATCGCGAGCATCGTGGCCCAGCCATAAACGGCCAGCACGAAAGCCGCGGTCACCGTTCCGCATCCTATGAGGCTTATCGCGCGCTTGCCGAACTCGCGCTGCAAGCGAGCGCCGATCAGGAAGTTCACCGCCGCGCCGAGCAGCGGCAGCGATACAATCCAGTGCACGAAATCGACCGCGAGCGGATGCTCCATCGTGTTAGAGCCTCACCTCAACCCCACCCCAATCGCGCCCGATCCAACCAACGACGAGAAGCGGGATCGCCAACGGCATCGCGTCGATATAAGCAGAAACCGCGGCGAAAACAAGGCGAGCGCGGCGTGCGGACTGGTTAGCCGCTGAGCGTCTCGGTCGCATCGACGTCGATCGTCCGCAGGTTCTGGTAGATGGCCAGGATCACGGCGAGGCCGATCACGGCCTCGGCCGCAGCCAGCATGATGACGAAGATCGCGAAGATCTGTCCATCGTAGCGGGCGCCGCCGAAGTAAGCGAAAGCGATGTAGTTGATGTTGGCGGCGTTGAGAATGAGCTCAATACCCATCAGGATGCCGATCGCGTTGCGCCGCGTCAGCACACAGTACGAGCCGAGCAGAAAGATGATCAGCCCCAGGACCAGGAAATGATTGAGCGTAATCCCCCCGCCCATCGCGGTCAGCCCTCCGTCTTGTCCGCGGCCGTGCCCGCCGGTCGTGAGACTGGATCCTGGCGCGAGATGACGACCGCGCCGATTAGCGCGGCCAGCAAGACCAGCGACGCAACCTCGAACGGCAGCACGTAGGCTCCAAGGAATGCGTTGCCAACGCCATAGGTCGTCGCCGAAACGCTGATATTGGGCGCCCGATGCCACGGCGTCCGCAACGTCGCGTAGAGCATCACCGATCCCGCAAGTGCGATCACGCTCAAACCCGCTAGCGGTCCGGCCGCGCGGTTCGACACCGCGACATCGCCGATCCCCTGCGTCAACATGACTGCGAATATCGTCAAGACCACGATGCCGCCGACGTAGAGCAGCACCTGCACCATCGCGACGAAGTCGGCGGCGAGCAAAATATAGATTCCCGCGACGCCCATCAGCGCGCCAACCAGTGCGAATGCGGAGTAAACGATGTTGCGTGAGAACGCGACCAGCGCCGCAAAGCCAACCGTAATAGCCGCAATGAAGTAGAAAATGATCTGCGCTGGGAGCGAGTTGAGCATGCGGGCGGTCGGCTTGTGTGTGGCCGGAGCGACTATGCCGACTCCGGCTCGTCCTTCCCAGG
>DATJID010000003.1:0-63827 GCA_035493515.1 Binataceae bacterium (SeqCode) | reverse complement strand
CGCCAGGGACGCAATCCCAACCCGATGTTCGATTCGGCCTGGTACCTCTCCCAGCATGCGGAAGTTGCGGACTCTATTATCAATCCATTGGAACACTACGTCACCGTCGGAGCCTTCAAAGGTTACGAGCCGCATCCACTCTTCGATAGCGCGTTCTATCTGCTGAGGAAACCTGAATTATCCGCGCTTGGAATTAACCCGCTGGCTGATTATCTAACACACGGACCCGGCGATACTTACAATCCGGAGCCTTTGCTGGATTTCGGCTTCGATCGCGGGATTTGCATCGTAACGCCGGACTTCGTAGGCCCGATAAACAACGGCGGCATCGGAACCGCCTGCTACCAGTACGCGCTGGCATTGGCCACCTCCGGCCATCAAGTCACGGTTCTATTCACCGAAACAATCAGTCGCGGACAAACCAATCACTGGCACAGGCACTACGCGAAACTGGGCATCAATTTTCTTTCGATGGCCGACATGCCGAAACTGTCTCGTTTCACCTATGGAAATAGCTGGTTTTTGGAACGCTCCCAGATAATCCTTGATTTCTTGAAAGACAAAGGGTTCGACTTTGTGCATTTTCAGGACTGGAAGGCCAACGGGTTCTGGCCCATTCGCGCCAAGCTGCTCGGCTACGCTCTGCAGAACTCCGTGCTCACCGTGATGATGCACTCCAGTACTAAATGGATCGATCAGGGTATGGAGGAGTTTCCGAAAGACGCGGCGATGCAGGCGAGGCTCGTGTATTGCGAAACCTATTGCATGAAACACTGCGATCTTCTGCTGAGTCCAAGTCAGCACATGTTCGATTGGGCGGCGGCTAATTCGATAGACCTCGCGGACAGTCGCATGCTTGTTCCCTATGTTCACAGCGATGCGGTTGCCGCTGGCGATTCGCCGGCGGAATTGGATCTCGATCACCTGATTTTCTTTGGACGCCTCGAGACCCGAAAAGGACTCCACGTGTTTGGCGACGCATTGCGCTGGCTCAAGAAAATGCAGCCTGAACGTCTGCCGCGCAAGGTCTCGCTGTTGGGCAAGCATGCGATGGTGAATGGCGCACCGTCGGAGAAGTACGTGGAGAATCTGACCGCGGAGTTGCCTGAAATAAAATTGGCGGTGATCAACACCCTCGATCGCGTTCAGGCAATTGACTATATCAGGCGCGCGGGCGGTCTGGTCGTAATGCCCTCGATTCTGGACAATTGTCCGCTGACGGTCATCGAATGTATCGAACATAAGCTGCCTTTCGTCGCCTCAGCCATCGGCGGTATCCCGGAGATGGTGGACGAGACGGCGCTATTTCAACCGACCGCGAGTGAATTGGGCAAACGCCTTGGTGCGCGCCATCAATTCAAATATCACGATCTGCATCACAGGTATGCGGCGGGAGCGGCGCGCGAGCGCTGGCTCGCGATGCACGAAGACCATCGGCCGGCGAACAAAAGCGCGCCGGACCCCGCCACGCCATCGATCACCGTTTGCATCCCATTTTACAATCACGGCCGGTACCTGGAGCGGCTGGTCCGATTGTTCCAGGCGCAGGACTACCCCTCGTTTGAGGTGATCGTGATCGATGACGGCAGCTCGGGAGATTCGGCAATCGAGTTCGCGCGCGTGGCTGACACTTGCGATGATTCCCGATTCCGTTTCGTAAGCACTATTAACGGGGGGCCGGGAGCGGCAAGAAACTACGTAGCTTCCATGAGTACCGCCGAATATCTCATATTTTTTGACGCCGACAATCTGCCGAGGGACGGCGCCTTCATACGGCGGCTGGCCGCGGCAATCGGCGCGTCAGCCGCAGACTGCATTACAGTGCCCTATGACCTGGTCGATCACGGCTGCATGGAACCTGCCGACCGCGACATACTGTGCGCATATCGGCCGATGGGCGGCTGCGTCGAAGGTGGGTTTTTTGAGAACATTTTTGGCGATACCACCATGATCGTAAAGCGTTCGGTTTTCCAAGCGCTAGGAGGATTCTCCAAAGAACGGCAGTCGTGGGAAGATCATGAATTCCTTCTGAATTTGTGTCTTAAAGGCCACAGCCTGGAAGTTTACCCGGAAAGCCTGGTTTATTATCGCATGTCGCAAAACGGGCGCTACTTGAGTTCCAACCACTATCGCAATTTCGAGAATTTGATGACGCAGCTCGCGCAGGCGCCGCACGGCATCCTGCTGAACATCGTCAAAGACGTGGCGCTGCCCATGGTCCTGGAAGCGCGCCGCTAGCTAACGAACATGAGTTTACCTGAGGAGAAGGACAGGCGGGATATCGAGCTCGATGAAACCAAATTAGGGCAAGTCAGGCGAGCGCTCAAGGAGCTTTCCGAAGCCGAGTTGCTCGCGCTTATTCCAGACCTGGCGAAGACCCTGCGACGGACGGCGACCGAGTGGTGGTGGATGAAGCCGCAAGTATTCGATGCTTTCGAAAAAAACGGCTTTCACGTAACCCAGGATCATTACTATTCGGCGCAGCCCACGGTCGGGCGTCTGCCCTCCGGACTGTGGCACGGGCCTCGCTATCTCGTACCGGCCTTCGCTTTCGACCCGGAGAAGATGATCGCGCTCTTCAACCAGATTGCGCCATTTGCCGACGAACTCGCCGACGTTCCAAGAAAGGCGGCTTCAGGATATTACTGGGACAACGATTTTTTTCCGAACTTTGACGCGATCATCTACTACGGAATCTGTCGGCTATTTCAGCCCGCAGTCGTGCTAGAGATCGGTAGCGGGTTGTCCACCCATATCGCTCTGCGAGCTGGCGAGCGCAATGGGGTAACCCGTGTCCGCTGCGTCGAGCCGTATCCTACGCCCTCGCTCAACGCGATCGCTGACCGCCTGGAGCAATTTCTGGTACGCCCGGTTCAGGACGTACCGATGGACGCCTACACCAACCTGAGGCCGGGGGACATACTGTTCGTGGACACGTCTCACGTCTCAAAAATCGGAAGTGACCTTCATCACATTCTGTTCCATGTGCTGCCGGCTCTGCCGGCGGGGGTGATCGTACATTTTCACGACATCTTCCTGCCGTGGGAGTACCCGCGCGAATGGATTGTCGAGCGTAACTGGTTCTGGAATGAGCAGTACCTCATCCTTGCGTTCATGATGTGCAACAAGGATTTCAGCGTCCTCTTCCTGAATAACCACTTTCTGTCAACGCAGGGACACGTCGCCGGTGCCGCCCTGGACGGGATAGCCCTCGGCCCCTTAAGCGGCGCGTCTTTGTGGATTCGCAAGGAGCGCGCCTGAAGGCGCGGCTCAGGCTGGCATTGGAGGCGAAGTGGGAGACTACATTGTGCCCAGGTCGCCCAGGACCTTGCGCGCCTCGGCCGCCACGGCCGGATTCTTGGAGCTGTCGGCTGCGGCCAGATTGAGGTAGTGTGCCGCTTGTTCGCGATTGCCCATCTGCGCATAGACCTCGCCCAGCCGGAGCGCCGCGAACGCGGAACTTTGATCCAACTGGTAGGCCTTTTGATAGTAGGGAAGGGCGTCGGCAGCTTTGGGTGGCGTGAACGACATGTAGGCCTCCCCGATATTGAGATAGGCACTGACCGATGTCGGTTGGTACTTGATCAGCTTCTTATAGACCGAAACGACTTGGTCGAACTGAGATCGTGAGTTGTAGTACAGGCCGAGATAGACGTACGGGTCTTCCAGCGTCGGGTCGATGTCACTCGCCTGCCAGAGTAGCTTTACCGCCTGCTGGCTGTCGGTCATATTGATCGCCGCCTCGACCAGCGACCGCGCCTTGGACGCGCTGGCGTCGTCGGCGCCGACAGTCGCCCTCACGCTCCCCACGATGAGCATCGCCGCAAGGCCCACAAGGGCCAGCTTCTTTCCCACACGCATTGAATTGGTCGTGCCTGCCACTGATAGAATCGTGGCACGCGGACCCAAGTCTTGCAAAGCTATGGCTTCGACACCTGACTGAGCCGCGCACGGTGCCGGAATGATGCCCGAGACCGCAACCAAGGAAAGGTTTGACATTTCGCGAATGGGGCCTCCAAAAGTCAGAAGGTTAAAAGGCGCCGATATCGAGCTCAATTGTGTCGACTATGGGGGCGAGGGCCGTCCGCCGATGCTTCTGGTGCATGGCGGCGCCGCGCACGCGCGATGGTGGGATTTTGTCGCGCCTGCGCTGACCGGCCGCTTCCACGTGCTCGCGCTTGACCAGCGCGGGCACGGCGACAGTCCGTGGACCTCGCAATGGGCCTATGGTTCGCGTCACTACGCCGCCGATCTCAAGGCGGTGATCGGCGGGTGGGGTTTGGGCGCGCCGGTGCTCGTGGGTCACTCGATGGGTGGGCATAGCGTGATGGTCTACGCGGTCGAGCATAGCGAGCGGCTGCGCGCGATGGTCGCGATTGATTCGATACCGGCTTATCCGGAGCATGCGGTTGCGGCGCTGGCCGCGATCGCTGACCGTCCGGCTTCGGCGTACCAATCGCAAAGCGAGGCGGTCGCTTCCTTTCGCCTGCTGCCCGGCGAGACCGTCGCCACGCCCGAGGTTCTTCGCCACGTGGCGGAGCTCAGCTTTCGCCGACGCGACGACGGCAAATGGGTGCACAAGATGGATCGGCGCACGTTGCGGCGCGAGCCGGTTCAGCTCGACGGAGAGCTCGCGCGCATCCGATGCCCCGCGCTGTTGATCAAGGCGTCGCTGAGCCCGGTGCTCTCGGCCTCGTTCGCACGTGCGATGGCGGCGCGGATGGCGCGGGGGCGAATGATCGAAATCGAAAATTCCAACCATCACGTGCCGATCGACAATCCGTCAGGGCTGGTGGCCGTGATGACGCCGTTCCTCGACGAAGTCGCGGCCCTGGAATCCATAAATGAATGAGCCCTTGAGCCACTTCACCGGCTCCACGCCGCGTCTGCACTACCTTGAATGGAATCCTGCCGCGACGCGCACGATCGTACTGCTTCACGGCAATTCGGCCAACGCCTGGTGGTGGCAGCCGCTCGCCGACGCGATGCGCGCGACGGACTTTCGCCTGCTAGCGCTCGACCAGCGCGGCCACGGCGACAGCGAATGGGTGCGGCCGCCGGCATATGGACCGTTGGAGTACGCCCACGACCTTGCGCGTTTCATCGCACAATATGCGCCGCCGCGGCCGTTCGTGGTTGGACACAGTATGGGCGGGATAAGCGCGCTGACCTTCGCGGCCGAATATCCGGGCGCCGCGCACGCGATCGTGGCGATCGACGCCGCGGTCACATCCAACGATCGGCGCAACCACTACCTGCGCCGTCTCAGGGGATTGCCGGTCATCAACTATCCCGACCGCGAAACCGCGCTCGCGCGCTTTCGCCTGATGCCGAAGGAGGGCGAGATTGCGCCGGCCACACTCAGGACGATCGCGGAAAAGAGCCTCGGGCAGACATCTGAGGGCCGATGGACGATGAAGTTCGACCGGGACAGCTTCCTTGGGAGCGACGGCATCGACGTGTTGGTGACGATTAAAACAATTCGCGATCCGCTGTTGCTGATCCGCGCCGAACACAGCCGCATCATGACCGCCGAGGGGGCCGCGCGCGCCGTGGCTTCCAACCCCAAAGCGGCGCTGATGACGATCGCCGGCGCGCATCACCACGTGATCCTCGAGCAGCCCGCGGCGGTGGCGCGAACCGTCGAGGAATTCATCGCGAGCGTCTGATCACGACCCGCGGCGCCGGCGTCCCGCTCTCGGAAGTATCAGGAATGCTGATGCTGATTCATGGCCCTGGCCGAGGTTGCAAAATGTCCCACTGCCGAGCCCGCGAGTAGTTCCATCGCGACAAACACGGCTTCCGCTATTTCTTCGTCGCTTGCGCCCGCGTCCTTGGCCTTGTTCGTATGGTAAGCGATGCACGCGTCGCATTGCGTCACGTGAGTTATGCCTACAGCCATCAGTTCCTTGAATTTTGTCGAGAGTTTTCCGGGTTGGTATACGGCCTGCTCGAACTCAACAAACTTGCGGAACAGTTCGGGCTGCAATTCGCTGAGTTTCTGAAGGTTTTTGTCTTTCGCCCAATCTGGCTGGTAGCTCATCTGCCATTCCTCACTTGTCTTGGCTGGATATCGGTCGCAGCGCTTCTTCCCCGTATAGGCGAGACCGACTGTCGCTGCAAGGATTCCCGCGCGGCTTCTTCTCGTGGCCCTCCGCCGGAGGCGAGGCGACGCTCGCGCGCTATCGAGGAATCCATTGCAAGTGTGTAGATTCGAGCTTCGGCGAAAATGCGCACGCAAATCGGAATAGTCGGAGCCGGACCGGCGGGGCTGATGCTCTCGCATCTGCTGCATCGCGCCGGGCTCGAATCAGTGGTGGTCGAAAATCGGAGCCGCCAGTACGTCCAGGAGCGCGTCCGCGCCGGCGTGCTCGAGCAGGGCACCGTTGATCTGATGAATGAAACGGGAGTCGGCGGGCGTCTCGGCCGCGAGGGCCTGGTCCATCGCGGTCTCGAACTACGCTTCGCCGGCCACGGCCACCGAATCGATCTGTTCGCACTGACCGGCGGCAAGGCGATCACCATATATGGGCAGAACAAAGTCGTCGAAGATCTGACCGATGCGCGGCTGGCCGCGGGCGGCCGGATTTTTTTCTCCGCTGAAGACGTAAGCGTACACAGCGTTGATAGAGAGTCGCCCTCGATACGGTTTCGGGCCGATGCCGAGGCGGTGGAGGTGCAATGCGATTTCATCGCCGGATGCGACGGCTTTCATGGCGTATGTCGCCCCTCGGTCCCAGCCGGCGTGCTTACTGAGTTCGACCGCGTCTATCCGTTCGCCTGGCTTGGCCTTTTGGCCGAGGTCGAGCCGTCGTCGGAAGAGCTTATTTACTCGCGTCACGAGCGCGGCTTCGCGCTTCACAGCATGCGCTCGCCCGATCTCACGCGGCTCTACCTGCAGGTCGCACGCGACGAGGAGATCGGTAACTGGCCCGACGAGCGAATTTGGGACGAGCTTCAGCGGCGGTTCGCGACCCACGACGGCTTCAGGCTCAAGCGCGGACCGATCGTGCAGAAGGGAATAACGCCGATGCACAGCTTCGTGGTCGAGCCGATGCAGTACGGCAGTCTATTTCTGGCCGGCGACGCGGCGCACATCGTGCCGCCCACTGGAGCCAAGGGGCTCAATCTGGCGATCGCGGACGTGCGTGTGCTCGCCCGGGCGTTCAGCCGATTCTATACGAGCGGCTCACGCGCCGCGCTCGCGGGGTACTCGGAGACTTGCCTTCGCCGGGTATGGAAAGTCCAGCGATTTTCGTGGTGGATGACCTCGATGCTGCATCGGTTCGAAGATGAGAATGCATTCGACCAGCGCCGTCAGCTTGCCGAACTGGAATACGTGGTCGGCTCGCACGCCGCGTCGCAATCGCTAGCCGAGAACTACGTCGGCCTCCCGATGGACTGAGCATTCTTTCCCGCTCCGTTCAGACGCCGGCGAACCAGTCGTAACCCTGGTCTTCCCAATAGCCGCCGCCGGCGCGCGTGGATAGAAAATTGACTTGGGTCAGATATTTGACGTTTTTGTAGCCGAGCTTGACTGCGGAATAGACCCGAAGCGGCGCGCCATGGTCCGGATGGAGATCGTGTCCGTTCATCCCATACGCGAGCAGGGTCTGCGGATGAAGCGCGCTGCCGAGGTCCCAGGACGACCAATAGTCATCGTCAAACGAGCGGAATTCGACGTAGCGCACTGTTGGATCGATTCCGACCGCGCGCGCGAGTTCGCTCAGGCGCAAGCCGTGCCAGGCCGCGACCGCCGACCAGCCCTCCACGCAATGATGGCGGACGCGCATGTCGGTGCGCGGCATCGCTTTTAACTGATCAAGGGTGAACACGCCCGGGCGCGCAACCATTCCGCCCACCTTGAGCGACCATCCTGCGGGCGGAAACGGCATGTCGTCCGCGATGAAGTAACTTGGGAACGCCCGCTCGGGCGTGAGTGCGCTCGCGGGTTCCTCGGGTGCAAGGCGCGAGGGCGAGAAGATCAGACCCTCGAAGCCCTCGTTGAAGCGGCGCATGCTTTTCAGAAAGCCCGCCAGCGGATGGCGCGCGTCGCATCCGGCGAGCAGCGAAGCGGCGGCAAAGCCGGTGAGTAGCTTTCGTCGCGAGATTATCCTAGCCACGCTTACCTCCGGTGATCATCGCCAGCAGCTCGCGTGGATGGAGCGAGACGAGCACGATATGGGTTGCAACGAACATCGCGATAAACACCAGTCCCAACAGGTGGATAACGCGCGCCGCGTCGTAGCCGCCAAATAGCGCCAATAGCCAGTGGAGTTGCACCGGCTTGTAGATAGCCAGTCCGGACAGCACTTGCAGAACTATCGCTATGACCACGGAGCTGTAGGCGAAACGCTGCAGGCCGTTGTAGAAATCGACGGGCGGCGGAGTCTTTTGCACGCGCAGGTAGTAGCCGAACATCTGAAACGCGTTGCGCGCGTCGCGAGCCGGCAGAAAAAGCCGGCGGCGCCACTCGCCACGGCCGAAGAAGTAGGCCAGATAGATGACGCCGTTCAGCACCAGGAACCAGGCAATCGCGAAGTGCCAGTGCCGCGCGCCGGCCAGCCACCCGCCGATCGTCAGCCATGCCGGCGGCGCGACTCCCTGCCATGGATACCATTCATATTTCGCGCCCTGCGGCCCCAGCGATGGGTAGGCGGCGAATATTTCCAGCCCGCTGCCCGCCATCAGAACGATGAACAGCACGTTCATCCAGTGGTTAAGCCGGATGGTCAGCGGCTGGGCGCGTCGTCCCTTGAAGCGTGGATCGGCTGCGTCATGAGCCGGAAAGTTGTTGCCGGATGCGGCGGAAGGCATCGCGTTACTCGCTCGTATCCATGCCCTTGGGCTTCATCATCGGCTTGGGCTTGCCGCCATACATGATTGTTCCGTCCATCATCATCATCTGGCCGTCCTTGAGATGTACTTGTTCGCCGTCAGGCAGTTTGGCGGTGCCGTCGGCCATTACGACCGCGCCGTTGGACATCGTGATACTGGCGGTCATCGGCTCCATCGCCTTGCCGGCCTTCATCATCATCATTTTTCCGCCCTGCATGATGACGCCATCCATACCCGCGGCCATCGTGGGCGCAGCCATGCAAAGCAACGCAAGCATCGATGCCGCCAATACTAATAGTCCGCGGCGGGGCATAAGTTACCTTCGTTTCGATCGATTCCGGGGCTTGTCTTTACTATCACAGCGCGCGCTCCATCCTGCGATGCATGATGCCGGCTTCCTCGAAGACCTCGCCGACGGGTGTGAAACCCTGTTTCAGGTAGAAACCCTCGGCGTGCACTTGCGCGTCGAGCACGGCGCGCCGAAAGCCGCGCTGGCGCGCCTTCTCGATCAGGAATTCCAGCACGCCGCGCCCGACACCCGCGCCGCGGCGCTCAGCCACGACTGCCATCCGCCCGATTTTGACGTAGTCATCCTGCGTGAGCATCCGGCCGCATCCGACGGGGCGTTCAGATTGTGCAGGGTTTGCCGGAGTTGCACCTTCGAGCGCGAGCGCATGAACGGCGCGCGCGTCATCGGCGTCGAGTTCTATCTCCTCGGGCACCTGCTGCTCTTCGATGAACACGCGCCGGCGAAGCGCCCACACCTGCTCCATACGCATGCGGTTGCCGCCGACCTCAATGACTCTGAGCGCCGCCGTAGCGTCCATCGCATGTCCACTAGCGCGCGCTCCGCGCATGGTCAAACCGCGCCATGCCCAGGCGCCTCGAATTGGCTTGAGAGCCGGTAATACCATTGTGCTAGGCTCGCAAGGCGATGGGGGACGCGCCCCCCGCTTGAGCGCGAGGAGTGAGGCGATTGCGATGGCGAAGAACGTCGAACGCGCGAGCGACGAGCAGATAAAGCAGGCCGCCGAGATGCTGCTCGCGGCGCGCTATCCGATCGCGCTGACGGGCGCAGGGATGTCGGTCGAGAGCGGCATCCCGCCGTTTCGCGGGCCGGGGGGTCTATGGACCAAGTACGGCGAGCCGCCGATGAACGGCTATCAGATATTCCTCGCCGATCCGAAGAAGGGATGGGAAGAGCGGATCAAGCGCCAGGATGACGAGCTGTTTGCGCCGCTTAAGATCGCCAAACCCAACCCTGGCCATTATGCCTTCGTCGAACTGGAGCGGATGGGCGTGTTGCGCTTTCTCATCACGCAGAACGTCGACGACCTCCATCGCCAGGCCGGGCATCAAGCACTCGCCGAAATTCACGGCAACTGGAAGCTCATCCGATGCCTCCAGTGCGCGTCGCGTTTCCAGGCCGAGGAGATAAGTCTGAAGGTGCTGCCGCCGTCCTGTCCGAAATGCCAGGGTCTGCTGAAGGCCGACACGGTCGCGTTCGGCGAGCCGATTCCACCCGACGCGCTCAGCGAATGCGCCGAGCACTCGGCGCGCGCCGACCTGGTCATTTTAGGCGGGACCTCGGCGACGGTTTATCCCGCAGCCGGCTTCGCGATCGAGGTCAAGGAGCGCGGGGGCCGCCTAATCGAAGTGAATCTGTACGAATCGGAAATCACGCAGCTTTGCGACTTAAGCCTGCGGGGCGGCTCGGCCGATGTACTGCCGCGGCTGACCCGGACGCTCTCGGAACTCCGCCGCGCACGTCTGTCGTAGCGATCCGCCTGGGGCGGGGCACGCCCCTTGCTGTTTGAGTCCGGTGTCTCGTGCGAAGCGCACGAAAACATGGGCGCTCGTGCTAGGTGGACGCGATGGATGCACAGCGGGAGGGCATTGCGGTGCCCGGTTGGCAGGCAGAAGCGAGCGCGCTCACGCCGATCAACGAGATGTTCGACGCCGAGGGGCGTCCGCGGCCGGAGTGCGCGCGGGTAATCGCCTACTTGCTCGCGATGGACTCCCGCCGCCTCAACGAACTGGGAGAGCGCGCGCATCGTATGTTCCAGACGATGGGCGTCACCTTCAACGTCTATGGCGATAATGAAGGAGGGGAGCGGATATTCCCCTTCGATCCGATACCGAGGATCATCTCGGCCGAGGTGTGGGCGGGGCTGGAAGCCGGCCTGATTCAACGCGCCCAGGCGCTCAATGCCTTCGTCGCAGATATCTATGGCGAAGCCCAGATTATCAAGGACGGGGTGATTCCGCGCGACCTGCTGATCGGTTCGCCGCAGTTCCTCCACGACGCTGTTGGCATCACGCCGCCCTGCGGGGTCTACCTTACGGTCGCGGGAATAGATCTGGTGCGCGGCGCCGACGGCCGCTTTCACGTGCTGGAGGACAACGTTCGCACGCCGTCGGGCGTGTCGTATGTGATCGAAAACCGGCGCATCATGACGCGCCTGATGCCTGAGCTGATTCGCGGGTTGCGCGTAAGGAGCGTGGAAAATTATCCTGCGTATCTGCTCGCGAGCCTGCGCGAACTGGCGCCGCGCGGCATCACCGACCCGGTCGTCGCGCTGCTCACGCCGGGCCCGTTCAACTCGGCTTTCTTCGAGCACGTTTTCCTTTCGCAGCAGATGGGAATCGAGCTGGTCGAAGGCCGCGACCTCGTGTGCATCGACCACAAGCTGTTCATGAAGACGGTTCACGGGCTTCGGCGGATCGACGTGCTCTACCGGCGAGTCGACGACGACTTCCTCGACCCCGTGGTGTTTCGTCCCGACTCGCTGCTTGGCGTCGCGGGCCTGACCGCAACGCTGCGGGCCGGCAACGCGACGCTGGCCAACGCGATCGGCACCGGCGTCGCCGACGACAAGGCGGTGTTCGCCTACACGCCGGCGATGATCCGCTACTACCTGGGGACGGAGCCGTTGTTGCCGATCGTCGAGACCTACCTGCTGCGCGACCCTGACGTGAAGCAGAAAGTGCTCCGCGACCTCGATCGCTACGTGGTCAAACCCACCGGCGCTTCGGGCGGCTACGGCGTAGTGATCGGACCGAGCGCGACGGATGAGGAGCTGGCGCATGCGCGCAAACGCATCGAGACGGCGCCGGCCGCGTTCATCGCTCAGCCGGTTTTCCCGCTCTCGGTCCATCCGACATTGGCCGGCGCGGGCGCGGACGGTGGGTCGGCGCTGGTGGCGCGCCACGTCGATTTGCGGCCCTTCGTGCTGCTCGGGGAAAGGCCGCGGGTGCTGGCCGGAGGACTCACGCGAGTGGCGCTGCGCGAAGGCTCGCTCATCGTGAACTCGTCGCAAGGCGGGGGCAGCAAGGATACCTGGGTGCTGGAAGAATAGTGCTGCGGCGCATCGCAGGTTCATTGTTCTGGGCGGCACGCTATCTGGAGCGCGCGCAGTGGCGCGAGCGGCTGGTCGACGTCAACTACCATCTGCTGCTCGAGGTGCCGCCGCGCGATATAGAACCGTGGGAGCCGCTGGTCCGCATTACCGCCGAGCAGGAGCTGTTCGAGGCCAAGCATAGCCACGCCACCGAAGCCTCGGTCATCGATTTCTTCGTCTTCGACACGGAGAACCCGTCCTCGATCCGGAGCTGCATCGAGTCGGTGCGTTCGAATCTGAGCCCGTTGCGCCATCTGATCTCGTCCGAGCTCTGGCTGGCGGTGAATCGGCTCTACCTCGAGACCCAGGCCTGGTCCGCGCAAGCGCTGGCAGTGTCGGGTGTGTCGGCGTTTTTCGCCGAGCTTCAGCGCCACTTTTACACCATCGATGGAATCATCGTGAATACGATGCCGCGCGACCTGACCTACGATCTCCTTGCGATGGGCACGATGCTCGAGCGGCCGGACAATGTCTCGCGCCTGCTCGACGTGAAGTATCACTATCTGCTGCCGCGGTTGGAGGACATCGGCGGCCCGGCGGACATCCGCCAATGGGCGGCGGTGTTGCGCAGCGCCTCGGCCTTCGAGGCTTTCCGCAAGGTCTATGGCAACGCAATCCGGGTGAACCGGGTGGTCGAAATCCTGGTTTTCGATCCGTCGTTCCCGCGCTCGATGCGCTTCAGCATCGAACGGGTCGCGGAGGCGCTCAGGCGAATATCGCTACGGGAAGAGGAGCCCACGCCTGAAATCCCGCCATGCGGGGAGCTGCTCGCGAAGCTGGACGCGGGCTCCGCGGACCAGACGATTAAGGACGGCCTGCACGAATTTCTGCTCGGCGTCGAAGCGGACTGCGCACGGCTGGCGGACGACGTATTCGCTCGGTTCATGGCGCTCGAGTAAGCTGGAAATCGGATGTTGCTAAGGATTAGCCACAGGACCCGGTTTCTTTATGACCAGCCGGCGTATGACTCGCACAACGAATTGCGTTTGCGGCCGCTGGAAGGTGCGGGGCAGCGATGCCTCTCCTTTGAACTCAGTATCGACCAGCCCGCGGCGATAATTTCGTACCGCGATTTCTTCGGCAATTACGCGCACGCGGTCTCGATCAGCAAACCCCATCGAGAACTGACGATCGTCGCCCATTCGCTGGTCGAGCGACCCGACGCGCCGGAGCAGCCGTGCCCCGAGGTGATGTTCCGCGACTTTCTGGCCGACGATGACGCCCACCTCAGGGACTTTTGCGAGTTCCTGAACGCGAGCCACTACGTGCCGTTCAGCGAACGGTTACAGAAGCTGTTCTGGATGGCGCGGCCGGCTGAGGCCGAGGACGTGGGAATCTACGTGGCGCGAATCGTGGCCTGGGTGCGTGACCAGTTCGATTACCAGAAGGCGCGGACCCATGTTCATTCCAGTCTCGACGATATCCTGAAGGCCGGCGGTGGGGTGTGCCAGGACTTCGCGCATCTGACGATCGGACTGCTGCGGCTGGCTGGCGTCCCCGCCCGCTACGTATCGGGTTATCTGGCACCCACGGTTTCACCAGCCGGCGGCGCGCCGATCGGCGAGCAGGCAAGCCATGCGTGGCTTGAGGCCTGGCTGCCGCGTTCGGGATGGACCGGCTTCGATCCGACGCATCGATATCGCACCGACGAGCGCCACGTCAGAGTCGCCGTAGGACGCGACTATGCTGACGTGCCGCCGCTCAAAGGGATGTACCGGAGCCACGCGGCCAACCAGGTAATGACGGTGGACCTCAACGTCGAACACACGGTCGCAACCGGCCCCTCCCACGAAGACGGCGCCGACGGGACGGGCCTTCCGCCGGGCAGCCAGGCGCAGTAGGGATAACTCAGTCTGTCCTCCTCGGCGAAGGCCGCGGGAGTCGAACGATCGCGTGCGGCCTTCCACGCATCACCTACTGGCATCCGACCGTCTTTGAAACTTTTTCCAGACCGTAAATCGGAAAAACATCTTTTCGTCTAATCCGCTCTCCTCGGCTCCGCGAATCGCGCGATAACCCGATGCTTTTTCTCACGATTTGTTTGGCAAAGGTTTTGCTCAAGCTTTGAGCAGCTTCGACACTGTCAAAGAGGTTGACATGATGAGAAACGCATACGCCCTAGCGGATGACCTACCGAATGTATTCCAGGGAGTTGGAATTCTACCTTCGCAGTACAGCGACGAGCATCGCAAAAAATTCGAATTGGAGGGTGAGCGAAAACTCCTGTTCGCGGTCCTGGAAGACGCGATCCGATGTTACCTGCGCGATGCCGGCAAGGCGTCCATCGATAGAAGGCCGGCGTTCCGTGAAGCCGCCCGATGGCTGAGTTCGGGCGAAAGGTCAGGACCGTTCACTTTCATCAACGTTTGCGAAGCATTGAACATTAATGCGGATCACCTGCTAGCGGGTCTTCAGGACCACAGCCGCCTGAAACGGCCCACCTATGCGCACAGGTTGCGAGTGTGCCAATAGAAGTATGTACGGCTCAAGGAGTGTTGCCATGAATCACACGATGCCGCGCCCTCCACGCGCCATGAATCGTGAGGCCTCCGTGATGAGCGTGGCGGAGGTCGAAGTCGAAAGTCTGACCTTGAAAGAGGCCTCCGTTCTGCTGCGAGTCGACTGTTCGACACTGCGCAGGATGATCAAGCAAGGCAAAATCCCAGGTTGCGCGTTAGCGAAGGTGGGACGATTTCGAAAAGACGTGATTCTGCGATGGGCCGGCGGTCTTTGAAGATTACGGGCCCAGAGATTTGGCCATAGTCAGTCGGTAGTAAATTTTCTTATACGGACGGAGTCGTTTGCCCTAAAGACCTTCCCAACTTCCGAAGCGCGTTACTTCCCACCGCGTTGAAGCCCTGAAAGACTTTCCTTTTCCCGCGCCGCCGCGCGGCAACTTCAGACGTCGAATGCTGGTGGCTCGGTTTTAGGCTGGGGCTCAGCCCCCGGTGGCCCCGGGATCTCCGGCGCGAAGCCCGGCTCGCATCGCAGCAACACCATCCCCCCCGAGCCGTCGAGTTCGGTCGGATGGCTCAGCAGCACGGCGCGAAACTGCTCGCGCGTCGCAGGCGGCAGCCGCAGGAATTCCTCTCGCCAGGCGATCAGAAACTCGGGCCGCGGCCCGTTCCAGATAGACACCACCGGCAGGTTACGCCCGCTGTAATATGCGACATCATAATTGAGCGCGCCCATGTAGCCGACCGTGCGCGTTCCCACCAGGTTCATGGCCTCATGCGTGAAAGGCTCCAGCGTGAGCGCGTTGGCCAGCGCCGGCACGACAAACAAATTGGCCGCAAGCGAGATACAAATCATCCCGCCGGTCACTATCACGCACAGCCGCTCGGCGCTTTGGCGGCCGCGGATGGCGAACACGCCGAGCGCGATCATCGCAATTCCGAGTCCCATCCCGACGAATGGATGGGCCGCCGCGGCAAGCTCCAGCTGCGGAACGAAATCGTAGTTGGTGATGACCAGATTCTTGAGAATCAGTTCGAGCGCATGAGGGGCGAAGGCGAGCAGGCTGAGGCCAAGCAGCACGTCGAGTCCCGCGATAGCAAAAAATACCGCGGCCAGCTGCGAAAGCCATCGAATCCAGTTTCCCGAGACGTCCAACAAGCGGGCGGCCGCCTCAACGTAGATTGCCAGCAGGGCGGCGAGCGAGGGATAAAGTGCGAGAAGGTAAACGCCACGTTTACTTTGCGGCAGATTGTAGAAGAGCAACACCACCGCGAACCACACCATCAGGTACGACAGGCGGGGATCCATCTGGCGCGGCCGGTGCGCCGCCTGCACGAAAACGATCAGGAGTAGCGGCGTCCACGGCATGAAGCCCGCCATCAGTGCTCCTTCCATGTAATAGAAAGGATGGGCGTGACCTTCATGGAAACCGCCCGCAGGTACGAAGCGAAAGAAGTTTTCGGCCAGCAACTGCTTGTGCACGAAAGGCATCCCGCCCGTCAGCGCCGCAGCCACGTACCATCCTCCGGCCAGCACCGCGACCAGTGCGGCACCGCGCAAAAGACCCAACTCGCCCAGCAGTTTCCATCGGCCTTCGACCGCGATCCAGACCAGTGCGACCAGTCCCGGCAGGAGCAGACCCACCGGACCCTTACTCAGCACGGCCATCGCGATCGCGAAGTAAAGCGTCATGCGGCGCGCGGTCAGTCCCTCGGCAATCAGGATGAACTCGAAGAATGCGATTTCGAGGAAGAAGGTGAGCGTCATGTCGACGCGCGCGCCGCTGCCGGCCTGCAGATACTGCACGGTGGTGCCCAGAACCAGCGCCGCGAGAAAGCCGATACGGTCGTCGAACAGGCGGCGCAGGTAAAGGTACGCTGCCAGCATCCCGCCAATCGCGAACACCGCCGAGGGCATCCGCACCGTCCACTCGCTGACGCCGCCGGCGAGAATCGAGATGATGGCCGCCAGCCAGTGCATCAGAAGGGGCTTCGAGGGAACCTCGATACCCGCCCGCAATGGCAGGACGAATCCGCCGCCGTGGAGCATATTGAAGACGGTGACCGCCTCGCGCGGTTCGCCCTTGGTATAGAACGGGTAGCCGCCGAGGTTGACCAGGAAGAGCGCCGCGCCTACCAGGCTGAGGACCCCAAGGGCCAAGGGCGGCTCGGCGAGGTCGCTGAACCATGCGAGACCGCGCCCGCCGTCTCCTGCGCCGTACTGGTCACCGGAGTGCGGCGCGGCGGTCGGCGCGGGGGACGGCGGCGCATCGAGCGTCAACGCGGGCTGAGTGGCGCTTGAGGCCGCATCATCCATCCCAGTGAGGATACAGATTCAGGCGGCCGGAAGCATCGCACGCGATGCGGAGCGTCCGGCTGGGTTTCGTGACCGGCCGCGCGGGACGGCGGCGCGGCCAGCCGCGAAGCAGGGACGCCCCGGGCGGTTCGCCACTCGCGAGTGGGCAGTGCCGGGGCAATCCGGGCCGCAGCGCATCCGCGGCCGCGGCGCGGCGGGCCTTAGTATTGCTTCTGGACTTTGATTCGCGCGCCTTCGTCGTAGCAGTAGAGCGCGGATGCCTCTTCGTCGCGGGTGCGCTTGTGCGAGCCGTCGCAAAACGGCTTGTTCTTCGAGAGCCCACAGGCGCAGATATACACCGGCAGTTCAGTACCCTCGGGGATCTCATAGGGAGAGTTGCGTTCGTGTTCCACCAATCGGGCCATCGCGATTTCCTCTGGGTTGACCGCCGCCGCGTCGAGCGGCGGTGGCCTGTTCTGTGAGCCGCGCACGTCTGTGAAGCCGGCTTTTGAGCAAATGACTTCTGAGCAAATAAAGACCAGGCGGAATCGTTAGTCAAACCGCCGCCGCGGAGCGGCATTTTGACAAGGGTGAACGGGATTTTAGTTCGAAGCAATCTCGTAGAGTGCAGGCTCGATCGCATGACGGCCAGGATCGATTCGTCGCCAGATCGGCCCGGGGCTGGCAAGATTCAGTTCATAGGCTGATGAAAAGCTTCGGCCGCCTCTGTCGCCTCAGCCGCCCTGGCCGGTGTGCGGCGGGCGCCTTCGGCGCCGAGCACCAGCAGCAACACGCCGCAGATCGACACCAGTATTCCGACGACGTCGCGCAGGGTTGCGCGTTCGCCCAGGAAGACAATCGCGCACAGTATCGACAGCAGCGGTATGCCCGGGATGACCAATGCGGTCGTCCACGCCAGCGAGAGCCGCGTGATCGCTGCGTACCACGCCAACGAGGCCAGGAAATAGCAGATGACGCCGGTCGCCACGATCGTTACGAGCACGACCGGCTCACGCAGCTGTACCACGGCATACGGATCGACCGCAGCCAGCGCCAGCGCCAGCACGATCGAGGCATAGCCGTAACGCGCGGCCGTCATGCACAGTGGCGAGAGGGGCGGCATCACCGGCAGCGACAACACGTGGGAGGTCTGCCAGAGCAGCGGCGTCGCCGCGACGAGTATCGCCGCCCACGCCGGTGAATAGGAGCTGCTCGAGGCGCCGACCGCGGACGCGATACCGACGACTATGATGGCGGTCGCGACGAGCTGGCGGGCCGTCGGGCGCTCGCCGGCGAACAGGGTCGCCAGCAGGAGCGAGTAAACCGGCTCGCTCTGCAGCAACAGGGTTCCGGCCACCGCGTCTATCCGGCGCAGACCGAAAATGAGGGTGAGGGTCGTCACCACCGTCCCGATTATCGAGAGCGTCAGCAGCCGCATCCGGTAGCGCCGGTCTACCAGCATCGGCAATTCGCCGCGCGCATAGACTACGGGCAGGACGCAAAGCGTTGCGACCACCGCGCATCCGGCGGCGAAAAGCATCGGGTTCGCGCGCGTGGCGCCAAAGCGCATCAGAGCGGGTTGAGTGGCGGCTGCTACCGTGCACAGCGCCGCCATAGCGATCCCGACGGACCGGGCGCTCAAGCGCGCGATAGGGAATTGGGGAGCGATGGCCGTCCCGCGTCCTTAGCCACGGGCGAAGAAAACGGCGATGACCAGTGCTGCGACCAACAGCCGATAAGCCGCGAACACTACATAGTTGCGCGTGCGCACGTACCGAATCAGGAAAACGATTGCGATGAGTCCGAAGACCGCGGCCGAAATGAAGCCGAGCGCGACCGACAGGTCGAGGCCTTCGTGGAACAGTTTGCGCGCTTCGATTAATCCGGCTCCCGCGATTATGGGCGTCGCCATCAGGAAGGAGAAATTGGCTGAGTCGCCGCGTTCGATCCGGACCGCCCGCGCCATTGTGATAGTTGCTCCGGAACGCGACACTCCGGGTATGATGGCAAGCGCCTGGCTGAGGCCAATCGCGAGCGCATCCCAATACGTCATTTCGCTCATCGTTCGCTTCTGAGGCGAGACTTTGTCAAACCACCAAAGGAGAATCGCCAGAATCGCCATCGCAATCGCGATAAGCAGCGGAGAACGGAAAGTTGTCTCCGCCTGCTTCTCGAAGGCCAGCCCAATGATTGCACCGGGTATCGAGGCCGTGATTAGGAGTTGTAAAAGACGCCGCTCGGCGGGATGCCCTCCGACTATCGAACGTGCCATCGTGATCCAGTCCTCACGATAATAAATCAGCAGCGCCAGCAAGGTGCCCAGGTGCAACGCGACATCGAAGGCGAGACCCGGGTCCTGCCATTTGAAGAGCCAGGGTACGAGAACGAGATGGGCGGAACTCGAAATTGGAAGGAACTCCGCCAAGCCCTGCACGGCACCCAGAATTATCGCTTGAAGGTGTGAAATCATTATTTTTCAGCTACTTAGCGCGTGATGATGAGGCGCAATATGACACGTTTCTTGCGGCTGGAACCCGTTTGGATGAGCCGCCCATGCTTGGCAAAGACCTGAAACCCGCATAAGATAGCCTCATGAGTTTCGGGAGCAAATCAGGAGCGGCACCATTGATGGTTCGCGGTACCAAGAGCAATGTTGTTCCCCTGCGTGAGGCAAGTATCGTGATGGAACAGGGGATCAGAGCGGACGACGAGGGCTTGCCATATCTGGACTCGCCGCGTCGTTTTCCGATTGTCTCCAGTTTGCCACGCCTGCCGCTGATGATTCCGGATGAAATCCTCGATTACTATGGATGGGTTTTCTGTCAGGGCGGATTCCTCAACCTTCAGATGACTTTCGAGCAGTTCCTCAGCGTGGTTGCCGCCGTCAGCCCCACCGGATTGTGCCCGGAATATGACGAAAGCGATCCCGTCGTGTCCGTTGATTGAAATTGCCCGACTGATCTGTCGGCGAGTTCCCCCTCTCGACGCACTCCGCTGTTCGATTCCAGTGCGATAGCCACGACTGTGAAAGCCACGCCGCCGGCCGACGGCGCTATTCGGCCGAACCGGCGCTAGCAGTCCCAGAAGTCTTGTCCGGAGCCTGTTTGAGCAGGTTGCCGGCGACCCAGATGCTCTGGAAGGGCGTGACGTCGGTGGCTGATTTGAGGCTGTTATCCTTCGCGATCTGCTGCCAATTGCCCTCGCTGCCGGTCACGCGTTTGGCCAGTCCCTTAAGATCTTCGTTAGGCAAAAGGGTGAAATTTACCCCGCCTGAGGCGGGCGCGCCGGAGGCGGGTGGGTACTTCGCCGCCAGCTCGTCAATTTCGCCAAACAGGGCGAAGCGCTTGCTGGCTTTGTATTCGGCTATCTGGTTATCCGGGATGCCCTCGGTGTGGACGTTGACCACGACTTTGCTCTTCTGGCTGCCTTCGGGCGTGACCTGGATCTCGTAGCGATAGCGGGGCTGCACGCCGGTCATGTTCTGGATGAATCCGACCTTGGTGTCGGCATTGCGCCATAGCGTCTGCAGGGAATTATCGGGCCCGGTCTCGTACAGGATGCCGTCGCCGCGCAGCGCATCCTGGGTGAGGATATAGGTGTCATGCGCGGAGTAGTTGACTTCATGTTCCTCGCCCAGGGCCGCGTCTTGCGAGCTGAAATGAGCGCTGGTGCCCCAAAATCCGACGTAACATCCCGCGAGCAGAGACATCACGCCCACCGTTATCCAGAGCGCCCATTTTGCAACCGTCGAACTTTTCGTAGCCATCATGACAATCCTGGCAGCCGTGCGGCGAGCGCCACGCCGTCCAGACAACCAAACAGACAACCATGAGGCTTCGCGCCGTGCAAGACGAAAGCCGGGCGCCGCTTCGCGCCTCGCTCCGATTGTTTCTCGGGTTCATTCGCGCCGCAGTCTTGTGTTACAAAATTGTAGCGGATCCTCCGTGGCCCTCCGCTCAGCTCTTTAACCGCACTGCCGCTCAAGGCTAAGATTCACGCCCCATGACCGAATCCATAACCAGAGAAACGCCCCGGCACGTCGTCGTGGTGGTTGGCGCCGCCACCGCTGGCGCTGAAATCGCCCACATCCTGGCCAAGCGTGGCGCGCAGGTCGTCGTCATCGAGCAGAACCCCCGTCCCTACGGCAAGATCGAGGACGGGCTGCCGCGATGGCACGTCAAGCAGCGCCGCGACGAGTACGAGGAGATAAACCGCCGCCTCGACCATCCGAATATCGAGTTCGTCCCGCTCACCCGCATGGGTGCCGACGTCACCTACGACGACCTACGCCAGCGCTGGGGCCTGAGCGCAGTCGTGCTGGCGCATGGCGCCTGGCGTGACCGCCCGCTGGCAGTCGAAGGCGCCGACCAGTACGTCGATCGCGGTCTCGTCTATCAGAACCGGCTGATTTACTGGTTCAACCACTACCCGGAGAAGGCCTACGACGGACCGCGCTTCGATCTGGCGCCCGGCGCGATGGTGATCGGCGGCGGCCTCGCCTCGATCGACGTGGTCAAGGTGCTCCAAATCGAGACCGCGCTCAAGGCGTTGCGCACCCGCGGCATCGAGGAGGACATGCTGCGGCTGGAGCGCGAAGGCCTCGAGCCCGTGCTCGCCGCGCGCGGGCTCAAGTATGCCGACCTCGGCGTCGCGCCGTGCAAGCTCTACTATCGGCGCCGCGTGCTCGACATGCCGCTTTCCGATATCGCGCCCGACGCACCGCCCAAGCGGGCGGAGGCGATGCGCGCGGCGCGCGCAAAAATCCTGGACAAGGCCCAGCGCAAGTACCTGTTCGAGTTCGAGCCGCTGCGCGTGCCGACCGGGCTTATCGTCGAAGACGGTCAAATGGTCGGCCTGCAGATGAGCCGCACTGAAGTAGCCGACGGACAGGTGCGAACGATCCCCGACTCGGCGTCGCCAGTGCGCGCGCCGCTCACCATCAGTTCCATCGGCAGTATTCCCGAGCAAATACCCGGCATCCCGACCAAGGGCGAAGTGTACGCCTACATCGATGCGAGCGTCGGTCTGCTCGACGACGGCCCGACGGCGGTGTACGCGGCGGGTAACGTGCTGACCGGCAAGGGCAATATCAAGGACTCGCTCGAAAGCGGCACCTTCGTCGGCATCCACGTGGCCGAGAGCTACCTGGGCCTCGATGGCGACGACGTTCCGCTGGCCGAAGGCGCACGCCAGCAGGCCGAACATCAGGGCGAGCGAATCGCCGAAGCGATGAAGTCGCGGCCGGGCCTGGGGCGGCAGCAGGTGGATGCGGTGATTCGCCGGGTGCGCGAGCGCCAGCGGGCGATCGGCTACGAGGGTAATTACCGGGCGTGGATCAAGCGGATGACGCCGGTCGACCTGCATTAAGCCGGCAACCGGGACGCAACGGCGCACAAAGTGCAACGGCGGTAAAACGCAACGGCGGTAAAATAATGGACGCGCTCAAGCAGACCGATCCGGAGATTTACGATCTGATCCGCGCGGAGGAGCGATACGAGATCGATTCCGTGCGCCTCATCCCCTCGGAGAACTACGTCTCGCGCGCGGTACTCGAGGCGACCGGCTCGATCCTCACCAACAAATACTCGGAAGGCTACTCGGGCCGCCGCTACTACGAGGGCCAGCGCTATATCGACCAGATCGAAACGCTGGTGGCCGAACGCGCGCGCACGCTGTTCGGCGCCGATCACGCCAATGTTCAGCCCTATTCGGGATCCCCGGCAAATCTCGCGGTCTACCTCGCGCTGCTCAAGCCGGGCGACACCTTGATGGGCCTGGCGCTGCCGCACGGCGGCCATCTGACCCACGGATGGCCGGTCAGCGCAACCGGAATATACTGGCGCGCGGTGCATTACCAGGTCGATCGCGAGAGCCAGCGAATCGATTACGACGCGGTGCGCGATCTGGCGAAAAAGGAGCGGCCGAAAATTATCGTCACCGGGGCGACCGCCTATCCGCGCCAGTTCGACTTCAAGATTTTCGGCGAGATCGCCAAAGAGGTCGGCGCCTTCATGCTGGCCGACATCTCGCACATCTCGGGACTGATCGTCGCCGGCGCGCACCCCGACGCCGTGCCCTATGCCGACGTGGTTACCACGACTACGCACAAGACGCTTCGCGGTCCGCGCGGCGCGATGATCCTGTGTCGCAACGAATTCGCCGAGAAAATCGACAAGGCGGTTTTCCCCGGCCTCCAGGGCGGCCCGCATAATCACACCACCGCGGCGATCGGCGTGGCGCTCAAGGAGGCGGCGACCCCGGCCTTCAAGGAATACGGCCGTCAGATCGTGCGCAACGCCAAGGCGATGGCCGAGGAGTTGCTCGCGCACGGATTCAACCTGGTTTCGGGCGGCACCGATAACCATCTCATCCTGATCGATCTTACGAACAAAAAGGTCATCGGCAAGAAGGGCGCGCAGGCGCTCGACCGAGCGGGAATCGTCTGCAACTACAACACCGTACCCTACGATCCGCGAAAGCCCTTCAGCCCCAGCGGCCTGCGTCTGGGCACACCGGCGGTGACTTCGCGCGGGATGGGCGAGGGCGAGATGCGTCAGATCGCGCGATGGATCGACCAGGCGATCGCGCACGCCGACGACGAAGCGGCACTGGCGCGAATAAGCGGCGAGGTGACCGAGATGTGCCGGCGCTTCCCGGCGCCCGGGATCGCGACCTAGCTAACAGTCAAAAGTTAAACAGTTAATGGCCAGTGGTTAGGCGTTCATCGCGTCATGGCGAAAATCAAAGTCGAACGGATGCTGAATCTCGGCGCCGCCTATACGCCGGAAATGGGCGCGGGCGGGAAGCCTGAGCCAAGTTGGGCAACGCTCGGTGAGCAGGTGCGCGAAGCCGGCGCACTCGGCTACGACACGGTGGTCGCGGTCGAGGTGCAACACGACCCGTACCTGATACTCGCGGTCGCGGCGCAGGAGCCATCGACCGTCGAACTTGGCACCGGAATCGCGCTCGCGTTTACCAAGAGTCCGGTCGCAACCGCATACACCGCGTGGGACCTCCAGCGGATGAGCGGGGGGCGGCTGGTGCTTGGACTGGGTTCGCAGGTGAAGGGCCATATCACGCGGCGCTTTGGGATGCCGTTTACCAAACCCGCGCAGCGGATGAAGGATTACGTCGGCGCGATGCGCGCGTGCTGGAAGACCTGGCAGACCGGTCAAACCGGCGCGCCGCTGAATTTTCAAAGCGAGCACTACAATCTTTCGCTGATGACGCCGAACTTCGCGCCGCCTCCGCTCAAGCATCCGCACATCCCGGTGCTGATCGCCGCAGTGCAGGAGCACATGCTGCAAGTCGCGGGCGAAGTATGCGATGGCGTCCGCCTGCACGGCATCTGCACGCGCCGTTACCTGGACGAAATAGCGTTTCCCAACCTGCGCAGAGGTTTCGTGAAATCGGGACGGCCGGCCGTCGAGTGGGAGAGTTTTCAGATTTCCGGGGGCGGCTTTCTCTGCACGGCGCCGGACGCCGATTCACTGGCGCGCGCGGTCGAAAAGATGAAGGAGACGATCGCATTTTACGGCTCGACCCGATCCTACCGCGCGAGTTTCGAGCTTGACGGATGGGCCGACCGGGCCGAGCAGCTCCATCGGCTTTCCGTGCAGCAGAAGTGGAGCGAGATGCCCAAGCTGGTGAGCGAGGAGATGGTGCATGCCTTCGCCGCGGTCGGCACCTGGCGCGATATTGCGGTGGTGATGAAGAAGCGCTTTGCCGGCGTGAATCGCTTGGACTTTGAAATTCCGATTCGTGGCGAGCGCGAGCGCGGCGTGGTGCGCGAGGTGATTCAGGACCTGCGACGCGCGTAAGCGGTAGGCGCTGGCTCACAGATGCTCGCTCCGTGGGTCATAAAGTGACAGAAGAGGAAAGTGAACGAGATGAAAAAGCTGCGCGTAAAGATATCGCCATGAATTTTATCGTCGGACTCGATCACGTCACGATCCAGATTGATGACGGCGATGACGCGCTGCGCGACGCGCTCCATTTTTACGTCGACCTACTTGGCCTCGAACCACTCGACCGTCCCGCTAACACCGACAATGGCCGCCCCGGAGCCTGGCTCCGATGCGGTCCGCATCAGCAGTTGCATATCATCACCGGCGCCGGCGCGACGGCGGAGAACCGCGTCTCAAGGCGCCATCCGGCGTTTCGCGTCTCGGGCCTGGAAGGGTTGCGCGAGCGGCTGGTCGCGGCGGGAGTCGAAATCATCGCGGGCAACCGTTTTCCCGGCCAGGAGCGGTTTTTCGTGCGCGACCGTTTCGGCAATCGGATCGAATTCGTCGAGCGCACTCCGAACTAGCCAGGCGTCTCCTATCGCTTACTTCGTAAGCGGCACTAAACAGCCGAAAAATCCAGTCGCGGATCGGTTACTTCTGAAAAAAAGTTGCGGCGGCCGAGTCTGTCGGCCGCCGCAATCTTCTGTTGACCAATTTCGAGATCTAGTAGCCCGGGCAGGTCGTATCGATGCTGACGCGACCAGTGTAGTCGGACTTATCGTAGGTCAGGGCACCGTTGACTGAATGACCGTAGGTCGTCGACCAGGGGCCTGTCAGGTACTCGGTAAGCGGATCGGTCGGACAATTCATTTTGGCAGTCGTACCGCAGACCTTTACGTCCATGTGTTCGCTCTCCCCCGGGACCATCGAGCCGATATTCCACAGGATTACGTCATTGCGCTTGTTGTTATTGCGCACGCCCGCGCTTCCTTTACTCGTGCTCAGGATCGAGCTGCCGGAGCCGATTTTGCTCGTCCAGCCGTTCGTTCCACCTTGTGCGGTGACCCCGGTAAGCGTGTCGCACGCGTTAACCGTGATTCGGAATGTCCAGCACTCGCTGTCATTGGGCGGAGGCGTGCCGTTGCCGGAGGCCAGGGTAGCGGCAATACTCGCCTCGCCATTCGGGCAGGAGCCGCCACCACTGCCGCCACCGGGACCGATCACGAGGTCGACGCACGGCGAGTTGTTGTTTTTGAATCCTGAGGAATCGCCGACATACGAAGACTCAAAGCCGACCACCTGATTGTCCAGTCCGGTCGTATCGAAAGGCACGATAAGCTGACCGTTGGAATCCGGCGTTCCCGAGCCGATATCGCTGAGCGTAGCCTTAACGCAATGCCCTCCGGCCGTCGGATTGCACTCCGAAGAGGCCGCGCAGACGCTACCGTCGGGGGGGCCGCCCGCTCCGGTACATATCCCATGGCCACACGGCACGCCGACGCCGTTGATTTCGTTTTCCTTCTCAGTCATCGTGCCGACGATAACCGGCGTGCCTGCCGTCCCGCCCATACATCCGTTCACGGCACCTGCCTGCTTAACCGTTCCAGTAACCTGTCCATCAGTTCCGGCGCTCACCGGATTTCCGTTGCCGAAGCTGGTGGCGACGTTGGTGCAAATCGGTTGCGACGCGTGTGCCCGGTTGGCGCCAGCGATCCCGAGGGCGAACATCATCGCCGTGGTAGCGGCCACCAGAGCTGTACAATTCCTGTCTTTACTCTTGTGCATCGGATTCCTCCAAGAGCCGTTAGTTTACTGTTATCTGACGTTAAAAGCTTAAATATCATTCAATATTGCTCAAATTCAGCTATAATTTATCATAATCAGTAAATAACATCAATAAACATCTATAATCATCTTATGATAATTTTAATCGAGGCATGTTTCGCATTGCGAAATATCGTTTGAAAATTACCGAGAAATGCTTTGAACCAGCGAATTTGTTGAACTTCGGAGCACTCCCAGGCGGAGGCTGTCGCTCCTCGACCACCTGCGTTCCTATCGGATGGCAGCAGTCCCCGAGCGAGGTCGTGCGCGAATTTCGACGCCCGATCCGTGTCATCGTGAGTGGTTGGCTGTTCTGCGGTTCGAGGGGGGTAAACACGACCTCACCGACATTCATAAACTCGCCAACTTTCATAAATTGATAGGAGGTAGAGGGAGTCAGCGCGCGCAACGACCGCGGCCGTTGGTCGAGCAGGCTTTGGCCTGATTGGCGAACAATGGGAGCCTTGGGCCCGTAAGTGAAACTACGCAAACGGCAGACCATGCAAAGGCAGATCGCTCAACTCACAAGGCCTGCGAAACGTCCAAGCTGAAAACAATGCAGGACCAGTCTGTTGTACGCGTTCGCGCCATCGCGATGTCGCCATCCGGTTCAACCACGCAGGCGGAGCAGGCGCGCGACCGCCATCGAGCGTTGGATGCCGCTTCGCGCGCGGCGCGGCTTCTGAAATAATCCTCGCGTGGCCAGGCAGATAACCGTTGACGCTGTGCTCGAGGCGCTCGGCCGGGTGAGCTATCCCGGCTATGCGACCGACGTCGTTTCGCTCGGAATTATCGAGGCGGTCGAGCCGCTGGAGTCCGCCGGCGGCTTCACCGTGATCGTGCGGCAGGTGAGCGAAAGCGACCGCGTGATGCATGATCTGGCGGGCGCGATCAGCGCGACGCTCAAGCGCGACCTCGGCGTGGCGCGGGTCGAACTCAAGCTGCGCAAGATCGAGGCCGAGCTGGGCGAGAAGACCGGGCGGGTGCGCCTGGAGGGCACGCGCTACGTGGTCGCGGTGCTGAGCGGCAAGGGCGGAGTCGGTAAATCGACGGTCGCGGTGAACCTCGCGATGGCCCTCAAGCAGCTCGGGATGACGGTGGGACTGATGGACGCCGACGTTTATGGCCCGTCGGTGCCGATGATGTTCGGGGTGGAAGAGGAGCGGCCGCGCGGGGCCGGCGGCCAGAATTTCTACCCGGTCGAGCGCTACGGCGTGAAACTAATCTCGATGGGATTTTTCCTGACCGACAAGTCGCCGGTCATCTGGCGCGGCCCGATGGTGATGGGCGCGGTGCGCCAGTTTCTCAAGGACACGTTATGGGGCACGCAGGATTTTTTGATCGTCGATCTGCCGCCCGGCACCGGGGATGCGCAACTCACGCTCGCACAGCAGGTCGCGCTCGACGGCGCGGTCATCGTCACCACGCCGCAGGACGTGGCGCTGCTCGACGCGACGCGGGCGGCGCGGATGCTCCATCAGTTGCACTGCCCGGTCATCGGCGTGGTCGAGAACATGAGCTATTTCGTCTGCCCCGATTGCGGCGAGCGCGACGAACTATTCGGCGCGGGCGGGGGGGCGAAGCTCGCGATGGAGGAGGGCACGCGGGTGCTGGCGCAGATTCCCATCCACGTCGAGGTGCGCGAGGCGGGCGACGCGGGGATGCCGATCGTGCTGAAGGACCCCGAGCATCCCGCGAGCCGCGCCTTCATGGAGCTTGCGCGGGGCGTGCTGGCGGCGATGCCCAAGGATTAGATGGAATTAGCGCCACCGGGCGTTGTTTAACCTATGCTGCCGCCCTTGCTCCCATCGATTGGCGCCGATAGTCTCGGTATCGAACATGCTGAGGCGGTCGTCGATTTAAGTCGTCCCGGGACTCTGTGAACAACCGCGTCCGGGCCAATTTACTTTGTCGCTGCGCTCCGATAAAAACCACAAGGCATTATCAGTTCCACTTATCTTACGGGGGCGGCCGAGATGGACGCGCCTTAACAGCATTTGCGCGATAGGTGGAAAACGGGGCGGTGAGTTGAGAAGAGGAATATGGCGAAGATTCGAGTAGCGATCGTCGGAGTGGGCAACTGCGCATCCTCTCTCCTCCAGGGCATCGAGTTCTATCAACATGCCCCGGCCAGGGCGCAGTGCAACCCCATCGGCCTGATGCACTATGACCTCGCCGGCTACAAGCCGGGCGATATCGAGGTCGCCTGCGCGTTCGATATCGATTCGCGCAAGGTCGGCCGGCCGCTGGAGGACGCCTGCTTCGCGCTCCCCAACAATACCATCACCATCTGGCGCGACCTCCCCAAGTACGGCGTCACCGTCGACATGGGCGAGATCCATGACGGCGTCGCCGAGCACATGGCGCAGTATCCGCCCGAGTGCAGCTTCCTGCCGGCCGACGAAAAGCCGGCCGACATCGAGCGCCGCCTGCGCGAGAGCGGCGCCGAAGTGATGCTGTGCTACCTGCCCGTAGGCAGCCAGAAGGCGGTCGAGCGGTACGCCCGCGCCTGTCTGGCGACGGGAGTCAGCCTGCTCAACTGCATGCCGGTGTTCATCGTGTCGAACGAGAAATGGGCGGCCGAGTTCACCGAGCGCAAGATTCCGGTGGTCGGCGACGACGTCAAGTCGCAACTCGGCTCGACCATCCTGCATCGCACCATAATGAAGCTGTTCGCCGACCGCGGGATCAAGGTGCGCCACACCTACCAGCTCAACACCGGCGGCAACACGGACTTCCTCAACATGCTCGACCGCTCGCGCCTGGGCTCCAAGCGCAAATCCAAGACCGAGGCCGTGCAGAGCGTGATGCCCGAGCGGATGCCCGACGCCGATGTGCATATCGGGCCTTCTGACTACGTGGCCTGGCAGCATGACAACAAGGTCTGCTTTCTGCGGATCGAGGGCGAGGGCTTCGCCGGAATTCCGATCGAGCTGGAACTCAGGATGTCCGTGCAGGATTCGCCCAACTCGGGCGGCGTGGTGATCGATGCCATTCGATGCCTGCGGCTTGCGCGCGACCGCAAGATTGGCGGGCCGCTCTATTCGATCGCGGCCTACACGATGAAGCATCCGCCGCGTCAGATTCCCGACGATATCGCTCGCGAACGGGTCGAGAAGTTCATCAGCGGCGAGATCGAGCGCTAAAGGGATCTCCGACTCGGCGGTCGGACAACGATCGGAACGGCAGCCGCAAACCGCATCGCCGCCGACGCCCGGTTCCAGGAGATGTCCGGTTCCAGCAACGCGATAGGCCAGCTCTTCAGCCTCGGCGCGCAGGGCTACGACGCCGTGCGGCGCAACCTCGTTCCATGCTTCGACGGTTTCTATGGCAGTGCGCTCGACGTAATCGGTGATTGGGCAGGCGCGCGTACCTCCGCGACGCTCGAGGTGCTCGATTTGGGTGCGGGCACCGGGCTCTTCTCCGCGATGGTGCTCGGCCGTCTGCCGCAAGCGCGATTGCATCTGGTTGACGTGTCGGACGCTATGCTTGCGCAGGCGCGGGAGCGCTTCGCTGGCGCGGCGGGCTCAAACGTCAGCTTCGAGATGCGCGACTATACCCAAGGCAGCCTCGGCGGCCCGTGGGACCTGGTTATTTCGGCGCTATCGATTCATCACCTGGACGACGGCGCCAAGCGCTCGCTCTTTGCGCGAATCTTCCAGGCGCTGCGCCCCGCGGGCCTGTTCGTCAACGCCGAGCAGGTGCTGGGACCCACGCCGGCGGCCGAAGCGCGCTACCGGCGGCTGTGGGACGGGCAGGTACTGGGCTCCGGCGTAGATCGCCTTGAGTATGAGCGTGCGGTTGATCGGATGCGGCACGACCGATGCGCCACGCTTACCGATCAGCTCGAATGGATGCGCGCGGCGGGCTTCGCCGAGGTCGATTGCGCGTTCAAACAATGGCGCTTCGCGGTTTATTTCGGGACGCGCCCGTAAGCGCAGTCCCAGGTTCGCAGGCGCGCTTATAGATATAGATGCGCGACGCGGCACTCACGAGGCCCTTTCTCCACCTCCCGCCGACGCCATAGAATTGGCTCCACGATGGGTGTGCTAAAGGACAAGACGATCGTGGTAGGCGTATGTGGCGGAATCGCCGCGTACAAGGCCGCTGAGCTGGTACGATTGCTGACCGCGCAACAGGCGCGGGTGCGCGTGATGATGTCGCGCAACGCGGCCGAGTTCATCACTGCGTTGACGATGCAGACGCTCAGCGCCAATCCGGTCGCGACCGACACCTTCAGCCTCACCGAGGAATCCGAGATCGGACATATCCGGCTCGCCGATACCGCCGACGCGATCGTGATCGCCCCCGCCAGCGCCGACGTTATCGCCAAGGCCGCGGTCGGGATCGCCGACGATATCGTGACCACGGTGCTGCTCGCCGCGCAGTGTCCGGTGGCGTTCGCGCCCGCGATGAACGTGCACATGTATGCACATCCGACCGTGGTCGAGAACCTGGCGCGGCTGCGCGCGCGCGGCGTGACGATTATCGAGCCCGCTTCGGGCGATCTCGCGTGCGGCTACCAGGGCAAGGGGCGGCTGCCGGACCCTGCGGCGATTGTTGAGGAGGTCGAGCGGATGCTTTCGCCGCATGACCTCGCGGCGGAGCGCATCCTGGTGACGGCCGGGCCGACGCAGGAGATGATCGACCCGGTGCGCTTCGTCTCGAACCGATCGACGGGCAAGATGGGCTTCGCGATCGCGCACGCGGCGTGGCGGCGCGGCGCGAGCGTACGGCTGATCGCCGGGCCGTCGCCGCTGGGCACGCCGTACGGCGCCGAACGGATCGACACCATCAGCGCGGCCGAGATGCTGAACGCGACTGCGCGCAATTTTCCGTGGAGCACGGCATTGGTGATGGCGGCGGCGGTCGCGGATTTCCGTCCGGCGCATCAGGCCCCGCACAAGATCAAGAAGAACGCGCGCGGGATGACCCTCGAACTTGAAGGAATCGCGGACGAGATGCCGCGGCTGAGCGCGCGCAAGGGCTCGCGCATCGTGATCGGCTTCGCCGCCGAGACCCAGGGGCTGGAGGAAAACGCCGCCGACAAGCTGCGGCGCAAGCGCCTGGACTTCATCGTTGCCAACGACGTATCGCGAAGCGACGCCGGCTTCGCCGTCGATACCAACGTCGTGACCATCATCGGTGACGACGGTCGCGCCATCGAGCATCCCAAGCTCAGCAAGGACGAAGTCGCCGACGTGATCCTCGATCGCCTGCTCGCTTCGCGCACGGCGAAATCCGGCCGCCGCCCGCTGCGCGCGGTCCGCTAACCGGATCTCTGTTCGGTCAGTTCCGCACTGCAAGCAGAAAAGGGCGGGGCCGGCGGCGCGGCGTCACCGCCACGGCCCCCGCTGCATTCATTACGAATTCCAACTCAGAGCTTCGGACCGATCTCCTTGCCAAAGACGCGGATAGCCTCTTTGGTTTTTTCGTGCGAGGGGCCGCCTGGATGCCGCATGCGCAGGACCAGGTAGTCCGGTTGCACTTCTTTCTGCCACATCTGCAGTTGCGCGAGGCAGTCTTTGGGGGATCCGACGATTAATCGATTGGGCGAGGCGACGTCGAAGGTCCAGTCATCTTCCGACTTGACCTTGTCGATCACTTCATCCGGCGCGTAGCCGTTGTTGCGGTAGTAGAACTTGTGCGTGTACATCAGCGGTTCGCTCTCGCGCCGCGCCGAATCCATCGAGTCCGACACCAGCATGTCGCGCATCAGGACCAGGTAGGGCTTCTTGCCGTGTTTCTTGCACTCGGAGCGATAGAGATCGGCGAAGCGCTTAATTACCTTCACGTGCTCGAGCGGCGAGGTGATCCATGCGTCGGAAATCCGTGCGACGCGTTTGATCCCGACGTCGCTCCACGCGGCCATCCAGATCGGCGGGCGCGGCTTTTGCAGCGGCTTGGGCGTAATCATCACGTTGTCCAGGTTGTAGAACTTGCCGTGATGGGTGAAACGCTCCTGCTCCCAGCATTTCTTGAGCACTTCCACGCCTTCCTCGCTGCGACCGGCGCGTTCCTTGATCGAAAGACCGAAGGCCTCGAAGTCGCGGTCCTGGTAGCCCACCCCAACGCTCAGGATCATACGGCCGCCGGTTATCTGATCGACGATCGCGGCGTCTTCGGCCGCGTGCACCGGATGCCATAGCGGAATCAACGTGACGCAGGTGCCCACTTTGATCTTCTTGGTGCACACTCCGACCATCCCGGCCATCAGGATGACGTTGGGTATGTAGCAGTCTTCTTGCTGATGGTGTTCGCTGAACAGGCAGCTGTCGAAACCGCTCTCTTCCGCAACCTGCGCCTCGACGATCGCCTCGCGCAGGACGCCTCCGATGTTGGCGCCGTTGGGCGGGTCCTGGGTACACGGGAAATAACCGACCTTCATGATTTTTCCTCCTGCATCACTTTTGTTCCTGAGAGGGTTACGTCGCGATCGCTTAGCTTCGCCAGTTCGCGACAAATGTCAACGCGCGTGCCGCCCCGCTGCGCGCCGGTTGCGGCTCTACTTGTTCTCCGAGTGCAGCACGCCCTGGCTCCGCAGTTGCACGATCTCGGCGTCGCTCATGCCGAGTTGTTCGTGCAAAATTTTGGCTCCATGCTCGCCCAGAAGTGGCGCCGTGATCTCCAGCGCCTTGGGGAAGGCCGAGAACTTCAGCGGGAAGCCGGGAATCATGACTTCGCCAAGGATCGGATCGGGCACGGTGCGAATCATGTTGCGCGCCTTGAAGTGCGGATGGGTCACCGTATCCACTACCGACATCACCGGCGCCGCCGCGACGCGATGCTCTTCGAGAATTTTCAGCACTGCCTCATTGGAAGGTTGCGCCTGCATCCACTGCTCGACGATCGCGGCGAGTTCGAAGCGATTTTTCGCGCGGTCGCGCATCGTGGCGAAGCGCGGGTCCTCGATCAGCTCCGGACGGCCCATCGCACGCGCCATCGACGGCCATTGCCGGTCGAGCACCAGCACCACGATGTAGCCCTCGGGGCCTTTGAACGAGCCGCACGGACTTACCAGCTCATGCTGCGAGCCCATCCGCTTGGGCACGTACTCGCCGTTGGTGGTGGCCCATACCTGGATGTTCACTTCGTGCATGTGGTAGAGCGCGTCGACCATCGCGATGTCGATGTATTGCCCGATGCCCGTGCGCTCGCGATAAAAGAGCGCGAAGCCGATGGCCGAGAACGCATGCACGCCGCTGGTCTGGTCGCCGATGCCCAGTCCGACGAACATCGGTGGCCCATTCGGATCGCCCGTCATGTGCATCAGCCCCGAGAAGGCCTGCGCGATGAAGTCGTAGCCGACCTTATGCGAGAGCGGCCCGCTGCGTCCGAAGGCCGAGATCGAGGCCATGATGAGGCGCGGGTTGAGCTTGGAGAGCGAAGCGTAATCGAGGCCGCGCTTTTCCATCACGCCCGGCCCGTAATTCTCGACCACGACGTCGGCTTTTTTCGCCAGCTCGCGCAACAGCGCGATTGACTCGGGCTTGGCGAAGTCCAGGCAGAGGCTCTGTTTGCCGCGATTCTGCTGGACGAAGTAGGCACTCCGTCCGTTGCGCACTGCGGGCAGCAGGCGCGCCGGATCGCCCATCGGCGCCTGCTCGACCTTGACGATCTCGGCACCCATCTCGGCCATGAAGCGGGTTACCGTCGGGCCCGCGAGATACTGCGTAAAGTCCAGCACGCGCACGCCGGACAACATGTTCGGGGTCTGCTTGTCGCCGCTTTCCATTTTGGGTTCCCCTGCCGCGATTCACGCCGGCGTCGCCGTGATAACACCGATAGCGCGCGTATCACAAGCCCGCGCTTGCGCGGGCCGGTCGCTGCATTCTGAAAGCGGCAGGAAATTGGAAACTTCAGACGGTCAGGACGGCTTCGGCGGGCCCCCGAAGGGCACCTGGTTCAGATGCGATCGTAGCTCCTGAATAGTCGCGTTGGCCAGCTGGCGTGCCGCGCGGCTGGTCTCCGGGCCCATCCGCGAAAGGCGCTGCAGGGTGCGGCGCGCGCGCTGGGCGTTGCGCAGCGCCCGCTGACCCATCGGATCGAACCGGCAGGCAGAGGCCTCGTCGCCGTCGTGCATCACCCCCTCGATCGCTGAGCAGGAGGCCGAACAGAAGACCTCGGCGTCCTGGCGATCGGCCGCTTTGACCCGTCCGATCGCAAGGATGACGCGGTTCCACTGACGAATCCGGCGCAGTCCACCTTCGAAGATGCGTTTTTGCGCGCGGAAGGGCAGCAGCGGAGAATCGATCTGGCGGCTCAACTTGGTGTCGAGCGCGCTGAAGTCGATCGCCATCAACCGGACCAGCGTCTCGCGATGCACGGCGTCATGCATCGAATCGAAACGCGCCTCGCTCAGGATATGGCTCGCGATGGCGGAGTTGAAACGTCCGATCCAGCGCGTCGGCAGGTAGAAATTGTGGGCGACGACGTCGGCGCCGAGATGGGCCAGGTAGCCGAGCGCGAAAGCCTGCTCTTCGCTGCCACGCGCGGCGCTCAGCAGTCCGAAGCCGGTCGCCCAATTATGCGAATGGCGCCGCAGGCGGCTCTGGAAGCGGCGGCCCTGCACGATGTCGGGGGCGAGCGAGCCGTAGAGGAAAGCGTCGGGCATCGAGAGTAGGATGGCTTGAAGCGGTTGTTCGAGGGTGCTAACGCTCCCAAGCACTTGCACTCCTAGTGCAATATGAGTGATTGGCCCCCATGCGAAAGCGGGCGCGGCGCTGAGCGCGATGAAGCCGATTATGAAGGTGATTACACTGGCGATAATCATAACCGCGCCTGCCTTTGCGGCCCCGGGCGCTGGCTTGATGTTATGAGCCGCGACTTGAGCGCGCCAGAGCAGCGCCGCCTGATGCTCGATTCGGTCCGCGATTACCTGGAGCAACTCGCCGAAGAAGGGCTGGAGGGGCTGCCAATGACGCTGCGCACTGCCGCTTCCGGCCCGGGCGCGGTCGGTGCGAAGCCGCCGGCATCCGCCGCCAGGCCGTCCGCGCCTGACAGTGCATCGGCCCGCGCAGCCGCCGCTTCATCGCCCGACTCAACTCCGCCGTCGAGCGAATTGCTCTCGCGCTATCCAGGCCTGGAGAAGACCGCGTCGCTGGAGGCGCTCAGCGCGTTCATCGGCGATTGCAAACGGTGCAAGCTCGCGCCGTTGCGCACGCACCTGGTATTTGGCGTCGGAAATCCCGACGCCGACCTGATGTTCGTCGGCGAGGCGCCCGGCGCCGACGAGGACGCGCGCGGCGAGCCGTTCGTCGGCCGTGCCGGCCAGCTCCTGACCGACATCATCGAGCGCGGAATGGGGCTCAAGCGCTCCGACGTCTATATCTGCAACGTCATCAAGTGCCGTCCGCCCGACAATCGCAATCCCGAGTCCGACGAGGTCGCGGCGTGCGAGCCGTTCCTGATGCACCAGATCGATCTTGTGCGCCCGCGCGCGATCGTCGCTCTCGGCACTTTTGCGGTGCAGGCGCTGCTCAAGGTCAAGACCCCAATCAGTCGGCTGCGCGGCAACTGGCACGAAGTGCGCGGGGTCAAGCTGATGCCGACGTTCCATCCGGCCTACCTGCTCCGCAGCCCGGGCGAAAAACGATGGGTGTGGCAGGATATACAGGAAGTGATGAAGGTCCTCGGAATCGAGCTACCGGCGCGCGGCGGCGCGCGATGAGACTGATGACGTGAGAGCGCGCGTCGCCATCGGCGCGTCCCCGGCGTGCGCATTCGCGATTTTGTACGCGATTTTGGGCGCGCTCACGCTCGGTGGTATCGCCATGGCGGCGGCGGATCGCAAGGGCGCCGCACCGAGTGCGGCCGCGACGCCCCCGGCGGTTCCCACCAAGCCGGCGGTTGCAGCAAAACCGTGGGTTTGCCTGACCAGGGTCGACGGCTCGATCAATCCCGCAGTCGCCGGGTTTATCGAGGATGGGATCGCTTACGCCAGCGCACACCACGCCAGCGCGCTGGTTGTCGAACTCGACACGCCTGGCGGCCTGCTGGGCTCCGCCCAGCGCATCGTCAAGGATCTGCTCAACGCGCCCATCCCCACGATCGTTTATGTGTCGCCCTCGGGAGCGAGCGCGGCATCGGCCGGGACCTTTATCACAGAAGCGGCGGCGATTGCCGCGATGGCGCCCGGAACCACGATCGGCGCGGCGCATCCGGTGGGCGAGGGCGGAAGCGAGATCAAAGGCGTGGTGGGCAAGAAGATCGAAAACTTCACCGCCTCGTTCGCCGGCAGTATCGCGCGTGAACGCGGCCGCAACGAGCAATGGGTCGAGCAGGCGGTGCGCGAAAGCTCCGCCATCAGCGAGGCCGAAGCGCTCAAGCGCCGCGTGATCGACATCGTCGCGCCCGACCTGCGCAGCCTGCTGATGCAGGCTTCGGGACGCGAGGTCAAAGTCGACGGCGGCCGCACGACGGTGAAACTCGAACTGGCAGGCGCCGCGATTCACCGCTTGCGGATGACGATGGGGCAGGCGTTGCTCAATGTGCTGGCCGACCCGAACATCGTGTACCTGCTGATGCTGGCCGGGATTGTCGGGATCTATTTCGAGTTCGGCCATCCGGGCTTCTACCTGCCAGGGGTGGTGGGCGCGATTTGTCTGCTGCTCGCGCTCGGGTCGTTCGAGGTCCTACCGATCAACCTGACCGGCCTTTTGCTTCTGATGCTGGGGGTCGGGATGCTGATTGCCGAAGCCTTCGTTACCAGCTACGGGGTGCTCGGCATCGGCGGAGTGATCGCGTTCGTGATGGGCTCGCTGTTTCTGATCGACAGCTCGCAAACCAACCTCGAGGTTAACCGCGGCATGATCGCTGGTGCGGCGATCGCGATGAGCGCGATCATCCTGGGCCTGGGCTGGATCATTTTCAGCGAGCGGCATCGGCGTGCGACGACCGGTCGCGAAGGAATGATCGGCGAAGTAGGCGAGGTGCGCGAGGCAATTGCGCCGGGCGCGCCGGGGCGGGTGTTCGTGCATGGCGAACACTGGCGCGCGGCCAGCCGCCAGGCGCTGGGCGTCGGGGCGCGGGCGCGCGTCGTCGCAGTGCACGGGCTGGAGATTGAGGTGCGCGGCGAATCGTAACGCGGCTTTTCAAACCTACGCAAAGCGGCGGGCGATGGCGTCCGCGGTACGAAAAAGGGGCCTATGGGACCGGCAATCGGAATAATCATTGTGTTCGGCGTGCTGATCCTGCTGAGCGGACTCAAGGTGCTCAACGAGTATGAGCGCGCGGTGGTCTTTCGCCTGGGCCGGCTCACTCCGTTTCGTGGCCCGGGCGTAATTTTCGTTATCCCAATCCTGGAGCGCGCGGTGCGGATCGATCTGCGGGTGGTGACGCTCGACATCGCGCCCCAGGACGTGATCACCCGCGACAACGTATCGATAAAGGTGAGCGCGGTGCTCTATTTCCGCGTGCTGGATCCCTCGCGCGCTGTGACCGAGGTGGCGAATTATCTTTTTGCCACCACCCAGCTTGCGCAAACCACGCTGCGCTCGGTGGGCGGGCAGACCGAACTTGACGAGTTGCTGGCGCAGCGCGACAAGCTCAACGCGCGCATCCAGGAGATCGTCGACGCGCAGACCGAACCGTGGGGGGTCAAGGTCACGCTGGTCGAACTCAAGAACATCGATTTGCCGCAGGACATGCAGCGCGCAATCGCGGCCCAGGCCGAAGCCGAGCGCGAGCGGCGCGCCAAGGTGATCGCGGCGGAGGGCGAGTTCCAGGCCGCGCAGCGCCTGGCCGAGGCCGCCGAGATCATGAACAAGAGCCCGGTGACGCTGCAGCTGCGCTATCTGCAGACGCTCAAGGAGATCGCGTCCGAGAACAATTCGACCACGGTCTTTCCGATTCCGATGGATCTGTTCGAGCCGTTTTTGAATTTGCGCCGGGCATTGACCAATCCAGAGGATAGCGGCAAAAAAACCTGATCGATGAACCCCAACCAACCTCAAGCGAGAGAGGCCGTACGTTCGCGATGGGCAGGCTGATAATGGTTCGCCACGGCGAGAGCGAGGGCAATCGCGAGCGCCGTTTCACCACCACTCCCGATGCGCCGTTGACCGACCTGGGCCGCGAGCAGGCCGCGCAGGCGGCGCGCCATATCGCGCGGAGGTTCCATCCGCGCCTCGTCATCACCAGCCCTTACGCGCGGGCGCGCGAGACCGGCGAAATTATCGCCGCCGCGATGCGACTGCCGGTCGAGGTCGAGCCCGGGATTTACGAGCGTCATTTTGGTTACCTGCGCGGGCAGCCTTATGACGCGGTGCGCGACGATCCGACGTTCGAAACCGAAAAAACCTGGCTCTGGCGCCCCGAGGGTGGCGAGAGCTATGAGGACGTGCGCGTGCGAGTCGCGCCAATCCTGCAGCGGCTGGCCGTGCGCGCCGGCGACGGCGAACTGGTCGTGGTCAGCCACGGCGGCGTGATGCTGACGTGCTGGGCGCATCTGGTCGGACATTGGGAAAGCGCGCACGTGCCGCCTAACTGCGGAATCGTGCTGCTCGCATATGAGAATGGAAGTTTCAAGCCCCCGCAAATCATCGAAGACTGATCGCGAGGAAGCGGCCGGTTCAAAATCAGGCTGACAAAAGGCGCGCCAGCATTGGTGTTGCCGGCGCGGCCGCGAGCTCCAGCCACGTGCCCTCCTGAACGATGCGGCCGCCTTCGATCGCTGCCGCGCGCGTGCAAAGCCGCTCGAGGATGTCGGCGCGATGGTCGACGACGATGAGCGTGAAGCCCAGCTCGCGCTGCCATTGAAGGATCGCATCGACGAGTTCACTTATAGTCGGACGGTCGAGCACGGTGAACGGCTCGTCGAGCAGAACCAGCGGTGGGCGGCGCGCGAGCATCCGCGCCAAGGCGACCCGGCGCGCCTGGCCGCCGGAAATTCGCCGCGCCGATTCGTTCCATAAGGGGCCGAGCGCGAGACGCTGCTTGAGTTCCTCGACCCACAGGCTGGCGCCGTTATTTTCGTGCCCTCGTAATCCGAAGCACACGTTGTCGGCCACGGTCAGATGTGGAAACAGCGAATCGCTTTGCGTCAGGTATGCGAGCGGACGCTGGTAAAGTGGCAGGTTCGGCGGAAAGAAGACCGTGTCGCCAAAGCGAATCCGGCCAACGTCGGGATTTTCGATTCCAGCCAGACATGAGAGCACCGTGCTCTTGCCCGCACCCGAAGCACCAAACAGCGCGAGCCGCTCCGCCTGCTCCAGATGCAGGCGGACATCCACCAGCAGCTCGCGCCGCCGCTTTACGATATGCGCGTCAAGCGTTGGCATCGGCGTGGCGCCTCTGTGCGAGCAGATGGATGACCCACGGGAGCGGCATCGCGGTGAGCAGGAACACGACCAGCAACGGCATCACCGCCGGCATCCCGGCGTCCTGAAGATTTATCCATATCTGCACCGGCATGCCGCTCGGATAGTAGGCAGTGACCATCACCGCGCCAAACTCTCCCAACGCGCGCACCCACGCAAGGCTCAACGCTGCGGCGAAGCCTAGTCGTGCGAGCGGAAAAGTTACCCGGTGAAATACCTGGGACGGACGCAATCCAAGCAGCGCGGCGGTTTTTTCCAGGTCACTGGGCACCGCGGCCAGCGCGGCACGGGCGGCGACTATATAGTAGCCGACGCTGACATAGAACTGAGTCGCGACAAACGCTAGGGGGCTGTTACTGGTCGGCAGGCCCATCCGCAGCAACCACGCGCCCGGCTTCATCGTGGGGCCGAAGGCGAGCGAGAGCAGAATTCCCAGCGCGAGCGGCGGCATCAGGACTGAGATCAGAACCGCCGCCTCCCACAGGACCCTATCGCGCCCGGTATGACGCGCGAGATACCACGCGACCGGCGTGCCCAGGATCACGTCAAACAGCAATGCGATTCCGGTAAGGACCAGCGATACGCTCACAGACGAGGCCGTGGAGCCGGGAATGCTGCCGTCCCATTGCCAATGGCCGACCGCAGCGCAAAGGCCAGTCAGCGGGTAAAGAAGCGCCAGCGTGAACGCGAGCATGCCCATCCGGGCCCACCATGGAGATCGCACGACGGTTTATATTACGGGAGCAGAGGCTTCGCGTCGCCCTGATCCGCAAGCAGCGGCTTGGCTTCGCCGGGATCGTCGTAGTGATAGTGCGAAAGGACTTGGCGCGCTACGGAACCTTGCAGCCACGCGACAAAACGGGCTGCCAGCTCCGACTGTGGCCCGTCCTTGATGACCGCGGCGTAAAAGACCAGCGGAGAGGGGTGATGCGCCTTGCCGTTTAGAGCGACGCTTGCCCGCTGGTACTCCTTCTCCATCGAGGCGGAGCCGAGATTGATTTCCGGCGGCAGGGATAAAAATGGCAACCCGAGCGCCGCCGGCTGCGTCTTGTAGGCCGAACTTGCGTCGAGTTGCCCGGCCTGCAGCCGCGCCATAACCTGCGACTCCTGAAAAATTTGTTGTGGATTGATTTGCGGCCCGAGAATCCTGTCGGCCAGATCCGGCTGATGATAATAGCGCGCCGCCAGCTGCATCATGAAGATGATGTTCAGGCCCTGCGGATCGGTGTTCGGATCGGTGCGGCCAAAACGAAGGCCGGGCGTTTCCAGGATTCGCCACCACGGTCTGGCCCCGGATTCGTTGGCCTTCGCCAGCGCTGCCGCATACTGGCTCTTCGGACTGTAGGCGATCACCATCTCGGTGCGTGCGATCGGGGTCGCGTTCGCTGCCTTGCCCGCATTAAGCACGATCCGCATCGGTCCTGGAGTGACGCAGATAAACACGTCAGGCCGGATGCTGCCCGCGACGATTAGATTGGCGAGACCGGTGGATCCCGACGCGCGTCCTCGCAGGTCGGCTCCCAGAGCCTTCGCGATCGCCGGACGAACCGCGCCGTCCATCATCGAGCCCATCGATCCGGCATAGGCCACTTCAAGGGGCGTCATTGGTCCAGCGGCTCCGGAATACCCGATCAACGGAGCGAACGTGCCGGCCAGGGCCGCTATGCCGATTCGAAGGAGCAGTCTGCGTTGGCTTTTCATCGACAGGTCCATCGCGCGCCTAGAAGGGGATACGTCCGGTGACAATCACGGCGTTGTTGTATGCGGGAAAATGCGTGACCGCGACCTGGTAACCGGCGCCGAACGTCGCTCCGATACGGCCGTGGATCGGCATGCGTCCGATGATTAGGCCGGGGGTGAGGAATAACTGGTTTTTGCCGGTCTTCTCTCCCAGCGTGAACCAGGAGTAGTTGAATTCGAGTTCCGGCCAGAAATATCGGAAGACGCGATACTGAAAGGCGGTGTTCCACCTGAGCGGCATCGAGAGCCGATCCACGCCGCCATTGGGAATCTCAACTCCCACGGTGCTCTGAAAGTCGAGGTTGCCGAAACCCTTTCCGAACGCGATCGTCGGCGTATAGATGGTGTGGCCGTTGCTGTTGCCGTCGTCGCCGGTCGGCACGGTGAACCCCATGAACGCGGTCAGGATGTAGTCGCCGTTTTCCTCGTTACCGGAGAGGATGCGGTACTTGATGAGGAAGGTTTCATCCGCCCAGCCGTCGCTTGGCGGCTTGGGGCCGGGCTTTTTACCCTTCTTCGGTTTTTGCGGGAGCGCGCCATTGTGCGCGATCCATCCCGGCGTGCTCAGAATGATTTCGGTGTTCTGGAACGGAATCAGCTCGAGCCCCTTGTTGGCGCCGAAGTTGTCTAGCGCCTTGCCATGCGGCTGCGCTTGCCAAAGTTGATCATAGCGATACTCCTCTTCCAGCCGCGGCGTCACCGTCACCAGTGGCGTAACCCAGTGCGGCTGCTCGCTTTGGATGTGCGTAACGCGGACAAACCAGTCGGCGAAGTACTGCTGCATCGGCGAGAGAAACGACGGGCCCGAGACGGGGGGCGTGCTCTGGGCCTGGCCGCGCGCGGGAAGCATCGTTGCAAGAGTGAGGGTCGCGAGGGCGGCGCGGACCAACAAAATTCCGATGAGTTTGAGGATTTTCATAACGCCAAAGCTATGCCATGATGCTGGCGATATGACAAGTATGATGGCATTGGCAGTAGAAACTTAAGGCACCATGGCAGACCAGGGCGGAGCGATGGTACGCCGCGCCCGTATCGAGCGCGGCCTCACCCAGGACGACTTGGCCCGGCGTGCGGGTCTCTCGCGCCAAGCTTTGGGCGCGATCGAGGCCGGCGCCTATCAACCCGGGGTCGGCGCGGCGCTCGCGCTCGCGCGCGAGCTTGGCCATAGCGTCGAGGCGCTGTTCGGCAGCGCCGGCGAGCCGGCGCTGCTCGAAGCTGACTGGGCGGAGGTGTCCGGCGACGCGCCGGCAGCGCCGGCGCATCCGGCGGTCGCGCTGGGGCGCGTAGGCGGGCGCCTGGTTGCGCTCGCGCAACCGGCGCCGGCGATGCGCCTGGCGGCGGCGGCAGGCGTGCTCGAGCACGCCGCCGGCCGGCGCGCGCGAGTAGCGGCGTTTCGCACGCAACAGGAGATCGAGGCGACGCTACTGGTTGCCGGATGCGACCCGGCGGTCACGATTCTTGCCGACTGGATGGGACGCCATCGGCCGACTGGCATACTTACGCCGCTGAGGCACAGCAGCCGCTCGGCGCTCGCCGCGCTGCTCGATGGGCGGGTGCACGCGGCAGGCGTGCACCTAGGCGACCGCAGGGGCGGCGAGTACAATCTGGCGGCCGTGCGCGAAACGCTTAAGCGGCGGCGCGCGATGATGGTGAATTTCGCGCGTTGGGAGCTGGGTTTGGGTGTGCGGCGCGGCAATCCGCTGGACTTGCGGGGGATCGCGGATTTAGCGCGGCCCGGCGTGCGTATCGTGAACCGCGAGGCAGGTTCGGGCGCGCGGCTGGTGCTCGACCAGGCGCTGGCGGAGCTGAAAATTGTGCCGCGACGAATAGCCGGGTATGAGCGGGAGTTGAACGGCCATCTCGAAGTCGCGGCCGCGATCGCGACGGGCGAAGGCGAAGCCGGGCTGACGCTGCGGGTGGCTGCGGAGGCCTTCAGATTGGGTTTTGTTCCAGTGCGTGAAGAGCGCTATGATTTGGTCATCCTGCAACGCGAGATGGACTCGCCCCCGGTGCGTGCGATGCTCGACGCGCTGAATTCCAGCAGCTTCGCCAGTGAAGTCAGGCAGCTTTGCGCGTACGATACTGCGCAGATGGGGCAGGTTATAGCGCGACTCAATTCGTAGCAGTGGCGTTCACAACGATGGCGCCCACGCCATCGAACAGAAAGGAGCGAACTAATGGCAGCAACGACACCATCGGTAGAGAGGGCGGGCGGCGTCGCGCGGTCGAGCGCCGCGTTGAACTTCCTCAAGGCCTCACCCAAGAAATTGCTCATCGGCGGCAAATGGGTCGCGGCGAAATCGGGCAAGACTTTCGAAACCCTCAACCCGGCCACCGAGGATGTCCTGGCGCTGGTTGCCGAGGGCGACAAAGCCGACGTCGACGAAGCCGTCAAGGCGGCGCGCAAGGCTTTCGAGGAAGGCAAATGGTCGAAGATGGGGCCGCATGAGCGCGCCCGCTATTTGTTCAAAATTGCCGACCTGATCGAGCAGAACGCCGACGAGCTGTCAGAACTCGAAACGCTCGATAACGGCAAAGCGAAGACCCAGGCGCGCGCGATCGACATTGCGGGCGCGGCGGAGACCTTTCGCTATTACGGCGGATGGTGCACCAAGCTTTACGGCGACACCAATCCCTCCGACCCAACGATGTTCAACTACACGCTGCGCGAGCCGGTCGGCGTGTGCGGGCAGATCATTCCGTGGAATTTCCCGCTGCTGATGGCGTCGTGGAAGCTCGGGCCGGCGCTCGCCTGCGGCAACACCGTGATTCTCAAGCCGGCGGAGCAGACCCCGCTCACGGCGCTGCGGCTGGGCGAATTGATTCTCGAGGCCGGGGTGCCCGAGGGTGTGGTCAACATCATCACCGGCTTCGGCCCCGGCGCCGGCAGCTCGATCTCGGAGCATCCAGATATCGACAAGGTCGCGTTCACCGGATCGGCCGAAGTGGGCAAAATCATCCTTAAAGCGTCGGCGGGCAATCTGAAGCGCGTATCTCTGGAGCTCGGCGGAAAATCTCCCAACATCATCTTCCCCGACGCCGATATGGAGCAGGCGGTCCCGAACTCGATGATGGGCGTGTTTTTCAACTCAGGACAGGTATGCTGCGCCGGCACGCGGATTTTCGTGCAGAAGGACGTTTACGACAAGTTCAACGATTCGCTCGCCAAGTTCAGCGCCGGCATGACCATGGGCGACGGACTCGATCCCAAGACCATGATGGGCCCGCTGGTCTCCAAGGAGCAGTTCGACAAGGTCAAGGGCTATCTCGAACTCGGCAAGAAGGAAGGCGCTCGAGTCACTACTGGCGGCGCTGCGGCGCCTGGCAAGGGCTATTTCGTTCAGCCGACCGTGTTCGCGGACGTGAACAACAAAATGCGCATCGCGCGCGAGGAAATTTTCGGCCCGGTCGCCGCGACCATACCCTTTAAAGATGAGAACGACGCGGTCATCCAGGGCAACGACACCGACTACGGACTGGGAGCTGCGGTATGGACCAGCGACGTTGGCCGCGCGCACAAGGTCGCGCGTGCGCTCAAGGCCGGGACGGTATGGGTCAACTGCTACGGCATGATCGATCCGATCTCGCCGTTCGGAGGCTACAAGCAGTCGGGCTTCGGGCGTGAGCTGGGCAAGTACGCGCTTGAGCTTTACACGCAAATCAAGACCGTCTATGTAAAACTATAGAGGGCAATAGCCGTACGATGTGCAGGGGCGCCCTCCAAAAGGGGGCGCCCTTTTTTTGTTCGATGGTCGGGAACAACATATTAACGGATCAGGATCTTTGAGCAGACGATGGCGCGAAAACGAATAGCCACTTTCGGCGGGGGATGCTTCTGGGGCGTGGAATCCGCCTTCCGCGAGCTCGACGGCGTTATCGCGGCGACCTCGGGCTATATGGGCGGCTGGCTCAAGCATCCCACTTACCGTCAGGTCTGTTCGGACCAGACCGGCCACGCCGAAGTGGTGCAGGTGGAATACGATCCCCGGCTGGTCGCGTACGAACAGCTCCTGGAGCTGTTCTGGGAGATTCACGATCCGACCACGGTCAATCGTCAGGGGCCCGACGTCGGCACGCAATATCGATCGGTGATTTTCTACCACGACGCCCAACAGAAAGCGGCCGCCGAAGCCTCACTGAAGCGTCTCGATGAGTCGGGCGAGCTTGGCAGACCCGTGGTTACCAAGATTGTTCCGGCCTCGATGTTCTACCGCGCCGAGGAATACCATCAGCGCTACTACGAACGTATGGGAATCGCGCCGCACTGCGGTATCCGACGTCCGCGAATGGTCGCGGACTGAGTTAGCATACCGAAAAGCGAATCGTCGCCGCCGGCGGCTGACGCTCAGGGAAGCAGCAATAATTTTCCCACCGACTGGCGCGATAGCATATAACGAACTGCCTCCGCCGCGTCCGCCAGCGCGAACCGCCTGCCAATTGGTACCGTAAGTTTTCCCTCGCGCGCGAGACGATATACGTCGTCCAGGCCGCGCCGATGGATCTCATGCATCCCGTACACCATCGGGACCGCGAAACCGCTTATCTTGAGCGCCTTGCCGAAAAGGATCATCGGATTAACCGGCTCGGGTATTCCCCCGGCGCGGCCGTACGACACCAGGTGCCCGAACGGCGCGAGGCATCCGAGCCCCTTGCTCAAAGTGGGTTTGCCGACCGCGTCGAGAATGAGATCGACGCCGCGTCCACCGGTGAGCCGTATCGCCTCCGTCGCGAAGTCGTGAGTCGCATAATTGATCACTTCGTCGGCGCCGAATTTTCGCACCAACTCGATTTTGTCGTCGCTCGAGACGGTGCCGATGACCCGTGCGCCCGCGGCCTTCGCGATCTGGACCGCCGCAATACCGACTCCGCCAGCCGCCGAGTGAACGATCACGGTTTGTCCCGCCGCTGTCTGATGGCAGCTATGGAGCAGATGCCAGGCGGTGAGCACGGCGATTGGAAAAGCGGCGCCTTGCTCGAAGTCCATCGAGTCGGGTAGCGGAATCGCGCGCGATTGCCGGATTCGCGTGTATTCGGCGTAGGCCCCCATCCCGATGTATGCGACGCGCATACCGGGCGTGATACCAGTCACGTCGGGCGCGACGGCGTCGACGACGCCGGCCGCCTCCATCCCCGGTATATCGGGGAATACCGGTTTAACCAGGTATTCGCCGCGCAGAAAGAGCGTGTCGCCAAAATTGATGGTGATCACCTCGTTTCTGACCACGATCGTTCCGGGTTGAAGCTCGGGCCTCGGCACCTCGCGCAATTCCATGACTTCCGCGCCGCCGAGCCGGTCGAATTGGATCGCTTTCATTGCAACGCCTCACTGTGTATCGGGAGAAATAGATGCGTCCTGAGTGGAAGACCGCGGTTACGCGCGGGTCGCGGGCGCAATCACGGAGTCCAGGAACTCAACCGATCGGAGCTTGCGATCGACCACCGACGCGATGAAGCGCGCGATTGCGAGCGCCCCGTCGGCTCCCGCCGCTCTTGCCGCCGACGCCGCCGCGAGCGGCATCCCTCCCAGTTCGACCAGCGCCGCCGTGCTGGCGGCGCTCAACCGGATGCCGCCCTCGGGAACGCCCTCGCGGCATCGCGCGCAAACGATTCCGCCGCGCCCGATAACGAAATAGACCGCGGCCGCTTGGGCCTGGTTCTCGGCGCACACGCGGCAACGCTCGAACTGCATCCCGAACCCTGCCCACCGGAACATCCGCAGTTCATAGGCCTGGCGCAGCGCGACGTTGGCCTCGCCCGCGCCGAGCGCGCCGAGCGCCTCGGCCAACAGATGGTACGCACCCGACGCCTCCGCATCCTCGGAGGTCAGCGCCTCGGCGAGATCAAGCATGTAGGTGCCGAGCGCGAGGCGGCCGAGGTCGTCCTCCAGGCGGAACGGCTGGAGGCCCGCCGCTTCGGCGCGCGTGATGAAGACCAGTTGGCCGTGCGGGCGGCGGCGAAAGTACAGCATCACGTGCGAGAACGGTTCGAGCCGATGCTCGAAGCGCCGACGCGAGGCCTTGGCGCCCTTGGCAATGCCGCCGAGTTTGCCCGCCTGCTCGGTGAGCAGAGTCACGATGCGATCGGACTCCATGTAGTCGCGGGTGCGGAGCACGATTGCGGGCGTGGCTTCTTCGGCTGCCATCGTCGGCGCGCTTTGCGGGCTCCGGACTAAATCCGCCGGAGCATCGACTGCTGAATTTCCCTGACCTGCGAGCGCATCGTCTCGACCCCTTGCATGGCGCGTCCGCTCTCGGCCGCTTCGTGCATCAGGTGGTCGAAGCGGACCAGGATGTTGGCGATTTTGGTGTGGGCTTCGACCAGCGCGCGGCTGCGCAACTCGTCGCTCTCCCATGCGCGCTCGGCGTACTCACGCAGCTCCTGGCTCTGGATCAACAGTTCGCGCGCCTGCTCCTCGTAGCCCTTGACCAGCCGATGGATCGCGTCGCGGACCTTGGGATGCTCCTCGGGGTCTTTCCACAGCACGTGCTCCAGGAAGCCGAGGTCATCCTCGGTGACGATCGCGCGGCCGGAGAGGAACGCGTGCGCGCGCAGCACCTCGAGCGAGTTGCGCCAGCGCCGGTCGGAAACCACGATCTGCTGACGTCCGAGTTCGCGGCGCAGCTCTGCGATCGCGGTAAGCACGCTGCCCGGGACTTCGACGGCGCGGGTCTGTGCGCGCAACTCATCGAGGTCGGCGAAGCTAAGCGTGGTGCGCGCGGCGGAGCGCGTCCCTTCGAGCATCTTGAGGAAACGGAACTCCTCGCTGATGTAGTCGACCGTGAAGCGCAGCATGAAGCGGTCGTAGAGCGCGGTCAGTTCTTCCTCGTCGGGCAGTTCGTTGGACGCCCCGAACATCGTGATGAGCGGGACGCGCACGCGCTCGCGACCGTTGTGGAACAGGCGCTCGTTGATGATGGTCAGGAGCGCGTTGAGAATCGAGGAATTGGACTTGAAAATTTCGTCGAGGAACGCGATGTGCGCTTCGGGCAGTTTGTGCAAGGTCACGCGCCGGTAGTCGTCGTGCTCAAGGCCGCTTAAGCTCACGGCGCCGAAGATTTCCTCGGGGGTGCTGAACTTGGTCAGCAGCCACTGGAAATAGTTGGCGCCCTCGATTCGCCGGCACAGCTCGTCGGATAGCATCGACTTGGCCGTGCCGGGCGGCCCGATAATGAGCACGTGGCTGCCCGAAAGCAGCGCACAGAGCGCGCCGTCGATCAGTTCGGCGCGCTCCTGGAAGTTATGGTTGAGTTCCTCGCGAATGCGCGCGAGGCTGGCTGCTGCGTTGGACATCGATTCCTCGTCAAATTCTTAGCAGACCGCGACTGCGCACGCACGACTGCGCCGCACCCCGCGTGCTTGCCGGGGATGACCGCAGGGGCTACAACGGATGAGTGAGTCCCCGCGCGCAAGCTCGGGCAGGAGGGCGGCAATGGAAAAGGCGTTGGCAGGCGTAAAGGTCCTCGATCTGACGCAGTTCGAGGCCGGCACTTCATGCACCGAAATGCTGGCATGGCTGGGCGCAGACGTAATCAAGCTCGAAGCCCCAGGCAAGGGCGAGCAGGGGCGCTGGCAGTTGAGCGAGAAAGCCGGCATCGATTCGCACTACTTCATGCTGCTCAACGCCAACAAGCGCTCAATCACCCTCAACCTCAAGGACGAACGCGGCAAGAAAATTTTTATCGAGCTGCTGAAAAAAGTCGACATCCTGGCGGAAAATTTCTCGCTCGGCACGCTGGAGAGCTGGGGCTTCGGATGGGAGCGGCTGCATGAAATCAACCCGCGCCTTATCTACCTGACCATCAAAGGTTTCGGCACCTACGGCCCCTACAGCAAATACAAAAGCTTCGACATGATCGCGCAGGCCTCGGGCGGCGCGATGGCGCTGACCGGGACGCCGGAGACTCCGCCGCTCAAGCCCGGCCCGACCATCGGCGACACCGGCACCGGAATGCACGCCGCGATCGGCCTGCTGGCGGCGTATATCCAGCGCGAGCGCACCGGCAACGGGCAGAAGGTCGAACTCTCGATGCAGGACGCGATCCTGAATTTCTGCCGGGTGCCAATGATGGGCACGTACATCACGAATAAACCGGTCCCACGGATGGGCAACCGGATAGGCGCCGGTGCCCCCGCCGACACTTATCCGTGTGCCCCCGGCGGCGCCAATGACTACGTATATATCCTGTGTACGACGCCGGAGATGTGGACCAACCTGTGCAACGCGATCGGACGGCCGGAGATGGCCGTCGATGAACGGTTCAAGGATCGGCGCTCGCGCCTGCACCACGTAGAAGAACTGACCGACGCGATCAACGCGTGGACCAGCAGGCATACCAAGCATGAAGTGATGCAAATCCTCGGTGAGGCTGACGTGCCTTGCGGCAAAGTGCTCGACAGCGTCGAACTGCTCAACGACCCGCACCTGCGCGAGCGCGGCATGATCGTCACCGTGCAGCATCCGGTGCGCGGCGAGTTCACGATGCCCGGATGTCCGGTGAAGCTCGAGGATTCGCCGGTCGAGGTCACCAGCGCCCCACTGCTCGGCGAGCACAACAATGAAGTCTTCGCCAAGTACCTTGGCTTCGACACCGCCGAGGTCGAACGTCTAAAACAGGAAGGCGTCATCTAAGGCCGCGCGGCCTTCGCTCCGGCGGCACGATTCGATGCGAGGCGCAGTCACACAACGGTCGATGAGCCGGCGCCTGGCGCTGGCCGCGGCGGCGCTGCTCTTGTTCGCGCAAACCGTCGCGGCCGCGCACTATCATCCGCGCCTCAACGGTGCGCATCCGGATCTCGCCGCCGCGGTTTCAGCCGAAAGCGGACCGTGTGCGCTATGCCTGCTCGCTTTCCATTTTCCCGGAACCGCACCCAGCGCTCCGGCGACGATGGAACCTTATCGCGCCTTCAACCCGACGCTCGCGCCGTCGCCCGACCGCGCGTTCTCGGTCAGCCGCTCTCCCGCGCAGACTCGCGCGCCCCCGTCCATCACTCTCTGAAGCTCTCGCGCTGATTTCTGATTCGTGGAAGCGCACGGCTTGCCGTGCGTGCCCCATCCGCCATCCCAAGCGCGCGTAACGACGCGCGCGTGGAGGTGGACGGCAGTGCACCCTCAACGGGGGAGGAGCCTTCGGCGATGCGTACATGTATCGCGCTTGCGTTGGTTGCGTGGATGACGGTCGCGATCGTGTCGGCGGCGACGGCCGCCGACAGCGATGCGCCCGCCGCCAAGGGTAACGAAGTGACCCAGCTTAAGGCCGAACTGCGCGCGATGCGCGCGCAGATGGGCCTGATGCAGCAGCGGCTCGACGCGCTCTCAGCGCGCGTCGGCGGCGCGGCGCCGGCGTCGAGCACCGCGCCGGCGGTGGGCAGCGGGTCAGGCCAGGGAGTCGCGAGCGGCGGCGCCTCGGGAGCGCCGCCGGGCATCACGCCGGCCGGCGTGCCGCTAGGCGCGGAAACGCCGCCGGGCGAAACCATGCAGCGCGCGGGCGCGGGCGGTATCACGCCCGGCGCCGCGCTCAAGTCGCTGATGCCGGGTGCGATGTCCGGCGCGACGGCGAAGCCACCCGGCTTCGCAATGAGCTCGGCGCCGCAAGGGCAGGGCGTGATCATTCCGAGCATCCAGGGCGTGCCGCAGACCTTCATTCCCGATATCGGCGGCGTCGGTGACATCCTGTTTCGCCAGGCTGACCTGCACCACGGCGACCCGCGCTACAACCCGGCCGCCGATCAATTCACTGCGCGCGACGCGCAGCTCATTTTCTTTTCACCGATCGACCCATACACCAACGCGCAGATCTCGATCGACAAGCCCAACGACGGCTCGTTCAACATCGAGGAGGCGTTCCTGGTCTTCAACAAGCTGCCGTATGGACTAAATCTGCGCATCGGCCAGTACCGGACCATCTATGGCCTCATCAACGAGCTCGATACTTTTCAGCTCCCGATGGTCAACCGGCCCAACGCTCTCGCGCAATATATCGGTAGCGACGGCTTCGTTACGCCCGGCGTCAATCTAAGCACCTACGTGCCTAACCCTTGGGAGCTCGATCTCAAGGCCGACCTCAATGTCGTGAGTCCGCAGAACACTTTCGCCTTCAACCACCGCAACGGCCAGACCTTCGACTTCGCGTACATCGGCACCCTGATGTACTCGCGCGAGTTGTTCGGTTCGGGGTCGTTGCTGGGCGGAGTCAGCATGGCCGGCGGACCCGGCGCCAACAGCGGCGGGCAGAGCTATCTCGAGGATCCGTTTTTGCAGATCCAATACGCGCAGGACCAGCGGCACATCTGGACCTGGAGCGCGGAGGGTGAACTCGCCGAGCGCGCCGGCGTTGGCGACCATGGGCTCAAGAGTGGCGCCTACACGCTGCTCGATTACAACTTCTGGCTGCGCTACCACGTCGGGGCGCTTTTTGACGTATGGAACGTGCCCAACGTGCCGAGCGGGACGCAGTTCGAGGCGTCACCGATTTTCACTTACTTCGTCTCTGACAATACGCGGTTGCGCCTCCAATACACGCACAGCACGCCGAGCGGACCGATGCGCGCGGCGGATGCGGTCTATCTCCAGGCGACCTTCGCCCTGGGCAACCTCAAACCACTGGAGTAATTCGACGATGCGAAGAAAATCGCCAGTATTGGGATTTAACCTCGGCGCCCGAGGCCTGGCCGGGTTGCGTGCGATCGCGATGTTCATCGGCGCGATCGCCATCACGGCCGCGGCCGCACCGCCTTCATGGGCGGAGACGCTGCGGGTCGTCACCACGACCACCGACCTTGCCTCTCTCACCACCGCGGTTGGCGGCGACAAGGTCGAGGTCTCGGCCCTGGTGCCGCCCGGCTTCAACGCTGACCTGTATTCGCCGCGGCCGAGCGATCTGTTCAAAATCCATCAAGCCCGGCTGTTCATCCAGGTCGGTCTGGGACTTGAGGATTGGGCGCGCGATCTGGTCAACCAGGCCAACAATTCCAACCTGGTCAAGGCGCAGGTCTCTTACCAGATTCCGCTGCTCGACGTTCCGCAGAGCCACGTCGACTACAGCTTCGGCGACATCCATCCCTACGGCAATCCGCATTACCAGCTCGATCCCGAGTGCGGCCGAATCATGGCGCGCAACATTTTCAACGCGCTCGCCTATACCGATCCGGCCGACAAGGATTATTTCGCCGCCAACCTCGCCGCATTCGACTCGCAGCTCACGGCGGCCGAGGCGAAATGGCATGCGGAGATGGCGCCGTATGCCGGAGCGAAGTTCGTGCCCTACCACGAGTCGTGGGACTACTTTGCACGCGCGTTCAAGCTCGAAACTCCAACCACGATCGAGAGCAAGCCCGGCTTCGTGCCGTCGCCGCGCCGGGTCGAAGAGGTTATCCGGCTCTGCAAGGCCGACAAGGTCCGGCTGATCGTGACCGAGCCCTATTATGACGTTTCGATCGCCAAGCTCATCTCCGAGCAGGTCGGAGTGCCGTACCTCAATCTGCCGATCGATGTCGGCGGAGTTCCCCAACAGAAGGACTACATCTCGATGGTCAACTATATCGTGGACCAGTTCGTGGCCGCGCTCGGAAAGCAAAGTCATGCCGGCTGAGCTGCTGCGCGCGCGCGGCGTCGCGCTCGGCTACGGCGGGCGCACGGTGCTGAGGAACCTCGACTTCACAATCGAACGCGGGGATTTTCTGGGCGTGATGGGCCCCAACGGTTCGGGCAAGACGACGCTGCTGCGCGCAATGCTCGGGCTGATAAAACCGCTGGCGGGCACGATGGAGTGGGTCGCGCAAAACGGTGGTCCACCGCGTATCGGCTATGTGCCGCAGCGCGAGCGCCTCGATCCGAATTTCCCGCTCTCGGCACTGGAGGTCGCGGTGATGGGCCGTTTCGGCAAGCTTGGGGCGATGCGCCGCGCCGGTCGCGCGGATGTGGAGATCGCGCTCGGATGCCTCACGCGGGTCGGGATGGATCGTCACGCGCATAGCCCCTATCGCTCGCTCTCGGGCGGCCAGCAGCAGCGCGTGCTGATCGCGCGAGCGCTGGCTGGGGAACCGGATGCGCTGCTGCTCGACGAGCCGACCAATGGGATGGATATCGAAGCCGAGCGCGCGATCATGGAGTTGCTGCTCGACCTCCAGCAGACCAACGCGACCACTATCCTGTTCGTCACCCATCTGCTGAGCGCGATCCAGAACTTCGCCCGCCGGGTCGCGCTGATCACGCGCGATGGCAGTCTGCTGATTGGGCCCAAGGGCGAGATACTCGCGCCCCAGAGCCTGGCGCGGGCCTACACGGAAGAAATCTGATGGACCTGTTGACCGTTCCCTTCATGCGTAACGTGATGCTGGCCGGGGTGCTGGTGGCGTTGGGGCTCGCCCCGTTGAGCGTTTACGTGGTGCTGCGCCGGATAGTTTTCGTCGGTGCGGCGGTGGCCGAGATTTCCTCGGCCGGTGTGGCGCTGGCGATCCTGTTCAACCTCGAGCCGTTCCCGGTCGCGCTCATCCTTACGATTCTGACGTTCCTTGGCTTTTCGCGCGCCGCCGACAATCCACGCCTGCCGCTGGAGGCGTTGATCGGGATGCTCTATGCGGGAGGTTCGGCGGCGGCCGTCCTGTTGATCGCGAAGTCGCCGCGCGGCGAGGGCGACATCCTGAACGTGCTCTTCGGCAATATCCTGACCGTGCCGCTGCCGCTGCTCTGGATGATGGTGATCGCGTTCGGGGTGGTGGCGGCGATACAGTACCTCGCGGCCAAGGAATTTTTGATCGTGGCCTACGATCCCGACATGGCCCGCGCGCTTGGAATCAGGGTCGAACTGTGGAACACGCTCTTTTACGTCGCCCTCGGCGTCGCGGTCGCGATTGCAATTCGCGGCGTCGGAGCGCTGCTCGCGTTCACCTTGCTGGTGGCGCCTGGCGCCGCGGCGCTGAGCGTCGTCGGAAGTCTGCGCGCGGCCTTCGTGCTGGCCACCGTTATCGGAGTCGTCGCGACCGTCGTCGGTATTGCGGGCTCCTATTGGCTCGACCTGCCGACCGGGCCGACGATCGTCGGAATCCTCGCCGTGCTCTTCGGGCTCAGCTATCTTTGGGCGGCGACCAGGCGGGCATAGTGAACATTACGAAATGAGCTCCACGGATATGTTTGGCGCGGCCGAGCTGCTCAAGAAGGAGGGCCCCGATCTGCTGCGCGCCTTCATCCGCGGCCGTCGCGGCGCGGTCGGCGCCGATTTGCGCCTGGAAGTGATGTTCTCGCGTTCCAGCTCGGCGACCGACGGCGAGGCGCGCTCGGCTCACGAAGGCGAAAGCGCCGGCTTCAGCGTGAGCGTGCGGGTTGACGAGCCCTCGGGCGCCTCCGGTACCGGCCAGACCGGAGTCGAAGTTGGGCGCCTCGCGCTACGGCCGGCGCGGCTGTTCGCGGCCATCCGCGCCGGTCTGGCCGAGGCTTATGAACGGGCGCGGCTCAGTGCGCGCGAGAAGGCCGCCCTGGTCCGCGCTCTCAATAAATACTCGGGACCTGCCCGGAGCCTCGCGAGCGTGCCGCCCGGGCCGCGCGCCGCGGTGCATGACGAGGTCGCTGCCGTCTATCAGCGCGATCCGCGCACGCTCGGCCCAGGCGAGTTGCAGCGTCTGTGTCGCGATACTTCGGCGCGCGTCGCCGCGCTCGGTCCGGAGATCGCGTTCAACGCGGTGGCGGCGTTGAGCGAAGTGCGCGAGGAGCTATTCATCGGGAGCGACGGCACGCTGATTAGCCAGGGCTTCGCGTTTTCCCAGGGCGACTGCTATATCGTCGCGCAGAACGGCGACGGTCATCAGGAAATCTACGACACGATCGGTCAGCAGCGCGGCCTCGAGTGCCTCAGCGAGGGATGGCGCGGTGAGCTGATGCCCAATCCGGATCTGCTCACGTTCGCGCTCGAGCTTGCGGGAGAGGCGCGCGAGTTGGCCGCGGCGCCGGCGCTCAAACCGCCCGACGCCGAAGTCACGGTGGTCACCGACCCGCATTTCAATGCGCTCATCTCGCACGAAATCATCGGCCATCCGAGCGAAGCCGACCGCGCGCTCAAGATGGAGGCGGCGTACGCGGGGCGCAGCTGGTTTTTGCGTTCGCTCGAGGACAACGAGGTCGGTCGCCAGGTCGGCTCGCCGCTCATGAGCGCATGTTCTGATCCGAGCCTCGACGGATACGGTCATTACCTCTACGACCATGAGGGGACGCGCGCGCGGCGCGTAACGCACGTCGACAAGGGCGTGTTCCACGGCTTCCTGAACTCGCGTGACACGGCCGCCGTACTCGGCGTCGAACCGAATGGCTCGGCGCGTGCGAGTGAGGTCTTCTACGTCCCGCTCATTCGGATGTCGAACACTTTTCTGATGCCCGGAGAGAGCGATCCGCAACAGATAATCGCCGACGTCGATCATGGCTACTACGTTTGCGGCAGCGCGGTTCCGTCGATCGCCGAATCGCGCGAGAACTTCCGTATCTCGGCGCGCCGGATTTACGAAATCGACCACGGGCGAGTGGGCCGGCTCTACCGCGCTGGCAGCGTCATCGCGGACTCCAAGGATTTCTTCATGCAGGTGGACGCGGTGGGCAACGATCTGCGGCTGATTGCGATTCCCAACTGCGGGAAGGGACAGCCCATGCAGGTCAAGCGCATGTCCAATGGCGGGCCGACCATGCGCTCGCGTGCGCGGCTCGGCGGAGGATAGAAGCTGCGATGCGCGCGGCCCAGGAGCTGAAAAACTTCGTCCGCGAGGCGCGCGCTATGCTGGCGCGCGAACGCGACCTGGCGGAGTTCGAAATCTATTGCGCTTCCGCCGAGCATCGTGTGGCGCGTCTCGCGTACACCTCGGACATCCCCTCGCGCGGCGTCGAGGAACTGAAGTCTCACGTGGCCGACGGCTTCACGCTTAGAGTCGTGATGCGCCGCGACGCGCGGGAGATCGGCGTCGCGACCGAGGCCGGAGATTTGAGCCTCGAGGCGCTGCGAGCGGCACTCACTCGCGCGCGCAGCGCGGCGCTCGTGGATCCGCATTTCCCCGGACTACCCGGGACGGCGCGCCTTCCCGGCTTGCCAAAGGTCGCAAACCGTACGCCGAGCAAGCCTGGACCCGCAGCGGCCGACGCCGCGGTGGGCGGCCTGATGCGCGCCGGGGATGCTCCATTAGTTGAGGCGGCGTGGCGAATCGTCGGGGGCGCCCTTGAAGCGTTCACTAGACTGCCGACGGCGGCGCACGATCATCGTCCCGGGCTGGTGCTGGGCGGCGACGTCTCGCTGATGCGCGATCGGATGGCGCTTGCGAGTTCCAATTTCGACGGCCTGCGGACGGAGGCCGGCGCGCATTTCACCTGCACGGTTACGGCGCTGGTCGAATCGCTGGGCGCCAAGGGCACCGCGTCGGCGCTCGGCGCGACGCTTGGAGGGATGCGCGCGGCGGCGGCGCGGGCCGGCCGCGATGCGGTGTTGCGCGCGCTGGCGTTGGGCGGCGGCCAACGCCCGCCGGGGGGGACGTATCGCGTGGTGTTTGGTCCGCAGCCGGTTGCGGAAATACTCAACTACATGGTGGTTCCCTCGCTCTCAACCGGTGCCTTTCACGCCGCCAGCACGGCCTATCATGGTCGTTTCGGTGCGCAGGTGATGGACGAAAGGCTGAGCCTGCTCGACGACCCGGCGGCGGCGCGCGGCGCGATTCATCGCGGTCTGACCTGCGAGGGGCTCCCCGCGCGCCGCACGATAATGATTCGGGACGGGCGGTTGGTCGGTCTGCTGTCGAATTTTTATGACAGCCATCGGCTCGCGACCGACGAGCATCGCGCCGAGAAGCTCGGGCCGCTCGGCGCCGAGCAGACGGGCTTTCCACCGCACAGCGGATATCGTCTAGGCGAAAGCGCGGTGCGCCGCTTCGACGCCAATCCGGGATCCGCGGCGACCAACCTGACAATGCGCGCGCGCGGGGGTAAGAGTGAGCGCGATCTGATCCGGGCGGTGGGCGAGGGCATCTACGTCGGCCGCGTCTGGTACACCTATCCGATAAACGGACAGCGCGCAGGCGATTTCACTTGCACAGTGAGCGGCGATTCCTACCTGATTCGCAAGGGCGTGCTGGCCGCGCCGCTGGCACCCAACGCACTCCGCATCAACGCCAACATCGAGCAGGTTTTCGCGCATCCGCTCGGGGTCGGCAATCGCACCCAGCCGGCACTGGTGTGGGGTGCGCCCGAGGCGTATTACACGATCGCGCTTGCGGCGGGGGAAATTCCGTTCACCGCGATCGAGGCGTCGCAATCCGCGATGGAGTAGTGGCGCGGTGACACGGCTCATCGCCAGGCCGCGGGGCAGGCGCGCGGAATCGGCGGCGAGATTCAATCTAAAGAATTGCTTTAAGAAATCCCGGGCTAGGGAATTTTGGTTTTGGGGCCGTCGCTGACGTCGCCCGAGATCTTTTCATCGTTCTTATAAACGTCGGTCCATTCCTTGAACCCGTTGGGGTCCCATCGATGCCACGCGCCCTCGCGTTTGCCGTCGCGGTACTCGCCCTCAATCGCTTTTGAGCCGTTGGAATACCAGCTCGTATGCATCCCGTTCTGCACCCCGTCGGTGTAGTGGTCGACCGAGGAGCGCTGACCGTTGGCGTGCCACATGGTCCACTCGCCCGACTGTTTTCCGTCGTGATAATAACCCTCGATCATCCTGGCGCCGCTCAGATTATAGACGACGTAAACCCCATCCTTGACCGGCACGCCGCCAATATCCTTTTCGCACCAAATTTCCATTCCGTCGGGCGGTGGTGAGCCCTTGAGCTCGGCGCCGTCGGGGCAGCTCTTGGGAATAACCGGGGCCTTGTTTGCGTCCGCCGGCTTGCACCCCGTGAAAGCTGGCCCGAGGGAGATCAATAGGATAAGCGCGGCCATCCGAACCGCAGGGCGAAGCTCTTGCCGCAGAGGGTGGGCAACCATCGGCTTCAGCTTACACGGTCCACGCGCGAGAGAAAGCATCGCGCATCATTTCGCAGCGCGCCAAAGGTTAGGCCAAATGTCAGAGGCGATGAGACCGCGGTCTCATCGCCCCAGGTTGAGCTCACTTAGCCGACGCCCCGCGATCGCGCGGCGCCCGGGCAGTTTCAGTTTGTGCCCGGGTCAGTTGCTGCCGCCCGTCGAGCCGAGCAGGTTGCCGCCAAGCGTCGGATGTCCGACGGTCTTGTCGCCGATGACATTGATCATCGCGGGCTTGCCCGACTTGAACGCGCGATCGAGCGCGGGAATTATCTGGTCGGGATCCGTAACGTTCTCGCCATGACAGCCCATCTCGTTGAAAATTTTGTCGTAGCGAATGTCCTGCAGCATGTTGAATGGGTCGGTGCGATCCTTGAGCAACGGCATCGACTCGAAGCTCGGTCCCCACGAGCTGTTGTTCCACAGCAGGCACACGATCGGCAGTTTGTAGCGTGCGGCGGTCTCCATGTCCCAGCCGCCGATGCCCAGGCCACCGTCGCCCATCACCATCACTACCTGCGCGCCCGGCCGCGCGAGCTGAGCCCCGATGCCCATGCCGAAGCCGTGGCCGACGGGCGCAAGCGGTCCGGCATCGATTATCTGGCCCGGGAAGCGGCAGATGAAATTCTGGCTCATCCAGCCCGAGAGAGTGAAGCTATCGATGACGACGGTGCAGTTTTTGTCGAGCACTGAAACCAGGTCGCGCGCGAGACGCGCCGGATGGATGGGGCGGTTGTTGTGAAATTTCTTGGCGTTTTCGATCACCTGCTGCTCGAAGTTGGAGCGCACCTCGGCCAGCTCCTTGATCCACTGCGAGCTGCGATTCCTGGAGAAGTCGAGCTTGAGCTCCTTAATTCGGTTGATCATCTGACGCAGCACGAGCTTGGGATCGCCAACCAGCGGAACCTCGGCCGGCACCTGCCATCCGATCCGGTTCGCGGTCGGATCGACCTGGATGTATTTGGCCTTGTCGTTCCAGGTCTTGGGGCGACCGAAGTGCTCGCCGCTCCAGAAGCGGAAGCCCAGCGTCAGCACGACGTCGGCGCGCCCGGTAAAGGGCTTTTTGAAGGCGCCGCGAACTGCCAGCGGATGCTCCTCCGATACCGAGCCCTGACCAGCGCGCCGCGCGTAAACCGGAATCGACGTGAGCTCCGCGAACTCACGCAGCTCGGGGCCCGCCTGCGACCAGAAAAGTCCGTCGCCGCCGGCGATGAGCGGCCGCTCGGCCGCGACCAGCAACTCGAGCGCGCGGTCGATCTTTGAAGGGTCGCCTGCCGAACGGACGTCGTCGACTGTGAACCGCATCCCGCCCGGACTCTGCCGTTTGTCTTCATCGCCGTGGTACAGGATGTTCTGCGGAATTTCGACCAGCGCCACGCCCTGCGGCGGCGTGATTGCTTCGCGAAAAGCCAGGCGCATGTCGAATTCGATCGTGCTCCAATCGGTCACACGCTTGGTATACTTGGCGAAACTGCTGAGCATCTCGGAGCCGTAGGCCTCCTGGAAAGAGCCTTGGTGATCCTCGGTATTCGGATGTTGGCCGGATACGCAAACCACGGCGCTGTTGGTCATCGCGGCTAAGCATAGCCCGGTCATCGCGTTGGTCAGCCCGCATCCCGCGGTGACCATGCATACCCCGGCTTCGCCGGTCATCCGGGCATAGGCGTCGGCGGCGTATGCGGTCGCCTGCTCGTGACGCATATGGATGAGCTTGATTTCGTTGCTGCGCAACTGGGCGAGGATTGGGAACAGATGTCCCCCATTGATTGAAAAGCAGTAGCGCGTCTTGTTCTCCCGCATCACGCGGGCAACCAGTTCACCACCATCGACTTTGGGCATCAGCAGAACCTCCTGGAAATTTCGCAGAGCAAATATCGAAACGCCCGCGGCGCCGGGATGGGCGGGCCGCCGCAAGAGCGGCTCACCCATCCCCTGCCCAAATCGGGCCGCATACTGACCCCGGGGCTTGCCCTGCCGAATCCTTGCACATTTTCAGGAGGGGCGGAAATGGCGAGCCAGTTGATAGTTGCGGTTGATAGTTGATCGAGGCGCCGAGGCCTGTCACTTTCTTAGCCCATAAGTTTTTGCGATAGCTGTTACGCAGGCGTCCAACGCTCTATGAAGAGACTGTTTGCGATAGTGTTGATTCTGACCTGGTGGGTCGTGTGCGCCCGGCCCGCGCGTGCCTTCACCCTGCTCAACCCCGATAGCTGGCCCGGCTATTTCAACCCCAACACCTGGCCCAGCACGCTCAACCCGCACAACTGGCCTTTCACGCTCATTCCGATTCCCGAGATCGAGACCGACCCCAACTCCGGCGTAACCTACGGCGTGCTGGCTGCGATGCTGTTTACCGACAAGCAGGGTGAGATCAACAACATCGTGGCGCCCGACATCACGGGCAACTCGACCCTGGGCCCGGGCGGGACGTTTCGCTACCTGGGGTACCCTTCCGCCGACACCCAGTACTACGTGATCGCGGGGTTCGAGGAAAAAATCGCACGCCATGTGGATTTGGACTATGCGACCGGCCGCACCCATCAGAAGGGATTTTCTCTGGAGGGGCACTTTTTTTTCGAACGCGATCCGACCGAACGTTTTTTCGGGATCGGTAACAGCTCTTCCGAAGGCAACGAGAGCAACTACACCACGGAACAGCTCTACTTCGAGGGGACGCTCGGCTATAACGTCACGCCGCGTTTCCAGATAGCGCTGTTCGAGCGGCCGCGCTACGTGCGGATTTCAAATGGCGCCTTCGAATCGATTCCCAGCATCAACAAGCAGTTTCCCGGCCTCAAGGGACTCAACGGCGGCACCGAAGTACTCAACCAGTTGCAGGCCACGTATGACACTCGCGACTCGGTCGATCTGCCCACCGATGGCGGCTACGATTTGATTTACGCCTCGATCGCTGACCGCCGCTTCATGAGTTCGATATCGTATACCCGCATGGGCGTCGATCTTCATCACTATTTTCCGATCGGCCGCAAGATCACGCTCGCCACTCATGGCTATCTGCAATACATGCCGGCCGGCAACGAGGTCCCATTCTGGTCGATGGCGCGTTTGGGCGGCGAATCGAGCTTGCTCTTCAGGCAGCAGACCTTGCGCGGCTATGGTGCGGGACGGTTTGTCGACAACAACCTGTTCGACATCAACGTCGAAATGCGCTCGCGGGTCTGGGAAACCGACATCTTCAACACCCACGGCATCCTGGAGTTGGCGCCCTTCTTCGACGTGGGCCGCGTTTTCCACAACCCCGGCGAAGATTTCGTAACCGACCTGCATCCCGTGGGCGGAATGGGCTTTCGCGCGATTGCCGAGCCGTTCGTGGTGGGCTACGTCGATGCGGGTTGGGGCGGCGAGGGTGCAGCGGTTTTTTCGGGAATCAATTATCCCTTCTAGCTCGCCCTTATCCGCTGGGCTGCGTCCCGCGGGAGGCCGCTATGGAAGCCCGACGCAATAACGGCGCGTCGCAAAAGTCCGGCTCCGATCACCTCGCACCCGATTGCCGCGGGATGAACTTCTACCGCGTCGATGACGCGTTTCGCAGCCTGCTCGACCTATACATGGAGCCCGCATTGCGCGCTCATCTGGAGCCCCATCTCGATCGCCTCGGCGAACTTGCCGGCGGCCGCCTGGACGAACTTGCCGACGCCGCCGACAAGCATCCCCCGGTGCTTCATCCGCGCGATCGCTTCGGCCGCGACGAGGATTGGATTGAGTATCATCCGGCCTATCGCGAGATGGAGCGAATCGCGTTCAGCGAATTCGGACTGCATGCGATGAGCCATCGCGCCGGCGTGCTCGGATGGCCCGACTCGATGCCGCCGATCGCCAAGTACGGCTTCCAGTACCTTTTCGTGCAGGCAGAGTTTGGCCTCATGTGTCCGGTCAGCGTCTCGGACACCAGTAACTTCGTTATCCTGCGCTACGGCAGCAACGAGCTGAAGCGCAAGCTCGCTCCCCGCCTCCTCTCGCAGGATCCAGCCGCGATGTGGAAGGGCACCCAGTTCATGACTGAGAAATCCGGCGGCTCGGACGTGGGCGCGCTGGAGAGCGAGGCGCGGCAGGAAAACGGCGAGTGGCGGCTTTACGGTGAGAAATGGTTCTGCTCGCACACCGACGCCGACCTGGCACTGGTCCTGGCGCGACCGCAGGGTGCGGCCCCCGGCACTCGCGGCCTGGGACTGTTCGCGATGCCGCGGCGGCTCGAGGACGGCAGCCGCAATCGCTACCGTATCGTGCGCCTGAAGGACAAGCTTGGCACGCGCTCGATGGCGAGCGGAGAGATTCGGCTCGAGGGCGCGTTCGCATGGCAGGTCGGCGAGCTGCGCGCTGGCTTCAAGCAGATGCTGGACCAGGTTAATTTGTCCCGGCTCTCGCACGGTGTCCGCGCGGCCGCGATGATGCGCCGGTGCCTCAACGAGGCGCTGTACGTCGCCCGCAACCGCGTCGCTTTCGGCCGCGCGCTCATCGAGATGCCGCTCGTGCGCCGTCAGTTACTGAAACTGATGGTGTCGGCCGAGCAGGCGCTCTCGATGTATGCCTGGACGGCCGACGTGATGGGCCGCGCCAGTCGCGCCGATGAAGGCGCGGTGCATCTACTGCGCATCATGACCCCGCTCTTCAAGTTCCGCGCGTGCCGCGACAATCTGCGCGTGGCGACCGGCGCGATGGAGGTCCGCGGCGGCAATGGCTATATCGAGGACTGGATAAATCCGCGGCTGGTCCGCGACGCGCAAATCGGTGTGCTGTGGGAAGGCACCAGCAACATCAATGCGCTCGACGCGATCGGCCGTGCGGCGGCAAAAATGGGCGCACATGAGGCGCTCGGCAGGGCACTGCATGCGCGCCTGGCCGAAGCCTCGCGCGTGCCGCAGAAATTCCGAACGCAGCTTGCAGAAATGGCCGATCGCGCGGTCGCGTTCGCGTCGCGTGCCTCGGGGACCGACGGCGAGCGGCTCGCCCGGATGGCAGCCGGCGCACTCTACAACGCCACCACGGCGGTGTTGATGGCCTGGGAGGGGTCGCGGCTGAACAATGGCCGGCGGTTGTTGCTCTCTAAGATGGTCGTCGAGCATCGGTTGAGCGCGCAGGATCCGCTCGCACCGCGCAGCGAAACGTGGGAAGAGCGGGCGGCGGCAATGCTGCTGGGCGAAGGCGCTGTCACGCTGGAGCACGCGGCAGCGCTGGTCAGTCAGTAGGCGGCGCTGAGACTCGCGCGCGCCTTAAGGCGCGCGCG
>DATJID010000002.1:0-29985 GCA_035493515.1 Binataceae bacterium (SeqCode) | reverse complement strand
GAAGGTCGAACTCGACGGTCCGAAGTTCCTCACCGAACGCAAAATCCAGGGCACCAACATGGGCTCCAACCGCTTCCGCATCGACATGCTGCGGTACATCGATTTCTACCAGCAAGGCCGCCTCAACCTCGACGACATGATCACCCGGCGCGGCAGGCTCCCCGACGTCAACGAGGCCTTCCGTGCGATGAAAGCCGGCGAGGTGGCCCGCACCGTTTTGATGTTCGACTGAACCAGGCAGGCGCGAGAACCGGCCAAACGACAGGAGAGATGAGATGAAAGCCGCCATTTTCCATGGACCCGGCAAGCCGCTGAGCATCGAGGAAATCCAGATTGACGAACCGCGCGAGCACGAGGTGCTGGTGCGCACGGTTGCCACCGGCGTCTGCCACAGCGACCTCCATTTCGTCGAAGGCCTGTGGCCCCATCCCACGCCCGCGGTGCTTGGCCACGAGGCCGCCGGTATCGTCGAGCGGGTCGGCTCGGAAGTCACGTATCTGAAGGCCGGCGATCACGTGATCTCGTGTCCGTCGGTGTTCTGCGGGCGCTGCAAGCACTGCAACTCGGGCCGTCCGTACCGCTGCGTCAACCGCGCCGCGGTCCGGCGCGCGAAGGGCGACAAGCCGCGGCTTTCCAAGGACGGCGTGATGATTCGTCAGTTCAGCGATCTTTCGACGTACGCCGAGAAGATGCTGCTGCACGAGAATGCGCTGGTGAAGATTCGCGACGACATGCCGCTCGATCGCGCCGCGCTCATCGGATGCGGCGTGACCACCGGCGTCGGCGCCGCGCTCAACACGGCGAAAATCGAGCCGGGCTCGACCGTGGCGGTTTTCGGTGCGGGCGGAATAGGACTTTCCGCGATCCAGGGCGCGCGGATCGCCGGCGCCGCGATGATCATCGCGGTGGACATGTTCGAGCATAAGCTCGCGACGGCCAAGCGGTTCGGCGCAACCCATACGATTGACGCTTCGTCGACCGATCCGGTCGAGGCGATCCAGAAGCTGACCGACGGCGGAGTCGATTACTCGTTCGAGGCGATCGGGCTGAAAAAGGCCGCCGAGCAGTGTTTCGACGCGCTCGCGCTGGGCGGCACCGCGACCGTCATCGGGATGATCCCGGTGGGGCAAAAGGTCGAAATCGACGGTCCCAAACTGCTCACCGAGCGGCGAATTCAGGGCTCGTTGATGGGCTCGAACCGCTTTCGCATCGACATGCCGCGGTATATCGATTTTTACCTGCAGGGGCGGCTCAACCTCGACGACATGATTTCACGCCGGGGCAAGCTCGAGGATGTGAACGAGGCATTCCGCGCGATGAAGGCCGGCGAAGTGTCTCGCACGGTGCTGATGTTCGAGTAGTTCGGAGTTCCCCGCCCAAAGGCGCAGAACCGCGAGAGAAAAGCCCTTTTCCGGGTGCGTCCTGCGCCCCTCGAGTGGCGCATCCGAATCGGGCGAATCGCTGGGCATCTCGTCGACGTACGGTTTTTGCACCCCGAACCGCGTATAATTTTCGCCTCGGATACGTCCGTTTCGGGGGCCCAGATGGAACGCCTGCTCTACATGTCGACGGTGGAACAGATCGTCATCGTGACGGTCGTTTTTTCTGGCCTCAGTGTTCTCGGGCTCTACATCGTGCGGGTGCTGGTGCCGCTCGAGACGTTGAGGAAGAACCATGAGGTGGCCGGGTTCACCTTCGGAGTGTTGGGCGCTTTCTACGGGCTGTTGCTGGCCTTCGTGATCGTGGCCGCCTGGGAGCGCTTCGATCGCGCAAATGCGAACGTTCAGGAGGAAGGGGTCGCGCTGATCTCGCTGTATCGGCTATCCAAAGGCTTTTCCGCGCCTGCCGCCAGCGACATGCAGCATGCGGTTCGTGCATATACGCACCGGTTGATCGACGTCGAATGGCCGGCCATGGCTAATTCGAATTTCAGCGGCATAGATGATTCGGTTGGGACCCTGCCCTTGTGGCAGATTGTCGCGACTTACAGGGCCGAGGATCCGCGCCAAACACTGCTGGTTGATAAAAGTTACGATCAGCTTTCGAAGCTCACCGAAGAAACCAGCCTGCGTTATCTTTATTCAAAGGAGAATCTGCCGTCGGTGGTATGGCTGGTGATTTACGCGGGACTGATCATCACCATCGGTTTCAGCTACTTCTTCGGACTGGAGACGTTCTTTTCGCAGGCCCTGATGTGTGCGATTTTTTCCGCCCTGCTGGGCCTGACAATTTTGGCGATTCTCGAGCTCGCGCATCCCTACCAGGGAGCTGTTGTAGTGTCTCCGCAGCCGCTCAAATACGCATTGTCGCGGATGGACGACATGGATAAGACCGCGCTCGGTCCTCGGCCGGATCGGCCGCCTCCGCAATTCGGTCCCTTAACGGCGCGCTGAATGAGGTAACGCGCGGCCCGTCAGACCAGACGCATCTCTTTCATCAGCCGGTGCAGCTTTTCGGCCGGGCCGGGCGACATCTGCGTCAGCGGCATACGCATCTCGGCCGTGCATTTCCCCATGAACGCGAGCGCCTGCTTGACCGGGATCGGGTTGGTCTCGACGAAAATCGCGCGCACCAGCGGCAACAGTTTGTAATGGAGCTCGCGCGCCCGCGCGTAGTCGCCCGCCAGTGCCGCCGCCGCCAGGTCATGCGTCTCGCGCGGCATGATGTTGCTGACGGTCGCGACCACGCCCTTGCCCCCGATCGCCATCATCGGCAGCGTGAGCGCGTCGTCGCCCGAGAGGATTGCCAGACGGTCGCCGCATAGGCGCCGGATATCGGAGACCTGGTCCATCGAGCCCGACGCTTCTTTGATCGCCACGATGTTGCGGATCTCGCATAGCCGAGCGAAGGTCTCGGGCGCGATGTTGGAGGCCGTGCGTCCGGGGATGTTGTACACGATTAGCGGCAGGTCGACCGCCGCGGCGACCATCTTGTAGTGCCTGAAGATTCCGTCCTGGGTGGGCTTGTTGTAGTAGGGCGAGATCATCAGTGCGCCGTCGGCGCCGGCCTCGCGCGCGGAGGCGGTCAGGCGGATTGCCTCGGCGGTTGAGTTCGAGCCGGTGCCGGCCACCACCGGCACGCGCTTGCGCGTCTGATGGATGACGGTTCTGATCACCTGCTCATGCTCGGAATGGGTGAGCGTGGCCGACTCACCGGTCGAGCCGCACGGCACCAGGCCGTCGATGCCGCCCTGGATCTGGAATTCGACCAGCTCGCGCAGAGCGTGCTCGTCGACCTCGCCGTCGCGAAAAGGGGTTACTAAAGCCGTCAGTGCTCCATTGAACATTGCTCGCCCTCCGGGCTCACGCCCCGGTCACGTCAGGTCCACGTCAGGCTCACGGAACGACCGGTACCAGTTCGCCGTCGCCCACTTCGACCTCGCCGCTGAACACCTCGACCGCGTCGCCCGTCATCATCACGTGATTGGCGGTTTCGCCCCGCTCACGCCATTCGATCCCGAGCTTGCCGCCGCGCAATTCCAGCATCGCCCGCCGCTCGGCCCGTCCGGTCAGCACCGCCGCGACCAGCGCCGCGCAGGCTCCCGTGCCGCACGCCAGCGTCTCGCCCGATCCGCGCTCCCACACCCGCATCCGCAGCCGATCGCGCCCAAGCGCCAGGATAAACTCGGTGTTGACGCGGCGAGGGAAGAACGGATGATGCTCGAACTGGCGCCCAACGCGGGCAAACTCGGAATCCTCCAGGGCAAAGACCGCCTCGTCATCGACGAACACCACGCAATGCGGATTACCCATCGAGACCGCGGTCACCCGCCAGATGCGGCCGCCGACTTCCAGCGGATGATCGATAACCCGGCCGTCCGCCGCAGCCGGAATTTCGCGCCCTTCGAGAATCGGCTCGCCCATGTCAACGGTGGCCTCGCTGACACGACCGCCGTCGATCTTCAGCGCTACCGACTTGAACCCGCAGTCGGTCTCGATCACCATCGGGTTGCGCGGGTGCGCGGCACGCTCATAATGCAGGCGCGCGACGCATCGAATCCCGTTGCCGCACATCTCGCCGCGACTGCCGTCGGCATTGTACATCTCCATCCGCACGTCGGCGCCTTTGGAGGGAGCGAGCAGGATCAGACCGTCGCCGCCGATACCGAAGCGGCGGTCGGAGAGGCGGCGGGACAACTCTCCCGGATTGGCCGGACGCACGCGGTCGGCGATGACGTAGATATAGTCATTGCCGCAGCCGTGCATCTTGGTGAAGCTTAGCTTCGCCATCAGGCGGGACCTTCGGGCGGCAGGTTGACGATTTTTTCGCCGCGCACGAGATCCTCGAAACTCTCGCGCTCGCGCACCACGTGGGCCTCCGCGCCGTCAACCATGATCTCCGGGGCGCGCGGGCGGCTGTTATAGTTCGACGCCATCACGAAGCCATACGCGCCCGCGCTCATCACGGCCAGCAGGTCGCCGTCACGCGGTTCGGCCATCTCGCGCTCGCGCGCGAAAAAGTCTCCGCTCTCGCATACCGGCCCGACCACGTCCGCGGTCACGACCGGGCGGCCGGCGCGCCGTTGGACCGGCAGTATCTGATGATAGGCTTCGTAGAGCACCGGCCGGATGAGATCGTTCATCGCGCCGTCAACGACGATGAAGCGCTTGACGTCGGTCTCCTTCACGTAAAGCACGCGCGTCACCAGCGCGCCGGCATTGCCGACCAGCACGCGGCCGGGCTCGATAATCAACTTCAGCCCAAGTCCGCGTAGCGGCCCGAGCAGCGCGGCCGCGTATTCCGAGGGCGGCGGCGGCTCTTCCTGGTATGGAATACCCAAACCGCCGCCGAGGTCGAGGTAGCGCAGCGCCACGCCGCTTTCGCGGAGCGCCTTGACGATCGTCGCGACCTTGTTGGCGGCTTCGGTGAACGGCGAGGTGTCGGTTATCTGCGATCCGATATGCGTACTCAGACCGACCAGATCGAGATCCGGTAGCGCGCGGGCCTCGGCGTAGTATTCGTGTACCTGGGCGAGCGGTATTCCGAATTTGCTGTCACGATGACCGGTCGAGATGTGCGGATGCGTGCCGGGGTCGAGGTCCGGGTTGACTCGCAGGCTGACCGGCGCGCGCCGGCGCATCCGGGCCGCGACGCTCGCCACGCGATGCAGTTCGGGGGCGGACTCGACATTGATCATCAGGATGCCCGCCTCGATCGCGGCTTTGAGTTCCTCGTCGGTCTTGCCCACGCCGGAAAAAACGATCTTGCCCGGCTCGGCGCCGGCCTTAAGACAGCGCATCAACTCGCCCACCGAAACGATATCGAAGCCCGAGCCCATCGCGGCGAAGAGCTTGAGCACGCTCAGGTTCGAGAGCGCCTTCATCGCGTAACAGATCAGATGGTCGGTGCCGGCGAAGGCTTCGTCCATGACCCGGTAATGACGGCGCAGCGTGCGTGTGCTGTAAACGTAAAACGGGGTGCCGAAACGCGCGGCAAGGTCGGCGACTGCGACCTCCTCGGCGAACAGCCGATTATCCTGGTAAGCGAAGTAATTCATGTGTGAAACGCGGCCGCGGGGCGCGATGCGCGCGCGACCGAGTAGCCATGGTTTTTATCACAGCCGCTGCGAATCGATAAACCGGCCGGTGTCGCGCTCGGAGTCGGGGCTTAGGGCCTCGGCTCCGGGGTTGGGCCGCCCGGCAGCGGCGCAGGCATCGGCAGCTTGAAGTTTTCCGGCGTGACCGCCGGCGCCGGCTTCGTTCGAGTCTGCTCGACGACGTTGGAGGGGTCGCTCTGATAGCCGTCGCTGGTCTCGGCGATGATCATGTAGCGATAGTTATGGCCCATCTGGGCGCTGGTATCGACGTAGGCGAAGCGCCGTACTTTCTGAAAGCGCTCCTGGTCGGTCACCGGCAGCTCGGCGAGGTCGGTGAGCGATCCGTCGCCCTCCGCGCGCATCAGGCGGAAGCCCGCCAGGTCGCGCAGCGACGCGCCGCCGCTGTATTTCATCGGCCGGCTCCAGGTCAGGCGGATGCCCTTGGGGTCGGGTTTCGCTGAGAGATCGTTGATCCGATCCGGATGAGTAAGCTCGGGCGCAATCGGCCGGCTCTTCGAGCCGCATCCGGGCGCCATCGCAATCGCCATCACAACCGCCGCCAGGATCCACCACCGCTTCATCGGGTTTCGAGCCTCCTCAAATAACGGCGCATCGCCGCCGCCGCGGGTCCGCCAGTGAGATTTCGCGCGCGCACGGAGCCCTCCGCGGTCAGCGCGCGCAAGGCGTCGCGGCCGAAGGCGCTGCTGTAGCGCCGCAGGTCGGCGAGCGTGAAGTCTTCGAGCGCCCGTCCGGCGGCGGACGCTTCGCGCACCAGCGCGCCGACGATCTCATGCGCGCGGCGAAAGGCGACACCCTGGCGCACCAGATACTCGGCGAGGTCGGTCGCCAGCGCGAAGCCACCGGCCGCCGCCCGCATCGCGGCCGCATCGAAGCGCAGCCGCGGCCACAGCAGCGTGAGCAGCGCGAGCGCCGGCTTCAAGGTGTCGAGCGCGTCGAAAGTGCGCTCCTTGTCCTCCTGCAGATCGGAATTATACGCGAGCGGCAGGCCCTTGAGCACCGTCAGCATCGCCACCAGGTCGCCGATCATGCGGCCACTTTTGCCGCGAATCAGTTCGAGCAGATCGGGATTCTTCTTGTGCGGCATCATCGAGCTGCCGGTGGAAAATTCGTCGGGCAGCGTGACGAAGCCGAACTCGGCGCTGCTCCAGAGGATTATTTCCTCGGCCATCCGCGACAGATGCACGGCCGCGAGCGCGGCGGCGGCGAGAAAGTCGACCACGAAATCGCGATCCGAGACCGCGTCGAGGCTATTCTCGCTGATCCGTCTGAAGCCGAGCTCGCGCGCGACCGCCTGGCGATCGATCGGCAGCGTCGTGCCCGCCAGCGCACCCGCCCCCAGGGGCATCACCGCCGTGCGCTCCAGCGCCTGGGCGAAACGCTCGCGGTCGCGCGTGAGCATCTCGACGTAGGCGGCGAGATGATGGGCGAGCGTGATCGGCTGCGCGCGCTGCAGATGGGTGTAGCCGGGCATCACGGTGTCGAGATGGCGATGGGCGAGCGCGATCAGCGTGCGGCGGAGTTCCCCGGCGAGCCCGATTACCGCAGCCAGCTCGTCGCGGAGATAGAGCCGCAGATCGAGCGCGACCTGGTCATTGCGCGATCGCGCGGTATGGAGTTTGCGCCCCGGCGCCCCGATCCGCTCGGTCAGGCGGCGCTCGATCGCGAGATGGATATCCTCGTCGGCCAGCGCGAAGCGGAAGCGGCCGGAATCGATCTCGCGCTCGACCGCGCGCAAGCCGGCGACGATTTTGGCGGCCTCGGCGCGCCGCAGCAGGCCGGTTCGCCCCAGCATCCGCGCATGCGCGATCGACCCCCGGATGTCGTGCCGGTAGAGGCGCCGGTCGAATGGAAGCGAAGCGGTGAAGGCTTCGACCTCCGACAGGCGTGCGCGCACAAAGCGGCCACGAATCAGGCCACCGGAAGCATCGGCGCGAGCGCGCGCCCTTTTGGCGGCGGCGCCGGCGGATGGTTTTTTAGCGGCGATATGGTTTGGGCGTCGCGCTTTTTTCACTTTTCATTTCAAGGCGCAGAACTCGAAGGATTCCCGCAAGCGACTCGAAGTTGCCGAAAAGACCGGACCTGCACAAGGGGCCGTGCGCTCAGCGCGGGGCCGCGATACGGCAGAAACACCCGCGCGCTGCGCAACTCGTCACGCCGTTGGGATGCGTGATGTGAACGTCCATCTTGTGATTGCACTTGGGACATTTCTGGCCCGGACGCGGCACCAGCCGCGGGGTCGGCCGCGAGGGCCTGAACTGAATCACTTTGCCCATGGCGTCGCGCCCGGCTAGCGGCTGCCCTCGGGTTTGGGACGGCCCAGCCGCGCCAGCGCCCGCAAGCGCATCGAGTTGAGCCGGATGAAACCGTCAGCGTCGGCCTGCCGATAGCCGCCGGCCTCATCGAAGCTCGCCAGCGTGGGGTCGTACAGCGAATTTGGCGACTTGCGCCCGGCGATCGCAACGCCGCCCTTGAAAAGCTTCAGCCGCGCGACGCCGGTTACGCTCTGCTGTGCGTGATCGACCAGCGCCTGCATCGCGTCACGCTCGGGCGCGAACCATTGTCCGTTGTACACCATCTCAGCGTAAGCCGGGACCAGCGAGTCGCGCAGATGGAGCGTCTCGCGGTCGAGCGCGAGTTGTTCGATCGCGCGATGCGCGTGCAGCAGCATGGTCGCGCCCGGGCTCTCGTAAACCCCGCGCGACTTGATTCCGACGTAGCGGTTTTCGACCAGATCGACGCGGCCTACTCCGTGTTTTCCTGCAACGGTGTTGGCATGCTCGATCAGCGCGGCCGGCGAAAGACGCTTGCCATTGATCGCCACCGGATCGCCGCCCGCGTATTCGACTTCGACGTATTCGGGCGCGTCAGGTGCGCTTTGCGGCGAGGCGCTGAGCCGGAACATGTCGTCATAGGGCTCGCGCCACGGGTCTTCCAGGATGCCGCCCTCGTAGCTGATATGGACCAGGTTGCGGTCCATCGAATAGGGCTTCTCGGCGGTGACCGGCACCGGGATTTTTTTCTCGGCGGCGTAGGCGAGCATGTCGGCGCGGCCGCGAAACGGCCATTGCGGATGGCGCCATGGCGCGACCACTTTCAACTCCGGCGCCAGCCGCGCGAAAGCAAACTCGAAGCGCACCTGGTCGTTGCCCTTGCCGGTCGCTCCGTGGCCGACCGCGTCGGCACCCTCGGCATGCGCGATTTCGACCTGTCGTTTGGCGATCACGGGGCGCGCGATCGAAGTGCCGAGCAGATAATAACTCTCGTAAACGGCGTTGGCGCGCATCATCGGAAAGACGAAGTCGCGCGCAAACTCTTCGCGCAGGTCTTCGAGGTAGAGCTTGCTCGCGCCCGTCGCCAGCGCCTTTTGCTCGAGTCCGGCCGTTTCCTCGGCCTGGCCAACGTCCGCGCAATACGCCACCACCTCACAGCCGTAAAAATCGCGCACCCAGCGCAGGATGACCGAGGTGTCAAGCCCGCCCGAATAGGCGAGCACCAGTTTTTTTATTTCCGCGGTAGCCACGCCGCCATCTTAGGGCATTCGCGCCTGCGCCTTAAGTGGTGGCGGTCGCCGCGCTGGGGCCGATTATCGCCGGGCGCAGCAGCCATACCATCACAGCCTTTTGCGCGTGGAGGCGGTTTTCAGCCTGATCGAGCACCAGCGAGCGCGGGCCGTCGAGCACCTCGTCGGTGATTTCCTCGCCGCGATGGGCCGGCAGACAATGCATCACGACCGCGCCGCGGCGCGCGTGACCGAGCAGCTCGCGATTGACCTGGAAGGCCTTGAAGTCGCGCCGGCGTTGCGCCGCCTCCTTCTCGTGGCCCATCGAGGTCCAGGTGTCGGTATAGATAACGTCGGCGCCGCGCACTGCCTCGACCGGGTCGTGGGTGAGGATGCCGAACTTGCCGTGACGCATCCGCTCGAGGAACTCGCGCTGCGGTTCGTAACCGGGCGGGCATCCCAGGCGCAACTCGAAGCGTGCGAGCGCGGCCGCTTCGATCCAGCTCTGCGCAAGGTTGAAACCATCGCCGATATAGGCGACGCAGAGCTTGCTCAGATCGCCGAAGCGCTCGCGCAGGGTCAGCAGGTCGGCCAGCAACTGGCAAGGATGCAACAGGTCGGTGAGCCCGTTGATCACCGGCACGGTGGCCTCCAGAGCCAGCTCGACGCAAATCTCGTGGGCGAACGTGCGAATCATGATGAGGTCGACCCAGCGCGACAGATTACGCGCCACGTCCTTGACCGATTCGCGCTCGCCGATTCCGATGTCTTGCGGGGCGAGGTAGATGGCGTGGCCGCCCAGCTGCGCCATCCCGGTCTCGAAGGTTATCCGCGTGCGCAGCGAGGGCTTCTGAAAGATCATCGCGAGCGTGCGGCCGCGCAAGTAGGGATGCTCCAGGCCGGCGCGCAGTTCGTCCTTCAGGCGCGCCGCCAGCGCCAGCAGCCGCGCCAGCTCGTCGGCGCTGAGCGAGCCGAGGTCGAGCAGGTCGCGCTTGGCGCGCGGGGCGACGCGTTTGCGCGCAGCGCTGGTGGGATGCGCGGGCCGGCGCTGTGCCTTGCCCGCGGTCATTTTTTAGCGGCTGGCGTAGCCGAAAGCGCTCGCTCGATTATCTTGAGACCCGCGTCGGCCTCGTCGCGCGTCAGCGTGAGCGGCGGCAGCATCCGCAGCACGTTTTCGGCCGTGGCGTTGACCAGCAACCGTTCGCGCAGGCACGCGTCGGCGGCGCTCTTGGCTTCGCCGTGCAGCACGATACCGATCATCATGCCCAGGCCGCGCACTTCGGCGATTCGCGGGCAGCTCTTGGCGAACGTGCGCAGGCGCTCAAGCATGTAGCCGCCGACGCTGGTCGCGTTTTCCATCGCGCCGTCCTGCTCCAGGGCGTCGAGCACCGCGCCCGCGGCCGCGCAGGATACGGGATTGCCGCCGAAGGTCGAGCCGTGGCTGCCCGGCGTGAGGCTCTGGGCAATCTCGCTCCTGGCGATCATCGCGCCGATCGGCAGTCCGCCGCCGAGTGCCTTGGCGAGCGTCATGATGTCCGGCTTCACCCCGACGTGCTGCCACGCGAAGAGTTTGCCCGTGCGCCCCATCCCGGTCTGCACCTCGTCGAGGATGAGCAGGATTTTGCGCCGATCGCACAGATCGCGGACGCGCTTGAGATAGTCGAGGCGTGGCGTGACCACGCCGCCCTCACCCTGGATCGGCTCCAGCAGAATAGCGATCGTCTCGTCATGAACCGCCTTGTCGAGCGCTTCGACGTCATCGTACGGGACCATGCGAAAGCCCGGCACCAGTGGCTGGAAGCCGATGTGGTATTTTTCCTGGCCGGTGGCGCTTAGGGTGCCGAAGGTGCGGCCATGGAATGAGCCAAGCGTGGACACTATTTCGAAGCGGCCGGCGCCGCGGTCATGGCCCCAGCGGCGCGCGAGTTTGAGCGCGGCTTCGTTGGCCTCGGCGCCCGAGTTGCAGAAGAACACGCGCCCGTCGCCAAAATGGGCGCACAGCCGCGCCGCCAGCCGCGCCATCGGTTCGGTGTGAAAGACGTTGGAGACGTGCGTCAGCTTTTCGGCCTGCTCCTTAATTGCCCGCACCACGCGCGGATGCGCGTGGCCGAGCGAGGTCACCGCCAGGCCGCAGAAAAAATCCAGGTAGCGGTTGCCGTCGGCGTCATAGAGATAGGCGCCGGTGCCGCGCACGAAGGCGAGCGGCACACAGCCGTAAGTGTTGATGAGATTCTGGTGGGCAAGGTCGACCATTTCGGCGTTGTTCATCGTCGTTCTTCCTGGATCCTCCTGGGACCATCCCCGGACGCGCCGTCCGCTCGCACACCGGGGTGCGTGAGGGGACGCGCGGGGCCATCCAAGCTGTATGCCACAGGACGGCGCGGAATGCTCGCCCCGCAGGAGCCTCTAGCCGTCCGCGACGACCTCGGTGCCGACTCCCGCCTCGGTGAAAATTTCGAGCAGGATCGCATGAGGCGTGCGTCCGTCGAGAACGTGAGTCTTGCCGACGCTCCCTTTAAGCGCCGCGATACAGCATTCGACCTTGGGGATCATTCCGTCGCTGATTGCGCCTGCCTCGATCAACTTTTTCGCCGCCGCCGCGGTCAACGTCGGGATGAGCTTGCCGTCCTTGCCCTTCACGCCTTCGACATCGGTCAGCAAAATCAGTTTTTCCGCGCCCAGCGCGGCGGCGATGTCGCCAGCGGCGACGTCGGCATTGATGTTGTAAGTCAGGCCGTCGCGGTCATGGCCGATCGGTGCGATTACGGGAATGAAGCCCGCGCTTTCGAGCGTGCGCAGCACTTGCGGATTTATCTCGGCGACTTCGCCTACCAGCCCGATATCGACCTTGGACGGTACGCCGGCGTCGTCGTGGAGCGTCATTTCGAGCTTGCGCGCGATGATCAGGTCGGCATCCTTGCCCGAGAGCCCAACCGCGCGGCAACCGTGGCGCGCGAGTAGCGCAACGATCTCCTTGTTGAGTCGCTGCAGCACCATCTCTACCGCTTCCATCGTCGGCTCGTCGGTCACTCGCATCCCGCGCACGAAACTCGACTTGAGCCCGAGGCGCTCGATGAGATGGTTGATTTGCGGACCGCCACCGTGCACCACGACGGGGTTCATTCCGACCGCCTTCAGCAACACCACGTCCTGGGCAAAACTCTCGCGCAAATCGGCCGCTTCCATCGCGTGGCCGCCGTATTTGATGACGAAGGTCTTGCCGCGAAAACGCTGGATATAAGGCAGGGCCTCGACCAGTACCGACGCGATCGTATTTGGATCCTGCACCGTCTCTGTCTCCGCCGCCGGGCCATCCGGCATGCGGCCGCCCCCGCGGACGCCGCATCATCCCTCGGCCTGCGCCTTCGCCACGGCCATCTTCGTGAACAGGGCTAACCGGTCGGTTACAAAATGTAGCGCGACAGGTCCTCGTTTTTGACGATCGGGTCGAGCCGCTGATGAACGTAGTCGCTATCGACCGTGACCGTGCGGTCGTTTAACTCGGGTGCGCTGAACGACAATTCCTCAAGCAGACGCTCGAGCACCGTATGGAGCCGGCGCGCGCCGATGTTCTCCGAACGCGAGTTGACCTCGGCCGCGATCTCGGCCAGCGCCGCAACCGCGTCGGTGGTGAACGTCAGATGCACGTTCTCGGTCTCCATCAGCGCCACGTACTGGCGGGTCAGCGCATTTTCGGGCTCGGTCAAGATGCGGATAAAGTCCTCGCGGACGAGCGCGCGGAGCTCCACGCGAATCGGAAAGCGGCCCTGGAATTCGGGAATCAGGTCGGAGGGCTTAGAGGTATGGAACGCGCCCGAGGCAACGAAGAGGATGTGGTCGGTGCGGACCGCGCCATACTTGGTGTTGACGGTCGATCCCTCGACGATCGGCAGCAGGTCGCGCTGCACGCCCTCGCGCGAGACGTCGGCGCCGTGGGCGGCCTCGCGGCCGGCGATCTTGTCGATCTCGTCGATGAAGACGATTCCCGACTGTTCGGCGCGTTCGATCGCTTCATGAGCGACCTTCTCCATGTCGACCAGGCGCGCGGCTTCTTCCTGGGTGAGCAGCTCGAGCGCTTGTGGCACCTTGACCTTCTGGCGCTTGGATTTCTTGGGCATGAACTGCCCCAGCAGCTCGCGCATGTTGGCGCCCATCTCTTCCATCCCTTGGGGCGCCAGCACCTCGACCATCGGCGCGGACTGTGCGCTGGTTTCGACTTCGACCTCGCGATCGTCCAGATTGCCCTGGCGCAGCAGCTTGCGCAGCTTCTCCCGCGTGTCCGCATGCGAATCGCCCACGGCGGCGGCGTCGGGTGCGATGCCCACGGCGCGGCGGACCTTGGCGGGTGGCGGATAGAGGATGTCGAGCAGGCGCTCTTCGGCGGCGTCGCGGGCCTGGATCGCGACTCGCGCGCGTTCTTCCTCGCGCACCATCTTGACGGCGATCTCGGCCAGGTCGCGGATCATCGATTCGACGTCGCGGCCGACGTAGCCGACTTCGGTGTAGCGCGAGGCCTCGACCTTAACGAACGGAGCCTGCGCCAGACGGGCCAGGCGGCGCGCGATCTCGGTCTTACCGACGCCGGTTGGGCCGATCATCAGGATATTCTTGGGCGCGATTTCGTCACGCAGCTCGGGCGCGACGTTTTGCCGCCGCCAGCGGTTACGCAAGGCGATCGCGACGGCGCGCTTGGCGTCGTGCTGGCCCACGATATAGCGGTCGAGCTCCGAAACGATTTCCCGCGGCGTCATCACGTGCGAACTTGCCATTGCTCCTTCAATAAGGACCGCCTTCTCCACGCGCCCCTGTCGCGACGGACGCGCGCCGGCGGCGCCGGCTCTCTATAGCTCTTCAATTATAAACCGATCGTTGGTGTATACGCAGATCTCCGCCGCCACCCGCATCGCGCTCTCCGCGATCTGGCGCGCGCTCATCGTCGGGGCATGGCGCACCAAGGCGCGCGCCGCCGCCAGGGCGTAGTTGCCGCCCGACCCGATCGCCAGGATTCCGTCGTCCGGCTCGATAACGTCGCCCAGCCCCGAAATCAAAAGCGAGCTTTCGCGGTCGGCCACAATCAGCATCGCCTCCAGCCGCCGCAGCACGCGGTCGGTGCGCCAGTCCTTGGCCATCTCGACCGCCGCCCGGCGCAGATTGCCGTTGAACTCCTGCAGCTTGCCCTCGAATTTCTCGAACAATGTCAGCGCGTCGGCGGTCGAGCCGGCGAAGCCCGAGAGCACCTTGTCGTCGTGCAGGCGGCGCACCTTGCGTGCCCCATGCTTCATGATGGTCTGGCCGACGCTGACCTGGCCGTCGCCCGCGACCACCACGTGGCCGGCATTGCGCACGCACAGGATCGTCGTCCCGCGGATGACGGTGTCGGACTCAGGCGCGCGGATGGGCACGGCGGTAGACCTCTCTTAGGCGGTTGACGCTGACGTGAGTGTAGCGCTGCGTGGTGGCGAGGCTCGCATGCCCGAGCATCTCCTGAATCGAACGCAAGTCGGCGCCCGAGTTCAGCATGTGGGTCGCGAAGCAGTGGCGCAATCCGTGCGGCGTGATCGACGCTCCGAGACCCGCCGCCACGATGCGCCGCGCCAGGACGTTCTCGACCGCGCGAGTCGTCAGCCGCCCGCCGCGCAGGTTGGTGATCACCGGGCCATCAAGTTCCCAGGCCTTGGGCATCGCGCGCCGCCAGGCCTTGAGCGCGTCGATCGCCGGCTCGCCGATCGGCACCATCCGATCCTTGTTGCCCTTGCCCGAGCGCACCAGCACCATCCCGACTTCGTCGTCGACGTCGCGCCAGTCAAGGCCGACCAGCTCGCTCACGCGCAGGCCCGAGGAGTAGAGCGTTTCGAGGATCGCGCGGTCGCGCAAGGCGGCTGGCGAAGTGTCTTCGCTCTCGGCCTCGAGCAGCCGGCGGACGTCGTCCTCGGGCAAAATCGCGGGCAAGTGGCGCTGGGTGCGCGGTGAGCGCAGCGGGCGCGCCGGATTCGCCAAGCTTGAGGGATTTGCCGGATTCGCCATCGTTTCACGCCAGCGAAAGAAGGCCTTGATCGCAAACAGGCGGCGCTGAACCGTAGCGCGGCTCAACGTTTTCATCGCCTCGGAAAGGTAGCCGCGAACATGATCGGTGGTGATCGCGCCGGCGTCCGCTTCCTCGCCGCCCGAATCGAGCGCGGCCCCGCGCTCGAGCAGAAAGCGGCGGAAGTCGCACAGGTCCCGGCGATAACTCGAAACCGTATTGTCGGCCGCGCGCGAGGCTTTGCCCAGCGCGGCCGCGAATGACTCTATTTCCGCCTGCATCGACTCGGGTCTAATCCAAACGCTATGCTATCAAGCGGGCGCAACGCGCAAAAGGATGCGCAAAACGAGTGACCGCGCGCGTTCATATTGGAACTACGGTTTTGAACTATCGACCATGAACTTCGGGCCATGAACCTCAGGCTATGACCCTCGGGCTATGAACTGCTGGAAGTGCGGGCATCGGGTCGAGACCGTCGAGCGCGTCGGGTTCCACGCGCACTGTCCGCAATGCGACCGGCCGCTCCACGTATGCCGCAATTGTTCGCATTACGACCCGGCCTACAACAATCAGTGTCGCGAGTCGATGGCGGAGCGGGTGGTGGACAAGGAACGGTCCAATTTCTGCGAATACTTCGCGCCCGCCGCCGGTCTCGCCGGGGCGGCGGCGTCGATGCCGGCGCAGGCTCGGCCGTCGCCGGAACGCGACGCGCGCGCGCGGCTCGACGCGCTGTTCAAGAAGAAAAAACCATGACGATGGCTCCGGGGGCGATCGTTTTGGCCGCCGGGCTGGGCACCCGGATGCGCTCGGCGCGGGCCAAGGTGCTGCACGAGCTGGGTGGCGAGCCGATGATCGCGCGCGTGATGCGCTCACTCGCGCCGCTCGGAGCTGCGCCGCAGATAGTGGTCGTCGGCCATCAGGGCGACGAGGTCGCGACGGCCGCGCGGGCCTCCGTACCGGGCGTCAGCGTCGAGGTCGCGCGCCAGCCCGCGCAACGTGGCACGGGCGACGCAGCGCGATGCGGCCTGGAGGCTTTCGCGCCGCAGTTCAACGGTGACGTGCTGATCCTTTACGGCGACATGCCGATGATCCGGGCGGCGACGTTGCAGGCGTTCATCGCCCAGCATCGGCGCACTGGCGCGGAGGTATCGTTCATCAGCGCGATGCTGGACGACGCGGGTTCGTACGGGCGCGTCGTGCGCGACCGCGCGGGCGCGGTCGCGGCGATCGTGGAGGCGCGCGACGCCTCGCCCGCGGAGCTTGCGATCCGTGAAGTCAACACCGGCGTGTACCTAGCGCGCGCGGCCGTCTTGCGCACGGCGCTTGCGGAGTTGCGCCCCAACAATGCGCAGGGCGAATACTATCTTACCGACCTGGTGGCGATCGCCCGCAGCGGAGGGCTTGCCGTTGAGGCTTGGTGCGCGCCCAGCGCGGCCGAGTTCGCCGGAATCAATTCACTGAAGGAGATGGCAGAGATGGAAGCCGAGATCAGGGCCGCGGTTAACCGCAAGTTGATGGAAGCGGGGGTGACGATAGTCGATCCGGCGACCGCCTATATCGGCGAGCAGGTCGAAATCGGACGCGACTCGGTGGTCGGCCCCAACGTGCAGATTCTCGGCCGCAGCAAGGTGGGCGCGGGGGTCCGAATCGAGGGCACGGCGTATCTGCGCGACGTCGAAATCGGCGACGGATGCCATCTGAAGCTTGGCGTGCGCGCCGAGGAATGCCATATCGGACCGCACTGCGAAATCGGCCCATTTGCCAATTTGCGCACCGGCACCGAGCTCGAAGGCCACAACCGTATCGGCAATTTCGTCGAGACCAAGAAGGCGCGGCTTGGCGAGGGCACCAAGGCAAGCCATCTGAGTTACCTGGGCGATGCCGAGATCGGGCGCGCGACCAACATCGGATGCGGCGTGATCACGGTCAACTATGACGGCTACGACAAGCATCTCACACGAATCGGCAGCCGCTGCATGATCGGATGCGACACGCAGCTGGTCGCGCCTGTCAAAATCGGCGACGACGTTTATGTCGCGTCGGGCACGACAATTTTGCGCGAGGTCCCGGCCGGCGCGCTCTGCGTTTCGCATCATCCGCAGAAGATCAAGCAGGGATGGACCGCCGAGTGGCGCCGCCGCCATGGCGAGCGCCCGGACGCCAAAGGGTCGGACTAGCGCCGCGCCGCCCGGACCGGCAAACTTGTAGGCCGGGGAAAGGTTGAACCCGCATGTGTGGAATAATTGGATACGTGGGCCCTTCCGAGGCGGTGCCGATTCTGCTCGGCGCGCTCGCGCGCCTGGAGTATCGCGGCTACGACTCGGCGGGCGTGGCGACGATCAACGGGGCCGGGATGGAAATCCGCCGCGCGGTCGGCAAGCTGGAGAATTTACGGCGCGCGCTCGAGGGGTCGCCGCTTACGGGTTCGATCGGAATCGGCCACACGCGATGGGCGACCCACGGCCGGCCCTCGGAGGGCAATGCCCATCCGCACAAAGCGGGCCCGGTCGCGGTCATTCATAACGGTATCGTCGAGAACTACGTCGAGTTGCGCGCCGCGCTGACCGGGCGCGGTCACAAGCTGAGCTCCGAGACCGACACCGAACTGATATCGCACCTTATCGAAGAACGGGTGCGCGCCGGCCTGGGGCTGACCGAGGCGGTGCGCCAGACGGTCCTCGAATTACGCGGGTCGTTCTCGATCGTAGTGCTCTCCGAGACCGAGCCCGACAAGCTGGTCGCGGCCAAGACCGCGACCCCGCTGGTGCTTGGCCTGGGCGACGGCGAAAATTTCGTCGCCTCCGACATCCCGGCAATCCTGGGCCATACGCGCCGCACCATCGTGCTGGAGGATGGCGAACTGGCAGAGCTTGGCGCGCATGGTGTGCGCCTGATGACTTTCGACGGCGTGGCGATTGAACGGGCGCCGCGGCTCATCGAATGGGACTCGGTGGCCGCGACCAAGGGCGGTTTCCAGCACTACTTGCGCAAGGAGATCGCCGAGCAGCCGCAGGCGTGGATCGACACCCTGAGCGGGCGCGCGGCGGCCAGCTCCAGCGCAGTGCGTTTCGAGGGCGAGCTATTGCCGGCCGCGGGGCCGGAAGCGATCGGACGAATCGTGATGGTCAGCGCGGGCGCGTCGTGGATTGCCTCGCTCATCGGCAAATTCATGATCGAAGAGCTATGCGGCGTGCCGGCCGAGGTCGACTACTCGGCCGAGTTCCGCTATCGCCAGCCGCCGATCGACGCGCGTACGATGATGATTGCTGTGTCGCAATCGGGCGAGACCGCCGACACGCTGGCCGCGCTGGAAGAGGGCCGCCGGCGCGGATGCCATCTGCTTGCGGTAACCAATACCGTCGATTCCTCGATCGCGCGCAAAGCCGACGCGCAGCTTTACACCCGCTGCGGTCCGGAAATAAGCGTCACCACCACCAAGTGTTTCCTGACCCAAATCGAGGCGTTCTACCTGTTCGCGATTCATCTGGCCGCGCGCCTGGGCCGCCTGAGCGAGCGCGAGGTCAACGCGATGCTCCAGCCGGCGCTCGCGATCCCGGCGCAAATCAAGGAAGTGCTTGAGAAGCGCGAGCGGCAGATCGAACGCGTGGCGCGCAAGTACGGCAAGGCGCGCGACTTCCTCTACCTCGGCCGCGGCATCAACTACCCGGTCGCGCTGGAGGGCGCGCTCAAGCTCAAGGAGATTTCCTACATCCATGCCGAGGGCTACTCGGCGGGTGAGATGAAGCACGGGCCGATCGCGCTCATCGACGACGAGATGCCGGTCGTGGTGATTATTCCGTTCGACAACGTTTACGAAAAGACCCTATCGAACCTGCGCGAGGTCGAATCGCGCAACGGCCGCATTATCGCCGTGACCGACCATCCCACACCCGAACTCGAGGAGGTGGCGTGGGATATTATCGAGATTCCGACGACGCATCGGATGCTGATGCCGGTGCTGACAACGGTGCCGCTACAGCTGCTCGCCTACCATATTGCGGTCTATCGCGGCACCGACGTCGACCAGCCGCGCAACCTGGCGAAGTCGGTGACGGTCGAATAACGGTGCGAGCATCCGGTGCCGGGCTCATCCTGCGCCGGCTTGCGGCGATTTAGTCTCGGCTTTTGACGACCGGGTATTGCGCGGCGGCGCCGTCGATTGCCAGCGACGTCTCATCCTGGATGAATGCCGCTACGCCTAAATGGTCGAGTCTCCATGACGGATCGAGTTCGACACTGAGTTCGTTCTCCAGCGCAGAGCCGGCCTTGGGACTCAGTTCGAATGCGGGGATGACCTTTCTAATGGTGTAGTCGTATCTGATCTGACGGCCGTTGTTTTCGCCGCCGCCGATCCTGGCGATCAATCCGTTCTCGTAGAGCGCAACCACCACTCCCAACGACTTGTCGCCCGCGGTGCGCACGATGTGCGCGCTAACGCTGAGATTGAGCTTGTGCGAGCCCGCGGCCGGCGGCATCGCGCGCACGGTGACCACTCCCGGGGGCGGTATGGCATGGGCGGTCGCGATCGCGCGCATGATGCCGTTGGCATTGGAACCGACGCATTCCCATATTCCGTTGATCACGACTTGCGGCGTATAAGAAACGCTCAGCTGCATCGCGCGGACGTACTCTACCTGGCGCAAGGTCCACTGGCTCGATGAAAAGGGATCGGACCATCCAAGGCTGTCCCAGTAGTCGACGTGATAGGCGAGCGGTATTACGCCGGGAGTCAGCGCGCCGATCCTGCTGAGCAGTTCGTCGGCGGGCGGGCAGCTTGAGCATCCTTCGGACGTGAACAGTTCGAGTACCACGGGAGCGTCCTCGGGCGCTGCGCGGCTTTGCGCGTATGCCTTGCGATGGCCCCGTAGATGCGCGCCGACGGCGCAGATCAGCAGCGCACCGCCGGCTAGAGCAATCAGGTTCCAGCGCATGGTAGAGGCTTGCGGTCTCATGAGGTCTTGCAGATATCAACCGACGTTTGAGGCTCTGAGTTCCCTGAATGAAGCATTGTTGTTCGGGCGATAGGGCTAAGACCCGGTAACGAGAGCTTTTCAAAACGGGCGTAATGATTAGGCGTCCAAAAAGACCTGCGCGACCAGTCGCGGCCGACTAGTGCCGCGGGTTAGGATTCACCGTAACGAGCGAGGCGGCCCGCGCCGCCGACATGGGAGAGAGACGCGTGACGCAGAACAGCATATTTGAGAAATGGGAACGGAACCGTATCCGGCATAGTCACAAGCATCCGCCCGTCATTAATGTCAACCAGGCACTGGCCGAAGGTCAGACCCGCGGGCAACGAATAGCTGACGCGCTGGCCCTGATGATGGGCAGTTGGACTTTCATCATCGTGCAGTCGACGATTCTCGCCATCTGGATCACCCTGAACGCCATCGCGTGGATACACCATTGGGATCCCTATCCGTTCATCCTGCTCAACCTGGCGCTCAGCTTTCAGGCGGCGTACGCCGCGCCGATCATAATGATGTCGCAGAACCGGCAGGCCGCGAAGGACCGCCTGATGGCCGAGCAGGATTACATGGTCAACACCAAGGCCGAAGAGGAAGTGAAAGCGATTATGCGTCATCTCGAGCAACAGGATGAAGCGATGATCGACATCCTGCGCAAACTCGAGGACCAGCACGAGGTGCTCATGGCCAGGTTCATGGCGTTGCACGGCGAACTGGGCGAAAAACCGTCACCGGTCTGAAGCGTCAAGCGCCTGCGGCATAAATCCAGAAAGGGTGACTCAGGTCGCTTCGGTATAGACGTTGGTAAAGTCGGGATTTATCTCGCGTCCGTGATAGAAGATCGCGGCCCCGAGATGCTCCTCGGTCCAAGTGATCGTCGGCATGTCGCGGGTAACGAAGTAGCCCAGCCCGGCGAAGGTCTCGTTGCGATTGCCGGCGGGGTCGAAGAAGTAGATCGTGGCGCCGCGCGTGATGCCGTGGCGAGTGGGCCCAATGTCGATCTTGACCCGATTTTTGGACATGATGTCGGCCGCGCGCAGGACGTCATTCCAGTTATCCAGGTAAAAGGCGAAGTGATGGAAGCCCGGACGTGGGCCGCCCACGAACGCGATGTCGTGCGGCTTGCTCGTGCAGGAGAGAAAGGCGGCGGCCTGAATACTGTTGCCCGGACCGACCATCACCTGTTCCGTCAGTTGGAAGTCGAGCACTTCGGTGAAGAAGCGGCAGTTCTCGACGACCTGGTTTACGCCTTTGGAAGGCTCGATCTCGGCGACCAGCAGGCAATGATCCAGATGCATCGCGCCCACGCCCTTGACGTCATCCGGCCACGGGTCCGGGTTAAGTGCGCCTACGCTCCTGCCCACCGCCTCCTTCTCAGCGAACAGCACCATCCGATGGCTGCTCGGCAGCGTGAAGCGGATTGCGCGGCCCACGAATGGAATGGCGCCGGGCCGGAGTTGCTCGACCTCGATACCCCATTTCACGATCGCGTTGCCCAAAGTGTCGAGTTCGGAGTCGCGCTCCACCTTGTAGGCGATGTAGTTGGCGCCGGCATGGTCAGAAGGGGTGAGGATCACGCTGTAACGATCCCACTCATCCCAGCCTTTGTAATAAGTGGTTCCGCCGCTCTCGCGATGGGTTTCGATGAGCCCGATAACGTTGGAGTAGTGGTTGCGGGCCTTTTCGATGTCCGTTACTCGAACCGAAACGTGTCCGATGCGCATTACCGCCACGATAGCGCCCTCCATGGGGTCCGGATGGCACGATGCTAACACCGGCCCCGCCCCGTTGTCACCCGCGTCGGAACCTCCGGGCGCGCTCTTTCCGCCGCGCCGCTTCTTCCTATATATGGTCAACACATTTATCGCTGCCGTCGATTGCGGCGATTGACTGGCGCTGTCGATTGCCAAACGGAGGTGCCTGAGCGCGATGCCGGATATTCCGCCGCTTGCCGGAATAACAATCCTCGATCTTACCCGCTACCTGGCCGGACCGTTCTGCACGCAGCTACTCGGTGACTATGGGGCCGAAGTCATCAAGATCGAGCCGGTCAAAGGCGCGCGGGCAGAGATGGGAGGCTATTCCGGTACGGACAGCTACTTCTTCATGAGCACCAACCGCTCCAAGAAGAGTGTGCAAATCGATCTGCGCCAGAGCGCCGGGCGCGACGTGATGCTGCGTCTGGCCAGCCAGGCCGACATTGTGATCGACAACTTTCGTCCCGGAGTGATGGAGGCGATGGGCCTGGGCTATGAAGCGCTCGCCGCGCGCAATCCGCGGATCATCGGATGCTCGATATCGGGCTTCGGCGCGAGCGGCCCGATGCGCGATACTCCGGGGTTCGACCAGATCGCGCAGGGCTTCTCCGGACTGATGAGCGTGACGGGGACTGAGGCGAGCGGCCCGATGCGGGTCGGGATCGCGATCTGCGATCTGCTGGGCGGAATCTTTGCCGCGCAAGGAATCCTGCTCGCGCTCGAGGCGCGCCATCGCACCGGCTGCGGCCAGCGCGTCGAGACCTCGCTACTTGAAGCGATCGTCAGCGTGCTGACGTGGTCGGCGGGAATCTACTTCGATACCGGCCGCACACCGGGTCCCGCCGGCAATCATCATCCGCTCGCGTCGCCGCATGGCGTTCACTCGGCCTCCGACAGACCTTTCAACATCGCGTGCGGCAACGAGGCGATGTGGCACGCGCTCGCCGACGCGATCGGGCGGCCCGAACTCAAGGACGATCCGCGCTTCTCCTCGCTCGGCCATCGGATAAAGCATCGCGCGGCGCTGACCGCGGAGATCAACCGCGCGCTCGCCTCCAACACCGCGGCGCATTGGATCGACCTGCTCAACCGCGCCGGCATCCCTTCCGGTCCGATCATGACCATCGAGGAAATGTTCAACCATCCGCAAATCGCGGCGCGCGAGATGCTGTTGCGCCTGCCCCATCCGGTGCGCGGCGAGTTCCTGACGACCGGGCTTGGGGTCAAACTTTCGCAGACGCCGGGTCAAGTAATCCGGCCGCCGCTGGTCGGTGAGCATACGGCCGAGGTGCTGGCGGCGCGCGGCTTCAGTGACGAGGAGTTGACCCGCCTGCGCGAGGCGCGCGCGATTGGCTAGCGCGTCCGAGCCGGAGTCCCGCCGCGCGCGCGGAAGCGGCCACGCCTTGTTGCTCTGCCTCCTGCTCGGCGCAGAGGCGCTGGCCTATGCGCTCTTTCGGCTACCTACCGATCTTGGCTTTGACGCCAATGCGTTCGGTGATCGAGGCGACTTTCTTTCGATCGCATACCTGGTCGCCCACGGGAGCCGCCCCGCGATCGACTTCGGCTACCATTGGGGCCTGGTGCCAATCCTGTTGGCGCAGGCGTGGTTTGCGCTTTTTGGCGCGACCGTGCAGGCGAACGAAGCGATCATGGTCATCTGCGCGCTCATGGTCGCGATCGGGATGGCGCGGATGGCCGCCGCGCTGCGGCTGGGCAACCTCGGCGTCGGTTTGCTCGTAGTCGCACTACCGTTTGCGTTTCCGACCTTCACCCTGACTTATGCTCTGGAAGCCGCTCTGCTCTCCAATGCGCTCGCCGAGCAGGCGGCCCAAAGGCGTTCGACCGCGCTCGCACTGGTCACGGTGACATGCTTCGTGAATCCCAGCATGGCGTATCTCTATGGATTCGTATTGTTGCTCGAATTGTTGTGGGAGAGCCGACGGACCAATAGCCAGGGCGGCTTCTGGACTGACTGGCGAAGAATATTTCGCGCCGTCATGCCTGCGGGGATCGCCGGCGCGGTACTGATACTGATCCTATGCGCGGTTTATGGGCCGCTCGCGCTCGCGAAGACCATCCTGCCGCTGGCCGGGATGGCTGCGCATCGTAACCAGGCCTCAGGCTTTTTTCGCGGCGTCGGGCGCGATTTCTGGTATCAGCCGCAACAGGGACTGCCATTCTATCTCTTTACAGTCGTCGGCTTCTGGATTGCCGCGAGCCTCTGGCTGATTGTCGCCGGACTCCGAGCGATAGAAAGATTGTTGTCGGCGCCGCACGCGGACACCCGCGCCGCCGACGAATTGGTTCTGACCTGCGCCATTCTCCACGTGACCTTCGTCACAGTGTTTTTCGGCTCGGAAGTGAGCTGGCGCTACTATTGCTACATCCTGGTGATGGGAGTCGCCGCGAGCAGCATCCGTGATTTGCTCTCGGCACGAATCGCGATCGCGCTCGCCGGGATGGCGTTGCTGGGCAATATCTCCCATTTTGCGCAAATTGGCGACCAGTGGCGCACCACGTCGCCGAGCCTGATTACCGCCGGGATGTGGGCATCACCCGAAGAAGTCCAAGAGTGGGAGCAAGTGCAGCGCGCGGTCAGCGACAATCGCGCGGGCAAGCGTGCGCTGGTACTGAGCGCCATGGGATGCGCACCGCTCCTGTCGGCCCGCTTGGAGCCGCCCTTCGCCAACCATTTTACCCCGGGCGAGTTGATGCCGGATCAACTTGCCCGGCTGATGCGGCAGATCGACCTGGCGCAACGGATCGTCGTGGTGATCAGCCCAGGCTTCGGCAACATGCTGGTCTGGTGGCCTGATATCCAGCATGCACTCGACCGCCATACGCTGATATGGAGGGGCAAATCGTTCGCGGTCTACGGACCACGCCGGGACCACGCCGGCTCGGCTAGACAGCGCGGCTACTCGCGCTCCATGAAGCCTTCAAGGTTGCGCGAGCGACCCGTTTGGCGCAGTTTGCGCAGCGCCTTGGCCTCGATTTGCCGAATCCGCTCGCGGGTCACGGCGAACTGCTTGCCGACCTCTTCCAGCGTGTAGTCGGTCTTCTGCCCGATGCCGAAGCGCATGCGCAGGATTTGCTCCTCGCGCGGTGTCAGCGTCGCCAGCACCTTGCGCGTCTGCTCGCCCAGATTGCCCTGGATCGCAGCCTCCACCGGGGAGGGCGCGAGCTCATCCTCGACGAAATCGCCGAGCGAACTTTCTTCCTCGTCACCGATTGGGGTTTCCAGCGAAATCGGCTCTTTGACTATCTTGAGCACCTTCTGGACCTTGTCGAGCGGCATCTCCATTTGCTCGGCGATCTCTTCGGGACCAGGTTCGCGGCCCAACCGCTGAACCAGCAGGCGCGTGACCCGCAGCAGCTTGTTGATGGTCTCGACCATGTGCACCGGGATGCGAATGGTGCGGCCCTGATCGGCGATGGCGCGCGACATCGACTGCCGTATCCACCACGTCGCGTAGGTCGAAAATTTGTAGCCGCGCTGATACTCGAACTTGTCGACCGCGCGCATCAGGCCGATGTTGCCTTCCTGGATGAGATCGAGAAAGCCCAGGCCGCGGTTGGTGTAGCGCTTCGCCAGGCTCACCACGAGGCGCAGGTTGGCCTCGGTCAATTCCTTTTTGGCGCGCCGGCTCTTGTGCTGCCCGGCCGCGATAATTTCGATCGAACGGCTGAATTCCTCGCCGCTCGTCTTGACCCGCCGTTCAACCGCCTTCATGGTGCGCTGCGCCTCGCGGATGCGGGCCGCTATATCGATCAGGTTCTCGCGGGTGCCGTTGACCTTGAGCACGTGGCGCCGGTCTTCGGCCTCGGCCGCCTCCTTGATGAGCTGGGTCTTGGAGCGGCCGGTGGCGCCCTCGTAGCGCTGGACCGTCTGAAAGCCCTGGCGGAACTGGTCGAGCTGATGGCGCATCTCGGCGATAACGGCCTCGCGCACGTGGCGCGACAAGCCCATGGTGATGAACGCGGCCTTGACGCGCTCGCGCATCCGCGCATAGTTGCGCTCGAGCTTGGGCTTGCGCCGCGGGCCGGGCCGCTCGCGCAACTCCTCTTCCAGCTCCTCGAGCTTGGCGCGCAGGTCCTTCAGTTTTTTGGTCGAGTCGTGAAGCTTCTTGAGCAGCTTTTCGTTGGCTTCGGGCCCGCGCTCCTCGTCGGGGTCGGCGGGCTCTTCGCTCTCTTCGAAAATGTCGCGCAGGTCGGCCTCGCCGGCCTCGATCCGGTCGCCGAGGTCAATCAGAAAATCCAGGGTAACCGGCGACTTGAGGACCTCTTCTTCGACCTCCTGCTCGCCGGCCTCGATCCGCTTGGCAATTTCGACCTCCTGCTCGCGCGAGAGCAGTTGGAAGTTGCCCATCTCCTTGAGGTAGAGCCGTACCGGATCGGACGAATCGCCGGCCGCATCTGCCGTCTCTTCTTCGGCCTCTTTCTCGGGTTCGGCGTCGACCTCGCCGTCGGGGCTTTCGGCGGGCACTTCCTCAAGGACCTTGATATCCATGTCCTCGAAGCTCTCAAGCGCGGCGCGCAAATCGGTGGGTGAGGCCACGTCCTGGGGCAGGAAATCGTTGACCTGGTCGAAAGTCAGGTAGCCCTGTTCACGGCCGAGGTCTACCAGGCCCTGAAGATCCTTCCCTTCATACTTTTGCTTCATACTTCTAGCGTCCATCCTGGCCGTCTGTCCCGGCTGTTCGGGGGCGGGATGATCGATACGGGAGCCTGCGGAACGCCAACCAAGCCCGGCTGGCACCCGCCGCGAGCCACTTCAGAAAGGTCAAATTGAATAAGAGAGGCCGATTCTGGCAAAGCACCCCATTATATGGGCCATCATCAGGCAAGTCAAAGAAGGGACTTTCCTGAGCGTTCCGGGCCTCTCGGGCTTACCTCTGCATCACCTCACGCTTCCAATTTAGCAACTATTTCGCTTCCGCGCATCCGGGAAATTAGCGCGCGCCGTTGTCTCGCTTGATGGCTTGCTTCAAAGTTCATACGTTGACGGGCCAGGTGCGGTTGCGAGACTGGCCGCGTACTGGTCTTAGGGCCCGAGGTAGCGTCTTTTGTCAATTCATATTGCCATCTTACTCGTCAGTTTTGCCGTCATCCTGGCCGGCTCGGAAATGTTTACCAACGGGGTCGAATGGGCCGGTCATCACTTGAGCCTCTCCGAAGCCGCCGTCGGTAGCCTGTTAGCCGCAGTCGGCACCGCTCTGCCCGAGACGCTGATTCCCGCGGTAGCACTGATCATGAGCCATGGCGTGCCGGGCGCCCACAGCGAGGTCGGAGTGGGCGCGATTGTCGGCGCCCCGTTGATGCTCTCGACTATTGCGCTGTTCGTGATGGGGGTGGCGGCGCTTGGCTTCCGCCGCCGGCGCGGACGTATTGCGCTGCGCGTGCCCCCTATCGACGCCCGGCGCGACCTTGCCTTCTTCCTGCCAGTGTTTATCGCCACGGTGCCGCTGGGGATGGCGAATTTGCCTGCGGCTGCCCGCTATGCCCTCGGAGCGATACTACTGGGCGTGTATGCGAGCTACGCGGTGGTAATCCTGAAACTCCGACGCTCGGCCGAAACCCAGGTCGAGCATGGACTGCACCTTGAGCGGGTGCTCCGGGGGAACCCCTTCGACCCGCGTGGCCGGTCAACCGTGATGCAAGTGCTAATCGGGGTCGTCGCAATCCTGATCGGTGCATACGTATTCGTCGACCAGATCGTTTTTCTTTCGCAGCACGCCAACCTCAGCCCGGGAGTGCTTTCGCTCATCCTGAGCCCGCTCGCCACCGAATTGCCCGAGAAGTACAACGCCGTGGTCTGGATTCGCCAGAGCAAGGACAACCTGGCGCTGGCCAATATCACCGGCGCGATGGTTTTTCAGAGCTGCATTCCGGTCGCCTTGGGTCTGGTCTTCACGCCGTGGCATCTGAGCTCCGCGGAGCTGCTGGGCGGCGCCATCGCGGTCTTCTCGGCCGGTCTCCTATACGTCAATTTGCGCGATGGCGAGCTGGGTACGCCGACTTTGATCGTGGGAGGCGTCGCCTACGCAGTTTTCATCGCGGGCCTGGGATGGCTCGGGGATCTTTAGCTGCGCCCGGTCATCCCCCGGTCATCCATAGACCGCGCCCGGGCTCATAACGACGAAAGGGCTCGCGCGATCTTGTGACAAGCGCGGTGCCCGCGCCACAATTCCCGCTCGGAAACCGCGATGAACACTTACCAGCAGATCTGCCGGCAGTTTTACGACAACCGGCTGCTCTTCGGTGATCCGGCGGAGCCCGGGATCGTCGCGGTCGAGATCGCCGCGCCAGGCGAGGTCGAGATTTTCCGCCGCACGGGGGCGACGCTAACCCGCGAGCGCCACCCATTGAAGCTCTTCGCCCTGCTGGCGGAGCCCGGCATGCTCAACGGGCTGGGCGCCCCGTACAAGGTCGAACCGCTAAAGGGTAATTTTCGGCTGCGATGGCTTGCGACCTTCGACCGTCTCGAGGCGCTGGAAGCCGCGCGGCGCCATCTGCGCAGGCTCACCGGCAAACCGCCGGGCGTTGCCGACGCTCCTTACCTGGTGCTCATCGACCCGGTCGAGCAGTATCTTATGCTCAGCGGTAGCGCGTTTTTCATCGGGATGGAATTCGGCGACCTCCGCCGGATGCAACTCGATATTGAGACCTACATCACTCCCGGCTTCGAGTTCCCGACCGCAGCGCGCGAGGGCGACCGCGTGATCGCAATTGCGCTCAGCGATTCGGCCGGCTACGAGCGCGTGTTGCGCGGCGATGAGATGGACGAGCGCACGATGCTCGAAGAGCTGGTGCGGATCGTCGCCGAGCGCGACCCCGACGTGATCGAGGGCCATAACCTGTTCCGTTTCGACCTGGAATATCTCCAGGCGCGCGCCCGGCGCCATCGGGTGAAGCTCGCGCTCGGCCGCGACCGCAGCGAAATGATCGCGCGCGCCTCGCGCATGCAGGTAGCCGAGCGCTCAATCGCATACCGCCGCTATGACATCCGCGGACGCAGCATCATCGACACCTGGATTCTTGCCCAACACTACGATATCGCGAGCCGCGAGCTCGAGGGCTTCGGGCTGAAGGAGCTGGCGCAGCATTTTCACGTGGCCGCCGCCGACCGCGTCTATATCGACGCGGCACGCGTGAGCGAGTATTTCGATCATCGCCCGGAGGAGCTTGTCGCCTACGCGATGAGCGACGTGCGCGAGACCGCCGCGCTGGCCGCGCTGCTTGCGCCCAGCTATTTCGTGCAGGCGCAGATTTTTCCGTATTCCTACCAGAACGTGGTGCTGCGCGGTAACGCGACCAAAATTGACGCCCTGCTGATGCGCGCTTACCTGGCCGCGCGCCATTCGATTCCCGCCCCGCAGGAGCCGAGCGAAGTGATGGGCGGCTATACTGAGGTCCGCCGCTGTGGCGTCGCGCGCCGCGTGCTGCACTGCGACGTGACTTCGCTGTATCCCTCGCTGATGCTGCATTACGGGCATGCGCCGGCCGGCGACCGGCTCGGCGTGTTCCTGCGAGCGCTCGGCGACTTGCGCAGCTTCCGTATTCAGGCCAAGGCGGCCGTGCGCGAACTCGACGGTGCGGCGCGGCGCAACCTCGAGGCGCTCCAGCAGACGTTCAAAATCCTCATCAACTCGTTCTATGGCTACCTCGGCTTCGGGCTGGGCCACTTCAATGACTTCGTCCAGGCCAACGCCGTGACCCGCGGCGGACGCGAGCTTATCCAGGCCGCCGTCGCCGCGCTGGAGGACTCGGGCGCGCAAGTCATCGAGGTTGACACCGACGGCATCTACTTCGTCGCGCCACCCGGCGTCGACGACCAGGCTGCCGCGCTAGGCCTGATCGAACGCATCGGCGCCGCGATGCCCGAAGGCGTGCGGATGGAGATCGACGGCAGCTATCCGGCGATGTTCTCCTACAAGATGAAGAACTATGTGCTGCTCGAGGAAGCGGGCGCGATGACGATTCGCGGATCGGGGCTGCGCTCGCGCGGCCTGGAGCGGTTTCAGCGCCGTTTCATGGAGCGGATGTTCGGCCTGATGCTGGAGCAGCGCGCGGACGAAATCCCCGCGCTCTATGACGACTGGCGCCAGCGCCTCGCGCGCCACGCCTTCGCTATCGGCGACCTGATGAAGACCGAAACACTGCAGGACTCGCCTGAAACATAT
>DATJID010000001.1:0-28239 GCA_035493515.1 Binataceae bacterium (SeqCode) | reverse complement strand
TGAATGCGGCCATGGCGCCGATGAACACTGCGGCGGCCCCCATAGACCAGACTGTAACTCCCGTAAGGTGACTTGATGAACCCAGCATCCCGCCAGCGCAACCGGCGCAATCGCAAACTCGCGCGCAAGCGCCGCACCGATCCGATCCAGTCGCGCAGGCGCAAGCTGCGGATGCGCAAAACGCGCAATCGCAAGGCGGGTTGATCCGCGCGCATTTTCCCTGGACCGTTTTTCCTGGATCACTTATCACTCCGCGCCGCGGTTGCGCGCCTGTCCGGTCGAGTGCCTTTTACAAGGTCATCCCAATCGCCGCGAGCCTGTTTCCTTTCGTCGTCCCGAGCGAAGCGAAGGATCACCGCGGAGCGATTCCTCCGGTGCCGCGCTACCCGGCGCTCCAGACCTCGACAGATCGGAACAGATGCTTCGGTGTTGCCGTGTGCAATCGCCAAGGATGGGACAGGACCGCCCATATTGCCAGCGCGCAGGAACACTTGCGCAGGAGCTTCGAATCGGGTGTTCTTGAACGTACGGATCGGAAATTGCCCGTCATGCGAGGATGGCGATGGATTCATCCAACTCGATTCAGCGCGAACTGACGATCGAGGCCGATCCGGCGACGGTCTTCGCATTCTTCACGGACCCACAGCGATTGGTCCGCTGGGTAGGTGCCTCAGCCACGCTCGATGTGCGACCCGGTGGCCTGATGATGGTCGATGTTCAGCAAGGGCGCCTGGCTCGCGGCGAATTCAAGGAAGTCGTGCCGGTGACTCGACTGGCATATAGCTGGGGTTGGGAGGGCAGCGACAATGTTCCGCCCGGTTCTTCCCTCATCGAGATTGATCTGATGCCAAAAGATGGCTCGACAGTCGTTCATTTCACGCATAGCGGGCTGCCTCCCGACCAGGTGCCCGGTCATACGGAAGGCTGGAATCATTACCTTGCACGGCTTGTGGTAGCGGCCTCCGGCGGCGACCCCGGCCCCGATCCATGGCGTCAAAAGCGGCCGCAATAGGTTGTCGGAAAAGCAAGTATGACTTTTCCGATCCTCGGTAATTGGCTCGGTCGGTAAGCGCGGCAAGACCTCCGCAATGGCTCAAAGAAAGCGGCGCGAGATAGGGCAGCTTTGTCCGGATTCCCCCAAACGAGCTCTATAGAGTGGCTGTTACGCGGCGGCCCCAGCGCCCCGTCACCCGGTTCCCTGCTTGGCGGCCTTTGCGATCGGCTGGTGATGGAGCGGATGCCAATTGCTGCCGCGCTCCTCACGGTTGCCAGCTTGGATCCACTGGTTGCCTCAACCAGCCGGCGTTGGCAGCGCCAGGATGGTCGCGTGATCGAAGAGATCATGCTCCATGGAATGACGCTCGGGAGAACGTTCGGGACGGCCTCCGGGACGACCTCAGACGACCAGGTCGGTTTTCTGCTCACGCTCCCGGGAACCAGGCATCAGATCGAATGGTTTGCCGAGAGCCCCGGCGGTTTCACTGACGAGCAACAAGCCTATCTCGAAACCATCGCTCTCATGTTGGTCGCGCCGCTGCAGGTTGTGGTCGAGCGCAGCGTTACGCGAAATCTTCTGCAGGCTTATCTCGGCCGGCGCAGCGCCGAAAAAGTCCTCAGCGGCACCGTGCGGCGCGGAATCGGCGAAGTTATCGAGGCCGTGGTCTGGATCTCCGATCTGCGCGATTTCAGCCTGTTATCCGAGGCGCTGCCTCCCGATCAGGTAATCACCGCCCTTAACGACTGTTGCGCGCGCCTGGTCGGCGCGATTCATCCCTATGGCGGCGAGGTGTTGAAGTTCATCGGCGACGGTCTGCTGGCCATCTTTCCGCTCGCTGCCGGTGGCGAAAACGTCGCTTGCGAGGCTGCCATAGCCGCCGTGCGGGCCGCCCGCCATGGAATGGCGCAGCTCGATTCCGCTCGGCTTGGGGCCGGCCTGCCACCGTTACCGTTTGGAATCGGGCTCCATCTCGGCGCGGTTGTATATGGCAACATCGGTGCTGCCGATCGCCTCGACTTCACCGCGATAGGTTCTGCGGTGAACGTGGCCAGTCGGATCGAGGGACTATGCCGATCGCTGGGATGTCCAGTTCTCATTTCGAATGCGGTCGCCACCCGTTGCACGACGAGTTTGACCGCGGTCGGTCTTCATGCGCTCCGTGGTATCGCGCAACCGATTGAACTCTTCACGCTGCCCGAACTGATCCAGCCCTGAGCGCCACGGCGATGCGGCAGGGCGATAGAGCACAGCGATAAGGCGAAGCGATACGGCGAGCGATATAGCGAAGCGATATGGCGAAGCGATATGGATGATCGCCGGCTGGACGAACCTAGCGGCCGCCCGTCCTGTTGAAAAAGCGGGGATGGCCAATTTCCTGCCGCAGAACTTCGGGCGTGATTTACGAGCTGGGAAGCAAAATCCGGGCGCGAAATTGACATCATAGGGCGCCGCCAGCTACTAATTATTGTGCGGTCGCGCTCAGAGTCCCTCGGTTCCTATACAATCCGTCCGGAGTCCCTTCGATGCCCGCTGAAGTAGTCGGCGTCATCCCGGCGCGTTTTTCCTCGACCCGGCTGCCGGGCAAGGCGCTGGTCGAAATCGAGGGCGTGCCGATGGTCGTGCGGGTGTGGCGCCAGACCGCGAGGTCGCAGGCGCTCGGCCGCGTGATCGTCGCGACCGATGATGAGCGGATCGCGCGCGCGGTCTCGCTTGCGGGGGGCGAGGCGATGATGACTTCGCCGGCGCATCCAAGCGGCACCGATCGGATCGCGGAAGTCGCCGCCAAAGTGCCGGCCGATATTTATGTCAACGTGCAGGGCGACTTGCCGTTTATCGATCCGGCCGACCTCGACGCGCTGGCCGCGCCGATGCGCGCCGACGGCGAAATCGCGATGGCCACGCTGGCGACGCCGATCGCGGATGCCCACGAATGGCATAATCCCAACGTGGTGAAAGTGGTCTGCGACGCGCGCGGTAACGCGCTCTATTTCTCGCGCGCGCCGATTCCGTGGCCGCGCGAGGGTGCTGCGCCGCCCACCGAAGCGCTGCGCCATATCGGGGTATACGCCTACCGCCGCGACTTCCTGCTGCGCTTTGCGCGGCTTGAGCCGGGCGTGCTCGAGGCGTTGGAAAAGCTCGAACAACTGCGCGCGCTGGAGCGCGGCTTTCGTATCCGGGTGGTGGCTTCCGTGGCGCCTTCGCTTGAGGTAGATACGGCCGAGGACCTCACGCGAGCGCGCACGCACGCACGGCGGCTTGGCGGCTGACGCCAGGGGAGGGTCCGACATTGGATCGCGACAACAAGACCAAGTTCATCTTCGTAAGCGGCGGCGTGGTGTCATCGCTGGGCAAGGGGCTGGCGGCGGCGTCGCTCGGCGCGCTGCTGGAAGGGCGGGGACTGCGCGTGACGCTGCTCAAGATGGACCCGTACATCAACGTCGATCCCGGCACGATGAGCCCGCTGCAACATGGCGAAGTTTTCGTGACCGATGACGGCGCGGAAACCGACCTCGACCTCGGCCACTACGAGCGCTTCCTTGAAACCCGGATGAGCCGGCGGAACAACTGCACCACCGGCCAGATCTACGACACCGTGATTCAGAAAGAGCGCCGCGGCGATTACCTCGGCGCGACCGTCCAGGTCATCCCGCACATCACCGACGAAATAAAAAAACGCATCCGCGAAGCCGCCGAAGGTTTCGACCTCGCGATCGTCGAGGTCGGCGGCACGGTCGGCGATATCGAGAGCCTGCCGTTCTTCGAGGCAATCCGCGAGTTCCGCTGGGATTACGGGCGCGACAACGTGCTCTACGTCCATCTGACCCTGGTGCCGTTCATCCCGGCGGCCGGCGAGCTCAAGACCAAGCCGACCCAGCACAGCGTCAAGGAGCTGACCGGCCTCGGCATCCAGCCCGACATCCTGCTCTGCCGCAGCGATCGGCCGCTGGACAAGAAGGTCAAGGCCAAAATCGCGCACTTTTGCAATGTCGAAGAGAACTGCGTCATCTCGGCGCGCGACGTCGAATCGATCTATGAAGTGCCGCTGCGCTTTCACGAGGAAGGATTCGACCAGCGGGTGGTCGAAAAGCTCAACATCTGGACCGGCGCGCCCAACCTCGCCAAGTGGCGGCGGATCGTCAAGACCGTGCAGAATCCCAAGACCACGGTCAACGTCGCGGTGGTCGGCAAGTACGTCAACCTGGTCGATTCCTACAAGAGCCTGCACGAAGCGATCGCCCATGGCGCGATCGCCAACGAGGCGCGGGTCGTAATCGACTATGTGGACGCCGAAGAGCTGGAAAAGGGCAATCCGGCGACGCGCCTGGGGACGGCCGACGCGATTATCATTCCGGGCGGCTTCGGTGAGCGCGGGATCGAGGGCAAGATTCGCGCGGTGCGCTACGCGCGCGAGAACCGGGTGCCGATTCTCGGAATTTGCCTGGGCCTGCAGATGATGGTGATCGAAATTGCGCGCGACCTGGTCGGGCTCAAGAAGGCCAACTCGCGCGAGGTCCAGGAAGACACGCCCGATCCCGTGATCGACATCATGGAGAACCAGAAGGCGGTCGATCGCAAGGGCGGCACGATGCGCCTGGGGGCGTACCCATGCGTCATCAGTTCCGGGTCGGTCGCGCTCTCGCTCTACCGCCGCAGCCGCATCGCCGAGCGCCATCGTCATCGCTACGAAGTCAATAACGCCTACCGCAAGGCGCTGGAGGAGGCCGGCTTCAAGGCCACCGGCACTTCGCCCGACGACCAACTGGTCGAAATCATGGAACTCCCGGGCCATCCATGGTTCCTCGGCTGCCAGTTTCATCCCGAGTTGCGCTCGCGTCCGTGGGATTGCCATCCGCTGTTCCGCGGGCTCATCCGGGCGGCGGTCGTGCGGCGCGCCGAGACTGCGCCCGAGCGCTCGGCCAAGGTACGTGCGCTCAAAGCGGTATCGTGAGCAAGCGCCTGGTAGCGGCGGGCGCGGTGGTTTTCGGCGGCCCGCGCCTCGTGCTGATCGCGGGGCCATGCGTGATTGAAAGCCCGGAGGCCTGCCTGCGCCACGCCGAGCGGCTCGCCGCGATTTCACGCACCAGCGGCGTTCCGATCGTTTTCAAGTCGTCGTTCGATAAAGCCAACCGCACCAGCCAGGATTCGTTTCGCGGCCCCGGCCTGCAGGAGGGCTTGCGCGTGCTGGAACGGGTAAAGCGCGAAACCGGCCTCCCGGTGCTGACCGACATTCATGAGCCCGCGCAAGCCGCTCCAACGGCCGAGGTGGCCGACGTGCTGCAGATCCCGGCGCTGCTTTCGCGCCAGACCGACCTGATAGCGGCGGCGGCGAAGACCGCCGCCGCGGTCAACCTGAAGAAGGGACAATTCCTCGCGCCGTGGGACATGCGTGCGGTAGTGGCCAAGGCCGAGAGCTTCGGCAGCAATCGCTTGATCGTCACGGAGCGCGGCTTTTCGTTCGGCTACAACAACCTGGTGAGCGATTTCCGCGCGCTGGTCATCATGCGCGCCTTTGGCTACCCGGTGGTGTTCGACGCGACCCACTCGGCGCAATTACCGGGCGCCGGCGGCGCGCGGTCGGGCGGCCAGCGCGAGTTCGTGGCGCCGCTGGCGCGCGCGGCGGTGGCGGTGGGCGTAGACGCGCTGTTCATGGAGGTGCATGAAGACCCCGACCATGCGCTGAGCGACGGTCCCAATTCCTATCCGCTCGATCGGCTGGCGGCCCTGCTCGCCGACGTCACGCGCATCGACGCGGCGGCGCGCGAGGCGGCGCGCCGCGATTAGCCAGTTGCGGCGCGTCACGGCGCGGCCGGCCGACGAGAGCCCGCGCTCGGCCTGGCGGGCGCTCTCGGACAACCTGGCGACCGCACTTGTGTTCTTCAGTTTTTTCGCCGCCCATTGGATCGCGCAGGCGATGGCGTGGGCCAACGCTTCGCGCGGCACGGACTGGTACCTGCTCTTCGGTTTGCTCGGTTTGCCGCTGATTCATCTGGCGGGATCGCAAAGCGACAATTATTTTCCGCTGCTCTCAGTGCCCAACAGTCTTATCTGGGCCGCAGGCCTGACCTATCTGGCGGCCCGTTTCAGGTCGCGCCTGGAGCGCACGCGGCGCGCCGGCAAGGATTGATTTACACTCCAAACCCCCGCTGATAGCCTCATCGATGGAGCGATGCGATGAGTCCGAAGCGGGTGGCCAAGGCGATGGGTCTGTTCGGCGCCGCGGCACTGGCAGTGGTGCTCGCGGTCGCTATCTATGTCGTACGCCATCGCGCCCCCGCCACCACCATGCAGCAGATGGCCGACCTGGTGCCCAGCGCGTTGCTGCACGCGCACAATCTCAAGTGGACGCAAATGAGTGGCGCCCAGAGCCAATGGCACCTGAGCGCGCGCGAGGCCAGTTACTCGCACGACAAGACCTCGCTGGTACTCACCGACGCGGAATTGTCGATGGTTTCCAAGGACGGCAAGAACGTCAAGGTCTCGGCGCCGCGCGCGGAAATCTCGGTGACCGGCAATCATATCAACCAGGCGCACTTAAGCGGCGGTCTGCGGATCAATTATGGCGACTTCGAGCTGAAAACGGCCGAGGCGACCTTCTCTCCCGACAAAGATGTGGTTAACGCGCCCGGCCAGGTCGAAGTCCAGGGCCAGGGGATGACGGTTACCGGCGTGGGCCTCACTGGCCATCCCAACGAGCGCAACTTCACCCTGCTAAGCCAGACCAACACCGTGGTGATTCCGAAGAAGAGCAGTGATCTCAAATCAGGCAAGTCCTAACGGCATGGCTCGCGCCGCCTCTCGCTTCTCGTGGCGCCGGCGGCGGCGCGCCGCATCGCCGCTAAGCGCAATGGTCGTGCTGGCGCTCTGCGCGAGCGCGCCACATGGCGCGCTCGCGCAGGATGCGTCTTCCGCGCCCGAGGCCGCTGCGACGGCGGCTCCCACCGCGGCGGGGTCGAGCGCGGCGCTGCCGGGCGCGAGCATTCGCAAGCCGCCGCGCGCCGCCGCCGCAGGCGGAGCGCCGGCGGCGGCTGGTGGCGGGGATGCGAGCGCGGCGGCGCCGTCCGCAGAGGCGCCGCCCGCAGCGGCGGGCGCCGCGGACTCCGGCGGCGCCGGGGCGCAGGCTGGCGCGGGAGGCACGGAAACGCCGGCGGCGTCAGCCGGCGGTGTGGCTCCGTCCGGCGAGACGTCTGCTGCGCCAAATACCGCCGCGCCGGGCTCTGTCGGCGGCGCCGAAGGGCCGGCCGCTCTCGCCACGGCGGCCCCGCGCGCGAAAGCCAGGCCCATCGCCAACGGCAAGCACCGGGGAGCGCAGCACGCGCACTCCGAGAGCGCCACGCAATCGGCTTCGGCCAAAACGGATTCCAAAGATACAGCTACGGATTCGAAGAACGACAAGGACAGCAAAGAAAGCGACAGTCCGTTTTCGTCGCTGCAGTTTTCGGGTAACAAGGGCCCGGTCGACATCAAGTCGGACACGCTGGATCTCGATTACAAGGGCAACATCATCACCTTTCGCGGCCACGTTCATGCGGTCCAGGCCGACGCGACCCTGACCAGCGATACATTGACGGTGACCTATGGCAAGGACTTCCATGAGGTCCAAAAGATGGTCGCCAACGACAATGTGCGCATGAGTCAGGGCACGCGATGGGCGACCGGCGATCACGCCGTGCTCGACCAGGCCAAGCATACCGTGACGCTGACCGGCAGTCCTGTGGTCCACGATGGCGAGGATCAGGTGACTGGCAGCAAAATCACGGTGCATCTTGACACGGGCAAGAGCGAGGTCGAGGGAGCACGGGCGGTGTTCTTCCCTAAGGACAAGAAAACCCGCGATAATAAGACCACCGTCGCTAAGTCGCCTTAGCGAGCGGCGACTAACATGGCGCCTGAATTAAAACTAGGACAAGACCTACGGCTGCGACAGCAACTGGTGATGACGCCGCAGTTGCAGCAGGCGATCAAGATTCTGCAACTGTCTCTGCCCGAGCTGGAAGCCGTCGTCCAGACCGAACTCGAATCCAATCCCCTGCTCGAGATGGTAGAGGAGCGCAGCCCCACCGCGACCGCCGCCGACGACGGGATGGCCGCGGCGCCTGACCCCATACCGGGAACAGAACCCGACCTGCTGCCGCCCGAGCCCGAACCGGGGGCGGCGGCGACCGAGTCGGAATGGAACGGCAATGGCGACGAGCAGCCGATGGCCGAGGGGATGACGAGCGAGGCGCGCGACGCCACCACGGAGATCAAGGAGGACGGCCGCCTCGACAAGCTCGACTGGCGCGAATACCTCGAAAATTACTCCAACAACTGGCAGGACAACCAGGAATCCGAGCCCGACGACGAACGCCGCCAGACGCTGGAGAACACGCTCACCCGGCGTACCTCGATCGAAGACCATCTGATGTGGCAGCTGCGGATGTCCTCGCTGGATCACAACCAGCAAATCATCGGCGCGACCATCATCTACAATCTCAACGACGACGGTTACCTGGAAACGCCGGTCGAGGATCTCGCGGCGCAGCTCGAGACCGACGCGGACGCCGTCGAGCGGGTGCTCAAACGCGTGCAGCGATTCGACCCGCCCGGGGTGGCGGCGCGCGATCTTCGCGAGTGCCTCTACCAGCAGCTATGCAACATCGGGATGGAGGAGTCGCTGGCGGCGCGGATCGTGCTCAACCATCTCGACCTGCTCGAGAAGCATCGCTATGCCGAAATCGCGCGCTCGCTTGGGGTCACCGTCGAGGTGGTGGGCCAGGCGGCCAAGGTGATTTCACTGCTCGAGCCCAAGCCGGGACGCGACTACGGCGGCCAGGAGCCGGCCTACATCGTACCCGACGTCTTCATCCACAAGATGGGCGAGGACTACGTGGTATTACTCAACGACGGCGCGGTGCCGCGGCTGCGGCTGGCGGGTTATTACCAGCGCGTGCTGAGCGACAGCGCGGTCGCCGCCGACACCAAGGAATATCTGCAGGAGCGGCTGCGCTCGGCGCGCTGGCTGGTCAAGTCGATCTATCAGCGCCAGCAAACGATCTTCAAGGTCGCGAGCTCGATCGTGAAGTTCCAGCGCGCGTTCTTCGATCACGGCATCACCCATCTGCGCCCGCTGGTGCTCAAGGACGTGGCCGAAGATATCGGGATGCACGAGTCGACTATCAGCCGCGCGACCGCCAACAAATACGCTCACACCCAGCAGGGCATCTTCGAGATGAAGTTTTTCTTCACCTCGGGCGTCAAAGGAACCAGCGGCGAGGACGTAAGCGCCGAGACGGTCAAGGAGAAGATCCGCGCGATGGTGGCGATCGAGCAGCATCACGATCCGCTGTCCGACCAGGCCATCGCCGAAGTTCTGCGCCGCGATCAGATCAATATCGCGCGCCGTACGGTGGCCAAGTACCGTCAAGCCCTCGGCATCCTGCCGTCGGCGCGCCGCAAGAAGGTCAGTTGATCGCGTTGTTGGAAACAGAAAAGGGGTGGTGAAACGAGGTGTTAGATGGCGATGAAAGAGCCGGCGCCCAAGCGCGGACGGGTGGCCGAACGCAAATTGCGCCGCCGCGAGCAGCTCAAGCAGCGGCCGGTCGCCCAGGTCACCGTGACCTTCCGTCACGTCGAGCCGACCGAGGCGATCCGCCAGTACGGTGAACGCAAGCTCGGCCACGTGGCCGAGGCCTTGAAGCGCCCGTGCACCGTGCATTTGATCCTGTCAGTGGATAAATACCGCCAGTGTGGCGAAGTTACAGTCAAATCGGGCCGTCTGGCAGTGGTCGCGGCGCAGCAGGAGACCAAGGACCTTTACTCGGTCATCGATCTGCTCGCGGACAAGGTCCAGCGGCAACTCAAGAAACATCTGGAGAAAATCGAGGCTAAGAAATGGCGCGCCCGGTCGGCGGGTGAGGTCATGAGCGCGGCTGAGGAAGCGGAGAGCGATTCCCGCTCGTAGGCGGTAAGCGGCCTCTGCCTACAGGGGCAGCGCGCCTTGCGGCCTCTTCGCGGCTCCATCGCACGCTCGCCCGGACCGCTTCCCGATGCGATAATCGGTGCGCTGAACAGGCAATGAAAATTATCGAAATCCTGAGTCCTGATATGGTGTTGCCGGAACTCAAGGGCAATACCAAACCCGAGGTCCTGCATGAACTGGCGGATTCCCTCGCCAGCAAACATAGCGAGATTGCTCCCTCGGCGCTGTTGGCCGTGCTGGCGGAGCGCGAGCGGCTGGGTTCGACCGCGATCGGCGACGGCATCGCCATCCCCCATGGCAAACTTGCGGGCGTAAGGAGCATCATCGGGGTCTTTGGACGCCATGTGCGGGGGGTGGATTTCGACTCACTCGACGGCGGCCTCACCCATCTGTTCTTTTTACTGGTCGCGCCCGAAGATTCGGCCAGCCTGCATCTCAAGGCGCTCGCTCGCGTATCGCGCCTGATGAAGGATCCGGCTTTTCGCGAGCGGCTGAGCAGCGCACCGGACGCGGCCGAGATTTTTCGCCTGATCAAGGAGGAAGACGCCCGGCACTGAGGCAGGGTGCTCTGCCGGCGCGCCTTTCATTGCGATGGCTCGTGGGCAGCGGTCGCGCCCGCGCAAGATGGGCGCAACGGCCGGGTCGGCTGCGGCCGCTGCCGGCAAGTTCGACAAGTTCGACGAGTCCGGCGAGTTCGGCAACTCCGGCAGTTCTGACGAGTCCCGCAGCTCCGACAAGACCGGCAGTTTGAGAAAGACCGGCAGTTTGAGAAAGACCGGCAGATCGAGAAAGACCGGCACCGCCCTCGACTCCTCCGCTTGCCCCGCGGCGGCGCGCAATCCGCGTCTGATCATCGTCACCGGTGTTTCGGGCTCCGGGCGCCTGTCCGCGATGCGCGTGCTCGAGGACCTGGGCTTCTACTGCGTTGACAATATGCCGGTCGCGCTGGCCGAGTCGGTGATGCGGTTGGCGACGGAGCGCGATCCGGGGCTCGCCGGCGTAGCGCTCGGCATCGACGCGCGCGAGCGGCTCTTTTTTCCCCAGTGGCCCCGCGTCTTCAGCGAGTTGGAACTCGCCGGCTTCCGCCTCGAAGTGCTTTTTCTCGACGCCTCGGACGAGGTCCTGGTGCGGCGCTACTCGGAGAGCCGCCGGCCGCATCCGATGGCTGAGGAGGGCGCTTCGGTCGCCGACGGCATCCGCAGCGAACGGTTGGCGCTGGCCGAGATGCGCGAACGGGCCAATCGCGTGATCGACACCAGCGCGCTCACCGTGCACGAGTTGCGCGAGGTTATCACGACGGCGGTACTGGGCGCGGCGAGCGGCTCCGCCATGACCATCGCGCTGGTCTCCTTCGGCTACAAGTACGGCATTCCGGTCGGGATGGACCTGGTGCTGGACGTGCGTTTTCTGCCGAATCCCTTTTTCGTGCCGGAGTTGAGGCCACTCGACGGAATGGACGGCCGGGTGCGCGCGTATGTTATGAGCCAGCCGGAGGCGCGGCGCTTCGTCGACGAGATTGTGCGCCTGCTCGGCTTCCTGGTGCCGCTCTACCGGCGCGAAGGAAAAAGCTATCTGACGATTGGCCTGGGATGCACCGGCGGGCGGCATCGATCGCCCACGCTGGCGGCGGAACTCGCGCATCGCCTGGGGCTGAAAGGCGTCGCCGTCCAGGTGCGCCACAACGACATCGCGCGCTGAGTTTTTCTGACCTTTGCTCCTGCCTCTTACGGGGACCTCGGGCGTCAGAACTTGTTCCAGAACGACGAGCAAAAATGCTCGCAGTCGAAGGTCGCCTCGACCGTCGGCGGCGCCAGGGACTGAAATTCATCGGTCGCGACACGCAAGCGGCAAAGTTCCGCAACCAAAAGGCTAAGTCCGCGTTGTTCCGCCCGTACAAGCGTAAACGCGCGCCGACTGTGTATCACCGTGCATCGCGACAGTTAAAAAAGCAAAAAGACGAAACTCCCGGGTCGGCGGCTTGTTTGTGTAGCGCAGCGGCCCGTATCATAAGGGGCTCGCCCGAGCGGGCAACGATGGCCGCCACCAGTCCCATACTAACTCCCGAAGATCAGCCCCGCCTGCTCACTCCACTGGGTATCGTCAAAATTGCGACCGTGCTGCTCATGGTCGGGGTGTCGGCATGGCTCTTATGGACGCACACCGAGTGGTTTGAAAATCCCAGTCTGGTGAAGGTCGAGGTGCTTAGCTGGGGGATCTGGGGTCCGGTCATTTACATGCTGCTCTACGCGGTGGGTCCGTCATTCCTGGTGCCGGGCGCGGTGATGACGATCGCGGGCGGGCTCGCGTTCGGGACGCTGTGGGGTTCAATTTACTCGGTGCTGGGAGCCGATGCGGGAGCGCTGATCGCGTTTGCCGCGGGGCGATTTCTGGGTCGCTCGTTTGTGCAGCGGGTGGTTGGCGGACGTTTCGAAAAACTGCTGGCGCAGATCGGACGCCACGGCTTTCAGATCATTTTCTATCTGCGGCTGGTGCCGCTCATCCCCTATAACGCGCTCAACCTGCTGGCCGGCGCCTCGCCCATCACTTTCCGCGACTACTTCTGGGCGAGCGTGGTCGGGATGATCCCGGGAACCGTGCTGTTCGCCTTCCTGGGCGACGCGCTGTGGCATCCGACCTCGCCGCGCTTTTTCCTCGCGCTCGCGCTGATAATCGTGTGTTTCGGCTGCGGCGAACTGGCCCGCCGCCGCGGCTGGCTGCCGGCAAGCAACCAGCCCGTGCTGCCGGCGTAAGCGCTGACTAAAGCCGCAGGCGCGGAGTTCGGCGGCCATGCGGTGCGCGGCCAATGTTATTTACGTTCCGCTCTGCCAGCTTGCCAGGTAGTGCTTCTGATCGGCTGAAAGCCGATCGATCCTGATTCCCATCGCCGCCAGTTTCATGGCCGCGACTTCGTCCTCGATCTTGAGCGGCACGTTGTGCACCTTGACCTCGAGCTGCGCCCCTGACGCCCACGCCGCCGCCATCGCCTGGGTGGCGAAGCTCATGTCCATGACTTGCGCGGGATGACCGCCGGCACAGGCGAGGTTCACCAGCCGCCCCTGGCCGAGCAGGTAGATTTTGCGCCCGTTGCGCAGATGGAAGGTCTCGACTTCGCGCTCGGTCTGGCGGTCGACGCGGCGCGCCAGCTTGCGCAGCGCGGTGAGATCGATCTCGACGTCGAAATGGCCCGAGTTGCAGATGATCGCGCCGTCCTTCATCGCGTTCATGTGGCTCGCGCCGATGATCTCCTTGTCGCCGGTTACGGTGACAAAGATGTCGCCCACGCGCGCCGCCTCCGCCATCCGCATCACCTGGTAACCGTCGAGTGCCGCCTCCAGCGCGCGGATGGGGTTGACCTCGGTCACGATCACGTTGGCCCCCAAGCCCCGCGCGCGCGACGCCACGCCGCGCCCGCACCATCCGTAGCCCGCCACCACGAATACTGAACCCGCCACCAACACCCCGGTCGCGCGGATGATTGCGTCGAGCGTCGATTGGCCGGTGCCGTAACGGTTGTCGAACAGGTACTTGGTCTGAGCGTCGTTTACGGCGACCACCGGGATGCGCAATGCGCGGTCCTGCTCCATCGCACGCAGGCGGATGACCCCGGTGGTGGTCTCTTCCATCGAGGCCCGCACCTCGGAGGCCTGGTCGTGGAAGTCGGTGTGGAGCAGGCTCACCAGGTCGGCGCCGTCGTCCATCGTGATGGTCGGATGGGCTTCGAGCACGGCGCGCAGATGGCTGTAGTAGGTGTCGCGATCCTCGGCGTGCACGGCGTAGCTGGGGATGCCGTATTCCTTGACCAGCGCAGCGGCGACGTCGTCCTGGGTCGAGAGCGGATTGGAGGCGCAGCACAGCACCTCAGCGCCGCCCGCCTTGAGCGTGCGCAGCAGATTGGCGGTCTCGGTGGTGATATGGAGGCAGGCGCTCAGGCGCTGGCCGCGCAGCGGCTTCTCCTTGGCGAAGCGCTCGCGGATGATCCGCAGCACCGGCATTTGTTCGTCGGCCCATTCGATCCTGCGCCGTCCGGCCTCGGCGAGGTCGAGGTCGCGGACGTCGTGGGGCAGGGCGCGTCCGCTCCGTGACGCGACCGACGTGAGCTTGCGCTTGCTGGCTTTCGCCTCCATCTGAATCTTCTCCGAATTTCAAAGGGCGCGCGTGTACAGTGCGCCGCGCGCCCCAGGTTGTTGGCCACGGACACGGTCGTCCGCGGATTGTGATCAGACTCTTCTGCGGATTAGCGGCCGCCGTCGCGCCCGAAGGCGCTGCGCAACGCGTCGACCATGTCGGTCTGCTCCCACGGAAAGAGCCCGTTGTGCGGCACGCGGCCGAAATGGCCGTAGGCGGCGGTGGCCTTGTAAATCGGGCGCTTCAAACCGAGCGTCTTGATGATCCCGGCGGGCCGGAAATCGAACAGCTCGCGCAGTGCGGAGGACAGCTTCTGGTCCGGCACCGTGCCGGTGTCGAAAGTGTCGATCAGAATCGAAACCGGCTCGGCCACGCCGATCGCGTACGCCACCTGGATTTCGCACCTGGCCGCAAGGCCCGCCGCCACCACATTCTTGGCCGCGTAACGCGCCATGTAGCAGGCCGAGCGATCGACCTTGCTCGGGTCTTTGCCCGAGAACGCGCCGCCGCCGTGGCGTCCATAGCCGCCATACGTATCGACGATGATCTTGCGTCCGGTGAGGCCGCAATCGCCATGTGGACCGCCGATCACGAAGCTGCCGGTCGGGTTGACGTGGATGACGGTGTCTTTGGTCAGGAACTGCTTGGGGATGGTCGGCTTGATCAACTCCTCGACCACCGCCTCGCGCACGGTCGCGTGGCCGACGTCGCGGCGATGCTGCGCCGAGACCACCACCGTGGTGACTTCGACCGGACGCCCGCCGACGTAACGCACCGTGACCTGGCTCTTGCCGTCGGGCAGCAGGAAATCCGCCTTGCCCTGATGGCGCAGCGTGGCGAGGTTCTCCATCAGGTGATGCGCAAGCGCGATCGGCAGCGGCATCTGCTCCGGCGTCTCGTCACAGGCGAACCCGAACATCAGGCCCTGGTCGCCGGCACCCTGCTCCTTATGCAGCCCCTGGCCCTCGGTGACGCCTTGCGAGATATCGACCGACTGCGGCTCGATCGCGGTCAGCACGGCGCAGTTGTTGCCGTCGAAGCCGGTGTCGATGTGGTTGTAGCCGATCTCGAGCGCGGTATCGCGCGCGATCCGCACGAAGTCCGGATGGGCACGGCTGGTGATCTCGCCCGCCAGCACGATAAGGCCGGTCTTGACCAACGATTCCAGCGCTACCCGCGAGTTGGGGTCTTCGGCGACGAGTGCGTCAAGTACGGCGTCCGAGATCTGATCGCACATCTTGTCGGGATGGCCTTCGGCAACCGATTCCGAGGTGAAGAGAAAATCCTTTAGCGGCATTTAGCGATGTCTCCTTGGGGCGCCGGTTTTAGCCACGCCTGGCTTCAGTGTTCGGCGAGCTCACCCGGCCCAGCGGCAATGTAATGGTTTGGGATGGTTGCGGAGCGAGCGCCCGCCGCGCACTACGCTCGGATAAGTGAAGGTATTCCATCCGGGGTGAAAAAACGAATGCCTTGGTATAGCCAACCGCGGACGCGCGATCAAGGCATTAGTCGGCTGACCGTCGCTTGCTCGCTGGCCAACGGTCCAGCCGGGTCGGCTCCCCCGCCGCGCGGGTCTTTTTGGTCTGCCCTTGCAAGCTGTCCTTGGAAGCTGCCCTGAAACCGGTCAGTCTTCGCCGAACCGATCCTGGAACAGGCGTTCTATCGCGTCGAGCGCGGCGCGGGCGTCGGGGCCGTCGGCGCGGACCTTGAGCCGCGATCCAATCGCCGCCCCGAGCATCATCAGATTGATCACGCTGCGGGCGTCGGCTTGGCCGTCTTTACCGACGATGGTCAGCTTGGACTGGAACGCACGCGCGGTTTCAGCCAGCTTGGTGGCAGCGCGCAAATGGAGCCCGAGACGATTGACGACCTCCACTGTCCCCTCCAGCACGCTCATCTCCTCCACGATAGACGCACGATAGACGCTGGCACAACGCGGGTAAACCGGGAGCGCGCAGCCGGGGCGCGCGCCGGACTTTCGCCCGCCGCCTACGGCTCAGTCGTGGTCGTAGTCCTTGTCGCCGCTGATTTGCGCTTCGAACAATTCGCGCAGGCGCGATTCGATGTCGCTGTCGCGGAGGGTATGTTCTCGCGCGCGCCAATCCTTGAGCGCGATCACCGCCTTGGACATATTGCGATGGCCGCCCGCGCTGCCGATCTCGCCGAAGAGCTTGCGCACAATTTCGCCCGCGTTGCGCCGGCCGGTTCCATGATTGCGCACCGCTATCACCAGGTTGCCCTCGAGCTTGCCCGACACCACCACCCACTCCACGCCCTCGAACTGAAGGCAGAAGTCCGCCATCTGCACGATCAGGTCGTCGCGCTCCACGCGGCCCAGGTGCAGCAGGGCGACGCCATTGTGGACCTCGAAGCGGCGCATCACGCGCGCCAGCACGCGGGCGAAGCGCGTCGGCAATTCGGGCCGGTCGATTTGGCGCAGCAGGTTGTAGTTGGCGTGCGGGTAGAGATGGGTGAAGGCCTGCATGTCGCTGTCGGTCACCCGCCGCTTGAGCATGAGTGTGTCGCTGCGGATTCCATAGAGCAGCGCCGTGGCCAGGCGCTCGCTTATCCGCTCGTCGGCGGCGACCAGGTACTCGGTCATGATGGTGGCCGTGGCGCCGTAGCCGGGGCGCACGTCCTGGAAGGCGGCGTTGTTCGCCGCGTAGCCCTGGTGATGATCGATAACGATATCGGCGTGGCGCAAGCGGCCGTTGAAGTAGGGCGGCTGCACGTCAACCATCGCCACCCGGTCAAACGCGGCCAATTCCTCGGTGTCGGCCGGCGCGATCTCGATCTCCAGCAGGTGCATCATGGTCTTGTTCTCCGGCCGCGTGACCGGAGTGAAGCTGAAGATCGGAGTGGTGAGCTTGTTGCGGCCTAAAAGCGTGCGCAGCGCGATTGCGCTCGACATCGCGTCGGGATCAGGATCGTCCTGCAAAAGGATGGCGACCCGGTCGCCCTCCGATACCAGGGCGCGCAATTCCTTGATTTTCTGTTTTGTCAGATTGCCGTCCATGAAGCGGAAAAAACTCGTCCCTTGGGCCTAATCTGTTCGCGAGCCTGCGGTAATTGAGCCAAGCTATCGCTTTTTCGTCCTGCCCCGTTCGTCCTTCTTCGCCGGTCCCTGCGCCCTGCAGAATCGAGCGCCGCGCCCCATTGCGGATACCCCCGAGGCTCCAGTGGTCCTCATCGGCTAGTCATCGGACCTTCATCGGATCGAATCTTGGCCGTTTAAGGTAGTATGTAGGCGAAGATTTTGCCGGGGCGGCCACTGAACTGGAGAGAACTCTGTAACACGCTCCCCCGCCCCTATCAATGATATAACCATTGGACGTCTGTGTGCCCTCCGATGAGCGAACAAAGTTGCGAAATCTGCCGGCGTCCGATAAACGAATGGTTCCTGCACCTGGCCGTCGAAGACCGCGCGGGATTTAGCCAAGACGCCTTTATTTGTGCCAATTGCGGCGTTAAATTGCGCCTGGCCTCGGAAAAGAACCGCGACCTTCAGATCGATCCCTGGCTGCATGAGGCGCTCGCGCGTGTGCTTAAGGGCAAGATTTGATCAAGACATGATCCTGGAAAGGCCAAAAACCCTGGCAAATCAAGGACTTTTATCGGGGACATGGATCTCTTCGGATGATCCCGCTGGAGACGATGATTGATGGCGCCCGGCGAGCGCAACGAACTCGACCTTTGGCCGTATGAAGAGGCTCGCCGGCTCGCCGAGCGGGTCGGCAGCTACCCGCCTGAGCGCGAAGTAATCTTCGAAAGCGGCTTCGGTCCTTCGGGCCTGCCGCATCTGGGCACGATGGGCGAGATTTTGCGCCCCGCCTACGTCCAGCATGCCTTCAAAGTTCTCGGCGAAGCCGATTCGCAAAACGCAACGCTTCGCCATCCAAGCCGCCTCATCGTTTTCATCGACGACATGGACGGCCTGCGCAAAGTCCCCGAAAGCGTTCCCAACCGCGAGGCGACCGCGCGCTTTTTAGGCCAGCCGGTTTCGCGGATTCCTGATCCTTTCGGCGAGTGCCATCCAAGCTTCGCCGCGCACATGATCAGCCTACTCGGGAAATTTCTCGAACCGGTCGAAGTCAGCTACGACCTGATGCGCTCGAGCGAGATATACGCGAGCGGCCGCTTCGACGATGCGCTCCGGCTGATCCTCGCCAGGCACGCCGAGATCATCCGCATCGTCACGCCGACGCTGCGCGAGGAGAACCGCGCCGGATGGTCGCCCGTGATGCCGCTTTGTCCGGCCTGCGGACAAATCAACTCAACCCTGGTGACCGCGTACCATCCCGAACGCGCCGCCGTGGAGTTCTCCTGCGAGCGCAGCTTCGGCGGCGCCCAGGGATGCGGCTTCAGGGGCGAGCAAAGCGTGCTCGGCGGCAAGGCCAAGGTGCAGTGGAAAGTCGATTGGGCGCTCAGATGGTACGTGCTGAACGTCGACTACGAACTCTACGGCAAGGACCTGATCGATTCGGCGCGGCTGTCGGGCCAGATCCTGCGCCTGCTCGGCGGCCGGCCGCCGCTCGGCTTCGCCTTCGAGATGTACCTAGACGAGGAGGGGCACAAGGTCTCCAAGTCGATCGGCCGCGGGGTCGGGGTCGAGCAGTGGCGGCGCTACGCGCCGATCGAGGTGCTGAAGTATTTTCTGATTCTGAATCCGCGGCGCGCGCGCAAGCTATTCCTGGAGTCGATTCCGCAGTACACCGACGAATATCTCGACGCGTTGCGCGCCTGGAGCGCGGCGGATGAAAGCGCGCGGCGCAACTCGCCGCTGGAGTTCGTGCTGCAGAGCCAAAGCGCCCGGCGTTTCAACTCGACCCTCAGCTTTGGCCTCGTGATGAACTTGGTCGCGGCGCTCGGTACGGGCGAGCGCGAGCTTATCTGGCGTTACCTGGTGCATTACGATCCCGCGATCGAGGGCGACCCGCAGACCGCGCGGCTCACCCGCGATCTGATGGAGTGTGCGCTCAATTTCTACCGCGACTTTATCGAGCCCGCCAAGTTCCACTACACGCCCAGCGACGGCGAGCGCGAGCAATTGCGCGCGCTCAGCGCGTGGCTCGCGGAAAACGGCGCGGCCGGCGCTGAGGAGATCGAAAAAGCGATCTACGAACTCGGGCGCCGGCACTATGACAAGCCGGGCAAGATTTTCCCGCTACTCTACCGCGTGCTCCTGGGTCAGGAACGCGGACCGCGCCTGGGCGTTTTCATCCGTCTCACCACGCCCGCGCGGGTGGCGGAAATCGTCGACGCCCGGCTCGCCTGATCCACCGCGCTAGGACGTTCGCGCGCGCCCGCCCGCCCGCTCAGAGGGTCGGCATCCAATAACCGCCGCGGTCTATGGTGCTCAGGTGCGAGCCGTCGGCCACCACGATGTCGGCGACGTCGGCGCTAATGACCGACACGCCAACGATGTCGGCGTTGGTCGGTGATTTGATTTGCTGCCATCGCTTGCCGTCGGTGGTGAGCAGGATCGTGCCGTGGCGCCCGACTACCCAGCACACCGTGTTTGACGATGCCTGGCCGGCCAACAAATCCGCTTTCACGCCGCTGCCCAGTTGCTGCCAGCTTTTTTGGTCAGTCCAGCGGAAGATTGTTCCGGAATCTTCGAGCGCCCAGATAACCGTGCGATCCGGCGATGAAACCAACACGGATCGCGCCGCTGAAGTTGGAGCCGGCGGAGCGCTCGTGCTTTCGACCTTCGCTCGAGGCGCCGAAACGGCGGCGGCGGGCGCCGCAGGAATCCTATCCGCCGGCGCCGGCGGGCCGTACTGAAGGCCACGCGCAGAAGCGATCGTGGCCACTTCAGTCCGTTTCCGTGTCGGCGCTGAAGACGAAGACCCCACGGATGCATCCGCGGGCGCGCGTGTGTGCCGCGCGGCTTGCGTGCGGCTCGGCGAGACCGGCGGCAGGGCGAGCGGTTGTCTCAGTTCGCTGTTGCCGCTCGCCGTGGGAGCCGGAGCAGGCGCCAGGTTCGAAGCAGCCGCGGTCGAATCAACCGCCGCAGTCGGTTCAGACGCGTGCGCGGATGCGTCAGGCGTCGCGGTCGCGGCAGGAGTGGCACTTGCGCGCGCGCCCCCGGTCGAGTTCGCGGATGCGGCCGGGACTGGGTTCGGTTTGTCGGCGCCGTCGCCCGGCCACATCGTGGCCATCTCGTCGCTCAAGAACGGCACGCTAACGCCCCGCACGTGCAGGATTGTAATAAAGACAATTGTCGCTATCGCAACGAACGCCAGGCATAGCAGCGCGACCGCCCATGCGTGGTGGCCCCGCGGAGCACTCGCCTGCGCCAGCGGCACGCCGATCGCCTCGGGCGGCGGAACTGCCGATTGCGACGTGTCGAGCGCGGTTTTTACCGCGCTCGAAAACTGATCTTCGATATCTTTATTCAGCGCCAAGTCCGGCCTCGGACACGATGGAAAAAACTAGACAAGGCAGGTGTGAGAATTCAGGTAGCGCACCTGCACAGACGGAGCAAGCCCGATACTCTCACTAATCCACTGGTGCTTCGAAGCGGCGGCCAAGCTATCGCCCATCCCGGGGGTTCCCAATCATTCAGATGAATTCGGCGAATACCGAGTCGGCGAGTTCCAGACCGCGCTCGCTCAGATAAATCCGCCCCGCGCCGCGAACCAGTAGATCGCCCTCGAACAGGCGTGCCGCCCGCGCGCCGAAAACGCTGTCGAAGCTCTCGCCGAAGCGCGCCTCGAATTCGGTCAGAGCAAATCCGTCGCGCAGCCGCAGATTCAAAAACACGAACTCGCCGCGCGCGCTCGCGCGATCGACCGTTTCGCCGCCCGCCTCCGCAAAACCGCCCTTGAGCGCCTGCTCGACGTAACGCACGGGCATCCGCTCGTTCCACCATCGCCGCCCGCCGCCACTCGTGTCGTCGCGGGCAAAGCTGTGCGCTCCGGCGCCGAGGCCCAGGTAACTCTCCAGCCGCCAATAGCTGAGGTTATGCCGCGCCTCGTGTCCGGGCGCCGCGTAGTTGGAAATTTCGTACATCTTATAGCCGCGCCGCGGCAGCTCCGCACGCACCGCGGCATAGAATTCGGCTTGCCGGTCGGAGTCGATCGGCCGGATGCGCCCGCGCTTCATCTCGGTGAAGAACGCCGTGCCTTCTTCAAAAGTCAGGTTGTAGGCCGAGATATGGTCGGGGCCGAGCGCCGCGGCCTCCGCGATGTCGTTGAGCGTCTCATCGATGCTCTGGCCGGGAACCGCAAAAATGAGATCGAGGTTGAGGCGCTCGAAGCCTGCGCGATGCGCGAGCCGCACCGCCTCGCGGGTCTCGGCGGCGCCGTGAATTCGGCCGAGAAACCTCAGCCGCGCGTCGTTGAACGATTGCGCGCCGAAGCTGATTCGATTAATCCCGGCGGCGCGCATCCCGGCGAGCTTCGTAGCGTCGACCGTTCCCGGATTCGCTTCCAGTGTGACTTCGGAGCCACCCTCTAGGCCGAAGCTGCGCTCGGCCGCGGCCAGCACCGCCGCGATCGATTCCGGGCGAAAGAGCGACGGCGTGCCGCCGCCAAAAAAGATTGTCTTGAGCCGCCGCCCCGCCCACGGAGTCTCACCGGCCCGGCGCTCGATCTCGGCGACGAGTGCGCGGATGTAATCGTCCTCGGGCCAACTCGCGGCGGCGTGCGAGTTGAAGTCGCAATACGGGCACTTGGATTGGCAATACGGGATGTGCAGGTAGAGCGAAAAGGCTTTCGCTACGTTGCTATTGTCGTTCTCGGTGAGCATCGCAGGCCGCTGCGGCCCTGCATCAAGCTTATGCCTGCGGGATGCGCCTTACCACGGGGCGGCGATGAAGAACGGCGCGAGGGCGTTCGCGATCGCGCCCAGCGGCTTCGCGATCGGCGGCGGCAGACAAGCCGCGACGGCCGCAAACCCCTCGATCCCGGCCTTTGGTTCGACCGGCGGCCGCCGATTCCACAGGTAGACAAACATCTCGTAGCCGAAATACACCAGCAGCCCAATCAGAACGAAGTCGTCGATGATGACGACGATCTTCCGCACCAGGCCATGCGGTAACAGCCAGATCGCGAGGCGCGCGACCAGGGCGAAAATCACGATCGCCGCAACCACCGCGCTCGCGTGATGGACCAGCAACTGGATCGCGTCGAAATTGACCCATTGCTCGATATCCAAACGGCCCGATGACGTAGTCTCGCTGACCGCTAACGTAGCTGCCCTCCCTGGCCTATTGTCGGCCGCGCCGAATTCACGAGCTTAGACGCGCCCAGCGGGCGGCACAAGCAAGCACGGGCCCAAGCGCGGCCGCCATGTTCGCCGTTGTCCTCAGCCGTCATGAGTGGCGATGGCAACTGTTTATGACGAGTAAGTATTGCGCACCGCCTATAAGCTGCGCCGGCGCGCCGCTATACTCTAGCGCGACGCCCTAAAGGAGCGCGCTGCATTATCGTAATCGGCTCGCACAATCAGGAAGCGGCGCCCCCGCCGCATGCCGCCGCGCCGGTGGATTCCGCCGCGGGCCGGCCGCTCGCCGCGCGCCTGGGTCCCAACCTGGCATGGCTGGTCGCCTCCGGTATCCTGCTGAGCCGTATCGCCGGCCTCGTGCGCGAGAGCGTCTTCGCGCACTACCTTGGCAACTCCGATGCCGCCGACGCCTTCAAGGCCGGTATCCGCATCCCTAACATCCTGCAAAACCTTTTCGGCGAGGGCGTGCTCTCGGCTTCCTTCATCCCGGTCTACAGCAAGCTCTTGAGCGAGGGCGACGAGGAGACGGCCGCGACGCTGGCGTGGAGCGTTGGCGCGCTGCTTGCGCTGGGGGTTTCGATCCTGGTCGCGCTCGGAGTGTGGGCGACGCCTTGGCTGATCGCAGTAATCGCTCCGGGGTTCTCCGGGGCCAAGCGCGAGTTGACGATCGCGCTGGTGCGAATTTTTTTTCCCGGCGCCGGGCTGCTGGTGCTGTCGGCGTGGTGCCTCGGTGTGCTCAACAGCCATCATCGCTTCTTCGCCTCCTATACCGCGCCGGTCGCATGGAACCTCGTGATCATCGGCGCGCTCGTGATCTACGGACCGCACCGGTCGCAGGATCGGCTCGTGATCGACCTCGCGTGGAGCGCGGTGATTGGCGCACTGGCCCAGATCGCGGTGCAGGCGCCGCAAACTTTGCGCCTGGTCGGCAGGCTGCGGATCGAGTTCGCCCGCACGCGCACGGCCTTGAACACCGTCTTTCGCAACCTCACTCCGGTCGTCGCCGGCCGCGGCGCAAGCCAGATTTCCGGCTACGTCGACAACCTGCTCGCGAGCCTTCTGCCGACCGGCGCGGTCTCCGCGCTCAGCTATGCGAGCATCTTGTACCTGCTCCCGATAAGCCTGTTCGGAATGTCGGTCGCGGCGGCCGAGTTGCCGAGCATGTCGCGCGCGGCCGGCACCTTCGAGGAAATCTCGCAGCTTTTGCGAGCGCGCCTGGACGCGGGTCTCAGGCAGATCGCCTTTCTGGTGGTGCCATCGGCGGCGGCCTTTCTGTTTCTCGGCGACGTGGTCGCGGCGCTCATTTTCCAGTCGGGCAGCTTCACCCATCGCGACGCCATCTACGTCTGGGCGGTGCTGGCCGGGTCGGCGGTGGGGATGCTGGCGGCGACGATGGGCCGGCTGTACAACTCGGCCTTTTACGCGCTGGAGGATACGCGCACGCCGCTTAAGTTCGCGCTGGTCCGTTTCACGCTGACCCTGGTGTTTGGATATCTGTGCGCGATTCCGTTGCCGCCCGCCTTGGGAATCGCCCAGCGCTGGGGCGTAGCGGGCCTGACCGCGTCGGCCGGAGTCGCCGCATGGGTCGAGTTTGCGCTGCTGCGATGGAAACTCAATTCAAGAATCGGCCGCACCGGATTGAAACGCGCGTTGGTGGCGCGCTTGTGGGCGCTCGCGCTGGTGGCGAGCGCCGCCGGGTGGGCGGTGAAACTTGGGATGGGGCATACCGGGCCGCGCCTGATGGCGCTGGCGGTGCTGCCCGCGTTCGGCGCGGTCTATCTGGGTCTCGCGTGGTGGATGCGGCTACCGGAGCTTGAGCGCGCGGCCGGCTACCTTGCCGCGCGGCTTGGGCTGCGCTCGCTTAAGCGCTAGTTCCGCGCCCGCCCTGCGCGGCGGAGCCGCGGCCTGCAGGCGCTCGACGGTCAACGTCGTACCGTAACCGGGCAGCAGCGGCGCCAACGCGACCCGTCCGCCGTAGGACTCCACGAAGCTCTGGCCGTCGACGATTTTGTCGCGCCAGTCTTCGCCCTTCACCAGCACGTCGGGCTTTACGGCGCGAACGATACGCTCGGCGCGCGTCTCGTCGAACACCACGACGTAATCCACCATCTCGAGCGCGGCCAGAATCAGCGCCCGCTCGGCAGCCGGGTAAATCGGACGGCTGTCGCCTTTGATCAGACGCACGCTGCGGTCGGAGTTGAGTCCCACCACCAGCGAATCGCCCTGTGCACGCGCGAAAGAGAGCATCTCGATATGTCCCGCGTGCAGCAGGTCGAAGCATCCGTTGGTGAAGACCACGCGCCGGCCCGCGCTGCGCTGGCGCTCGAGCGCCGGGCGCAATTCTTCGACCGATACGATTTTGCGCTGCGCGCTCTCGGGCCCCGGGTTGAGCGCCCGCGCCAGGTCCTCGCGCGAGATTATCTCCGTGCCGAGCCGGCTGACCTCGATCCCCGCGGCCAGGTTCGCGAGCCGCGCCGCCGAGGCGAAACTGAGCCCGGCAATGGCGAACAGGCCGAACACCGCGAGCACCACGTCGCCCGCCCCGGTTACGTCGTACACCGCTCGGGGCGTGGTCGCGATGTAAGTATGCGGGCCGCGCCGCTCGCTGAGATACATCCCCTCGCGGTCGAGCGTCACCAGACAGGCCTCGAGTTTGAGCCGGCGGACGAGCCCGTCCGCCGCGCGCATCCACGCTTCGCGGTCGGTCAGGCGCATGCCGGTGGCGAACTCGGTCTCGTAGCGATTGGGCGTGAGCGCGGTTGCGCCGCTATAGATCGAGAAATCCTCGCTGAGGCGCGGGTCGACGATCACGGGAATTCCGCGCCGACGCGCGCCGTCGATCAGCCGGCGCAAAAGCCCGGCCGTCAGCAGGCCCTTGTTGATGTCCGAGATGAGCACGCCGTCGACGCGCGCGAGTTCGCGCTCGAGATGGCGCGTGAGCGCGCGCTCTTTGGCCGGGCTCAGCGGATGCGGCGCTTCCTGGTCGACGCGCAGTAGCTGCTGCGTGGCGCGGTTGGCCGATTGCACCGAGCCGAGCATCCGCTCCTTGACGATTGTCGGACGATCGGAGTCGACCAGCACGGAGCGCGTGTCGATACCCAGGTCGCCGAACATCTCGCGGAGCAATTCGCCGTTGCGATCGGCGCCGACCACGCTAAGCGCGCTCACTCGCGCTCCCAGCGCCCGCAGATTGGCCATCACGAAACCCGCGTTACCCGGGCGCTCCTCGATTCGGCTGACTTGCAATATTGGAATTGGCGCCTCGGGCGAGACGCGCGCCACGTCGCCCATGATATAGCGGTCGAGGATCACCTCGCCGGCGACCAGCACGCGGAGCGGCTTGAGCGTTGGGAGTTCAATCCGTCCGCCGGGGACGCCGGCGCGCGATGCCTTGTCGTCGCGGCCGGTGACGGCGCGTCCGGTCGCACGGCCCGTGCGCTTCATGATGCCGCTTGCGATCTCAACATGATGCGGGATGATACGCGCTTAGGCGCCCGCGATTAAAGTCCAACGGCGAGGCTAGTTCCACACCCGACGCGCGACCTCCGCCACCAGCCTGAGCTTCTTCTCCTGCGTTGCCTCGGCTATGGGATTGCCGGCGAGCACTGAGGCGAACCCGCACTGCGTGGAGAGCGCCATCTGCTCGCGCGGAAAATGACGCGCGGCGTCGTCGATTCGCGCGATCAGAGCGCCGGGCGTCTCGAGCTCATCGCTCTTGGTCGAGACCAGGCCCAGCGCCACGCGCTTGTCGCCCGCGACGTCGGCGAGCGGCGCGAACGAACCCGCGCGCGGACTGTCGTATTCGAGCAGGAAAATGTCGAAACGCGTGGCGCGCGCGAAAACCTCTCTGGAGATCGCTTCGTAGCCGCCCGTGCTCAGCCAATGACCGGCGTTGTTGCCGCGGCATAGATGAAGCCCGAAGGTAACGCCCGACGCATCCGCCAGCGCGTTGAGCATCTCCACGCCTTCACCGAGCATCCGCGCGGTCGAAATTCCGTGGGCCTCGAAGATCCGCTCGCGCGTTGAGGGGTCGACCAGTGTGGCCAGTTCCGGCGCGTCGATCTGGATATATTCGCATCCGAGGCTCGCCAGTTCCGCGACCTCGGCGCGCAGGATATCGACGGCGTCGGCGAACAGCGCGAACGGCTCGGGATAGGCCGCCGCCGAATGCTCCGGCGACCAGCGCATCGCGAGCATCAGCGGACTCGGCAGCGCCGCCTTCAGCGGAAGTCGCGCGCGGGCTCGCGCGTAAATGAATTCCTCGGCCGCCAGCGAGCGCCGGCGCCGGAGCTTGCCGGTCACGGTGAGCGGCACCGCCAGATTGATTTCGCCGGTTTCGCGGCCTCCGCCCCCCTGCCATCGCCGTGTGTCGAACGGGACCGCCTCGAAACCTTCGACATAGTCGGTGAGTGGCGCGACGAAACCCGAGCGGCGGATTTCGCCGTCGCTCACGACATCGACGCCGCATCGCTCCTGCAGCGCGATCGCTTCATCGACCGCGCGGTCCTCGACCCGTTTGAACTGGGCGATGGATATACGGTCGGCGGCGAAATCGGTCCGCGCCTGCTTGAGCCACTCCGGCCGCAGCATCGAACCGATCACCTCGGCGCGATAAATGGGTGCCATCGGCCCTCACCGAATCGCGTAACCGCCGTCGACCACAACAGTCGCGCCAGTGACGAAGTCGGAGGCGCGCGAAGCGAGAAATACCGCCGCTCCCGCGCATTCCTGGGGTGTGCCGAAACGGCCGGCCGGCGTGCGCTTCAGGATGTCGTCGTAGAAGGGACGCCCTTTGATTGGCGCGGTCATCTCGCTCTCGATCCATCCCGGCACGATCGCGTTGACCTGGATGTTATGGGCGGCCAGCTCGACCGCCATCGACTTGGTGAGTTGTATCAAGCCGCCCTTGGAGGCTGCGTAGGAGGGCGCAATTGGATTTCCGAAGTGCGAGTACTCGCTCGCGATATTGATGATCTTGCCGCGTTTGCGCGGGGCCATCGAGCGCGCCGCTATTTGCGAGAGCAGGAAACCCGAATTGAGGTTGGTTTCGATCACGCGATCCCAGGTCGCGGCATCGACCTTGAGCACGCCGCCCGGAAGCGCGATACCGGCGTTGTTGACCAGGATATCGATCGGGCCGAGTTGGCGCTCGGCCTCGGCAATCGCGGGCGCGAGCGCGGCACGATCGGTCACGTCGAGGCGGAGCGCAATCGATGCGGCGTTAAGCGCGCGTAGTTCGCGCAGCACCGCTTCGTTCTTGTCCGCGTTGCGCGCGAGCACCGCAACCGCGGCTCCCGCCGCCGCCAGTCCCACGGCAATCCCGCGGCCGATTCCACCGTTGCCGCCGGTGACGACCGCGACGCGGCCGTCAAGGTTGAACATTTCAGGCGCCGCCATGGGCGAATCTCCCCGAGCCGCGCTTGAGCGCGCTTGCCGCGAGCGGGCGCGCTCAGCGAATCGAAAATTCGCTGCATTTCACGCACCCCCGCGTTTTTATCCAAGTAACTCAAAGGTTTTTTGCGGGCAATCTCAGCGGAACGACGTTAACTTGGTCCGTCCTTTGACTATTCGCATGTAGCGCCGCGAGCTTGGCAACGCCCTCCTCAAGCATCGTCGAGTCCACGATCGCATAGCGCGCATAGACGCTATCCGTCAGATGGCCCGTGAGCTTCATCGCGGTCGAGCGCGGCACCCCGGCACGCTCAAGATTGCGCACAGCCGTGCGGCGAAAGTCGTGCATCAAACGGCCCGGGCAACCGGCCAGGCGACACGCCGACCGCCATGCGTTGCGGAAGTCTACCAGCGGCGCGCCGTTCGGACTGACGAAGATATGCGAGACGATCGTACCTGTCGCGCGCTCGATCGCACTCACGCGCTCGCGCTGCGCCTCTAGTACCCCGCGCAGCTCAGGCAGAGCGTTGATGGGGAA